>NZ_JBRKSZ010000008.1:0-790000 GCF_056155945.1 Bacillus sp. GM2
ATCGAATCTTCGGATCAATCGGTTAGCCTGTTCACGATTCATACCAATATGATGAAGCCACTTTTCAAACGCTCCTTTGTATTTATTATGGTTGGATAACCTTTCTTGGGCTTCCTTTAACTCCCGGCCTAAATCCGTATATGCTTTCCCGACGATCTCACGCATTTTAGACTCCTTGATGCGAAGAAATTC
The DNA here is from genome assembly GCF_056155945.1 of Bacillus sp. GM2. NCBI lineage: Bacteria > Bacillati > Bacillota > Bacilli > Caryophanales > Bacillaceae > Bacillus > Bacillus sp. GM2. The sequence continues at coordinate 193 of NZ_JBRKSZ010000008.1, forward strand.
TGCTGTGCTATCGTCTAACTGTTCGTATCGGAACTTATCAAGTTCGTTTGCCATTCTTCATGACCTCCTTCACGAAATAATACCCGCGACTTATCAAAACCGCACAATAAATTCGAAATTTCTTCTGCCTTCACTTATAAAACACGTAGTCAATCTTTATTATTGGGACATCAATTTCAAAAAAATTATGTGTTCATTATAAGTTGCACATAAACTTCTCGGATCGGACGGCTTTTTAAACAAAAAAATAACCTCGCCTAAAAAGACGAGGTTAAAACAATTTCTCTACGTGGCTGAATTTCTTGTGAGCATCCATGACATCACTGCTGAATAAATTAACGTAATTCCGAACCATATCTAAGCTCGTATGCCCTAAAACTGCCTGAAGCGCAAAAACATCGGCTCCATTTTGAACGGACATTTTCGCAAAGGTGTGTCGGAAAGTATGAGGCGAGCATCTAACGTTTTTAATATTTGCCTTTCGTCCATACTTTCTTAAACGGTTTTGTACCTGGCGAATTGTCAACGGAGTATTATCTATCGTAACGAACAAAGCCTCGTTCGGTACGTCTCCGCGTATTTGTACATACTTCCTTAACTGGCATTTCATCGTCGCTTGTATCGGTACAAGGCGCTCTTTATATCCCTTCCCATCGATCCTTATTTGCGAATCTTCCCACCGAATATCCTTAACGCAAATATCCGTCAACTCCCGTACCCGCACACCGGTTTCAATAAGTAAGAGCATGATCGTATAATCGCGAAAACCAGTAAACGTCCCTAAGTCCGGCTGTCTCAGTAAGTCCTTTAATTGGTCGCGTGAGAACGTTTCTACAACTTCCTTCTTCTGCTTCAAGAGCGAAAGTTCCCGTACTGGATTTTCGTATATTTGACGATCTTTTTCGAGGAAATTAAAGAACGCCCGAATCGCCCGCAGTCGCGTATTGATCGAAGTTTCCTTTCGATTTAACGTTTCCATCATGTAGACTATAACGTTTTCCTTAATAATTTTCAGCGTGATATCACCGGGTTTTGTCGAAATTCCCTGCCGTTCAAGCATCGTACGAAATGCGAGTAATTCATCGCGATAATACTTAACGGTGTGTTTCGATAAATTTTTCAGCTTACATTCGCGGATAAACGAATTAAAAGCCGTTTCAAAATCCGTCAATTCAATTTCGGGCTTGTCCGATGCTTGATCGGTTACTAACTTATTTGACCGCCGCGCCATCGCTGCACCTCCGAATTTTATTCGTCGGCGACAAAACAACGGAATCTTACGCATATAACGCAAAAAGAGCGACCTACAAATCGTAGATCGCCCGTCATATTAGCGTTTATGTCATCGGAATGGTAAACCGCATTTTGAGTCGTGCGCGTCTGCCAATTCCGCCACACCGGCATGTGTGTGATCAATGGTGCCGAGGGCCGGACTTGAACCGGCACGGTAGTCACCTACCGCAGGATTTTAAGTCCTGTGTGTCTGCCAATTCCACCACCCCGGCACGGGAAATAAGGCGACACCCGGATTCGAACCGGGGATAAAGGTTTTGCAGACCTCTGCCTTACCACTTGGCTATGCCGCCATCATTTAAGAATTGGAGCGGAAGACGGGATTCGAACCCGCGACCCCCACCTTGGCAAGGTGGTGTTCTACCACTGAACTACTTCCGCATTTTAACTAATATTCATCTTATCATATGCAGGATGATAAAGAAAGATGAAAACTGGGCTAGCTGGATTCGAACCAGCGCATGACGGAGTCAAAGTCCGTTGCCTTACCGCTTGGCTATAGCCCAATATTAAGGGCGATTGATGGGAATCGAACCCACGAGTGCCAGAGCCACAATCTGGTGCGTTAACCACTTCGCCACAACCGCCATAAATTGTGAATTAAAATTGGCAGGGGCAGTAGGAATCGAACCCACACCGGAGGTTTTGGAGACCTCTGTTCTACCGTTAAACTATGCCCCTAAAAACATGGTGGAGGGGGACGGATTCGAACCGCCGAACCCTGAGGGAGCGGATTTACAGTCCGCCGCGTTTAGCCACTTCGCTACCCCTCCAAAACAGTGCCGGCCAGAGGACTTGAACCCCCAACCTACTGATTACAAGTCAGTTGCTCTACCAATTGAGCTAGACCGGCAAATGGTGGCTCGGGACGGAATCGAACCGCCGACACACGGATTTTCAGTCCGTTGCTCTACCAACTGAGCTACCGAGCCTCTATTTAAATGGCGGTCCGGACGGGACTCGAACCCGCGACCTCCTGCGTGACAGGCAGGCATTCTAACCAACTGAACTACCGGACCATTAATGAGTAATTTGGTTGCGGGGGCAGGATTTGAACCTGCGACCTTCGGGTTATGAGCCCGACGAGCTACCGAACTGCTCCACCCCGCGATAATATGATTTTCATAGAAATGGTGGAGGATGACGGGATCGAACCGCCGACCCTCTGCTTGTAAGGCAGATGCTCTCCCAGCTGAGCTAATCCTCCGAAGTACAGGACCTACAAGTGCATGCGTTGCAGCAGGACGTTGCGATCTTAGCATGCCTTCCTTTAAAAAGCTTTGGTGTAAACCTGATACTTTTCAGCGTGCTGTCCAAAAAAGAATGGTGACCCGTACGGGATTCGAACCCGTGTTACCGCCGTGAAAGGGCGGTGTCTTAACCACTTGACCAACGGGCCAGATGTATTTAAAGTGGCGGAGAGCAAGGGATTCGAACCCTTGAGACGGCGTTGGCCGCCTACACGATTTCCAATCGTGCTCCTTCGACCACTCGGACAGCTCTCCAATAAATGGCTCCGCAGGCAGGATTCGAACCTGCGACCGATCGGTTAACAGCCGATAGCTCTACCACTGAGCTACTGCGGAATAATGCCTGCCTGGCGATGTCCTACTCTCGCAGGGGGAAGCCCCCAACTACCATCGGCGCTGAAGAGCTTAACTTCCGTGTTCGGCATGGGAACGGGTGTGACCTCTTCGCCATCATCACCAGACAATTTAGTGACAAAGATCATTATACTATGTATTTGAAAAAATGCAAGTGCATTTTTTGAGAAATTATTCTCTCAAAACTAGATAACGGGCAGACGAGGCCCACAGGATGTGGGTCATGCAGGCGTTGCCACACGATGTGGCGTATTTAGCCAGCGTTCACTTATTTTATTAGGTTAAGTCCTCGATCGATTAGTATCTGTCAGCTCCATGTGTGGCCACACTTCCACCTCAGACCTATCAACCTGATCATCTTTCAGGGATCTTACTTCCTTATAGGAATGGGAAATCTCATCTTGAGGGGGGCTTCATGCTTAGATGCTTTCAGCACTTATCCCGTCCGCACATAGCTACCCAGCGATGCCCTTGGCAGAACAACTGGTACACCAGCGGTGCGTCCATCCCGGTCCTCTCGTACTAAGGACAGCTCCTCTCAAATTTCCTGCGCCCGCGACGGATAGGGACCGAACTGTCTCACGACGTTCTGAACCCAGCTCGCGTACCGCTTTAATGGGCGAACAGCCCAACCCTTGGGACCGACTACAGCCCCAGGATGCGATGAGCCGACATCGAGGTGCCAAACCTCCCCGTCGATGTGGACTCTTGGGGGAGATAAGCCTGTTATCCCCGGGGTAGCTTTTATCCGTTGAGCGATGGCCCTTCCATGCGGAACCACCGGATCACTAAGCCCGACTTTCGTCCCTGCTCGACTTGTAGGTCTCGCAGTCAAGCTCCCTTGTGCCTTTACACTCTGCGAATGATTTCCAACCATTCTGAGGGAACCTTTGGGCGCCTCCGTTACCTTTTAGGAGGCGACCGCCCCAGTCAAACTGCCCACCTGACACTGTCTCCCTGCCCGATAAGGGCAGCGGGTTAGAAGGTCAATACAGCCAGGGTAGTATCCCACCGATGCCTCCACCGAAGCTGGCGCTCCGGTTTCCAAGGCTCCTACCTATCCTGTACAAGCTGTACCAACATTCAATATCAGGCTGCAGTAAAGCTCCACGGGGTCTTTCCGTCCTGTCGCGGGTAACCTGCATCTTCACAGGTACTATAATTTCACCGAGTCTCTCGTTGAGACAGTGCCCAGATCGTTGCGCCTTTCGTGCGGGTCGGAACTTACCCGACAAGGAATTTCGCTACCTTAGGACCGTTATAGTTACGGCCGCCGTTTACTGGGGCTTCAATTCGCACCTTCGCTTACGCTAAGCGCTCCTCTTAACCTTCCAGCACCGGGCAGGCGTCAGCCCCTATACTTCGCCTTACGGCTTCGCAGAGACCTGTGTTTTTGCTAAACAGTCGCCTGGGCCTATTCACTGCGGCTCTCTCGGGCTTGCACCCTAACAGAGCACCCCTTCTCCCGAAGTTACGGGGTCATTTTGCCGAGTTCCTTAACGAGAGTTCTCTCGATCACCTTAGGATTCTCTCCTCGCCTACCTGTGTCGGTTTGCGGTACGGGCACCTCTCACCTCGCTAGAGGCTTTTCTTGGCAGTGTGGAATCAGGAACTTCGCTACTATATTTCGCTCGCCATCACAGCTCAGCCTTACGGGAAACGGATTTGCCTATTTCCCAGCCTAACTGCTTGGACGCGGATATCCAATACCGCGCTTGCCCTATCCTCCTGCGTCCCCCCATTGCTCAAATGGTGAGGAGGTGGTACAGGAATATCAACCTGTTGTCCATCGCCTACGCCTTTCGGCCTCGGCTTAGGTCCCGACTAACCCTGAGCGGACGAGCCTTCCTCAGGAAACCTTAGGCATTCGGTGGAGGGGATTCTCACCCCTCTTTCGCTACTCATACCGGCATTCTCACTTCTAAGCGCTCCACGAGTCCTTCCGGTCTCGCTTCACAGCCCTTAGAACGCTCTCCTACCACTGTTCGCAAGAACAGTCCGCAGCTTCGGTGATACGTTTAGCCCCGGTACATTTTCGGCGCAGAGTCACTCGACCAGTGAGCTATTACGCACTCTTTAAATGGTGGCTGCTTCTAAGCCAACATCCTGGTTGTCTAAGCAACTCCACATCCTTTTCCACTTAACGTATACTTTGGGACCTTAGCTGGCGGTCTGGGCTGTTTCCCTTTCGACTACGGATCTTATCACTCGCAGTCTGACTCCCAAGGATAAGTCTTTGGCATTCGGAGTTTGACTGAATTCGGTAACCCGGTAGGGGCCCCTAGTCCAATCAGTGCTCTACCTCCAAGACTCTTACCTTGAGGCTAGCCCTAAAGCTATTTCGGAGAGAACCAGCTATCTCCAGGTTCGATTGGCATTTCACCCCTACCCACACCTCATCCCCGCACTTTTCAACGTGCGTGGGTTCGGGCCTCCATTCAGTGTTACCTGAACTTCACCCTGGACATGGGTAGATCACCTGGTTTCGGGTCTACGACCACGTACTCATGCGCCCTATTCAGACTCGCTTTCGCTGCGGCTCCGTCTTTTCAAACTTAACCTTGCACGGGATCGTAACTCGCCGGTTCATTCTACAAAAGGCACGCCATCACCCGTTAACGGGCTCTGACTACTTGTAGGCACACGGTTTCAGGATCTCTTTCACTCCCCTTCCGGGGTGCTTTTCACCTTTCCCTCACGGTACTGGTTCACTATCGGTCACTAGGGAGTATTTAGCCTTGGGAGATGGTCCTCCCGGATTCCGACGGAATTTCACGTGTTCCGCCGTACTCAGGATCCACTCAGGAGAGAACGAAGTTTTGACTACAGGGCTGTTACCTCCTATGGCGGGCCTTTCCAGACCTCTTCATCTACCTCGTTCTTTTGCAACTCCGTACAGAGTGTCCTACAACCCCAAGAGGCAAGCCTCTTGGTTTGGGCTGTTCCCGTTTCGCTCGCCGCTACTCAGGGAATCGCATTTGCTTTCTCTTCCTCCGGGTACTTAGATGTTTCAGTTCCCCGGGTCTGCCTTCTCATATCCTATGAATTCAGATATGGATACTGCTCCATTACGAGCAGTGGGTTTCCCCATTCGGAAATCTCCGGATCAAAGCTTGCTTACAGCTCCCCGAAGCATATCGGTGTTCGTCCCGTCCTTCATCGGCTCCTAGTGCCAAGGCATCCACCGTGCGCCCTTTCTAACTTAACCGTTAAAAAGAATCACTACGTGATATCTTGCATTACTAATTGAATGTGATGTCTACTTTCGTTATCTAGTTTTCAAAGAACAACGCACAGGAGGTGCTAACACATGCGTTGCCACAGGATGTGGCGCATTTAGCAGGTGCTCCTATGTCTGAAGGAATGATCCTTCAAAACTAAACAAGATCCAAACGCACCTGTCTATAAGACCGCAAGGTCTTATATTCCGTATAATATCCTTAGAAAGGAGGTGATCCAGCCGCACCTTCCGATACGGCTACCTTGTTACGACTTCACCCCAATCATCTGTCCCACCTTAGGCGGCTGGCTCCAAAAGGTTACCTCACCGACTTCGGGTGTTACAAACTCTCGTGGTGTGACGGGCGGTGTGTACAAGGCCCGGGAACGTATTCACCGCGGCATGCTGATCCGCGATTACTAGCGATTCCAGCTTCACGCAGTCGAGTTGCAGACTGCGATCCGAACTGAGAACAGATTTGTGGGATTGGCTTAGCCTCGCGGCTTCGCTGCCCTTTGTTCTGCCCATTGTAGCACGTGTGTAGCCCAGGTCATAAGGGGCATGATGATTTGACGTCATCCCCACCTTCCTCCGGTTTGTCACCGGCAGTCACCTTAGAGTGCCCAACTGAATGCTGGCAACTAAGATCAAGGGTTGCGCTCGTTGCGGGACTTAACCCAACATCTCACGACACGAGCTGACGACAACCATGCACCACCTGTCACTCTGCCCCCGAAGGGGAAGCCCTATCTCTAGGGTTGTCAGAGGATGTCAAGACCTGGTAAGGTTCTTCGCGTTGCTTCGAATTAAACCACATGCTCCACCGCTTGTGCGGGCCCCCGTCAATTCCTTTGAGTTTCAGTCTTGCGACCGTACTCCCCAGGCGGAGTGCTTAATGCGTTTGCTGCAGCACTAAAGGGCGGAAACCCTCTAACACTTAGCACTCATCGTTTACGGCGTGGACTACCAGGGTATCTAATCCTGTTCGCTCCCCACGCTTTCGCGCCTCAGCGTCAGTTACAGACCAGAGAGTCGCCTTCGCCACTGGTGTTCCTCCACATCTCTACGCATTTCACCGCTACACGTGGAATTCCACTCTCCTCTTCTGCACTCAAGTTCCCCAGTTTCCAATGACCCTCCCCGGTTGAGCCGGGGGCTTTCACATCAGACTTAAGAAACCGCCTGCGCGCGCTTTACGCCCAATAATTCCGGACAACGCTTGCCACCTACGTATTACCGCGGCTGCTGGCACGTAGTTAGCCGTGGCTTTCTGGTTAGGTACCGTCAAGGTGCCGCCCTATTCGAACGGTACTTGTTCTTCCCTAACAACAGAGTTTTACGATCCGAAAACCTTCATCACTCACGCGGCGTTGCTCCGTCAGACTTTCGTCCATTGCGGAAGATTCCCTACTGCTGCCTCCCGTAGGAGTCTGGGCCGTGTCTCAGTCCCAGTGTGGCCGATCACCCTCTCAGGTCGGCTACGCATCGTCGCCTTGGTGAGCCGTTACCTCACCAACTAGCTAATGCGCCGCGGGTCCATCTGTAAGTGGTAGCTAAAAGCCACCTTTTATGATTGAACCATGCGGTTCAATCAAGCATCCGGTATTAGCCCCGGTTTCCCGGAGTTATCCCAGTCTTACAGGCAGGTTACCCACGTGTTACTCACCCGTCCGCCGCTGACCTAAGGGAGCAAGCTCCCGTCGGTCCGCTCGACTTGCATGTATTAGGCACGCCGCCAGCGTTCGTCCTGAGCCAGGATCAAACTCTCCATGAAGTAATGGAGAGCAGATTAAGTTCGTCACATTCTGTGACAACATCTGCATGGCCTGCATCGTGCAGGCCCCTGACTACGCACATTCGCATGTGCGATTTATTTAATGAATTAACAGGTGCGTTTTGTCTTGTTTAGTTTTCAAAGATCATTTCCGCTTCTGTCCGAAGCGACTTTATTAGTATAACATTTTCAACGAGAAGTGTCAAATGTTTTTTTGATTTTTCGTCGCTGCTGCTTTCTGTTCAAAAACCGTTCCGCTAACAGCGACGCTTAATAATATATCACCGTTATAAATTAGTGTCAACACTTTTTTAATAAAATATCCTCGGTGAAAAATCTTTTGGCCCTTTGTCTCTATCGGCTTTACTCCGACTAAATCCTTTTCAGCCAAGAACTCCAGTATAACTCCCAGGTCTGTCGTGAAATACTTGAGATCCGGATGTTTAAGAAGTTCGGCAAATTGCCAAACCGATTTTTCATCCATGACATTGAGAATATAGGCAGCCCCTATTTCGGCTTTTGAATGAATGAGAAAATCGCTTGCGAGGAATAATAACTCCAGCCGTTTTTGCAAGCTTTCATTGCTTTCAATTAATTCCTTATACAATTTATAAACCTGAGGTTCCATGTGGCGGACTTGGTTCCATACCGTAACTTCAGGGTGAAACCCCTTATCGATCACTTCGATTCTGGCCAAATGGTGGAGGGCGTGTACGATGGAATTGTAGGCATCCAAAAATTGACCGTCCTCAAAAAACGATTTTCCTTCTATATATCTTCTGATTAATTTCCCGTATTCAAGTCCGATTTTTAGTTTTCTTTCTGAAAACGGAAATGTATTGAGCTGCTCAATCAGCTTGGCGATAAATTCGTTTCGGTCGAAAAGCACCTTTCCATTGAGAACCCAGTCTATGATTCTCCTGTTTGTTCCAAGCAGAATCCATTCCTGAAGCTGTTCAACAGAAATAATATGAAGAGAAGCCGTTTTTCCGTCGAAATCATAATGCTTCACGAATACAGGGTCTTCAGCCTTATTAACGATAATCAACAATGCCGCATCAAAATTATCTGTTGCAGATGAAGTTTGATTTCTCCTCTCAATCAGCATGACAGCGAGTGTGTCAGGGCGGCTTGCTCTTTCTTGGTAAATCGGACGGAGAAGATTTTCCATCACCATTCCTCCAATACGATGTAAATACGTTGCATAAAAGCTTCTCTCTTGTTTCTACCTATTTCTACGAGCCAATAAAAACTCCTTTATTTTGAAAACACATTGAATTATTATAATCAATTTCCCCAAAACTCTCTATAGAAATTTTCCAATTGATTCGTTTTAATTAAAGAATAACACATCTTTGATATGCTATATTAGAGACAGGGGGATGGATATGGCCAAATACTCTAGTAAAATCAACAAAATCAGAACGTTTGCGTTGAGCCTTGTATTTATAGGCTTCATTATTATGTATGTCGGGGTCTTTTTTAGGTCCTCGGTCCTCTTGATGTCGGTGTTTATGATCTTGGGGGTATTGTCTATCTTGTTGAGCACAGCGGTTTATTTTTGGATCGGCATGCTTTCAACGAAAGCGGTTCAAGTCGTCTGTCCAAACTGTGAAAAACCGACCAAGATTTTAGGCCGGGTTGATATGTGCATGCATTGCAGGGAGCCTTTGACATTGGACAAAAACCTCGAAGGAAAAGAGTTTAACGAATCGTATAATCGAAAGTCTCAGTAAATGCTGCAACAAAAATAAGCTGACCGTTAAAAAAGCGGCCAGCTCTTTTTAATGGCTTTCTTTTTTGTCGCATTCCTGACATAAACCGTATATCTCCAGTCTATGGTGACTGACTTTAAATCCTGTCACATGTGAAGCAAGCTGCTCCACTTCGTCGAGGCCGGGATAATGAAAGTCGACGATTTTCCCGCAGCGTTCGCAAATTGCGTGATAATGCTCGGAAGTCACGAAGTCAAACCGGCTGGAGGAATCTCCGTACGTTAATTCCTTAACGAGCCCTGATTCCTTAAAAACCCGCAAATTGTTGTAGACCGTTGCTACGCTCATGTTTGGAAATTTCCCTTCCAGAGCTTTATATATATCATCTGCAGTTGGATGAGACATAGAATTCACGAGAAATTCCAGAATGGCATGACGTTGAGGAGTAATTCGCACCCCGGTTTCCTTCAACGCTTCCAACGCTTCTTTCAGGTTATGTTCAGCCATCGTCATGCACCTCTCTTCTAAAAAAAATTCTTACATTATAACGTTTATAATTAGTGTAACTCCTGATCAGAATCTTTGTCAATTCCAATCCCTGTGAAAAAGCTATTTTTAAGGCGAAAAATGCCGCTATGATCAGCATGGCCGATCAGACAGGCGAATATGAGCGTAAAAAGAGACCAAACTAAAATACAGTCCGGCCTCCCCAGCGAGCTTTATGCTTCCGCGATTTCTTTTACTGCTTGAAGCGCTTCTGCGACATGGTCTTTTACCTTTACTTTCCGCCACTCTTTCACAAGGCGGCCTTCTTTATCAATCAGGAATGTCGACCGTTCGACACCCATGTATTCCTTGCCGAAATTCTTCTTCAGCTTCCATACGTCAAAGCTTTCAGCGAGCTTGTGTTCATCATCGACGAGCAGCAGAAACGGCAGATCGTGTTTTTGCTTGAATTTTTCATGCCTTGCCTGATCGTCGGGGCTGACTCCGATAATGACGGCATCAAGTTCCGCAAAGCTTTCATGACGGTCTCTGAAATCGCACGCTTCCGTTGTGCATCCCGGCGTCATATCTTTCGGGTAAAAATAGAGCACGACATACTTTCCTTCAAAATCCGACAGCTTTACTTTTTCTCCGTGATCGCCCAGCAGTTCAATATCAGGCACCTTTTGTCCAATTTCAACAGTCATTGTTTTGCCTCCTGTTATGTTTAATCGCTTGCTTTCCCCCATTATAAAAAACAGCGCCCTCTTGTTCAAATGTTCGGCGGCTTCTTTTTTGCGCTCTGTCCGCCTCGTGTTACAATATAGAAAATATAGAAATAGATAAAGGTGCAAAAATGAGGAGGATATTATGCAGCATACTCAATCTGAAAAGCTTCATGAAGAAGCTCTTCAACATATAGTCGGAGGCGTCAACAGCCCCTCAAGGTCTTACAAAGCGGTCGGCGGAGGTTCTCCCGTCGCGATGGAAAGGGGAAGCGGCGCTTATTTTTGGGATGTGGACGGCAACAAATACATAGACTACCTTGCCGCGTACGGACCGATTATTACGGGCCACGCCCACCCGCATATCACGAAAGCGATTCAAACAGCTGCTGAGAACGGGGTGCTTTACGGTACGCCGACAAAGCATGAAGTGACATTTGCCAAGATGCTTAAGGAAGCGATTCCTGCCTTGGATAAAGTGAGATTCGTCAATTCGGGAACGGAAGCTGTGATGACGACGATTCGCGTCGCCCGGGCCTATACAGGCAGAACGAAAATCATCAAGTTCGCCGGCTGCTACCACGGCCATTCCGATCTTGTGCTGGTGGCGGCCGGTTCAGGACCGTCAACGCTCGGCACGCCTGATTCCGCCGGGGTTCCAAAAAGCATCGCCAACGAGGTGATTACCGTTCCTTTCAATGATATCGACAGCTATAAAGAAGCGCTCGATAAATGGGGGAACGATATTGCGGCAGTCCTCGTTGAACCGATTGTCGGAAACTTCGGGATCGTCGAACCGAAGAGCGGATTCCTCGAGCAGGTCAATGAACTGACACATAAGGCGGGAGCCCTGGTCATCTACGATGAAGTCATTACCGCTTTCCGCTTTATGTACGGCGGCGCCCAGGATCTTCTTGGCGTCAAACCTGATTTGACGGCGCTCGGCAAAATCATCGGCGGCGGCCTGCCGATCGGCGCCTACGGAGGCAGAAAAGAGATTATGGAACAAGTCGCACCGCTCGGACCTGCTTATCAAGCGGGCACGATGGCGGGGAATCCGGCTTCCATCCTCTCTGGCATCGCCTGCCTTGAAGTGCTGAAAGAAAAAGGCACATACGAAAAACTTGACCGCCTCGGCGCCATGCTTGAAGAAGGCATCCTGGCACATGCCGAGACCCACGGCATCGACATCACTGTCAACCGTCTAAAAGGCGCGCTCACCGTATACTTCACGAACGAAAAAGTCGAAAACTATGAGCAAGCCGAAAATACGGACGGAGACATGTTCGCGGCCTTTTTCAAACTGATGCTTGAGCGCGGAATCAATCTTGCGCCTTCAAAATATGAAGCATGGTTTATCACCACCGCGCACACGGAAGAGGACATTAAAGATACGCTCAAAGCCGTGGATGACTCATTTAAACAATTGAAACAGCGCATGTAAAAAGAGAGCGGATCCGCTCTCTTTTTTATCAAATGCGGAGCACTTTGAAAGCGCGGTGAACAGGCACTTTCCGCCGGCTTGTTTTTCTTTTTTGTCAATGATTTGTTTTTTCTTAAAAATGGGTTGAATATTTCGGAAGATCGCTGTATATTACTTTATTGTTTGGCAAATTAACAGAGAGGGAATGTTCACTACAATTCATTTTCTGTAAAGAACGAATTTTATTATAGAAAGGGATGCAAGTACAGCCTAATGAAACTTGGTGCCCGTATTTTCAAAACAGGCATTGCCATTACGCTTGCGCTTTACCTCGCGTCTTGGCTCGGCCTTCCGACTCCTGTCTTCGCGGGAATCGCGGCTATCTTCGCGATCCAGCCTTCGATCTATCGTTCATTTTTGACGATTGTCGATCAAGTGCAGGCGAACATTATCGGAGCAGCCACAGCCATTATTTTTGGACTTATTTTTGAACCCAGTCCGATCATCATCGGATTGACGGCGGTAATCGTCATTACGATCAACTTGAAGCTGAAGATCGAGAACACGATTTCGATCGCTCTTGTCACCGTTATTGCCATACTGGAGAGCTCCGGCGACAACTTTTTATGGTTTGCTTTGGTGAGAACCGGAACGGTTATTTTGGGCGTGTTGTCTGCGTTCTTGGTCAACCTGATTTTTCTGCCGCCTAAATATGAAACGAAGCTCGTCAGCCATATTGTTGAAAATACAGATGAAGTCATTAAATGGATCAGATTGTTGACGCGGAAGACAACGGAACATTCCATGCTGAAAGAAGACATTGAAAAACTGAAAGAAAAAATGATGAAGGTTGACCACCTTTACTTGCTCTACAAAGAAGAAAGAAGCTATTTAAAACGTTCCACATATGTAAAACAGCGAAAGCTCGTGCTGTTCAGACAGGCGATCATTGCATCCAACCGTGCGCTTGATGCCCTGAAAAAGCTGCACCGGCTTGAAAACGAGTTTTATCACATGCCTGAAGAATTTCAAGAAACGCTGGTCGAAGAGCTCGATTATCTCCTCCATTGGCACGAACGAATTTTAATGAGATTCGTCGGCAGGATCAAAACGCAGGATCACGTCGACCTGCACGAAGAAGGAGACGTGTACAAACAGCACTTGACCGAATCATTCCTGAAAAACCAGGACAAATTAAAAGAAGAACTGTTGGACTACAATATGCTGACCATTATGGCGAGCACTGTAGAATACCGAGAACAGCTTGAGCATTTGGAAACCTTGCTCTCAAGCTTTCAGACGTACCACAAAAAAGACAGCGAGCTTGAAGTTGAGGAAGAATAAACCGGTTAACGAATATGTTAACCGGTTTTTTATTTTCCTTCCTTCATTTTCGGATCAAGGGTGTCGCGCAGGCCGTCTCCCATCAGATTAAAGCCGAGAACGGTCAGCATGATCGCAAATCCCGGAAAAAACAATGTCCATGGAGCCTGCGCCAAGTAAGGCCTGGCATCCGCAAGCATTTTTCCCCACTCGGGGTTCGGCGCCTGCGCCCCCAACCCTAAAAATCCGAGCGCGGCCGCTTCTATAATCGCGGTTCCAATATTCAGCGTCGCTTGAACGATAACCGGGGCCATGCTGTTGGGGAGAATGTGTTTAAACATCAGCCTTATATTGGACATCCCGACAGCACGCGCTGATAAGATATACTCCTCCTGCCTGATGCTGAGCACTTTTGAACGAACGAGCCTGCCAAACGTCGGAACGTTGATGATGGCGATGGCAATCAGGGCATTTTCAAGAGAAGGCCCCAGAATCGCTACAATGGCGATCGCCAGCAGAATGCTCGGAAACGCGAGCATGATATCAAACAGCCGTGAAATCAATGCATCAGCCCATCTGCCGTAAAAACCGGCGATCAGCCCTAGCAGCGTCCCCGCCAAGGCCGATGCCAAACAGGAGAAAAAGCCGACCCATAAAGACAGCCTTGCGCCGTAAAGCACCCTAGAGAAAATATCCCTGCCAAAGTCATCCGTGCCAAAAAGGTGTTCCGCAGACGGAGCGGCGAGCCTGTCTGACAGTGACTGGTCGTTTATTCCGTATGGTGCGATGAGCGGCGCGAAGATGGCTAGCAGGATAAACAGCGCGACTAGAATCGTGCCGGCGGCAGCCAATTTATGCTCAAAAAACCGCCGAATATGTTCCGCCAAAGGCGAACGCACCTTCACGTCCTCCCTCTGCTGTTCATTTTGAAGCACAACCATGTTTCCCGCCTCCTAATATTTAATTCTCGGATCGATGACGGCGTACAGCAGATCAACAATGAAGTTAATCATGACGAAGATGAAGGCGATCACGAGGATGCCCGATTGGATAACCGGGTAGTCGCGGTAGCTGATCGCATCATAAATGTACCGGCCGATGCCGGGCCAGGCAAAAATAGTCTCTGTTAAAATTGCGCCGCCCAGTAACAGTCCGGTTTGCAGGCCGATGACGGTCAATACCGGAATGAATGCATTTTTTAAACCGTGCTTATAGATGACGAAAAACATATGCACGCCTTTTGCTTTTGCCGTGCGGATATAATCGGACTGCAGCACCTCTATCATGCTGGCTCTCGTAATTCTCGCAATGATCGCGGCGGGAATGGTGGCAAGAGCGGTTCCCGGCAAAATTAAATGGCGGATGGTTTCTGCAAACTGATCAAATCTTCCGTGCAAAAGGGTGTCCAGTGTATGAATGTAGGTAAAGGCTTCGACCGGATTTCTGACATTCTCCCTTCCCGTTGTCGGCAGCCAGCCGAGCTCGATCGAAAAGAACCACTGGCCCATCAGACCGAGCCAAAAAATCGGCATCGACACGCCGATTAAAGCAACCAGCATCGCAATATAGTCGAATACCGAATTCTTAAACCACGCGCTGATGATTCCGGCATTCACGCCGACAAACACTGCGATCAGCATCGCGAAAAAAGCAAGCTCGAGAGTGGCGAACAAATACGGCTTTATTTCTTGCGTAATCGCCGCTCCCGTGCGGATTGATGTCCCGAGATCCCCTTTCAGCAAATCCCCGATATATCTGGCGTATTGCACATACCACGGCTGATCAAGGCCGAGCTGGACGGTCAGCTGCTGCACCGCTTCCTTTGTCGCCCTCTGACCGAGAATAACCTGGGCGGGGTTGCCGGGAATAAAGCGGATGATCGAAAAAACGACCAGTGTCATGCCGATGAGAACGGGGATCAGCATAGCCGTCCGTTTTAAACAGTACGCAAGCAATGGCTGTCACCACCTATTTAAACTCTACGCTGGACAATACTTCACTCCCTGTCGGATGCGGAGCATATCCTTCGATATCTTTTGAACCGGCCAAAATCGGCGTGGAATGGACAAGCGGAACCCAAGGCGATTCTTCATGGAGGAGCTCCTGCGCATCTTGATACAGTTTATTTCTCTTCTTTTGGTCAGGGTCTGACTGCGCTTCGATTAAGATGTCATGAAGCTCGTCATTGCTGAAGTACGTATAGTTGTTACCGCCGATATTATCTTTATCAAGCAGCGTATAAATGAAATTGTCCGGATCTCCATTGTCTCCGGTCCAGCCCATCAAAAACGCGTCAGCTTCTCCTTTGCTCACCTTATCCAAATACGTCGCCCAGTCGTAAGTGACGATTTCCGCTTTGACGCCGATTTTTTCGAAGCTTGATTGTATCACTTCGGCTATTTTCATACCGTCCGGCATATACGGCCGCGGAACAGGCATTGCCCAAAGCTTCATTTTAAACCCGTCCGGGAATCCGGCTTCTTTTAAGAGTTCTTTTGCCTTTTTTAAATCATACGGATATTCCTTTATCTGATCGTTGTACCCTTCAAGCGAAGGAGGGAGCGGGTTTTTGGCAGATTCAGCGAGACCTCCGTAGAAGGAGTCGATAATCGCCTGTTTATCGACAGCATGGTTCAGCGCCTGGCGGACCAGCTTATTGTCAAATGGCTTTCTCGTCGTTGTCATTCCGAGATACCCGACGTTCATTGAAGGCCTTTCAAATATTTTCAGATTGGCGTCTGCTTTGATGCTTTCGATATCAGACGGATTGACGCCATCCATTAGGTCGATTTCGCCCGTCTTCAATGCATTTAAGCGGGCTGAGTTTTCAGGAATGGCTCTGAAAATGATCTTCTGCAATTTCGGTTTGCCTTGATCCCAATAGTCTTCATTTTTCTCAAGGACGATCCGGTCGTTCGGCTTCCATTCGACAAATTTGTAAGGGCCAGTGCCGACGGGGTGCTCCCTGAATTTTTCGCCGTATTTTTCAATGGCGGCAGGACTTGCAATCCCGAAAGAAGTCATGGCAAGGTTCTTTAAAAACGGCGCTTGCGGGCGTTTTAAAATGAACTGAATCTTATGGTCGTCGAGAACTTTTATGTCTTTGATGACGTGCCCCTCATCTTTCTTATAGCCTCCGAACATGCCGTAGTAAGGAAATTTTTCTTCATCCCCGTTCATCCACCGCTCAAAATTGTATTTGACGGCTTCTGCATTAAAATCCGTTCCATCATGGAATTTCACGCCTTTTCTCAGCTCCAATGTGTAGGTCAAACCGTCATCTGAAGCGTCCCATTTCACCGCGAGGCCTTCCTTCAGCGTTGTGTCTTGTTCCCCGTAATTCAGCAAGGTCTCAAACATATTGATCGTCACTTTAAACGCTTCGCCTTCTGTCGTTGTGATCGGATCAAGCGATGTCGAATCACCTCCTCTGCCGATGATCAGCGTATCTTTTCCGCCGTTCGTCCCTCCGTCGTTCTTTCCGCTTTCGTTACCGGAGCATCCCATTAAAAAAGCGGAAACAGACAGAATCATTCCCAAACAGATCAGCCAGCTTTTCTTTTTCATCGTACAGCCTCCTTATTGGTAAAATGGCATGCAGCATAATGCCCGTCCGCAGTCTCTTCAAGAAGCGGCTCCGCTTCAAGGCAGACGTCCGCCCGCTTCATGCATCGGCTGTAAAAAGGACAGCCCTTTTCACTCATGCGGGGCGCGGCAATATCCGGCGCCGTATGAACCGCCTCTCCTTTGCCGATGACGGGTACTGCCGCTAACAGTGTTTCTGTATAGGGGTGTTTCGGTTCTCTAAATAAAGAGTCGGCGTCCGCCATCTCGACAATCTTTCCGAAATACATCACGGCTACCCTGTCGCTGATATAGCGGACGACCCCGAGATCATGCGAAATAAACAGAAACGTTAAATTGAATGCCTCCTGCAGATCAGACAGCAGATTTAAGATCTGCGCCTGAACGGATACATCAAGCGCGGAAACAGGCTCATCGGCAATGATTAATTTCGGCTTTGTGATCAGCGCTTTTGCAATACCGATCCTTTGCCTCTGGCCGCCGCTGAATTGGTGTGCATATCGGTCGCCGTATGAAGCATCAAGACCGACAATTTCAAGCATCGAGCGAACGACTTCTCTCCTTTCCGCCTTCGTTCCGAGTTTATGAACGATCAGCGGTTCCTCCAAAATATCTTTTATTTTCATGCGCGGATTCAATGAAGCGTACGGATCTTGAAAAATCATTTGTATATGCCTTCTCATGTTGCGAAGCTGTTTTGCATCAAGGCCGGTCATCTCCCGCCCGAGAAACGTCACCTTTCCAGAAGTCGGTTCGGTCAGCCGCAGTATCGATTTTCCCAAGGTTGATTTTCCGCAGCCGGATTCCCCGACGATCCCTACGATTTCGCCTTTTTTGACTGACAGTGTAACATCATCGACCGCTTTGACGATTTTCTTGCGGGACACGCGGTAATACGTTTTCAGCTCTTGGACGTTCAGCAGTTCATGATTCATGTGAAAGCACCTTCCTCTTCGTAGAGAAAGCAGCTTACAGCATGGTCATCCGCCAGCCTGTTCAATCCAGGCTCCTCCTCTACGCAGCGTTCGCGTTTATGAGGGCACCTCGGCGCAAACATACAGCCTTTTTTTATCGACCCCGGTTTCGGCACCTGCCCCTCAATCGAAGACAGACGCTCGGATTTGCCTGTGAATGCCGGAATAGAGGCGAACAAGCCTTTTGTATAGGGGTGTTTCGGGCTGTCAAAAACAGCGGTGACACCGCCTTCTTCAACGATCCGCCCGGCATACATGATCATCACGCGTTCACATGTATTGTGAACGACGCCAAGGTCATGGGTAATAAGGAGAATGGCTGTGTTAAATTCGGCATTCATTTTTTTCAAAAGGGACAGAATCTGAGCCTGGATGGTGACGTCGAGAGCTGTTGTCGGTTCATCGGCAATCAGCAGTTTCGGTTCGCAAATTAATGCCATTGCGATCATGACCCGCTGCCTCATGCCTCCCGACAGTTCGTGGGGATATTGCTTCATCAGCTGGTCCGTCCTCGGCAGGCCGACGGTATCCAGCATTTGAACGGCTTTTCTTCTTGCTTCTTTTTTATGAATATTGGTATGGCTGGAGAGTGCTTCTGTTAGTTGATCGCCAATTGTAAAAAGGGGATTGAGGGAGGTCATCGGCTCTTGAAAAACCATCGCGATGTCATTGCCGCGCATCTGTCTCCATTCTTTTTCAGACTGCATGAGAAGGTCTTTGTTTTGAAACTTGATCCGGCCCGTCGTCCGGGTGTTTGCGTTCAGCCCCATTAAAGCCAAAGAGGTGACGCTTTTGCCGCAGCCGGACTCTCCGACGACTCCCATGATTTCTCCGGGATGGAGATCGAAAGAAACGCCTTGCACAATCGGGGTTTCGGACTTTTTCTTTTGAAACGAAATCGATAAATCCGATACTTCAAGCAATTTTTCTTTTGTCACTTATACACCTCCGGAGCTTGTATTTTTTAAATTGTATTTAAACGAGATAGGAAATATGTACGAAATTTGCGGGGAAAGAAAAAGCCTGACATCCGTTCAGCTTCAAACGAAAGTCAGGCTTTTTGCGGTTTTAGTTTAATTTTTGAATGGTGAATAAATGCTTATAGTGCCCGTCGCGGCTCATTAGTTCGTCATGTGTGCCGATTTCCGCGACACGTCCGTTTTCGATGACAACGATTTTGTCAGCGTGGGTAATCGTCGACAGTCTGTGAGCAACGATAAAGGTCGTCCGGTCTTTCGCGAGCTTTTCCATCGCTTCCTGGATATAGTGCTCGCTTTCAAGGTCAAGCGCTGACGTCGCTTCATCCAAAATTAAGAGCGGCGGGTTCTTCAGGAACACCCTGGCGATTGATATCCGCTGTTTTTGGCCTCCGGACAGCTTGACTCCCCTTTCTCCGACCTTTGTATCATAGCCTTGCGGCAGCTCCATAATAAAATCATGGGCATTCGCAGCTTTTGCCGCTTCAATGATGTCTTCCATCGAAGCTTCGGGATTCCCGATCGATATGTTTTCGCGTACCGATTCGCTGAATAAAAACGTATCCTGGAGAACCATGCCGATTTGGTTTCTAAGGCTTCGCGCCTCATAATCGCGCACATCGATGCCGTCGATCTCCAGGCTTCCGGCTGAGACATCGTAGAATCTCGGAATGAGGCTGACAAGCGTCGATTTGCCGCCTCCGCTCATCCCGACGAGCGCAACCGTTTCGCCCCGTTCGGCTTTCAAAGAAAGATCCTGCAAAATCATTTCCTCCGATTTTTCGTATTGAAAGGAAACGTTTTTAAATTCAACAATCCCTTTTAATCGCTCTGCTTTTACAGCATTGGGCTTATCTTTTAAATCATACGGTTCATCAATAAATTCAAACAGCCTGTCCATTGATGCGATCGACTGCGTCAATGTTGTCGAGGAATTGATCAGGCGGCGCAGCGGGTTGTAGAGGCGTTCGATATATCCGAAAAACGCCACCATCGTTCCTACAGTAAGGTTCCCGTGAATCACATGATAACCTGCAACCGTAATGATGATCAGCGGAGCGAGGTCTGTAACCGTATTGACGACGGCAAAGGTTTTGGCATTCCAGGCCGTATGGCGGATTGCTTTACCGAGAAAATTCCCGTTCTCGTGATCAAATTGCTTTTGTTCATAATCCTCGATCGCAAAACTCCTGATGACAGGCATTCCCTGAACCCTTTCATGAAGATGGCCCTGCACTTCGGCCAGCGCTTGGGAACGTTCTCTCGTCAGCTTTCTGAGCCTGCCGTAGAAGAATTTAACAGACAGTCCGTAAAGCGGAAACAGCACGATCGAAATAAGCGTCAGCTTCACGTCCATCGTCATCATAATGGCGATGGCGATAAAAATCGTCATCACGTCAAGCCATACATTCATCAATCCGATGATGACGAATTCCTTCGTCTGCTCGACATCATTGATGACCCTTGAAATAATTTCTCCTGCGCGGGTGTTCGCATAATACCTGAGGCTCAGCTTTTGTATATGCGCAAAAAGCTTGTCCCTGATATCATAAAGCACCTTGCTTGCCGTCCACTGCGCGAAATACTGACGGTAATATTCGACAGGCGGCCGAAGCACCAAAAAAATGGCGAACATAACCGCCATTACCATGAATAATGTGGATGTTTTTTCCTCAGCAGTCCCGCTCCCCTGGATGATGTCGTCCACGACGTATTTCAGCAGAAGCGGGATGACCAGCGGAATAGAAAATTTAATAATACCGATTAAAACCGTCAAAACGATTTTCCATTTATACGGCTTCACAAATTCCATGTACCTTCTGATTACCCCCACACGTCTTCCCCCCTCTATATCTTGATGTGTGAGTACACCGCAAAAAACCTGTTGGTCTCAACAGGTTTTTCAGGTTTATTTTGTATAATGCAAATACCGTTCATACCAAATATCAATAAATTCAGATGCAAACGGGCCTTTTCTTTGGTGTATCCAATGCAGCAACGTATTTAAGTGATACCTTAAAATGCCGTCGATTTCCTTCGGATAATTCATCGCCTTTTTATGATCAGCGTACTCATCTTCATCAAGAATATGATACGTCATATCCGGAAAGACTTTCACGTCTAAATCATAGTCGATGTATTTGATGGCTTCATCGTCCAAAGCAAACGGCGAGCTGATGTTGCAATAGTAATAAATCCCGTCTTCGCGAAGCATGCCGATGACGTTAAACCACTGCTTTGCATGGAAATAACAAATTGCGGGCTCTCGCGTCACCCATGTCCGGCCGTCAGATTCTGTGACCATTGTCCGGTCATTGGCGCCGATGATGCACAATTCCGTTGCTTTTAAAATCGTTGTTTCATTCCAAATCCGATGAATCTGTCCATTGTGCTTATAGCTATGAATTTGAATGGTTTCTCCTTCCTTGGGAAAGCCCATGTTTTTCTCCCCTACTTTCTTTGCAAAAGCCTTACAAGTCAGTGTGTCACATCGCCTGTCCGACAGTTCTTTTATTTATTATAACGTTTGAAAATAAAAAATGAAAATAAAACAGCCACTCCCGAACAGGAATGGCTCTTTTCTAAAAAACGATAAAGAGAGGCTCATGCTTCGATTCTTTGATAAGCCTGAATCACCTGCTCCGTCTGCTTTTGGAATAAATCCTGAATTTGAGCAAGATCTTTCCGCTTCTGGGATATATCTTCCCGGATCGATAAAAGCTGGGCTTTCTTTTCAAGGGCTGCCAGTTCTTTTTCAATTTTCTGGCATCTTTCAATCTCCGCTTGCAGATACAGCAGCTTATCCATAATCTCCATCTGCCCCTGAACCAAGTTTTCAAATTCCGGCATTCGGGATCCTCCATTCTATGCTCTACTCCATTTATTGCCTAACTAACATTTCTCTATACATGCCGGATGTCCTTTGACTGATTCTGGCTAAGATTCGGATGTTTTGTCGGATCAAAAAACGAAAAGAAAAAAGCACCTCATCCGATGGTGAAGTGCTTTTTCCTGTTTCAGTGATTAGCTGTTTTGCTGTTTTTTTTGCTCAGCTTGTTGGTTATTTTGTCTTACTTGCTGCGCGTCAGTTTCGCTGGCAAATTCAGTGCCGAACTGACCACCTTGTGCAGAAGCTTGGTTTTGTTGTCTTACTTTTTGTGCGTTTGTTTTGGATTGTTGGTTAGCCATTGTATATCACCTCCACGACCATTAGATTGTGCAGGAGGATGATATCCTATTCATTGAACGCGAAAAATTTATACGAGCAGTGAACGGCCGCCGTCAATAATGATCGTCTGTCCGCGGATCATATCCGCTTTCCCCGACGTTAAAAACTCCACCGCATCGACCATGTCGCTAATCTCAACCATGCGGCCGGCAGGCGTATTTTGCCGGGCATCTTCCAAAAGTTCTTCGCGGTTCGGGAAATGCTTCAGGGCATCTGTATCGATCGCGCCTCCCGAAACCGCATTGACGATGATGTTTTCCGCCGCAAGCTCAACTGCGAGATATCTTGTCAATGATTCAAGCGCAGCTTTTGAAACGCCGACTGTCGTATAGTTTTCCAAATAACGGATCGAACCGAGCGAACTGATGCTGACAATGTGGCCGCCTCCCGTTTTCTCCATCAGCTTTGCCGCTTCCTGCGCGCAGAATAGCAGAGCTTTCGCATTGATGTTCATCGTCCAGTCCCAATGGCTTTCTTCAAGCTCCATGACGGGGCGCAATACGCCGGATGCAGCGTTGTTGACGAACACGTCCAGTCTGCCGAAGGCTTCCTCGATTTGCTGAAACATATCTTTTATTTTCGCCGGCTGCCCGACATTCGCCTTGACGACCAATGCTTTGACACCGAGCTTTTCGATTTCTTCAGCCGTTTCAAGGGCCGCTTTTTTGCTTCTTGCATAGTTGATGACGATATTGTAGCCGTTTTCGGCAAACCTCAGGGCGGCTGCTTTGCCGACGCCGCGGCTGCTTCCTGTAATAAGGGCACATTTTCTTTGTTCCATCTGTCATTCATCTCCTAGTATAGTGATTGAAAATCTGATAAAAAATAGCTCATAACACGATCAAAAAAGGAGGCATTCGCCTTATGTACGTAGGACGCGATATGAGCGAGCTCGATCACACGCCGAAAAACGAGTGGAAAGATGCGGAGCTTCTCTATTTTCACCGCGCCTTCCAGCAAATCATGCCATTCCTTAATGAAGAAGGGCATGCCGAGTACCTGGAGGTTGTGAAAGAAATTCAAGCAAGAGGCGGACTGCGCCGCCAGGAAGCCGATTATACGCACGGCACCACCATCCAGTACGACTAACGGACAGCATGCACAGTCAAGCTGCCTATTTCATATACATATTCCATATTTTCTGATGCGATACCGGGAAGGCATATTCAGCGAGCTCTTCTTTCGTGACCTTTTTAAAGTATGAATCATCCGGTTGATCGAGCGTTTTCCCGAAAAAGACAGAAATGTTCCAGACAAGGTGTGTAAACACGTGTTCTACGATTCCTTCAAGCGGACCGATTTCGGCTTCTATTCCGGCTGCTTCTTCCAAAAAAGCCGCAAGCTGTTCGCGCTCGTGCTTCAGTCCTTTCTGCGTTTCTGTGTTCGGGAATTCCCAAAGGTTTGCCAAAAGGCCTGATGCCGGTCTTTTATGGATATAGATGTATCCTTCTTCATCAGTCAGGACAACGGCTGCAAGAGTTTTTACCGAAGGTTTTTTCTTTTTGCTTTTAACCGGAAGCTCTTTTTCACAGCCTTCTGCAAAAGCGGAACAGTGTTCTCGGACGGGACAGAGAAGGCAGGATGGCGATTTCGGCGTACAGATGACAGCGCCAAGCTCCATCAGCCCCTGGTTAAATTCGGACGGTTTTTCTTCGGAAATAAACGCTTCGACAATTTTTTCAAACAGGGTTTTGGTTTTAGGCTTTGCGATATCATCCCATACGGAAAGAATCCGTGACATGACCCGCATGACATTTCCGTCCACCGCGGGGACCGGCTGATTGTAGGCGATGCTCAGCACCGCGCCTCTTGTATAAGGGCCGACACCTTTTAAGCTGCCGAATTCCTCTTTTGAAGGAGGAACCACTCCCCCGTATCGTTCGTGAACTTCCCTGACAGCGCTCTGCAAGTTCCGAACTCTTGAATAGTATCCCAGTCCTTCCCAAGCTTTAAGCACTTTTTCTTCGTCGGCTTCAGCGAGCGCTTCAACGGTCGGGAACTTTTCAATAAAGTTGTTGAAGTAAGGAATCACCGTGTCCACTCTCGTCTGCTGAAGCATCACTTCTGACACCCATACCTTATAAGGGTCGCTGTCTGAGCGCCATGGCAGATCCCGTTTTTCTTGCTCATACCAAGAAATTAAATCTTCTTGAAATTGTTTGATGTTTTTTTGCTCTAATTTCTTTTGCAGATCCATCATGAAACTTCTCCTTGCCTGTGCACGTCACATTTGCATACCGATCTTTTGTTACTTCGGCTTTTTGTTGTAAACTATATGCATATACGATAACATGTTACATTAAAAGTGAAGAAAGCAAAAGCGTTAAATATTTCAGGCAATGTCCATCGTTCGTTCTGTTTTTGGAAAATAAAAATGATTTTCTAGCACCATTAGGGGAGGTCACCAATGGATACTGGCACACATGTTGTCATGGGCGTTGCACTCGGAGGCATCGCGACGCTTGATCCAGTTGTCGGAATGGACCCATCAATGGCTCAAGCCGTGATGATTGCGACAATCGCCGGATCTCAGGCTCCGGATATCGATACCGTTTTGAAATTGAAAAATAACGCTGTTTATATTAGGCACCACAGGGGATTCACCCATTCCATCCCCGCTGTTCTCGCCTGGTCGCTGATGATTCCGGGCATTCTCATGCTGTTTTATCCAGAAGCCAACCTGCTTCACCTGTGGCTTTGGACCTTTGCCGCGGTCGCGCTTCATGTGTTCGTGGATATTTTTAATGCATACGGAACACAGGCGATCAGACCTTTTTCAAGGAAATGGGTAGCGCTCGGCTTGATTAATACATTTGATCCGTTTATTTTCGTCAGCCATCTCATAGCCATCGCCTTTTGGCTGGCAGGCGCGCATCAGGGCTATACGTTTTTGGCTCTTTACATCGTCTTGACCGGTTATTATCTGGTGAGGTATTTCATGCAGAGGAACATCAAGCATGAGCTCCGTGAAAAAATCGAAGATATTGAAGAAATCATTATTTCTCCTACGATGAAATTCAGGCAGTGGCGAATCGCCGTCAAAGCAAAATCGGCTTTTTATGTCGGACGAAGCATGGACGGAAACGTCGTCATCGTCGACACCTTCAACAGGGTGCCTGTGCCGGATACGGACGTGATGAAAGCGGCGAAACAGGATAAGAACATTTCGGCGTTTCTTTCATTCTCACCGGTTTACAAATGGGAGATCGATACGTATAAGGATCACTACGAAGTCCGCTTTATCGATCTGCGATACCGCAGCAAAGGACACTACCCTTTCGTGGCGATCGCGCACATCGACAGAGACACGCTCGAATTAATCACCTCCTATACGGGATGGATTTTCAGCGAGGAAAAACTTCAGAAAAAATTAAAGCTTGGCTCTGTTTAAGAGCCAAGCTTTTAGATTGTTGACAAAATCTTAAAACGGTTTTCAGTTTTAAGATTTTGTCATCCTTTCAGCGTGATTGAAAACCCTTGCAGTCTAGGAAGGCCGAGCATCGGAGCGGAGCGAATGTTGTAATTCGTGAGCACCGACGCGCAGGCCTGACAACGAATGCGAGGGTTTCTCGACACGCTGAAGCTTGGCTCTGTTTAAGAGCCAAGCTTTTTTCTCCTTCTGCCGTACCAGATTCCGATGATGAGGCTGATGACTGTCACGGCCAAGGCAGCTTTGAAGTACGGCGGGTAATAAACGAGCCGGATGTCGTTCTTCCCTTTTTCTATGGAAAATCCGATAAACGCGTAATTTGCCTTATGGACGGTTTGCGGTTTTCCGTTTACAGTGACTTCCCAGCCTTTTTCGTACGGAACCGGCAGGACCATGTAGCGGTCTCCATTTTGATTGTCAAAGCTGATGGACACTTGATTGTTCCGCCAGTCCAAGTCGGCGGCCGGGGCTTTTTGGGCGGCCGCTTTTTTCAGCAATTGATAGTCTTCCTGGTGCAGGCTCAAATGGTCCAATTGATATTTCCCTTTTGGCAGCCTGATTGATATTTTATCTGTTTTCGGAACCCTGATCGTTAAATCGTAAACACCTGTTTTGTAAATCGACTCGTTCGATTTTCTTGATGTTACATAATCATTGACCCGCAAGTTGAAGAATTGGTCTTTTGCAAGGCTTTTTAAATAAAATCCGACATAATAGTCGCCTTCTTTCGGAAGCCCGCCTTCGGGAATGAGATCGATCCCGCCATTTTCGGCCGTGACGTCGAGGACGCCATTATGATAGCTCGCCCCTTCGGTTTTCAGCTTCGTCTGCTTCATCAAATCAGAAACGTCCGGCGGCTGCACTTTTCCATCATCGCCATTCTCAAGCACGATTCCTTCAAGCATCGCATGCTCCCGCGCCAAAACAGGCGCATCCGCTAAATCTTTTTCCGTAAACACTGTTCGCGCGGTCCGGATAAACGGCATGGTGTATTTGTTTTTATAGACCGCGTAGTGCTCTGATTGATCCGTTTTGATAAACCCGTACGGAACATTGGCGGCATTCTCTTTTTCCGTCATGTAATACTTGCCGTACAGCAGGCTGTACAAGTTGGCCCGGTCGCCCATCGATGCGTAGCGGCTGACGCTTTCCCTTCCCATATCGATTTGCAGGTCTTCCCAATAAAACAGAAGAAGATCGCGATTGAGAATGCTTGAGTAGGCGCTGAAGCCGTTAAAATCCTGCATCAGCGGAGTATTGTTGCGCACGCCGTTCATCCAGTCGATCCTTGTATAGGGGTCACCGTTATCGTCTTTTCGAATGTTGTTCAGGAGGCGGCGCTGTTCTTCGCCATTGTACTCATTGCTGGTCAAATAGCTTTTCGTGACGTTTTTAATGCCGCTTGACTCAGACAGAACATACTTTTGATACGTGTTCGCCACGAGAACGGACGATAATAAAATGCAGACGTGCAAAAAAAGCTGCGATTTCTTATATTGAAACCCCGCCGCCGTAAAGATGGCGATTGTCAGGAACAGAAGCACAATCATGCTCCAATTTTGCATAAGTGATAAATCCAAGTCTTTCCGCCAAATGACCGCGATATAAACCAGAAGGACAAGCAGGATAGACCATATCATCTCTTTCCGCCTGATGTTTTTCAGTTCGGTCATTCCTGCGGCCGCCGCTCCCCCGATCGTAAAAGCGAGCAGGTATTCAAAGCGGTTCTGCGGAGCGGAGAAACCGTTGAACGCGCTTGCCGCAAGCGGGCTGTAGTGCAGAAGCACAAGCAGCACACTGATTGAGGCAAACAGCCTGAACGTTTTATTTTTATAGAACGAAAACGCGAACAAGAACAGCATAAAGACAGCCGGCAGCAAAACAATGCGGCTTGAAAACAGAATGTTGTCCGTCAGATCGTATACAGCGACAGCCTGTTCATACGGCGGCCGTAAATTGTTTAAAAATCCGTAAACTGCAGGCACAAAGGAAACCGCGCTGATTCCGAAAGAAATCAGACATGAAGCGGCGAACATCCTGAATTGTTTCCACCTCGGCGCCTCATTTTCCGGGTCAAGCCGGATCAGCCAGCGGAAGATAATATAGATCGCAATGAAAATCAAGTTGATATAAGCAAAATAAAAGTTATTGATCAGCGTTAAAGAACAAGCCGTAATAAACAGTCCTGTCCGCTTTTCCCTGATGACTTTCTCGGCTCCGGCAACAAGCAGCGGCAGCCACAGCATGGCGTCGCTGAAAAATTCCCAGAACACCGTGTGCCTGAAATAGATGACCGACGTGCCGTATAAGACCGCACCTGTAAAGGCGGCAAGCTTGTTTTTCACCATGCCGTTTAACGCATACGCTGCCGCTAAAATAATCAGGCTTAGCTTGATGACACTGATGAATACGGAGGCCTGCGCCCAAAACAAAGGGTCCGCATCCCCGGCCAAATGCAAAAGCTGCATCAGAAAAACGGCCGCGGATGAAGCGATGAAGACAAAAGACGTCGTGAAATAATAGCCGAGCTGGCTGTAGATCCCGCCTCCGAGACCGAAAGAATACGAATAAAAGAAGTTCCCTTGTTTGTATTGTTCAAAAAGAAACGACTTAAAAATGATCATTTGTGCAAGTCCGTCACCGTTCCCAGTCATGTAGCGGTCATGCGCCCATTCATACAGAAAAAAGGAATGGGCGGCCAAGGAAACTGCAACGCTTGCGATCACAAATAAAAAAACTGTTTTCTTCATACTCTTCCCCTGTCTTTTTTCAAAATCTTCCCTGTCACTAAAAATGTCAGAGGAACGGTTAAAAACATGGAGACAAGCGGAGCTGCCTCACTGTTCATCTTGAAAAAATTCACAAACGTATAGACGAACAAAGAAGATACCGTCAAATTAAAAAGCTGTGTCAGCGGAAATTGCAAAAACTTTGCCAGCGTCGGCTTGATTTTAAATGTAAAGTAGCAGTTCAAGAAAAAAGAAATCACAAGACTGACGAAAAAAGCGGCAATATGTGAAACCATATAATTCAACTGAAGCAAAACATGCAGCAGCAAATACACCGCATAGTAATTCAAAGTATTCACTGCGCCGACGACGGCAAAGCGAATAAATTCAGGATTCACGATTTTCATGAGTTTCTCCATGAGCGATGTTTGCCTCCTGTATTAAGTAATGAGGCCGCTTTTTCGTCTCATAATAAATGCGCCCGATGTATTCGCCGATGATTCCGAGGCTGAGAAGCTGGATGCCGCCGAGAAACAGGACGGCGGAAATAATCGTAAAATAGCCGGGAACGATCACACCGTATTTTAAGATGCTGATGAATGTCGCCGCGATATAAATAAGCGATAGAAAAAGGATAAAAATACCGGCGTAAAAACAAATTCTCAGCGGTCTGTTGTTGAACGACACAACCCCGTCGATTCCATAGTTCAACAAGTGGCGGAACGACCACTTGGATTTTCCGTTTTTCCTTTCGACGTTCTCGTAATAAACAATCTTTTGGTCAAAACCGATCCAGCAAAACAGCCCTTTTGAGAACCTGTTGCCTTCGCTCAGCTTCAGCATCGCATTGACGGCTTTTCTGCTTAAAAGACGAAAATCGCCGACGCCGTCCCTTAAATCGACTTCCACCGCATTATTGATAAAACGGTAATAAAGGGACGACAAATAGGAGCGCACAGGGTTGTCTCCCTTTCTGTTGCGCTGGGCGACCACTTGATCATAGCCTTCCTCATACCCTTTAATAAAATCGTGCAGGAGGTATGTCGGGTGCTGCAAATCCGCATCCATCACCACAACGGCATCGCCGCGGGCATGCTGAAAACCGGCAAGGATGGCTGCCTCCTTGCCGAAATTCCGTGAAAACGAAATATATTTCACACGCTCGCTTTTTTCGGCTAGTTTTTTAATTTCCTCCAATGTTTGATCAGTGCTTCCATCATTTATGTAATAAATTTCATAATCATAATCAATGGATTGAAATTCGTTCCTCAACGATTCATAAATCAATTTAATATTGCTTGCTTCATTGTATGAAGGAATAATGATTGAAACGAATCCTTTCTTCACTTAAAGGCACCTCTTTTGGACATAATAAAATTGCATCCGGCATTCGTTTGGCAGGATACTTGCATCTAGCCGCTTCCCACACAACAAAAGGAAAACTGTGGGCACGCTGTACTATTTTCTACAAGATTATTTTGTCATTATATCAGACATCTATGAACAAGTGGTAAAAAAATGATATTCCTTTAGAATCAAACACGATAGCCTAATGGTTTTCCCATTTTACGACATTTTTCGCATTGGATCATATTTTTCCAAATTCAACTCCTGCTCTTCACCAAAAGCCAAAGAAGCCGCAGTGAAAACCTCGTAAGGACCGATTGTCAAACCGGAGGGCTCAAAGCCCGCCGCCGCAATTAAATCCGTTCCCTTAATATGTCCTTTGTCATCGGGCGAATACCGGCTCTGATTTCTCCGACTGTTCCATGATGGAAGACCGGACGCTGCAGACAGAGCTTTTTGCATGACTTCAGGCAAAGCCTCCGCCATTATCTGCAGGTGGACCGTGAGCCCGTTCCTCTTCGGCTCCTCTCGACAACCCGGGAATCGGCGAATGACACAATGTAAAGGTCATGGATCAGGCAAGCTTTAACACCCGGCCGCACCAGTCTTCGCTTCAACGGACAGACGGCCCCCGCTCCGGCCTCGCCTTGCCTTCACGCCCTTCATGCACCAACCGGGCTCCTTTTGATATGCGGCGCTAGCACCGGCAATCCCGGAATCAATGACAATCGCATTCGAAAGAAATGCTTAATGAAGCAGCCCGCGGTCTCCGGAGAACAGATCCTTGTAAGAAGGCTTATCATTTTGAAATAAATGCAACTTGCTGCCATAGTGCTCAATCCACTCTTTGACGACACGCTCTGTCAGCTCTTTTCCTCTGTACGGGTGGCCGGCCTTTGCAAATGTCGCCTCGAAATCCCCCCACAGCAGTTCAACCCATGTTCTGGCTTGTGCGTAACTCAGCATATGATTTTTTTCAAGAAGCGCATTTGTCAGCTTTTCAAAGTACTCTTCCACTTGGCTTTTCCCCCTTTCCCTAAGGAAAAAACTTTCTTTTTGAAAACGTCGTCCTTTTCATATACTAACCTTACGTCTTCCGAACCGAAGACGCAAACATTATGGACTTGATTGGAGGAGCCTAAAAGAGATGCGAAATAAATCAAGAGGCTTTCCGAACATGAACAACAATAAATTTGAAGGCGAGCCCCGGGCCAAAGATGATTTTGCTTCAAAGCGCCCTGACGGAAGCACAAATACTCATCCGCAAGAAAGAATGAGGGCTTCCGGCAAACGCTAAACTTTTCTGGGATGGAGTGATTTCTTTTGTGTGCAAATCGCAAACCGTATACAAACGATTTTAACCAGATGAAAACGCAAAACTATCCGCAGCCATGGGCAAACACAAAGCATGCGCGCGCACAGGTAAACGGAGAAACGCAGCAGACCCAGGACCTCATCATTCTCCAGCGCAACACGCGCATCCGGACAAGATAACATTTGCGAAAAGGGTTTAAGCTTTTGGCTTAGCCCTTTTCTTTTAATAAAGAAATCGGCAGAGCCTCTTCATGATCAGGTGATGAAAGACGGTATCCCCAGGCGAAGACGCCGTTTAAATAGCGGATATGAAAATCATCGCCCCCATCTTCGATTTCGTATACGTTGCCGGCTTTAAAATCGGCCGGATCAAGAAGGTAAGCTTTCGCCATTGCGATTTTTCGTTCGTGAACGGCCAGTTCATTCACAATCCCCATTTGTTCCGCTTTTCTTGCCTTTTCGGTCAGACCCGCGATTTCCTGGTGCAGTTCGTGTGCAGTCATTTCACTGTATCTTTTCTCCATTTTCTCATCCCTTTTCATCTAAAAATTGATCAATCATATCGATTGAAAAGCCTTTTCTGAACAGATGCTGTTTGACCTTCATTTTCGTTTCGTATGATCCGTCATAACTGCACCTCTTCATCGCTTTTTCCCCTTGCTTCTCAAGCGCTTCCCTTTCAGCGCTGTCGTCGTTTTCGTAATCCGTTTCCTGCAGCGCAGCCGAAATGACATCGAAGGAGAACCCCTTTCTGACAAGGTGCTGTTCGATGGCCTGTTTCGTCTCTTTGGAGGACAGCTTTTTTTCTTTTTTCAGTACTTTTTCCGCATGCTTGACCGCGGCCTCGACCTGGTCGGAAAACGAAAACGAACTGAGCGCTTCCTGAATCAGTTCATCATCGATCCCTTTCAATTTAAGCTCTCTGAATAGGACATCGGGGCCTTTGCCGCTCGTTTTTCTGTGGGTGCTGACATATGCAGCTGCAAATTCGCGGTCGTCCAAATATTTATAACCTTTGAGCATATGCAGGATTTCTGTGATCGCGGAGTCTGCGACGCCTTTTTTCTTGAGATGGTCTTTGACTTCCTTTGTCGAGCGCATCCGGTATGACAAATAATCGAGCGCTTTTTTGAACCCTTTTTTAACGTCGTCTCCGTACTGAATCTCAATGATCTCAAGCTCATCAAGCTCTTTGCCTTTTCGCAGGTCAAACTTGACGAGCACGTCCAGGTCGACGCTGAACGCATACTTTTCATCCAGAAAAATATTGACCCGCTCTTCATTGTTTTTCTGGGCAGAAATCTTTGTAATATATGGCATAAATAACTCCCTTCTTTTGTTTTCTTCTTTTACAATAAGGTTAATGATCATGAAAGGGAGGAATCATGATGAAGATTGCGATTGCCGGCGGGACGGGTTTTATCGGCAAGCATTTGACAAACGCCTTAACCGTCCGGGGACATCACGTCTATATTTTAACAAGAAAACCGGCTGAAACCGAACAAAAAAACACTTCTTACGTTCTCTGGCAAAAAAACGGCGCCCGCCCTGAAACAGAGCTGACCGATATCGATGTTTGGATTAATTTAGCCGGAAAATCGCTTTTCGGCCTTTGGAATGAAAAAACGAAGGCGGAGATCGCGGCAAGCCGCCTCCTCTCCGTGGAGGAGTCGGCACGCATCATACAAAGTCTTCGGAAGAAGCCGAATACCCTCATTCAGGCGAGCGCAGTCGGCATTTACGGAACGAGTCTTGAACAGACATTCACAGAGGAATCCCCCGTCTCAGCTGAGGATTTTTTAAGCAGAACGACAGCTTCGTGGGAAAAAGCAGCCGAACCAATCGAAGCGCTTGGCATCCGCACCGTCTGGATGCGTTTTGGCATGGTGCTTGGAAAAGACGGAGGGGCGCTCCCAAAAATGGCGTTCCCCTATCAATTATTTGCAGGCGGACGCGTCGGCTCAGGACGGCAATGGGTGCCGTGGATTCATATCGAAGACGCCGTCGGCATGATTTTATCAGCGATTGAGCAGCCTCAGATGTCCGGCCCTGTCAATGTCACGGCACCGAATCCCGTTCAGATGGAAACATTCGGACAAACCGTCGCGAAAGTAGAAAAGCGCCCCCACTGGCTCCCGGTTCCCGAATTTGTTATAAAAGGCATCCTCGGAGAAATGAGCATGCTCGTGCTGAAAGGACAGCGCGTCCTCCCGAAAAAAGCGCTTCAGAACGGCTATCATTTCATATATCCCGAACTGAAAGATGCCCTGCAGCACCTTTTGACATAAAAGCTGTTTTCCCAGCAAAAGCCTTGTAGCTTTTCCTTTCCCACCTGCGTAAAATGTAAGTATCTTTTTAGCAGCATACAATACAGGGAAGGCAAATGGTGCGCCACCAGGTCTCTGGTTTTAGTGGGTTCGATTCCCACCCCGAATTTTTTAATGGATGTGCAAGATACGCGGACAACTGTTTCCGCAAATTAAAAAATTCCGAGGGTGGATTCACGCGTCCCGTTCTGCTGTAAAAGCCGCCCTCAAACTAAGGAGGGGCTGCCATGCTGAAGAAACGGGAACTGACCGACTGCTATGCACTTTTTGAACTGATGATTCATCCGGATGTCTTCCCTTTTGTCAGAAATAAAGCGGAGACGATTGAAGAGTATATGTTTCATGTCAAAAACATGATCGAAGAGGAAGAACGGGGAAAGCTGATATCGCGAACGATACTTGATGAATGGGAAAACCCGGTCGGCTGCATCAGCTTGTATGAAATCGAAGATCAAAAAGGCTTCCTTGGCACATGGCTCGGCAAGCCTTATCATGGAAAAGGCTTGAATCAACGGGCGAAAGACGCGTTTTTTTGCGAGCTTTTTTATGAAAAGCAAATTGAAGCCGTTTTTATGAAAATCAGAAAAACAAATATGCGCTCCCTCAAAGCGGCGGAAAAACTCCCATATGCCGTCAAGACTGATCTTGACTGGGCCGGCAGCGATACATTTCACCTGTATGAAATTCCGAAAGATATGTACACGCTGTACAGCATGAGAACATTCGAAGAGGAAAACCGCCGGTTAAAAGAAGCTTAAAACTTGTATAAATGCCGTTGAAACGGACAGCCTGTGAATAACTGAGGTTTTGAGGAGGCTTGAAAAGATGGCTGACAAGAAAAAACGGGAGCATTTTAAATCCTCTCTGAATAAGACGCAGGAAGTCAGATATTCGCGCGAATTTAAAAGGGCTGAGCGCGCCGCAAGGGAAAAATCGTAATGCATAGCGGGAGCCTGATCAGCGAACAATAAGGCTTGACAGGCCGATTATTGATGAGGAGTGATCATATGGGCAGAAATGCAATCCACAAAAACCGTGACAAAAACAAGCAAAAGCTCCCTCAAGTTCCTGATCAGTATAAAAGAGAAGCT
Source organism: Bacillus sp. GM2 (assembly GCF_056155945.1). Lineage (NCBI taxonomy): Bacteria > Bacillati > Bacillota > Bacilli > Caryophanales > Bacillaceae > Bacillus > Bacillus sp. GM2. Next base: position 34,759 of record NZ_JBRKSZ010000008.1, read on the forward strand.
GACGGAGTGTACGAAGAATATTCTGCGGAACTCGCCGATCAGGATGACCGCGAAGCACAAGCCCGCATGCAGGCGGCGGATAAGCGCGCGGAAAAGCGGCAGTCAAAATAATAATCGAGGCCCGGGATTTCCGGGCCTCATTCTTTAAGTTAATTCAGTAAAAAGCTGTGCGGCCGGGGTTCTGTGCTTCGCTTCAGGAATTTCCGCAGGATATCCGATCTGCAAGAGAGCTGCTACCCGCTCATCGCGCTCCAGTCCCATTAACCTGTGCAATGTTTCATGAGAGAGAACTTCCCCGCTTTTCCATACCATGCCGATGCCTTTTTCCCAAGCGAGCAACTGCAGATTCTGGATCAAACAGCTGACGGCTGCAAAATCATCTCTTCTGACCCGTTCGTTTTCGTCTTCTTTCATAATAACGAAGAGAAAAGCCGGAACGCTGAGAATATGCTCCCTGAACTTATTGATTTGTTCTTCCTGCATATTCGGCTTGAGCTCTTTAAACGCCGCTTTTAAATTGTCGGCATGCTTCTTTTTCCCGCTTTCCGTCCCGATATAAATGAACCGCCACGGTTCTGTCAGCTTGTGGTTCGGCGCATAAACCGCATCTTCCAAAAGTTCCAGCACCACTTCTTTCGGCACCGGATCCTGTTTAAACTTTCGTATCGTTCTTCTATTTCTGACGCAATCGCGAATACTTTGAATTTCCAGCGTGTCGTTCATGTGGCCGCCCCCTTAAATGAAAATGATTATCATTGTTGATTATAATGTTTACCGCTGGCGTTTGCAATGATCATCACTCGTTAAAAAAGGCGGTGTCTGTTTTACACATCAAAGCTCTGCTTTTCAGCAAATACAGCGGTTCCTGTCATACGCACTTTCATGATGCCGTTTTGTTCCGCAACTTCGATTTTCACTTTTCCGTCTTTCCCCATTTCCTGGCCCTGTTCGATCAGAAAATCAGTCCGGCCCTCTTCACAGAATTCCTTTCCGTACGTTTTCATATATGCGCCCATCACTCCTGATGCCGTTCCTGTGACAGGATCTTCACTCGTTCCGGAATAAGGCGATGAAAAATGCCTGCCGTGAAGCTGGCAATCCCGATGGATCGTCTCCAGGCAAAACGGGTGGACTGACGCCCGCGGCATCTCGGTTAAAATGTTGGGGAATTCAGCTTGAACGGGCTTCATCCTGCGGATTGCGGCCAAATCTCTCACCGGCACAAGCAATGTCCATATCCCTGTGCTGCCGTAAACAACGGGCAATGCTTCATGAAAGTCCGCTTCGCTGATCCCCAGCGCTTCCGCCAGTTGGCTTCTGCTTCCTGTGAAAGACTGAAAACACGGTGGCGCCTGCTCCAACGTCACCAAAAACCGCTGATTGCCGTCAGAGGCGGTATACACGGAAAGAACGCCCGCTTTTGTTTCGACCTTCAGCCCCGCCCCGGCTTCGATCGCGCCTTTTTCCAGAAGCGCATAAAGTGAAGCAACAGTCGCATGTCCGCAAAGATTCATTTCATGACCCGGCGTAAAGTAGCGGATCCTTATGTCGGCCGACTCGCTCGGCAGCAGGAAAGACGTTTCGTTATAGCCTGCCTGTTCAGCGATCTTCTGCATTTCACGATCGGTCAATCCGTCTGCTTCAAGCACGATGCCCGCCGGGTTTCCCAGACCCGCCGTCTTTGAAAATGCGTCATATCTTAATACTTCAATTTGCTTCATTTTGATCCCCCACTTGTCGAGTTCGATCCTTTCCTTCCAATCATTTGCAGTATACCGCCTTTCATTGCTTCTTACAATGGCAATCTAAAAAAGACCGTTTTAAAAAACGGCCTCACTTCGTTCTCCTTCCGATCAGCCTCGTCACAAGGATCATCGTCACCGGGAGAGATCGGTTTTTCCGATAGGCTAAATATTTTCCCCGCCAAACCGGTTTATATTTTTCTTTAAAAGACCGCAGTCCGCTGAAACTGTACATGTAGCTGACATTGTTGAAAATCACGGCGGCTAAACGCTCCGTCCAGAAAGACTGAAACGATATCCCTACATTCGATAAAGGGGCCATTCCCATATTGAAGGCCGTGTAGCCCTGTTCTTTTCCCCATTGAAATAAATAGATGAACAGCGCATCCATGATTCCTTTCGGCGCTTTCTTCGAATAGCGCATCAGATCGATGGATATTTCCCCTTCGCGGTACATCGGCATGATATTCATAAACGCGACGATCTCGCCTTCTTCGCTTTTTAAAACGGCAATCGGCGCTTTCTGCAAATAATCTTCATGAAAAAACCCGAGCGAAAAGCCTTTTTCTTTTTTTCGGCCGAGCCATTCATCAGATACCTGCCTCAACTCGTTGAGGAATTCTGCCGAAAACGGAGGCTGTTCAACATGAAATGTATACCTTTCCCGTTCAAAGCGGTTGTGAATCGCCCTTAATCCTGCCCGCTTTTTTCCGCTGATTGTAAAGGTGTCAAGGTTGACAATCGCCTCTTCTCCAAGCTTGAAAAAACGGTATCCGAAATCATGATAGAGCCCCATGTCTTCTCGTTCGATCTGATAGAAAATGACAAGATACCCTTTTTGGTCAGCCGTATGAAGAAATTCTTTGATCACGAGCTGAAACGAGCCTTCCAGGCCGGACGGGTCGCCGAGCACAACGAGACGCTGGCCGACTTTGGCGAATTGAATCAGCGCATTCCCGTCGCTTGAATAAAAAAACCGCTTGTCACCTAAAAAGCCCAAATGGCTCAAAGCGTTTCCGCCTTTTTCTTTTAAGAATGCCTCCAGTTTCTCCGGGTCAGGAGCTTCACCGACCTCTTTCGTTTTCCTGTTAAACGTCCAGATGAAAACAACGAAATACAGCGGAACGAAAAATAACGCAAAAAACGTCGCGAAGTCGACATGGCGTTCACTGTGAATAAAATAATCTTTTACAAGAATATGGCCGAGCGCCTCCCAAATGTTTGAAGCGATAATATTGTAATTCAGCAAAGTAAAGAGAAAGATAAAAGCTCCCCATGCGATTTGCCCGAATGTGTAGACAGCCCGCTCCCTTGTAAACTGCCCCCTCAGCAGGACAAACAGGACAAACACCACAGGAATCATGAAGACCGCGCTAATATTAAAACCTTTAAAAAGCGTGAACAGAAAGGCAAGCACCAAAGCGGTCAGCGTCATATAATAAGATCTCTTTGTCCTCCGATAAAGCTCCAGCGGCAGGATCAGCAAAATCAAGCCGAAACTGAGGGACAAGCCGTTAAAAAACACGAGCATGTACTTCGGAATATTCGGTATCAATGTAATCCTGTCAATCGGCAGCGCCACGGATGCGATCACAATCGCTCCGCTGCAAAACGCAATGACTGAAAGCGAACCGTTCAGCAGTCTGAATAACAGCGCTCTGTGTAAAATCAACAGAATATTGGTCGTTTCTATTGCCGGGGCAATAATCGGCTTTTCTTCGAGCTTCTTCATCGTATTCCCAGTCAAATCAGCTGCTGCAAAAATAAGGCCGAACACAAAAGGGATAAACGAATAGGCAATCCTGTAGAGCACAATCGCCGTCAGAGTGATTTCCTGATCAACTCCAAGCTTGCTCATCCCCACCAAAAAAAGCAGGTCGAACGAACCGAATCCGCCGGGAACGAGACTGATCATTCCGGCTACAGATGCAATTGTAAAAACGCCGAGAACGGTTTTCGCGTCTAATTCGACACCCATCGTTACAAGGGAATAATACATGACCGCTGCAGCGGCAAACCACTCGATCACAGATGCACCCAAATAAGAAAAGAAGACCGAAAGCCGCATGCCTTTTTTGGCTCCTGCGCTTCTCTTCTTTTTGATCATTAAAATGACGGCCGCACCGGGAGCGATTATCGCCGTACCGGTAACAGCCAGCAGCACCCACGTTTTTTCTGTAAACAGATCTCCGGCAGGCAGAATCCCGGCAAGGACGAGAAGGCAGAGGACAGACAGCCCGAGAAGAATCGAAGACGCAAGCCATGCGATCCCCCTGATCAGCTTCTTCACATCATCAACATGCTCTTTGTAAAGAATCGTTCTCAATCCTGCACCGGACAATCCGCCGAACCCGAGAACATTGTTAAGCGAGTTGGCGATCCAGGACACCTTGATCGTCTTCCATTTCGAAACCTTCATTCCGAGGGAGCGAACCAGAACAAAATCGTATAATGTCATCGCCAAAATGGCGGCAAGTCCGAGAAAAACAAGGATAAACAGGTCAACCCGATTAATTTGATCGATAATCAAAAATGTTGCTTTAAAAGACAGCCCGGCCAGTTCTTTTTTCGCTTGAAAAAAGACAAATAAAAGAACAGCCGCCGGAATCACGATCCTTAAAATCGCCAGCGCATTTTTTTTCATGAAAAACCACTTCTCTCTAATCACAGGATAAATCCATCACATTTGGGGTGATAACTCATATATCTTACCTTAATTTACCGGCCAGAAAAAGCAAAAACCAACGATTCTGCTGTTATGTTAGTGTTAACAATCCCCTATGAAAACAAACGGTAAACAAAAAACGCGCAGCGGCGCGTTTTTTTCAGTTCCAACCCATTCTTTTTCGAAGCTCTGTAATATGGGCAATATGATGGTGTGAGTGCCACACATAGAGAGCGAGCGCTTGATACAGCTTCATTTTCTCTCCTGTGTCAGGATAAACGTACGCTTTTTCAAAATCCGCCTCTGTCAAAGATTCAAAAAGAGCGGTCCAGCGCAGATGCAGCGTGTTCAAAAGCGCCAGCGACAAATCCGGATCGAGCGTTCTGGCATCGGTAAGCCCGGCCCAATTCTGTTCGTCAAACGTGCGGACCAAAGGCGCCTCCTCTGTCAGCGCCAATTTGCTTCGAATATAGCCGTTCATATGGCTGTCGGCGAGATGGTGAACGACTTGTCGGACAGTCCAGCCTCCGGTTCGGTACGGCGTATCAAGCTGTTCCTCATTTAGTCCCGCCACCGCGCTTCTCAGGAGATGCGGCGCTTGCTTCAGATCCCCGATCCATTTTTTCCGTTCCCTTTCGTCCGCTTCAAGCGGTTTGGAAAATGCGCCGATCGGATATTTCAACTGATCCATTGTCTGTTCCTCCCTTAGTCGCAATACACTTCCTCATGCTTTCCAAAAAGGTATTTGATCTGTTCATACGTATTCCTTGCTTCAGATAATTCAGGAAGATTCTCCAATGGGAAAAAACCAAGGTTTTGCGTTTCCATCCCCGCTTCCGCCTTGCCTCCGACAATATGACAGGCAATAAACAGCTTATAGATGTGGAAGGCGGAAGGAGGGTGATTGTGGCGCATTTTATCCATGACCGCCAAAAGTTTGTGCGCCTTGACCTTCAAACCTGTCTCTTCAAGCGTTTCTTTAACCGCGATTTCTTTCGGCGTAAAGCCGATGTCTGCCCATCCGCCTGGCAGCGCCCATTTACCGTCTGCTTTTTCCTGGACAAGGAGGAGCTTATGATCTTTAAAAATCACGGCTCTCACATCAACTTTAGGCGTTTGATAGCCCGATTCTCCGGCAAAAAGCTCTTTCACTTTTGAGAAATCGGCTTCCGCATAATCGGCGATGATTTCGCAGCTCAGCTCGCGAAGCCGCTCAAAACGTTCACGATCAAAGTCATCTTTTGTATAGGCTAGCCCCGCCTGGGCGATGGCTTGAATTTCCTTTGCCCAATCCAGCCATTTCAGATCCTTTGTCATTCGCTGATCCCCCGATCTGCAGGAGCTATAGACCGGTAGACACGGTCAAGCCATTGCGTTCGTTTTCCTTCGGAGCTGTCTTTCACACCGGCAAACAGCAGGCGCTTTACCCGCCGTACGCCGCAAAACTTCAACATCACATCTTTAACCGTCACCCAGTCGGCATCCCGCCGCCAAAACCGCAAATACCACGACGGAGCGTCAGCCGTGTAGTAAACCGTTGCCGCGCGCGCCTTCAGCAGGCCTTTTGGCAGCTTTCCTTGATATGTATAAGCTTCTCCGGCGGCAAAAACGCGGTCAATAAATCCTTTCATGATCGCCGGCATCCCGCCCCACCAAAGCGGATAAATGAAAATCAGATGGTCGGCGTTTTTGACAATTCTTCGATATTCGGCGGTTTCCGGGTCGTGCTTCATATCAGAACGCCTTTTCTTTTCATCAAATAAAAGAACGGGATCAAACCGGTCTTTGTACAAATCGATGACATCATAAGAATGCTTACCGTCCTCAAGCGCCTTTATGACTTGATTTAAAATGGCCCCGTTGAAACTGTTTGGATTTGGGTGTGCATATATAACGGCAGTCTGCATATCGCTTCCTCCTTTTCGTCCTTTGCTAGAATTATATTGTTTATTTTACAGAATTTAAAGAAAACGAACTTGGAGCAAATATGATTAAAAACCCTTTCCTTTTGAAAAAAAACGGAAAGGGTTTTTCTGTTTAGTTTGCCTTTTTCAGATCTTCATTCAGCTCTTTCATGATCGTTCCGCCGCCATGCTTCTCCCATTTTACGACTGCCTCGTCAAAGCTTTTTTCATTGATTTCCCCGAGAATAAATTTGAATGTGGCGTCATCGATGATTTTCTTCAATTCTGTTCCCCTGTCCATCTGTGCGGCGGAATACAGCGGTTCGGCCGGATTCTGGACTGCGATTGCCCGGTTGTCCTCCTCAAGCTTTTCATTTTTGGCGCGCAGCGGATCTTCAGCGCTTTTTAAAGCTTGTTTATTGATGCCGATCAGCTGGTTTAACGGCTGAATTTCCGCTTCCCACAGGTGGTAGTTTTCCTGTTTTCGAAAATAGCCGCTGTCGCCTTTCTTTTCATAGTGTACGCCTTCTATTCCATACAACATTAAATTGTTGAGGTCTTCTTCAGCGATTCTGTCAAAAAATGCGAGAATTTTTTTGACCTCTTCTTCAGTCTTGACGCTTGATTTCGAAATGGCGAACATCCCGCCATGACCGCCGAGCGCCCATGTGCGCTCCTTGCCGTCGGGGCCTTTGATCCGGTTTGCGATATCAAGCTGAAATTCGGGATTCAAAGCGAGTCCCTGATCACGCAAGTTCATAGCATCGCTCATCGCGCCGATATAGATACCCGCTTTTCCCTGAATCACTAAATCCTGCTGCTGCGTTTTGCTTGTCACCGCGAAGTCCCGGTTCATCAGGCCTTCTTCATAAAACTTTTTCATATATGCCATTGTGTCTTTATAGGCCTCATGCTTAAAATAAGGAAACAGATTTCCGTCTTCTTCCGTCCCCCATTCATTCGGTGCGCCAAAGTACGAAGCCAGGGTTTTAAACGCTCCGAAGGTGAGGTCATTGCGGTCGGCAAGACCGATCGTGTCGTCTTTTCCGTTTTGATCGGGGTCCTGTTCGGTGAACGCTTTTGCTATTTTATAAAGGTCATCAACGGTTTCCGGCATTTCCAAGCCGAGATTGTCGAGCCAATCTTTCCGAATCACGACTCCCTGTCTGGCCATCGGCCTTTCTCTATAAATCCCGTAAACTTTGCCATCAACCGAGATATTTTTTAAAATGGTTTTATCAAGCTTTCTTAAATTCGGATAGTCTTTTAAATACGGACCGATTTCCCAGAACATTCCCGATCGCAGCGCGCTGACCACCGCTGAATCTTCAAGATCAGGCAATGTCATCACTTTAGGCATGCTTCCGCCGGCAAGCGTTGTATTGATCCGCTCTTCTTTTGTTGAATCCGGAACCCAAATGAGCTTCAGCTTTGTATTCGTTTTGTCTTCAATGATATCAAGCGCCTTCTCCTTCGGAGGCTGCGGCGTGTGGAGCGGTACGAGCCAATCGATTTCAAGCGCCCCGTCCTCTTCTGTTGACGCCTTTTGCTGCGTGCAGCCCGCTGAAAAAACCAAGATCAAGATCAGGCAACATAACTTTTTCATATGATCCCTCCCGCTTGATAAGAAAACGTTTTCAAGGAGGAATGCCCGACATGCTTCATCCTAAATATTTCATAGCCGAGCATTCTTTTTCGATTCAATATATGCAGAGAAAAGGATTTACCGAGATGAACGCGCCGCATGTTCATGAAGGCTATGAACTGTATTATCTGCTCAGCGGAGAACGCACGTATTTTATTAACCAAAGCGTCTATACCGCGGAAAAAGGCTCGATGATCATCATCAACCCCCACGACCTCCACCGAACGTCAAGCACAGAAGTTCAAGAGTTCGAACGCATCCTGATTAATTTCTCGCACGATTTCATCGAACCATTGCTTGAGTGCAGCCATTATCGGCTGCTTCCGTTCCCGGAAAATCAAAATTTCATCGCATTTTCCCTCCGTGAACAGGCGGCAGTCGAACATCTGCTGATGGAGATGAAGAAGGAGTGCAAGCTGAAAAAAGAAGGACACGAAGATGTCGTCAGGGCGCTGCTGTTTCAGCTGCTTTTTTCCATTTACCGGAGCCTTGCGGGCGGCGGACGCAATCAAACACGTACACTTCACCCGATGGATGAAAAAATCTCGGAAATCGCTTCATATATCAACGGCAGCTTTCAAGAAACGATGACATTAAACAGGCTGGCCGGACAATTTTATATCAGCCCATCCTATTTAAGCAGAGTGTTTAAAAAAGTGACCGGCTTTCATCTTCAGGAGTATATCCGGCACATCAGGATCCGCGAAGCGAAAAAACGGCTTCGTGATACAGACGAGAAAATATTAGACATCGCCGCGGATACCGGTTTTAAGCATATCAGCCATTTCAATAAAGTATTTAAAGAAATCGTCGGCATCCCGCCGCTTCAATACAGGAAAAAAAGCAGAGACATTTAATATGCGGTATAACGGAACCAGTCAAAATCAGCGGCGGCCTTTCTGCCGCTTCCGCCGTTATTGGCGAATACCCCGACCATCGTTCCCGTATGCCCCTTTGCGTCACGCGAACCCTCATCGCTTAAGAAACGGGCGTCATCAGTACCGCCTGCGTGATGCCAATGCTTCCCTTCATAACTGTAGTAAAAATCCCTCTTTTGCTTATTGATGACGGCTTTTAAATACAGCGGGCCGGCTTCGGCATGTTTTTCCCCAAGCGTTTTTTGGAAGCCGGAGCGATTTTCCACGACCTTGATCTTTAATCCTTCTTCATAGGTCAGGCAGCATTTCAAATAATTATTCGTGCTGTAGTAGCAGACGATCCCCGCTTGCTCGCCGGACGCCGAAGGTGAAAAGTCGAGTTTCACGCCGGCGCTGTATTGGTGGTGTTTTTCCCTTCTGACGATCGTATTTTTTGCGCGGATGTCGTGTAAATCCCAATCACCTGTCCACAGCCTGAGATATCCCGGTCTTTCGGTCAAAGACCAGCCTGAATGGTCGGGATTTCTGACAAACTGCCAGTCAAGACCGAGCGTAACATCGTCAAAATCGTCGAAATTCTTTTCATCCCATTTGACCTGAGAAAGGTTGGGAGCGCGCTGGATCAGGCTAGGGCCGTTCAAGCCATTGATGACAAACCAGCCGTCATCCTTCCATTCGACGGGATCCAAAGCGGTCTCCCTGCCAACCGTTGTATAGTTTCCCTCATTGGGCCGTCCGCATAGATACACCGCCCACCATTCTCCATTCTGGGTTTCAACGAGCTTGCCGTGCCCCGCTCTTTGAATCGGAGCATCCGGGTCTGTCTGCGTTAATATCGGATTATACGGGCAGGGCTCATAAGGACCGTACAAATGCGTCGAGCGGGCTGTCGTGATCGAGTGGGAATATCCGGTGCCTCCTTCCGCCAATATCGCGTAGTAATACCCGTCTTTTTTCAGCACATGCGGCCCTTCAGGCGCCCTTCTGCCGGTCCCTTCCCAAATCTGAACCGGTTCGCCGGAAACTTCTGTGCACTCGTCATTTAAAGGAAAGAGCGTGCAGGCAGGACTGAGCAGCATATAGTGTTTCCCGTCGCCGTCAACGAAGTGAGACGGATCGATGCCGCTGCCTTCATCAATGAAAACGGGCTTTGAATAAGGTCCTTCAGGGCGGCTGGACTTGATCATAATCTGTCTGCGGATCAGCTCTCGTCCGTTGATGACGGTCGGTCCGTTCAGCCTGTGTGTCGCGAAAATGTAGAAGGTTCCGTCATGATACGAGATATCGGGCGCCCAAATGCCGTGCGAATCATTGATATCAGACAGGTCCAATCCGTCATTCTCCGTAATTCCGTGGCCGATGATCTTCCAATGGACTAAATCTTTTGAGTGGGAAATAACGATTGCCGGGAAATACTGAAACGTTGAGTTCACCATGTAATAATCTTCCCCGACTCTGATAATTGAAGGATCTGGATGAAAACCGGTCAACACCGGATTCGTATATGTGTGATCACCGTTCATGACATTCCCCTCCTGCCGGTTCGACACTGAACCAATCAACATCGCACCAGCCGTCCTGTCCGTCTGCTCCTTCGGTATCAGTGCAATATACACCTGCCTTGGCACCTGTCCACAGCCCGGGTACAGCCTGAAACGAATCACCAATCTGTGTGAAATGACGCTGATCCATGCTGTAGCTGAAACGGCACACCGCCTGTTCATCAACAGTCATGCGCAAATAGACCGTTTCCGCCTGTACGCCGTGCTCTTCTGTTTTGACATCTTCCTGTTCACCTTCCATACGGCCTTTGTATACAGAAAGCCGATAACCGTTTTCCGATTTCGAAAAGCCGAGATAGGCGTATTCCCTTCCCATAACAGCCAAGCCGGCCAGCATCGTGTCCGACAAGGCGTTTAGCGACAATTTGACCGTTGCTGTAAAGCTTGGGCCCGAAAATTTCTGCATCAGAAGGTTCGGCAGACGGCTCAGTTTGAACGGATGCGGGATGCCGCGGCTGTACAAGCGAAGCTGGCCGGGACTGGCGCTGAGAGAGTACCAGTCTTGCTGCGGATTCGCTTCCCATTGCCAATGAAGCGCAAGGCGATCTGAAGAAAAATCATCATTGGCATGGTCAAAGGGCTGTTTCACTTCTTTGGCGTTCGTCTTCGGCTTTTCCCATTGCAAAACCGGTTCGCCGATCCCGTCGCCGTCTATGTCTTCGCCCATCAGCGGCCAGCCGTCGATCCAGCGGACAGGTTGAAGGTGCACTACTCTGCCGAATGCTCCGCGATCTTGAAAATGGATAAACCATGATTCTTCGGAATCAAGCTCAACCCAGCCTCCCTGGTGCGGGCCGTTAATCGCTGTATTTCCTTGGCGGAGGACAACCTTGTCTTCATAGGGACCGTAAATCTGCTCGCTACGCAAAACCGTCTGCCAGCCTGTCTTCACCCCTCCGGCCGGAGCAAAGATATAATAATAGCCGTCTTTTTTATACAGTTTCGGCCCTTCAATGGTAGGGTGGCTCAGCGTACCGTCAAAGACGATCTCGCCATCGTCTTTCAATGCCGTTCCGTCTTTTTTCATTCGGCATAGATTCAGCTTACTCTTGATTCCGATTCTGCTGTTGGCGTAGGCGTGGATCAAATAAGCATTTCCGTCGTCATCCCAAAATGGACAAGGATCAATCCAGCCCTTTGTCTTTTTGACGTGTATAAGAGGCTCCCATCCTTTAAACGGATCTGATGTTTTGCTCATGAAGATTCCTTCATCAGGCGTTGCAAAATACACGAGGAATTCCCCGTTATGGTACCGAATGCTCGGCGCCCATGCTCCTTTGCCGTGAGCAGGGGCCTCGTATTCGTCGAAGGGGAGTTCGTCAAACACATGGCTGATCAAAGACCAATTCACCAAATCTGTCGAGTGCAAAACGGGAATTCCGGGAAAACAGGAAAAACTCGAGGCCGCCATAAAAAAGTCGCTGCCTTTCCGAACGACATCCGGATCTGAGTAGTCCATGAAAAGAACGGGATTGCAAAACCGTCCGCCGTCAATATTCGGATTCCAGACAGGCGGATGTTTCGCCTTGCCAGTCAGGCTTTTTGCCATCAACCTTCACCCCTGTTAATTTTTCAAATTCATGTTAGCACAGCTGCCGCCCCTGAATCTTTGTTATTAATGTCTGTTTATTCTGATTCTTTGCTATTGTTGTCCTTTGATTGAATGGCATAAAAAAAAGGCGAAACTAAAGTTTCACCTTAGTTTCGCCTTTTCAAGCAGTCAACCTGATATCAATGCCTGAAGCCGGGTCTTGAACAAACCATGCGTTTTCTTGATGCTCAACGGCATAACCTGAGCTTTTCAGTTTTTTTACGATTCGGTCCAGTTCCGCCTGACTCGGGAGAAGAACCGTGTAATACGCCATGCCTGCCGCATCACGTGGAGCAAATGGCGCATGTTGTCCGGCCCAGATGTTTAAGCCGATATGGTGATGGTAGCCTCCGGCAGAGACGAAAAGCGCTGACATGTGCTGATAATCTCCCGTGATATCAAATCCCAGCACAGCGTGGTAAAATTCTTTCGCCTGCTTCAAATCTCTGACGTGAAAATGAACGTGTCCGATTTTTGTTTCAGGGGGAAGACCTTGCCATTCGTGACCATCGGCTTCTTCAAGAAGCCCTTGGACATCAACCGGCTCCGTACCCATCACGTAGTTCCCCTGTTCATCACGCTTCCATCCCTCGCGTGGACAGTCCCGGTAGATTTCAATTCCGTTTTGATCAGGGTCTGACAAGTAAAGCGCCTCGCTGACAAGGTGATCTCCCTGGCCGAGTTCAATACCGGAGCGGAGCAAATGCTTCACAGCCATGCCGAGCTGCTTTCGATTTGGAAGCAAAATGGCAAAATGATAAAGGCCTGCTGCCGATCTTTCAGGCAGCACAACAGCATTTGAAATTTCCTCAATAATCAGAAGCGGATTTTTCCCGTCAACTGTGAACTCCGCCGTTTTGCCGTCCCGTTTTAATACTTGAAAACCGATCACATCCCTGTAAAAAGAAACCGATCTTTCAAGACGGCTCACCTTCAGCTTGACATATCCGAGCTCAGTGCCCGGGTGAATTTGCTGCGTCATCTGTTTTTCCTTCTTTCCTTGATTTCAGGATCACTTCCCCAAGGGATAGCATCCGACTTCCGCTCAAGCCCAGGTATACAGACATGGCAAGAAGCGCTACATCAAATTCATAGCCTGCGCCTCCATCCGTTCCCATGAATCCGGCGGAAAGCTTAACAGTGAAAATGGCCCCCAGCATGACAATCGCAAATAAAAGGCCAATCACACGCGTACCGAGCCCGAGAATCATTAAAGCCCCTCCGGCCAATTCGATAATCGCTACGATATAGGCGAGAAAGCCCGGAATTCCGACACTGCTGAAAAATCCTACAGTATTTTCAATCCCGCCTTGAAATTTTGAAAGCCCGTGAAGCAAAAATGTAAGACCTGTAACCAAACGTAAAATTAATGCACCTAATTCGTATTTGTTGTTCATTATTTTCTCCTCTTGTTTATTTTTTATTTTAAAAACCAATGACGAACGCCAACTTTATCCATCTATCAACATATCATCCGTATAAGAAGTCTGCAGTGTCCTCCTTTTTTCGTTCGTTACTTACTTTGTGTAAGTTAGTATATATAAATAACAAACTTACGTCAAGACATTTTATGAGCTTTGCTCATTCATTGATATACCGTTATAATAGACCTAGAGAGGTGAGGAATATGAGCCTATCATCTTTATGTCCAAAATTTGAAAAAGGAATGAAAATGATAAGTCAGCGCTGGAACGGATTCATCATTCACCAGCTTCTTAACGGCCCGCAGCGGTTTTGCCATATAGAATCTTCCCTTCCCATCAGCGGAAGGCTGTTATCCGAAAGATTAAAAGAACTCGAACACGAGGGCATCATCCACCGGCACGTGTATCCAGAAACTCCGGTGCGGATCGAATACTCCCTGACTGAAAAAGGACAGGCGCTCGAATCGGTCCTTAAAGGAATGGAAAAATGGTCGCAGGAATGGATCGATCTGGACGATACCAATGAACGGAAAAATCATTAAAAAAGGCGTGCATCTCAGGTGCATCGCCTTTTTGTTTTGCCGTTTTATTCCGCATATTTTTCAGTTCCCGCCTTTTTCATGCTTGCCTGAACATCAATTTTTAATCCTCATATATTAAATAGGGAAAGATTACATCCTGAGAGGAGAAAGAAATGCGGAGATGCTTAAAAATATTGGTTCTGATTAAAACGTTTTGGAAGACCATGCCCAAACATGAAGTAAAGTATAAAATGATGAAATCTCTGGAGGAGTTTGCCGAAGTCATGTACTGGCATACAGACGGCTATCTTCCGGATATATTGGACAAAATCCAATTTCGCCCTGATTTCATTTTCCACTACGACATTGCCTACGGCTTTTCATTATCCCCAAACATAAGGGGGCTCAAGGATACAAACATCCCCACCGGCGCGTTTGTGATCGATTCTCATTTTAATAAACATATCAGAAGCAGTTATTTCGAAGAAAACCAGATTGATTTAACTTTTTCAGTGACAAAAGAGCATTTTTTAAATGAATATCCCCAGTACGAAGAAAAATTCAGATGGGTCCCATGGGCAGTTGATCCAGAAATATTCAAGGACTGGAAGTTAAAAAAAACGATAGACTATTTGCTCATGGGGCTCGTGCATGAAGGAAACAAAAGATACCCTCCAAAAGGAAAGTACCATTTTAGGGAAGCTGTACTGCAGACCATGAAGCATGAAGAAGGGTTTGTTCACCACCCCCATCCCGGCAATGTCATAACTGATGAAGAAGAAATCAAGCAGGCTTTTTTAAATGAAAAGTATGCCCAGGAACTGAACAGGGCCAAGATATTTTTCACGTGCGGAAGCACCCTTCGCTACCCGTTGTTAAAATTTTTTGAAGCTCCTGCCTGCAGAACGCTGTTGCTGGCGGAACCAAATCAAGATATTTACGATCTTGGTTTTAAAGACGGCACCCATTTCATTGGTTGTGAAGTTGAAGACTTTTATGACAAAGCAAAATACTATCTTCAAAAGGAAAAAGAAAGGCAGCGTATCACAGACAACGGCTACCGTCTCGTTCATTCGCGGCATACCTATCATGCGCGCGCACAAGAAATAGCAGACGCGATAATAGATTTTTTGGAGCAGCGGAAACGGTGATGAATGGATCCACTTTTCTTATCCGGCGGGATTGTTCCCGCACGCATTTTCTTTCCGGACATATAATTTCTATTACTGATGATTTAAAAGATTTCGAGGTGAAAAACATGGGAACGGAAATGCCCGCTGAGTTTTATGATCAATTTATTGACCGACATCTGATTCCGCTTGAAAAAAGCCCTTGGAAAAAGGTGTATGAAGAAGCTGCACGTCTATTGCCGGAGTCCAAAGATGAAACGATTGTTGATATCGGCTGCGGCACAGGGAGATTCGCAAAGCTTTTATATGACAAAGGATACAGAAAATATTTAGGCATCGATTTTTCCAAAGGAATGCTTGAAGAAGCCAAAAGGTATAATCCCTCGTTTACTTTCATCGAAGGGAATGTATATGACGAGACGATCGTCCGGATGCTGCAAAAATACAATGTTTTTGTTTTGCTGGAAGTGTTAGAGCATATAGAGAAAGACAAAGCGTTTTTATCAAGTCTTCCTCAAGGAAGCGATATGGTGATTTCTGTGCCTAACTATGATTCACGCGCCCATGTCCGCCACTTCAAACATATTGACGAAGTCATCGAAAGATACGACGGCATATTGGATTTTCATGGCAGCGAAAAAGTCGTCATTAAAACATCTGAACAGCTGAAGAATGAAATTTACGTGCTGAACTGCAAAAAAAGATAATAAGCGGGAATTGGCATGCAGCGAGCTAATGCGGATAACCTGTGAAGCGTTAGCTTGTCTCTGCATCAAAAGAGCATCCCCCCAATCGTACATGCAAGTCTCCGCAACTTGCATTTGTCGTTTCAGGAGATGCTATTTTCCCCGGCACAATTATGATTGATCCAGCAGCTTCTCAACCCTTTCACGGACTTGCGGAACCGAAAGACCGATGATAATTTGCAAGGCTTTTCCGTTTCTGACGACACCGTGAACGCCAAAGGACTTAAACGTACTGTCCGGCTCCACTTTCGATTCGTCATACACGCTGACTCTCAGTCTTGTCGCACAATTCGTCACTTCAGCTATATTTTCTTTTCCGCCGAGCGCTTTGATGCAAAGAACCGCCTGATCGGTTTCATCCATTTCCTGCGCCGCAGAAACCTCTTTTTCGGACTCTTTTTTCGCCTTGTAATCTTTTTTCGAATAAAATTTGGTCTCCTGCTGCTGGTCTTTTTCACGCCCCGGTGTGGCAATATCCAATTTTACAATCAAGAACCTGAATACGAAGAAGTAAATGGCGGTGAAAGACAAGCCGATCAAAATTTGAAAAATATAAGTGCTGCCATGCTGATGAAACAGAGGGATCCAGTTGAGCGTTAAAATCTCGATTAAACCGCCGCCCATATTTCCGACCACCCCTGCAGCATACATCAAGGTTGCCATCGTCGCGGCCAAGAGACTGTGCACGAAAAACAGCAGCGGCGAAATGAACAAAAACGTAAATTCGATCGGCTCCGTGATCCCCGCAATCACCGCTGTCAGCGTGATCGGAATCAGCAGACCGGCAACGATTTTCTTCTTTTCTTTTTTGGCTGTTACATAGATTGCGAGCGCGATCCCGAGAATTCCAAAGATTTTAGAGTTTCCGTGGAGCGCGAATCCGCCTTGAGGAAAGAGCTCTTTTAACGGCTCAGAGCTTGCCGAGAACTCGCTGAGATGCTGCGCCCAATAGGTGACAATTCCGCCTTCAACTACGGCCGGACCGAAAACAAATGGCGTGTAGATGAAGTGATGCAGGCCTGTAGGGATCAAAATCCTTTCCAAAAATGTGTAAACCCATACACCGAATGCTCCTGAGGCGACAAGGAAGCTTTGCAGCGACGCAATGCCGCCCTGCACCATCGGCCAAATCCACGCGGTCGCAAGCGCTACCGGAAGCATGATCGCAAATGAAATGATAACGACGAATGAAGAGCCTTGAAATATTCCTAAAAAATCGGGCAGCTTCTTATCAAAGTAGCGGTTGTGGATATAAACGACAATCGATGAAATCAGAATCGCCCCGATAATGTTCGTATCAAGGGTTTTGATCCCGGCGATTTCCGCAAGCCCGCTTGTTCCTCCGGCTTCCTGTGTCATATCAACACCGAAAAAATCTCCCCATACAGTCAAAATGGCGCTGACAAAATAATTGAAGGTCAGATAGGTAGTAAGCGCTTCCAAACATGCCCGCGCCTGCGCTTTTTTCGCCAGTGCGATCGGAATTCCGACCGCAAACAACAGCGGCATTTGCCTGAAGACAGTCCAGCCGCCTTCCTCAAGGATATACCAGAATTGATACCAAAAGGTGTCCTGACGGGCGAGCGATCCCATCAGCTGCTCATTTTTAAATAATGTGCTGAGGCCCACGACGATCCCGGCAAAGGCAAATAGCAAAACCGGCACAAACATAGCGCTTCCGAATCGCTGTACTTTTTGCATCAATGCGAATCCCCCCTGTTATTCCTGATTTTTCTTTTCTTCAGCATAGTCGACATAGCTGCGAAACAGCGCTTCCCCAACGAGAAAAAAGGGAGCAAAAGCAGTCAGCTCTGTTTTTGGATAAACCGTCACCGTCTGGCTCGGCGCATAGAGATTGTAAGGAGTGAGCTGGGCGAGCAGATTATTTTTCAAATTCGTCAAAGAGATAAAAGGAATGCCTTTTGCCGACAGAGACTGTGCCTGCGGAATCAGCGACGGGGTTTCTCCTGACAGCGAAATGATGATGATCAGATCAGCCGGGCTAAAATCAGGAAACATGAGGTCGAAATCGATTTGATCTTTGATCACCGTCAAATAACGGTGCTGAGAAACAAACATTCGCTGCAGCTCATAAGCGCACGTCGTCTGAGCCGTACCTGAACCATAGACAAAAATGCGGCCTGCTTCGTCAATGAGCTGACACATCTTTCGCAAATCCGTATTTTTCAAATACTTCATGCTTGCTTCCATATCCCTCATGAGGCTTTCAAAGGAATGGCAATCTTCCCGCTCTTCTTCCCGTTTCTCAGCCTCCCATTTCAGAAACACCCTGAACTCGCTGTACCCGCTGAAATCCAATTTTTGAGAAAGCCTTAAAATCGATGTGCGGGATACGTTGCATTTCTTTGCTAATTCGTTGATGCCCAGCTTGTAGCAAGTGTCTTGATGGTTCAAAATATATTTCAAAACATGAAAGTCGTTTTCGTTCAATTTTTTATAATGCTTGTTCATTAATTCTTCCAACTGCATCGTTTTCACCCCATTTATTCTCTGTCTCTATTATATAAAATACGAGAATAAATGGGAGATATGCCTGGGCTGGCCGGTATGGCTCAGGAGCCCAGGCGCTTTCATCCTTAAAGCGACGGCTGAAGATGTTCCGCGGAGAGCTCCGGCCAATATGCTTTGTTCGCTTCAATCAGATCATCAAGAATCAGTTTGGCTGTTCTTGCATTCGGCACGGTCCGCGACAAAATCAGAGCCTGCCAAAGCTTTTGATACGATTTTTCAATCCAGGCTTCAACGACAAGCTTTTCAACAGACACCTGCTGTTCCATCAGCCCTTTTTGGAACTGCGGTATCTTGCCGATTGTGATCGGCTCGGGTCCGTTTTTGCCGACAATGCAAGGCACCTCAACCATCGCCGATGAATCGAAGTTTTGGATCGCTCCGTTATTTTCAACAATTAAAAGCATCCGTTCACCGGTATTAAAAGCAAGGGCGCGCGCAAGGTCGACAATATATGAAGCATGGTCATCAATTTTGATTTTGCTGCCGGCGCTGGATTGGGCTTTTGCGATTTTTTCACACTCGCCGAAAATGAATTTTTCCCGCCCTTCCATTACTTCGTTCGCCCGCGTGAATTCAGGGTTTGATTTTTTCACCATGTCATCGGGATAAAAATAATATTGCAAATACGTATTTGGAAGCGTCTCAGGATCGAGTTCATATACTTCCCGCGCTTTTTTGAACGTGTCGTTCCAGCTGGCCTCAGCCTTTTCATGTTCATGTTCAGGAATATAGCCGAACTTCCCGACGTGCTCCTTGATCGCCGGCATCAGATCATTGCCGTCTTTGTCACAAATTGACGTCCACCAGCCAAAATGATTAAGACCGTAATAACGGACGACCATCTCTTTCCGTGATGACAGCCCGAGAATTTGAGCCATCCTGTCTTCGATACCGATCGGCATATCGCAAATGTTCAGCACTTTTGATGTCGGCCGCAGCCTTCTCGTCGCTTCGGCAACGATTGCAGCCGGGTTTGAATAGTTCAGCATCCACGCATCAGGTGAATAAGTTTCCATATAATCAATGAGCTCAAGGACGCCGCCAATCGACCTCATTCCGTACGCAATCCCTCCGGGTCCGCACGTCTCCTGGCCGACGACTCCGTATTTCAGAGGGATCTTTTCATCGAGCTCGCGCATTGCATATTTGCCGACTCTGATATGAGCCATGACAAAATCAACATCGGAAAACGCCTCTTTCGGATCGGTTGTCGCTAAAAATTGAATGTGCGGAGCCCTTTCTCGAACCAACACTTCACAGGCGCCGGCTATCTTGTCTTGCCGCTCCCCATCATTGTCATACAATTTCAGCTGTCGGATCGGGAAATCATCCAAATTGTCCAAGAGCATCAATACAATCCCCGGGGTAAATGTGCTTCCTCCGCCTGCAATGACAATCGAATACGTTTTATCCATTTTTAAAGCCCCCTTATAAGCGTTTACAATTTACTTATATCATGCTGAAGGAGCCGTTCCAACAGGTTCGGCAAAGACAGTTCCTATACTCGCGTTCTGTTTATTTTCCCGAAAAACGGGAACTTTCCCGGCCGTTTCATGTCGTGTAGAATAAAGGCAATTAACTGAATTGGAGTGTGTTGTTGATGCTGATCGCAATCGGTTTATTTTTGCTGGCGGGCTTGGCTGAAATCGGCGGGGGCTATCTCGTATGGCTGTGGCTGAGGGAATCCAAACCGCTGTGGTACGGGGTAGCCGGAGGGCTGACTTTAATCATTTACGGTATAATCCCGGCTTTTCAGGCGTTTCCATCGTTCGGGCGCGTCTATGCCGCGTACGGGGGCGTATTTATTATTCTGGCTGTGCTTTGGGGTTGGCTGGTGGACAAAAAAGCCCCCGACCTCTATGATTGGGCCGGGGCTGTAATCTGTTTAGCCGGTGTCAGCGTCATGCTTTGGGCGCCGAGAGGTTATAGGTTATACTTTCGAAGCCGCTTGTAAAATGTGCTTCTTGGAATTCCGGCCAGCTTGGCCGCTTCGGACACATTTCCTTTCGTTTTTTGCAAAGCTTCCATCATCGTTTGTTTTTGAACACGTTCTCTGAATGTGAGCCGGTCTTCTTCAGAAGGCGCGCCGCTTTTCCAATGGAGTCCGTCCAGCACCGCACTGTATTGGGAGGGGGCGATCAGCCCGCCGTCCGGAAATAAAACCCTGAGCCTTTCAAACGTATTAAAGAGCTCACGGACGTTTCCCGGCCAGTGATATTCTTGAAGCCGCTTGAAAAAAATCGGCGGAAAATCGGCCTTCCACCCGTGTTGCTGCTGATAGTGGCGGAACAAATCAGGTATGTCCTCTTTGCGCTCTCTGAGCGGCGGTACTTTTACCGGATAAACATGAAGGCGGTAATACAGATCTTCACGTATCTTTCCTTTTTGGAGAAGATCTTTCAGATCACGGTGTGTTGCTGTGATGATTCTGATGTCGAGGGGAACTTCACGGGTTCCGCCGATCGGAGTGACCTTCCGCTCTTCGATGATCCTTAAGAGCGCCACTTGCATCTGATAAGGGATTTCACCGATTTCATCGAGAAAAATCGTACCGCGGTGAGCCTGCTCAAACTTTCCTTTTGAACCGCGGCGCTTTGCTCCTGTAAATGCGCCTTCGGTATAGCCGAACAATTCGCTCTCCATCAAGCTTTCAGGAATGGCGCCGCAGTTGACGGCGATAAAAGGGCCGTTTCTCCGGGCGCTTGCCTGATGAATGGCCCTTGCGGCAAGTTCCTTTCCGGAGCCCGTCTCCCCCCATATGTATACATTCGCATCCGTCTGAGCCGCAAGCCTCATGTCGTTAAGCGCCTGCTGAAACGCCCGGCTTGTTCCTGTTTCTCCCGGATAGATGAAACGGGGTACGAGTGATGGAGCTGTTTTTTTGCGGGACACTTCAGCCAGTGCCATCGACTTTCCGAGGGGCCTCCCGTCTTTGGCGGAGAAAATCGGCTGCTTGTGCACGCCGGTAAACCCGCGCTCATACAGATCATTGACATCCATTCTCCTCCAGTCAGAAAAACGTTCCCGCACCGGTCTGCTCGCAGCTACGATTTTGTCTTTTTCATTGCACACGATAAACGGCTGATCCGAATCGATTTTTTCCAGACAATGGCTGATGAGCTCGGCTTCGTTTTTTTTCGTGTGTACGCTGACCTCGCGCTCGATGGCGTGTGCGGCAGTAGCAGCCATCCCAAGCATAAAGGGATGCCTTCTATCCGTGAGACAGGAAATATCGATCAAACCCATAACGGTGCCGTCTTCATCGCGAATCGGTGCAGCAGAACAGCTCCAATGATGGGATGCCACTGAAAAATGCTCGGTCCCGTGAATGGTGACAGCTTCGCCGATTTCAAGGGCGGTTCCGATGGCGTTCGTGCCGACTTCTGTTTCCGTCCAGCGCACCCCCTCAACAAAATTGATTTTTTTCGCCTCTTCAAGCGTCCTCAGGCATCCGGCCAAGCTCAATACGTACCCGTCGGCATCGATCAGGAGCGCCATCATTTCCGACTCTTTTAATTCACGGCTGATATTGTGTAAATAAGGCAGGGCGATATCGAGGAATAACGAGTGTTTCTTTTTTTGAGCGTTGAATAAATCCTTTTTTAAAATTGACTGTCCTTTATCTAAATACGGATTTACATTTCGGCTTTTGCAGCGGTACCATGATTCCATGACTCTTTTGTTCAAGCGGGCCTGGTCAAGGAGCCCCTCCTGAACAAAACGTTTCCACGTATTTAAATAGCAGGGCGTCGGATTCATTCCATCCTCTCCTAATGCTTTTTCCTCATTATATTATAAAAGCGCTTTCAATATCGATAAAAAAACTTCGCACTTACCTGCTGTGCGAAGTTTTCCATTATTCAGCAGTGAACCGCCTGACCTGCGGCTTGCAGCAAAGCTTCGTGAATCGTTTCCGAAAGAGTCGGATGAGCCGCGATGAAGTGCTCCATTGCGTCTGCCGTCAGCTCAGCGTGCATCATCACGGCTGCCTGGCCGATCAGTTCGGTTGCTCTCGGACCCACGATCGAAACCCCGACAATTTCCTGATACTCCGGCTCTATGATGATCTTGACCTTACCGGCAGCCTCATTTAAAATAAGCGCTTTTCCGTTTGAAGAAAACGGAAATTCACCGATACGAACATCCCCGTAGCGCTCCCTCGCTTTTTTTTCATTTAAGCCGACGCTTGCGATCTCAGGCGAGGTATAGATGCAGCGCGGAATGATTTCACTGTTGGCCTTCATGTCTTTGCCTGAGGCATGGGATGCGGCGACGATTCCTTCGTGAAAAGCGGCATGCGCCAGCTGAACCCCGCCTGTGATATCCCCGCACGCATAAATATGCGGAATGTTTGTCTGCATATGTTGGTTGACTTGAATCCCTTTCCTGTCATATTGGACACCAATATGCTCAAGCTTCAGATCAGCAGTTCTCGGTTTTCGGCCGACGGCGACCAGACATCGATCCGCTTGAATATTAAAGCTATCATCGCCATTTTTCAGAAAGACGCGCCGCCAGGCAGGATCAAGACGCTCCACTTGTACAGATGTGAAAACACGGACGCCGGACTCTTCAAGACTTGTGTGCAGAAAGGCGGCAATATCCGGATCTTCCTCAGGCAAAATCTGTTCCGCTTGCTCGGCTATAATTACGTTCGCTCCCAGCCTGCTGTATATACTGGCAAATTCACAACCGATGATTCCTCCGCCGATAATAAAAATCGTTTCAGGGATGGACGGCAATGACATGGCATCTCCGCTGTGGATGATCCAGCTCCCATCAAAAGACGCAAAAGGCAGTGCGGCAGGTTCCGCTCCTGCCGCTATAATCACATGAC
This sequence comes from Bacillus sp. GM2, assembly GCF_056155945.1. NCBI lineage: Bacteria > Bacillati > Bacillota > Bacilli > Caryophanales > Bacillaceae > Bacillus > Bacillus sp. GM2. Next base: position 57,936 of record NZ_JBRKSZ010000008.1, read on the forward strand.
CGGCATTGATGACCTCCTGTTTTCCGCCCTTTTCAACAAGTATGTCGTGTTCCGACAAGAACGATGCTTTTCCTTGCAGTACCTTGATTTTGTTTTTATTCATCAAATATTTAATACCCCCGGCGAGCCGCTGAATGATCTCTCTTTTACGGCTTTGGACGGCCTGCCACTGAACCGTCGGGCTTTCGCCTGACAGCCCGATGCCGAATGCGCCGGCGGACTTTACTTTCTCGAACATATCGGCGCTTTCAAGAAGCGTTTTTGTCGGTATGCACCCTTCATTTAAACACGTCCCTCCGAGGGGGCCATCTTCAATCAGGATGACTTCTCTGCTATTCTTGGCGGCTGTTATCGCCGCCACGTAACCCGCAGGTCCCCCTCCTATAATCGCGAGTGTCACAGTCTATCCACCTTCTCTCTATAAAAGAATCGATGCAGGATCTTCCAAATATTTTTTTACATCTGAAAGGAATGCTGCGGCAGGCGCACCATCAAGCGCGCGGTGATCAAAAGTCAGACTGAGCGGCAGAATGGCGCCCTTTGTCAGTTCTCCGTCTTGATAAACGGGGGCCGAATACATTTGGCCGATTCCGAGTATCCCGGTTTCCGGCGGATTTAAGATCGGCGTAAAGTGCTCGACACCATATGCGCCGAGATTTGTAATCGTAAATGTCGATCCTTCTATTTCGTCGTGCAGAAGCCGGCCTTCCCGCGCTTTTTTGGCGTACCATTTGATTTTCTTGGCCAGATCGATCAGCGGGAGCCGCTCGGCATGGCGGATGACGGGAACGGCCAGGCCTTCATCCAAAGCGGCCGCCATTCCTAAATGAATGTGCTCAAAGGTCGCAAGCCTTCCGTCTTGATAAACGCTGTTCATGGCCGGATGATCCAAAAGCGAAAAAACAGCTGCCCTTGCGGCAAAATCAGTGATCGTCAGCTTTGTATCATACCTGGATTGGGCTGTTTCATTGAGCTGTTTTTGCAGGGCTGTTAATTTCGTGATGTCCGCCTTCATCGTAATCGTCAGCTGGGCGCTGTTTTGCAGGCTTTCCGTCATTCTTGCGGCAATCGTTTTCCTCATCGGGCTTGCCGGCGGACGATCTTCCGCCTTATCCGCCTGCTTGTTCGGCCTGTCGGGAAGCGCCTGCAGCACATCCGCTTTCGTAATTCTCCCCCCGGGCCCTGTGCCTTTCAGCGTTTTGATGTCTATATTTGCGCTTTGCGCGATTTTGCGTGCAGCCGGAGAAATTTTAATCCGTTCTTTCGGGGGATCCGGCTGTTTTGTTTGACTTTCCGGCGTTTGTTCGTTTTCATTCCCGATCTGGCAGATGACCGTTCCCGGCGGCACTCCCTCTCCTTCGGACACTTTGATGTCCAACACGGTTCCGTTTGCCGGAGATTCGATTTCCATTTCGATTTTTTCGGAATTGATGCTGGCAATGCTTTCTCCTTTTTCAACGGCTTCACCGACTTTTTTATTCCAGACGGAAACCGTACCTTCTTTCATCGACATTCCCAATTTCGGCATGACAACCTCGACAGCCATGTTCTCCTCTCCTTTCCAATCTTTACACCGTATGTGTTGAGGTTTCTCCTAGCATCTCAAGCACGGTGTTCACCACTTTTTCCGGTGTCGGCAAATACAGGTCTTCAAGAGGCGGTGAAAATGGCACCGGCGTATGCGGAGCCGTCACCTTTTTAACCGGTGCGTCAAGCGAATCAAATCCTTTATCTGCCGCCAATGATGCGATATCCGCGGCAATGCTGCATCTCGGATTGGCTTCATCGACGATCACAAGCCTGTTTGTTTTTTCTATAGATGAAAGGACAGCCTCTTCATCAAGCGGCGAAAGACTCCTCGGATCAAGGACTTCGGCTTCGATTCCCCGAAGTGAGAGATGTTCCGCCGCTTGAAGCGCCGTATGAACCTGTTTGCCGACTGCGACAATCGTTACATCAGCGCCTTTCCGCTTGATATCGGCTTTTCCGATCGGCAGCGTGTAATATTCTTCCGGCACATCGCCTGTCATGTTGTACAGCGTTTTGTCTTCAAAAAAGATAACCGGATCCTGATCCTCAATCGCAGCGAGTAATAAGCCTTTCGCATCGTACGGGGTCGACGGAACAATCACTTTCAGGCCGGGAATGCTTGTAAATAGGGCATACAAGCTTTGCGAATGCTGGGCGGCTGCCCTAAAGCCCGCGCCGTGGGTCGTCCGGATCGTAATTGGAACTTCCGCTTTGCCACCAAACATGTAGCGGAATTTCGCTCCCTGGTTCAGCACCTGGTCCAAACATGTTCCGATAAAATCGTTAAACATCAATTCCGCGATCGGCCTTAAACCTGTTGAAGCCGCCGCCATGGCTGCGCCGATGTACCCCGCTTCACTGATCGGCGTATCAAGGACGCGCTCCCGTCCAAATTCCTGAACAATCCCTTTCGTGACGCCGAGCACACCGCCCCATGCTTCATCATCCTGCAGATGATCAACATTCGCTCCTCCTGCGACATCTTCCCCCATTAAAATGACGTGATCGTCCTTTCTCATCGCAAGTTTGATCGCTTCATTCAATGCGGCTGACATGCTGATTTCCCTTGTCATGTTTCCTTCCCCCTTCATGAATTAATAAGATACATATACATCTGTCAGCAGTTCGGTTTCTTCCGGATAAGCGCTTTTTTCGCTGAATGCGACCGCTTCCTCCACCGCTTCTTCAACTTCTTTTTCAATCCGCGACTGCTCTTCTTCACTCATCAGCCCTTTTGCCAACAATTCGCTTTTGAACGCGGCAATGGCATCTTTTTCTTCCTGATGCACCGCCTTTTCTTCATTTGTTTTGTAGCGCTGGGCATCTCCTTCAAAATGACCGTAGTTCCTGTATGTCATACACTCAATGAGCGTCGGTCCCTCTCCGTTTTTGGCACGCTCTATCGCCCGGCCCGCAGCCTGGAAAACCGCGGCCGCATCTTTTCCATCCACGCGAATGCCCGGAATCCCATAGGCGGACGCACGATCTGCAATCGACTCGCAGCTTGACGCATAGGAAAACGGCGTCGCTTCGCCATACCCGTTGTTTTCGGCGACAAATATGACAGGCAGCTTCCAAATGGCGGCAAGGTTGATCCCTTCGTGAAACGTCCCCTGGTTGTTGGCTCCGTCGCCAAAAAAGCAAACGCTTACATTTTTAGTCTTTTTATACTTTGCAGTGAGGGCAGCTCCGCAGGCCAAGGGAAATCCCCCGCCGACGATCCCGTTTGCGCCAAGCATCCCTTTGTTAAAGTCTGCGATATGCATCGATCCGCCTTTTCCTTTGCAAAGTCCCGCAGATTTTCCGTATATCTCGGCCATCATCCCCTTCAAGTCGCACCCTTTTGCAATGCAGTGCCCGTGGCCGCGGTGTGTGCTCGTGATGGTGTCTTCGTCATTTAAATGGGCGCAGACGCCCGCGGCAACCGCTTCTTCTCCGGCGTAAAGATGGACAAAGCCCGGCAGTATTCCTTTAGCAAACAGCTGATGAACCCGATCTTCGAAATGGCGGATTTCCAGCATTTTTTGATACATCCACACCGCTTTTTCCTTTGTCAGTACCTCTTCCATATGAATAAACCTCCTGTCTTTTTTTTACTCACACACATTATGATGCAAAAATCGTGCCAACTCTTCGACGCGAACATAAGCCGCTTTTCAGGCGGACATCCTTCCAGAACAAGAGACAAAACGAGACGGGTGTCTCAATTTGTCTACTTCGTCGGTTGCGGAAATGTCTTTGCCGCAGTTAGAATGAACGGTAGAGACGAAGGAGGTTTTTTTCATGAAGAAAGCGTATGTTTTTTTAATCGACGGATTTGAAGAAATCGAAGCGATAGCAACGATTGATATTTTACGGAGGGCTGAAGTCGAGACTGTCACCATCTCGCTTGATCCATCCCGCAGCGTGAAAGGCGGGCATGACATCATCGTCGAGGCAGACGTCATGTTTGAGGATGCTGATTTTCAAAAAGCGGATATGCTGATTCTTCCGGGCGGAAATGTAGGCAGCAAAAAAATGCTGGAACACCAAGCTTTGCACAAGACGCTGACAGAAGCGGCGGATGCAGGAAAATATGTCGCCGCTATCTGCGCCGCAACGATGACGCTCGGAAAAACGGGGCTTGTCAGCGGAAAAAAAGCGACCTGCTATCCCGGAGTTGAAGAACATTTGACAGGAGCGGATGTCACTGCAAATGAAACTGTTGTCGTGGATGGAAACATCATTACTTCCAGAGGCCCGGCGACCACGATTCCATTTGCCCTCAAGCTTGCCGAATTGCTGAACGGCAAAGAAAAAGCCGATGCAGTTGCCAAGGGAATGCTCGTCTGCTAAGACGGCATTCCTCTTTTTTATCCAATAAAAGAACGGTATTGACATCATAAATCTTAAAAGATATGATATTTAAAAAGTAATTCCGTAAAATCAATAATTGTAATCTCATGCAAAAGAGCTTTAGCATTCGGCTATAATCCCATTATGGTCGCGTGAAAAAGCAACCTTTGCCATGTATGACATTAACATTTTGATAGGACGGTATATTTCATTTTCCCTATATTCATGTATAAGGAAAAGAAATATACCGTTTTTCAGGAGGATATAACATTGAAAAAACAGAAAGTGACGAAGGGGTCTTTGGAGGCGGAGATCAGCAAAACCTTAACCCAATGGGAAAAAGACTATTTGGGCCGCGGCTCCGTGTCTGTTAAAACAGACATTCTCAGAAATATGGTCATCATTTCCCTGAACGGTATTTTGACGCCCGCCGAATACGAACTTTGCAGTACAAAAGAAGGCCTGCTGTCAATTAAAAGAACCCGCTCCGGTTTGGTGGAATCGGGTATAGAACAACTGAGCCGCATAATGAAGGAGGTGACCGGTGAAGAGACGATCAGCTTTCACACGGATATCAGCACCCGCACTGGCGAGCGGATCATGGTATTTAAATTGGCAAACGACCTGCAAAAAAAATTGGCATAGAAAAACGGAAGATCTTTAAAGCATGAACATGAGTTAAAGATAAGCCGGTATTATTCAGAAAGATTGGCTGAAATAGGCCGATCCTGAATATACCGGCTTTTTTTACGTTTTCAGAAAGGAAGGCAAGACATGAAACAGTATGTTCTTTTCCATCATCCCGACGGAGGGATGCCGGATGTTTGATCTGCTAGATTCTTTATTTTGGCTGAAAATATTTTTCGCGTCGCTTGCGCTTTGTTTGTTCAGCGCACTGCTCGTCCTGAATCGAAAGGTTCCATTGGCATATGTACGGATTCACGCCAAGATCATCGCCCTGCCGCCGCTTGCCGCGCTGGCAGCATTGATAACGGTGAATCCCGGGCAAGCTGGAGCTCCTTGGCGCTTGGATTCGCTGGCTTGGCTGATCGCCTTGTTTGTCTTGACCATCGGCTTCATCGTCCAGCGCTACTCTGTCCGGTATTTGTTCGGCGACCGCTCCTACCGTAAATTTTTTGTGCTGCTTACGCTTACAACAGGAGGCGCTTCATGCGCCTGGCTGAACGATGATCTTCGCTGGCTCCTCTTATGCTGGGGTATTACGCTTTTCGGCTTGACCGCGCTAATCGGCTTAAACAGCGCGTGGCAGGCGGCGAAAAATGCCGCTTTGTATGCGGGCCGGATCTTTGCGCTCAGCTGGCTGGCGATAGCAGCTGCCGCTCTTTGGCTGTCTCTTTCGACGGGACACTGGCGATTATCATCCGCCATAGCGGAAGAAAGCCTTGTACAGCTCAGCTCATGGGAGAAAACCGGGATCGGCCTCCTTATCATTTTAACGGTGATGATTCCTGCGGCACAGTGGCCGTTTCATCGCTGGCTGCTCGATTCGGCAATCGCCCCGACTCCCGTTTCCGCGGTCATGCACGCCGGACTCGTAAATGTAGGCGGCGTCATGCTGACCCGTTTCGCACCGATGTTCAGCGGTGATGGGCTGCAGCTTATTTTGCTTGTTCCCGCCGTCTTTTCCGTCTTGCTCGGAACGGGCATGATGATCGTCCAGACGGACTACAAGCGGCAGCTCGCAGCTTCAACGGTCGCGCAGATGGGTTTTATGCTCGTCCAATGCGCATTAGGGGCCTATATTGCGGCTGTTATTCACCTCATGTTACACGGCCTGTTCAAAGCCGCCCTTTTCCTGCAAGCCGGATCAGCGGTGCGCCGTTATGAATCGTTCGCATCTAAACGGGGCAGACCGGCTCTTTTCTGGGACATGATAGGCGGCGTCTTTGCTCTTACTGTCGTCATCGGAATCTGGGTCTCCTCTGCGGACGATGGCTATCAATTGATCAGCGCCCTTGTTTTAGGCTGGGCACTGTTCATTGCTTGGAGACAGCTTGTCACAGCCAATGACGGACGCGTCACACGAATGGCCGGGCTTTTCATTTTATCGGGGGCTTCACTCGCGTTTGCCATCATTCATTCCGGTTTACACGGGCTCCTGAAGGAAGCTGTTGTACAAGGAGCGCAGCCGCCTGCAATGGCGGCCGTTATAACGGCAGTCGTTTTGTTAGCCGGCAGTGCGGCCGGCGCCTTGATCGTTCGGCAGCGCTTTTCATGGTCCGGCGCACTTTATCTGCGTCTTGTAAAAACGGGTGAGCCTCATTTTGAATCGGTCGAAGAACGGCCGAATTATCTTGACCAATATCTTACTCAAGGAGGTCGTCAATCATGAAAGCAGCACCCACATTGTCTAAACAATTGATCTTCAAATATGAACATCAGACAGCGGACTTTAATATTGATGAATCGGTTCAATCAGCAGCACGGGTCATTGCGCCGCTATGGCCGATTGAAACTTTTGCCGCGCGCCATCCGTGGATGGGTCTTGAAGAACAGACATTTGAACAGACGGCCCGGCAGCTTAAACAGCAGCTTCATGTTGATATTTACCCAAAGTCCTCCATTTTCCGCTCCGCAAAACAACGGGGAGAAATCGATGAGGCCATTCTTGAAAAAAAGCTGACGCATTGGCTCGATTCATATCAGCCCGGCATGCAGAGGGAAACAGCGGAAGCGTTTTGCAAAGCTGCGCTCAAGCTCGACGAAATCCCTGAACAGCTCTTGAGATCCCGGCAAGTCGAAAAGCTTGCCAAACAAGCGGCGCGCGGGACAATCGATGATCGAAAAACACGCTTAATCAAACCGCTCAGCGTTTTTGCCGGACAGAAAACCGCTCACCTTCTTGATCATCATGTGATTAAATGGTGCAAGCTGTTCCTCGATGAATCACAATCGGCATGGCGGCTTCCGCATCGCGAGAAAGGGTTTTACAGCGCTTGGCGGCAGCTTGTTGAACATGATCCCGCCCTGGCGCGAGCGGAACGTCAACGACTGAAAGGGTGGCCGGAAGAGCCTCGGGACGCGATGAAAAGAGCACTCCGAGCGCTTGATATTTCTGATGGAGACGTTCAGGCATACCTTGAAGCTCATTTGCTCTCTCTTCCGGGATGGGCCGGGATGATGCTTTGGCGTTCCCAGCAATCGCAGGATGAACAAGGGCTGCTGCTCGAGTATTTAGCCATCCGGCTTTCAATGGAATGGATGCTTATTGAACCTTATTTGCCGCTGTCTAAGCCAAAACCTGAAAAAGAGATGCAGGTCGTTCCTTTGATTGCGGCCTGGCTGCATTGGGGCCTCCTGACGCCTGACGAATGGCTCAAACTTTCAGCAGCAGAGCAAAAAGCGAGATTAACACTCGCCCGCCGCTTTGATGATCTAACACGCAGGCGCATCTGGCTGGAAGCGTGGGAACAATCATACGCTGCTGAGGTAAGAAATCTCATCACGGCAAACAAACCTGCCGCTGCCGCCAAAAGTGAAGCGGCGCTGGCCCAGCTTGCATTTTGTATTGATGTCCGTTCAGAGCCGTTCCGACGGGCATTGGAAAAGTCAGGCCCTTTTGAAACGTATGGAACAGCGGGCTTTTTCAATCTGGCGATCGAAACGTGCGAGCTTGGCACTAAGCACACTCACAGCTCTCTGCCGGTCATCCTTAAACCTCAGCATCGAGTAAATGAAACGGCCGATGAATCAAGTTTCAAATCGTACCAAGAACATAAAAAAGCGGCATCCTCGCTGAGCTCCGCCTTTAAAAAGATGAAACAGAATCTATTGGCGGGTATGCTGCTTCCCGAAGTGAGCGGGCCGTGGCTGAGCGTGCAAATGGCCGCGCGCAGCCTGGTCCCCCGCGCAGCCGGGCAAGCTTTCCGGAATGCGCGGAAAACATGGCTGAAGAAGCCTCAGGCAAAGCTCTCGCTTGATCGCATGGAAACATCTGAATCCGGCATTCCGGTCGGATTTACGGATAAAGAAAAAGCCGCCTATGCCAGACAGGCATTAAAGATGATGGGGATCACTGACCGGTTCGCTCCGCTCGTTGTCATTTGCGGGCACGCCAGCAGAAGCACGAATAACCCTTATGCATCAGCACTGGACTGCGGCGCCTGCGGAGGCGCATCAGGCGCTTTCAACGCACGCGTCCTAGCCGCTTTATGCAACCTTCCGAGCGTCAGACAGAGACTCCGCTCCGACGGCATTTTTATTCCGGATGATACGGTATTCGCCGCCGCAGAGCACATTACAACATTGGACGAACTGCAGTGGCTCTATGTACCTGAGCTTCCGGCTAAAGCTCAACAAGCGTTCGACCGCATCAACTCGGTGCTTCCCGATGTGAGCCGCACTGTCGGAGCCGAACGTTTAGAAGAGCTGCCGCAGCTCGGCTACCAAAATCCGCGGAGTGAAGTTGAGCGCTTCGCCGAAGATTGGAGCGAAATCCGTCCCGAATGGGGGCTGGCCCGAAATGCTTCATTCATCATCGGCACACGCCGGCTTACACGCGGAGCTGATCTTGAAGGAAGAGCTTTTCTGCACAGCTATGACTGGCGGAATGACGAGGACGGCTCCATCCTCAGCGGCATCATTTCAGGGCCTGGAACAGTTGCCCAATGGATCAATCTGCAGTATTACGCGTCAACCGTTGCGCCGCATTATTATGGAAGCGGAAATAAGGCAACCCAAACCGTTACTTCAGGCCTCGGCGTCATGCAAGGAAATGCAAGCGATCTTTTGGCCGGCCTCCCGTGGCAGTCCGTCATGCGGTCAGATGACGAAATATATCATGCGCCTCTCAGGCTCCTGATCGTGATCGAAGCGCCGGATGATGCTATCGAACGTCTCCTTGACCGCGATCACAGCTTCCGGCAAAAGGCCGAGAACGGATGGATCCACCTGGCATCTATTAACCCGGAGGGAAAATGGAAGAACTGGACACACACGATAAATAAATGAGGTGAAATGTCATGGAAGAAGACAAAAAAATACTGATGATTATCGGAATGGAGAAGCAGCTTGAACAGACCATCTGCCGGGCAGCGAATATTCAGCCTGAAAACGCCCTCGTTTTAAAAAGCGTCTTCCCTGATATTTCACAGCCCTACGGTGATTTGATGAGAGATATCATCACCCTTGTCCACCGGAACAAAGCGGAAGAAATCTGGATTGTCCGCGATAAGCACGAGCAAACGGCAGATGAAGATATTTCTGACCTTTTAAATAGAAACAAAGATTTAAGTGATAGAATGCAAACTTTAGAGTACCTTTTCCAAAACTGCAGTCCGGAGTTTACGCAGAGCAGCATCGATGAATGGCTGTCACCGAGCAAAAACGCGGCCGAAGGTGTACACAAAAGTGTCGCCGCCATCCGCCGGCACCCGTTAATCCCTTCGCACGTTAAAGTGAAAGGATTTCTAATCGAAAATTCGGTTTTAACGGAAATTGAAGCCTTAAACAAAAACGGAGCCCGATAACAGGGCTCCGTTTTCTTAAACACACCATTCTTTACACGACAGCAGACCGCTGATAAAATCTCTGAATATGCATGGTAATGTAGCACAGCTCTTTTTCCGGAAATTCAAAACCATACTCCCGCTTCACAAATGCCCCGATTTCTTCTGCGCACATAAACGCTTGTCCAAACTTCTTTTTAATGAGGCTGATCATTTCACCATCCATTTCGTAAAATGTCTCTCCCGATTCGATATGCTGAATGGCGAAACGGAGATGGTTGACAAGCCGCTCATACGAAATCGTCTCATCCTTTATTTTAATGTTGAGTTTGTTTTCGATGATCTCGATAATATCTTTGATCATCGTTGTGAGATCGAGCGTTTTTGTCATATCTCCCGCGTTTGTTTTGGCTGTATGAATATGAAGTGCAATATTGGCGACTTCATCCTCCGGAATATCGATCTTCAGCTTTTCTTTAATGAGGGCCTTTGCCCAGCGGCCGATTTGAAATTCTTTCGTGTAGAGGACTTTGACTTCTTGAAGCAGCGGATTTTTAATGACCATTCCCTTGCTTAACCGTTCTATCGCGAATGATAAATGATCTGAAAAAGCAACATGGATTCGCTCATTGATTTTGATTCCGAGCTCTTTTTCCGCATGAGAAATAATATCCTCCGCCACCTGAATATGATCTTCCGGCAACGTTTTTAAGATCTCCTCAAATTGGCGGTATTCTGATGAATCTTTCATTACGAATATTTTTTCAATTTTAGATCTATCGACAATATCATTCTTCTTTTTTTGAAATGCGATTCCGGAACCTAATACGATCTTTTCCTCGCCGCCATCCTTGACGACGAGCGCATTGTTATTTAAGATTTTTTTTACTTTCATAGCTGCCTTCCTTTCATCCTGTTTTAATGAATGAAAACGGAATTATTCTTTTTCATCTTTAAAGCCAAGACACAAAGTCGCAATGAATGCTGAAATCACCGCAATCGCAAAAGCGATTAAATAATGAATGAGATTGGCGGTGCCAAGAGGAAGAATGATTGAAATCATCGGGATGCCGGACAATCCGTAAGAGTTTGCCGCAACGTGTGTGAAAACAGCGTATGCACCTCCGATGGCGCCTCCGATCGATGCACCGATAAACGGCCTAGCGAGCTTCAGGTTGACGCCAAACATGACAGGTTCGACGATTCCCAAAAAAGCGGTGAGAGAAGCCGGAATCGCAATCTTTCTGATGCCGGCATTCTTTGTTTTCAAAAACACGGCGAGTCCCGCTCCCCCCTGCGCGACATTGGCCATCGACCATATTGGAAGCAGAAAATTAACCCCGTATTCGGGATCTGCGAGCAGCGACGCTTCAATCACATAAAAACTGTGGTGCAGGCCGCTCAAAACGAGTAAGGAGTAAAGCCCGCCAAATAAAAATCCGGCGCAAGCCCCCGCAAAATGATAAACAAACCCGAGACAGTCGCTTACAAAATGGGCGATGATCAGTGAGAGCGGCCCCATGATAAACAGCGCGGCAAATCCCGAAGCCATGACTGTAATAAACGGTGCGACGAGCAAATCTAAAGAACGGGGGACGATTCTTTTTAAGAATTTTTCGATTTTGCTCATTATATAGACGGATAAGAGAATCGGAATGACCGTCCCCTGGTATCCGATCAAAGGAACTTCAAGGCCGAATACTTCGACGGATTCCGGCTTTTGGCTGCCGAGCAATGAAGGATCGAGCAGATCGGGATGGGTCAGAATTCCGCCGATGACAGCGCCTAAAAACGGATTCGCTCCAAACTGTTTAGCTGCACTGAACCCGATCAGCACAGGCAAAATGACAAACGCTGAACTTGAAAAAATGTCGAGCATTTTCATCAGCGGGCCGCCATAGGCGCCGAGGCTGAATTCTTTAAGCACACTGATGAGACCCATGAGCAATCCGCTCGCAACGATTGCAGGAATGATCGGCACAAAGATATCTGACAGCGTTTTGGCAAATCGCGTCAATATGTTCATGTTTGGCCGCGCCTCCCGGCGGGCTTCTTCAAGAGGAGCCGGATCGCTGTATTGGATCATTTCCTTATAAATCTTATTGACTACACCTGTACCGAAAATAATCTGGAACAAACCGTATCTGAAAAAAGTCCCCTGCACAGACTCCATCTTTTCAATAGCAGCTATATCGATTTTTTCTTCATCTCTGACATTGAAGCGCAGCCTTGTCGTACAATGGCTGATGCTGATGATATTCTCCGCGCCTCCAATGAGGGGCAAGAGAACTCTTGCAATCTCTTTTTGCAGCACCCGGATCTACCTCCTCCAATTTTTCTATCCTATCAAATCAACAGAAGACGATCAAAATGAAAAATGTGCCATCACATCTAAAGACCCCCGGTGAAAGGAATAAAAAAAGACCTAAAACATGCGAAAGCAACAGCCGATAGGCGCAAAAAAAGCACACTAAGGTCTGTAGTTCCTTTAGCACATTTTAGGTCTTGCCTGCCTTACCAGTAACAATCCCGTCGATATTTATTTGTTCTTAATATGATTCTATTCGCTTCGGGCATGGACATCAATAGTGCAAACCGCCTATATATCCTGCATATAAAAAAGAGAAGGCGTTAAAGCGCCTTCTCTACATCTTCAATGGCTATCGCGCGGTCCTTTAAAACATGCACACTGTACTTCACATAGCCGGGCCGGTCTTCCCCGTCTAAGCCCATACTGTCAATCTCAATGTTTTCATAATGGTAGCCGCTCAATAACTTTTTCACCGCTTTTGCCTGGTCATAGACCTGCCTCTGGCCGTCCCGGCCTGAATTCAAGGTAACTGTAACAGCGATCGGTTCTGTTTGCTTCAGTTTTTTCCAATCTGTATTGACATATAGCTTCCAGATAGAGAAACTTGGACGTCGATTACGTTTTTCAGCTTTTTTTCAAGCTCTGCCTTGATCTCATTTGAAGCTTCTTTGCTTATTCTGGCTCTCGTCTTTTCCTGTCTGACTTCTTTAATGCCATCGTTTGTGACAGCCGGGTGCAAGCCTCCTTTTACGCTGAAAATGTACTCATCATTCCGCTCATCTGACACGCGAAAAAGGTATTCAGCAAACTTGAAATTATAGGAGCTCCCTTTCATATTTAAGGTTTCGCCGGAGTGGGCTTCCTGCAAGTATGCCGATAGCTTTTGTTCAGCCAGCGCGCGGCTGACCGGATTTCCGTAAAAGGCGTTATACACATAACAGCCCGTCACAAGAATCAACAACGAGAGACCTGTAATGAAGGCTTTCTTTTTCAATTCAATCAACTCTTTCCAAATTCCCGCGTCCCGTCCATTATGAAGAAGAATTCGGACATTAGGCAAGCTCTTTCTGCTTCGTCTCCGTTCCCAAAAAGAAGATGGCCGCGACAGCTGCAACAACGGCGACGCAGAAGATCAAAAAGATCATTGAAATCTCTGTCCCCCGGGCGACGAGATAGCCGACAAGAAGCGGGCCGAGGATGCCGCCGATTCGGCCAAAGCCGGCTGCCATTCCTGCACCGGTCCCCCTGATTGATGTCGGGTATTGTTCAGGCGTATAAGCATAAAGCGCGCCCCAGGCACCAAGGTTGAAAAACGATAAAAACATGCCTGACGCAAGCAGAAGCGCCAGCGATTCAGCCGATCCGAAGAAGTAGGCGCTGACAGCCGTCCCTAACAAGTAGACGGTAAGCACCATTTTCCGGCCGGCTTTTTCAATCAGCCATGCCGCGGAGAAATAGCCGGGCAGCTGAGCCAGCGTCATGATCAAGACGTACTCAAAGCTCTGGATCATGCTGAATCCTTTCATCACCATGACGCTCGGCAGCCAAAGAAACATGCCGTAGTAGGAAAAGACGACGCAAAACCAGACAATCCACAGCATGGCCGTAGGCCGGGCATACTTGCGGGACCAGACGTTTTTCACATTTTCCGCGACGGTCGGCTTCCTTTCCTGCGCAAGCTTCTCATATTTCGGAGAATCCGGCAGGGCGATCCGCAAATATAAGGCGTAAATAGCCGGTATCGCGGTTATTAATAAAGCAATCTGCCAGCCGTAGGCCGGAATAATAAAATACGAAATGAGCGCGGCAGCCAGCCAGCCGAACGCCCAGAAACTTTCGAGCAGGACGACGACTCTTCCCCTCCGCTCCGGCGCAACCGTTTCGGATACGAGCGTAGATGCGACTGGAAGCTCTCCTCCAAGACCCATACCGACGAAAAAGCGCAGCACTAAAAATGCCCACAATGTCGTCGTTAAAGCGGACAACCCGCTGCCAATCGAGAAAAACAGCAGCGTAATCATAAAAACGTATTTTCTTCCGACACGGTCAGCCAAAAGGCCAAAGACAAATGCCCCGACAGCCATGCCGATTGAGTTGACGCTGCCGATCCAGCTCATCTCCTGCGGCGTCAACTTCCATTCCGCGTGCAAAGCAGCGATGATAAACGATAATATGCCAACCTCCATGGCATCAAAAAGCCAGCCGAGACCGGCGATGCCAAGCAGTCTGCGCTCTGAAACAGGACGGTTCTTCTTCATACTCACAACACCTCTTTACTCTCTTAGCAGTTTACATGAGTATTAGTTTACACCTGTCTTTACACTTTTGTCACGAAGAAAATGAGGCGCCGTCTTTTTCAGTTTAATGAATATGATGCTTGTGAAACTTTTCTTTTTGGTGCTTCAATTTTGGCAGAAACCCGTTTTCCCGCTCTTTTTCATAGCGCTTTTCAATATGAGATTTGATTTCTTTTCCCCTTTCCTGATCAAGGATTCCGTACTCCACATACTTATTGATCAGCTGTTTTTTCTTTTCCATAATGTCCTTTTGCAAAGAAGCCAGTTCATTTTTTTGCTTGTCGGTCAACTCTTGATAAACGCGTGTTTCCCCGTAGGCAGAAGACATGACAGCCGTACATGACAGCGGAATGACGAGAAGCAGGCTGACGCACAGTTTGCGCATCATGCAACATCCTTTCTGATCTATGATTCATTCTATTTTTTCTTTTTTGCGGAGTTTATGCATAAAAAAAGCCGCTTGATAAAGCGGCTTGGCTTTCTATTAAGGCTGCAGCGATTTCCGCGCCGTATATTCATCAATGCGCGCCAATGCATCTTTCATGTCCATGCAGTTGCTGAAGCTTTCATCAATTTTTTGAATGCCTTCCTGATATTTTCCATCAGTGAGTACTTGTTCTGCTGCATCTCTTAATCTTTCAGCATTGACCTCTTCTGCAAACAGCGGATATCCCGCATTCAGCTCTTTCAGGCGTTGGGCGATCATTGGCTGATCTTTATCATGCGGAAGCACGACCATCGGGACACGGTAATGGATGCCTTCATTGACGCTGTTCATGCCGCCGTGCGTAATGAACACATCGGCCTCTTTAAGAACCTCTAATTGCGGCACATACGGGGCGATGATAAAATGCTTCGGCACTTCTTTAATATCCGCGTAGTCCGACTTTTCGCCGGCGGCGATGACAACCTTGCCGTCGAAATCACGGAAAGCATCGATGCACATATTGAAAAAGTCAGCGGTTTTACCAAGTACGGTTCCCATTGAAATATAAATGACTTTCTCATTCTTTAACGATTCTACCGGGAAATCGGTCTTGTCGAGCCGCTTCGGAAAACGCGGGCCGATAAACAGCACATCATCCCCGAAACGGTCGCTGTCAGGCTGAAAATACCGGCTTGTATACACAACGGTCAACTCCGCCTGATTGCTCATAAACTGTCCTGTATGCCTAGGTGAGACGCCGTACTTTTCTTTCAGTTCCGCTAGCAGGTCTTCGCATTCTTTGTCCAAATGCAGCTCCGCGCCTGAATCCGGATGCAGCGGCAGAATCTTCATATGTTCTTGTCCGAAGAGAAATGAAGCCGACGAAGCGATTCCCGGAATGTTCAAATAATCCCTGACCAATTCACCCGCACCGAATGTGTCATAATATACGACGTCGAACGAAATGCTTTTGGACAGCTCTTTTACAATGTCTAGAATATACAGCGAGGTTTTGAGATGAATTTTTAAAAATTCAAGAAGGCCGGACGGTGAATTCGGATCAATATGCGCGTTTCTTACCAGATCTTTGTATAAATGGACGGTAGCCCCGACGCCCTCCAGCCTGTCTTTATACTTTTCTGTTGAAAGATAGTGCACATTGTCGCCTCTGTCAGCAAATGCTTTGGTGATCCCTAATGTAGGGTTGACATGCCCTTCCGCCGGAAAATTGACGATTAAAATATTTTTCATGATTAAAACTCCTTTTTATCCTTTTTGAAACGGGTTGACATCAATTCAGCGCCTGATTAGACTGATGTTAGTTGCTACTAACTATCATAAAATGGGGGTAAACACCTTTGCAAGAGACGAACGAACGGATCATATCTGCTGCTTTAGACTTAATGCAAAAATACGGATTCAAGTCGGTGACGATAAAGGATATCGCGCTTCGTTCAGGCGTCAGCGAAATGACCGTCTATCGGCACTTCAACACAAAGCTCGGACTTTTGGAAGCGGCCGTTCAACAATTTTCTTATATCCCAGCCTTTCAGCGCGTATTTGAAAACGATATCACTTGGAACCTAGAAAAAGATTTAACATTGATTGCGGAATCGTATTTGCTCCATATGGAAAATAACAAACCGCTCTACCTCATCGCTGTTCAAGACGGCGGAAGGATGACTGATCTTTTCGACTCTCTGTTAAAGCATATGGAAGAGCTCCTCAGTTATTTAACAGACTACTTTCAGACGATGCAGGACAAAAACCTGATGAAAAAGGGAGATCCAGATTCACAGGCCTTCGCTTTTCTGTCATCTTTATACGGATACTTCTCTTCTGGCGCATTGGCTGACGGCCGGTTTCAAAAAACCGCTAAAGACACTTATATTAAACAGATAACCGCCGCTTTCTGCGACGGTTTGCAAATATGATATCACCCTTCAACTGAAGGATGGATCGCTATTCATTCAGCTCTTCAACATCCTTCAGCTTGATATCCGTATTTTTTTCAAAGGAGGTGCTGTATTTGACATAGCCGATCTCCTCGTCTTTGATATCTTCCCCCTCAAAAATGTTGGCATTAATCATCACGCTTTCGTAGTCATACCCTTCCTTATTCAACAGGCGCTGAATTTTTTGCGCTGTATTGTATACGTCTTTTCGGTCGGCATTTGCGGCATCAAGTAAAATATGAATCTCCATCGGCCGCTCTAAGCGGAGGCTTTTCTCCCATTTTGCGTCATTTTTCAGCTTTCCTTTTAATACTTCCACATGCACGTCAACGTCTTTCAGATCGTTTATGGTTTTCGATAAAAATGTTTTGATTTCTTTTCCGGCTTCTTCTCCAAGCCGTTCCATCAGCGGTTCGTTGAGGTTCTCTTCATAGATCCCGTCCGTGTGCACTTCAGGTTGAACAAATCCTCTCAAAGAAAACAGATAGGGATCTTTGCGCTTTTGATCGTCGGTATCAGTGACTTCAAATACATATTCGGTGAACTTGAAATGATAGAGTCCGTTGTCGATCCGCAAGTTTTTTTCAGGATAGCGGTCAGTCAAATAATGCTCAAGCGCCGTTTGAGACAGCTTCTTGCTTACGGGATTTCCGTTGAAGGCGTTGTATGCGGCAAGTACAAAGGAAACGAGCAGCACAATCAATACGCTATACAAGATTTTCTTTTTCATCATATCAACTACTTTCTTTCAGCTTTAAGAACAGCCATCCGATCATCATCCCGGCCGCGGCGAAAAAACAGTGAATAGCAGCAAGCATGAAAGCGCCAAAGACGGCATACAGCAGGTGCTCCACAACCCCTGTACCGTCAGCTGCGTCCCATCCGGCCAGAATATCCCCCATCCCCCAAATGAAAATCGGCGCAAAGGAGAGGAGCATCACGAGTTTCATATCCCGGTAAAACAAGTACACCGCAAGCCCAAGCACGGCGTACCACAAAATAAAGCCGAAGCTCTCATTTAACAGGGATGTGTGAATCGCGAGAAAAAACGAAATGGCTGTAAACATCAATTGGTACAAGGAGAGCTTCCGATTGATTTTTTTAAACATTTGACTTTCATGAACAGACGACTCGATATGTTCCTTCGGAAGCTCGGCCTCCGTCATCTTCAAAAGCCTATGAAGCTCTTCATCGTTTTCGGCCGCTTCCTCAATCCATTCAGCCGTCTCCTTGCTTAACAGCCCCTCATGGTATAAAGGAAGCAAATCTTTGAATACACTGCGTTCCTTATCCTTCATCATACCCCTCCATTTCTTGCTGCAGCTTGAGCTTCGCTCTGTGAAACCCGACCCTGGCACCGTTTTCGGTTTTGCCTGTGAGCATGCCGATTTCTTTAAATGACAATTCTCCGTAGATACGGAGGGTGACCATTTCCTTTGAATCCTCATCAAGCCGGTTGATTTCCTCGAGAAGCCGCCGCTCTTTCTCGGTTTTCAGAAGTTGTTCTTCAGGAGATAAGCAAGCCGCTTCCTCATGCTGAAATATCGTGTTTGCCCCGGCTTTTGACGCTCCTGAACGAAAGTGTTTTTTCAACACATTTTTAGCAATCGCAAACACCCATGTTTTGATTGTCGACTTTCCCGAAAATGTATGATAGCCTTTCACAGCCTGATAAAATACTTCCTGTGTTAAATCTTCCGCCATTTCTTTATGGAATGTCTTAACGTAGAAAAAGGCATAAACGGAAGGCTGAATACTCTTGTAGACTTCCTCAAGCTTCATAAAGCCCCTCCCTGGCTGGGCATGCCGCTATTTTTCTATTCACTTATTAGTACCGCTGAACTTCTTTTTGTTACAAAAAATCGCATAAAAAAAGAGACAACACCGAAACATTCATGTTATCTCCGGTATCCGTAGCAGTCTGCCCGCGGTATGAAAAGGAGGCAAAAAGACACCTCATCTAGACAGCTGTTCAAATGGTCGATCATCATCTGCCGTCCTTCCACCACAGCCACCTTGTCTCTCAACTTGAACCAGTGCGACGAGTCCGTGAAGCATTTATAGGTGACATCTACACCTGCTTCAATTTCTTTTGTAACTGTTTACTCGTATAAATCTTTTCTTTTGGCACACTTTTCATCAGTGTATCTCATCCTCCTCTTTATTCGTCTAATCGACGTTTTCAATGTGCATGGTGAAATTCATAAAAACTATGTCATATCTTTCGGTGTAACCACACAAATTTCAATTCGTATGAGACACAAAATTACTCCCGCTAGCGCTCTCTGACTTGCAAACCAAAACAGGCAAAATGAAAGTTTCATTTTGCCTCCCTGTAAACCTTTATTTATACTCTCTCCTCTAATTAAAAAATACAAACAAAAATAATTGATCTACTCAAACTCTCATATTAACTACGATTAACCCTACTAATTGCATACAAGAAGTTTTTATTGATTGCTTGTTCTAACCATGGATAACAACTTTTGATAATTTTCTTTATCAAGTATCGGATATTTCAATCTTATTACATTATATTTATCCAAACTAGATAAATACTGTAAGTTCTCCGAAATAGTTACAAAAAAAGTTTGGCTTGGTATCGATAGAAAATATTTTTCAACCTCTTTAAACGTGATTTTCACAGTTTCTTTATCAATTTCATTTTTTACAAAAGAGTCTATTCCAAATGGGATAGTATATACACCATACTCTGAAATTAATCTTATGTATGTCAAATACAGTGCAAGGAGAGTTTTATTGTTATCCATACCACTGCCTTTAACTTCACTAAAATTAAAGAATTCAATTTCACTTAGTTTTGTACTTCCTAATCGCAAATTAATATCACTTAATATCTCATAAAACCTTTTACTTATATTAGATTTTCTGTCCTTTTGATCTTCTTTTAGTTCTCTAATTTCTTTTGCTAAAGTCTTAATCAATACCTCCAAATCTTTTCTGTCATCACTTAATTTGTCGATTGTTTTTAAAAACTCTTCATTAGCTAATCTCTTAGATTCCAAATCAATATATTCTTTTAGATTTAGAATCTCTTTAATTTCCATTTTTCGTTTGGAAAGAGTGCTATATTTTGAATCTAATTCGGCAATTTCATTTTGTAACTCTTCAATTTCATTTTGTAATTTCTCATTCTCCTTATTGTTAAAATCAAGCATGTTTTGTATTTCTAACAAATTGTTTTTTAATTTAAGCCTTGTTAATGACTGTTCTAAGGTTAGCTTTGAATGACAATGTATACATTCTAACTCAACGTCCTTGTATGTTTTTTTGTTAACAGTCATTATTTTTTCAAGTTCAACATTATCTTGAGAATTTAAATCTTGTTTCGTTTTTTTAGCAAATATCTCTTTCTTTTTCACAGAAATTTCACTTGAAATTCTACTTAACTGTTTCAAATAATTATTAAAGGTTTCTTTAAGCTTTTTAAGATCGTAAGGTGATGTATCGATCATTTTTGTGTTTTTAACATATTCTTCTTGCAAACTATTTAGTACTTCAATTTTAGATTTAATTTGCTTAACTTTTTTTTGATTTTTACTTTTTTCATTTTCTTTCTCAAGAATTCCTTGGTTTGAAATGCCTAAAACATATTCCAAAATATCACCTGGTATGTTCGAATATCTCCCCAATGAATCAGAAGAGTTTTTAAAAATATACCCATTCCATGATTTATCCTGATCAAGATAAAAAGATGTTAATATTTCGGTAGCATACACAGAAGAAAGTTCATTAGTTTTTGACTTTTTCAATTTTAATTTCATATTGATGGATAGTTTTTCTTCTAGCCATTCAGAAAACTCTTTAAGACTTAAAACACCGTCAGAGTCTGAAACATAAAATAAAGTGTTATACCTAATAATTGAATAAGCTGAACCTTTTATTAATATGTCGACCCGAAATCGCATAGTGTTAAAATTCCAACCATGCGGAAATTGTTTAATCTCAAATCCTAAAGCATAATATAAAGATTTGATTAAACTTGATTTTCCAATTGTAGTCCTATCACTTGTAATTATATTTGCGTTTTGTGAGAAAGAAAATTCATTTGCTACTTCATTTTCATAATCTAAAATAATTAATCTCTCTACTATCATGCAATTTCACTCATTTCTACTAAAACTTCAATTACAATTGCTTTTTTAGCAAATTCATTTATGTTATTAAATTTTTCATTACAATTACACTTCTCAATGGCACTATCAATAATTCCTTCCTCTGTTCCATTAAATAAATCAAAATCTTCGAGTAATTCTTTAGCTGTTTGCTTTTCATTTGCGTACGAATGAATTATTTTAAGTTGTTCTTTTTTTATCTGCTTTTTATAAAAGAAAGAATAAGATGTCGATTTTAGAAGTTCATCAAACGCATCTAAAGTAGAAGAAAGTTTAAATATTTCTTTTAAGTCTTTTTTTAATATTTCTTTTTTTTTATAGTCTTCTTGAGTCTTAATAATGAATTCGCTTTTTTGGTCAATGAGTGTAAAAAGTTCATTAATTGCAACTTGGCCTCTTTTATGGCTAACATCAATATCTCTTAGGGCCATTTCTCCAAGTAAAACTGTGATAGCCTCAGACAACTTATCTTTAAAAGGTGGTATATACAAATAACTAGTTAACAATTTTCCCTCAAATTCTTTGATGTTTTCATTACCCTTTAATTTTTCAAGTATAGTATTTTTTTGTTCATCGTTATAAGAATATAGAGGGCTACAAATATTGCCCTCAGTGATTTGCACCATTTTTTTTATATCTGACTCAACAAATCCTTTAACAAATATTTTAAAATGCGAATTAGTGCTACCATTACTAAGATTTTTTTCAAGTATTGACTTTCCATCATTACTATTTAAAAGTTTTTTTAAACTTAACTTTTGACTTTTCACTTGAATATATGCATCATAACCATTATATTTAACTTCAAAATCATCTTTCGTTTCAACCAAAATATGGAAATTTGGTTTATCAAAGTTTTTTATTGCTATAAATGTTATCGCTGCTTTTTGAAAATTAAATCCTTTAATAGCAATTGCTCCACCATTTTCAAAATTGCACATACTGACTTCTCCCTAAAATTTAATTATATAATAATGGTAAACGATTACAGGTTATATTTCAATAAACTTCAAGCTGCTTCAGTTCACCTTTAGCTCCCGTCCTTCATCGACAGCCGCTTTCAGCGCCTGCAGCATATAGCCGATTCCCCGGTATCCCGCCAGCGGGTAAGTGATCTGCTGGCGGCTGCCGAACACGTTCCTCAAAACAGGCCTGTATTTTTTTCCGCCGAGCATGACGATTTCATCGTAATCCATCAGGTTTTTCCGTTCACCTTGAGCTTTCAGTTCATCATCCGCCATAATCTCCGGGTAGCGCATCCCGAATGTGACGTCATAGTTTTCAGGAACGATATCTTCTGGCTTTAAAAACCCGTGTTTTGCTGAAAGAATCACCCAATCCGCAAAAAACGTCTGCGCATATGCGCGGCACGCCCGATGAAACGGGCTCAGATAGACATCTTTTGCGGAGGACGGGCCGATGCCCGGATCGACATCCCAGATCTTTTTCGCCCCGCACGGGATGATGCAGAGTCTTTTCATCATGTATCCCCCTTTTGGTTCCGCTAAAAAACGCCTTTGAAAAGGCGTTTTATTTCAGCTTCAGCGATACGACCGATTCGACGTGCGCCGTCTGCGGAAACATATCGACAGGCTGAATGTATTCGACATGGTAATCCTTCGCCAAGTACTGCAAATCTTTCGCAAGTGTTGACGGATTGCATGAGACATAAACGAACCGTTTCGGCTTAACCTGCCTGATCGTATCAAGGAAGGTGCGGTCACAGCCTGTTCTCGGCGGATCGACGATGACGACATCCGGCCTGAAGCCTTCTTTTGTCCATTTCGGCAGCCAGTGCTCCGCCGTCCCTGTGACATAGCGCGCATTTTCGATTCCGTGCTTTTTGGCGTTTTGGTTGGCGTCATCGATCGATTCTTTAATGACGTCCATGCCGCGGATTTCTTTTGCCCCGTCGGCGATCCACATTCCGATCGTGCCGACGCCGCAATAGGCGTCGACGACTTTTTCGCGCCCGCTCAGTTTCGCCGCTTTTTTCACTTCGTCATACAGCTTGACCGTCTGGATCGGATTTAGCTGAAAAAAAGCGCGGGCACTCAGCTCAAATGAAACCTCGCCGAGAAATTCCTGAATGACCATATTGCCGGCTAAGAGCCTTGTATCCTCGCCGAAGACAACCGATGTCTTGGCTTTGTTGACGTTTTGAATCACGGAGGTCACTTCAGGCAGACGCTTTTTGATTTCTTCTGCAATGAGCTCCTTGCGCGGCAGATCTTCTTTTGACGTGACAAGGACAACCTGCACTTCCCCCGTCTCAAAGCCGACCCTCGTCACGATCGTGCGGACGTCGCCCGTGCGCTTCCGTTCGTTGTAGACGGAAATGCCGAAGTCTTCAAGAATCTGCTTGACGGTTTGCGTCGTTTTGTTCGTCGCCGGATGCTGAACAATGCATTCCGTAATCGGGACAAGACGGTGCGAGTCAAGGCCGTACAGCCCGGCCACCATCTTCCCGTTTTTCGAAAGCCCGAGCTGAAACTGGCTTTTATTCCGGTAGTGCCACGGGTTTTCCATGCCGATCGTCGGCCTGATGTCCATTTTGCCGATGTCAAAACGGGTATGCCGTTCGAGCGATTGAATGACGATGTCCCGTTTTCCTTTCAGCTGCTCTTCATAAGCCAGATGCTGGAGCTGGCAGCCCCCGCATTGCTCATAGATGATGCAGGGCGGCTTGACGCGGTGCTCTGAACGCTTGCGCACCTTTTTGACCCGCCCTTCGGAAAATTTCGGATGAACCTTTGTCGCCTCGACGACGACTTCTTCACCAGGCAGTGCGCCGGGGACGAAGACGACTTTTTTCTTGAAGTAGCCGACGCCTTCGCCGTTGATGCCGAGGCGCTTGATCGTCAGCGGAAATTGCTGTCCGACTTTTAATTCTGCTGATGATCCTTTTTTATCACGTTTCACTGATGTTCTCTCCATTTCTACTCAATGCTCCTCCATAAATACAAGGAAGCATAGCTTAAATAAGGGTGCCATTCTTTGCTCATTTCAAGCATTTGTTCTTTTGTCGGTTTATCGTTTAAGCCAAAATGGCGTTTGATGGCGTTTTGGATGCCGATATCGGCGGCCGGAAACAGATTGGGGCGGCCCAGTCCGAACAGCAGAACGTTTTGGACGGTCCACGGGCCGATGCCTCTGATTTTCACCAGCTTTTCCATCATGTCTTCATCTGATAATTGATCAAGCTCATCAAGATTTAAACGGCCGTCTGCGATCATCCTTGATGTATCGATGACATATTCAGCCTTCCGCATGCTGAATTGAAGTTCGCGCAAGTCGTTATAGTCGAGCTGTGCAACCGTTTCGGGAAGCGGATAAAACCAGACCCCGTCCTTTTGCTCTCCAAAAGTGTGAACGAACCGCTCCGTGAGCGTATAAGCAAAAGACAGATTCAGCTGCTGGTGGATTATGCATTTCATCAAGCAATGATACAAATGAAAATCGAGCACCAGCGGCGTTCCGGCATGCTCTGCAAAAATTGATGATAAGCTCGATTGTGAAAAGTGATCCAGTACAGGCTGAAGATTTTCCTCCCATCTGAAGATCCGTTTCACTTCTTTCATCATGTCGTCTCGATCGTCTGTACCGCTGACGGCAAACACCGGGGTATCGACAGTTCCCGTCGCCTGCACAGCGACAATCCGGGGCTCTTTGTTTTGATTGCGGAGCGGCAGCTTGACCTCCCTTTTGTCGAGGTTGACCGCATTGAGCGGATCAAGCGAAAGCCTGTCCAAGACGCGGTCAAAATGATACGGCGGTGATACGCTTACAGTTTCCTTCCACATCGCTTCCCATCCCTTTTTCTTCTTTGTCCACAGTATACCATGTTTCAAATTCTCTTAAAAAAGAACAACATTTTATTTTTCATCGAATGAATCACAGCACAGCGCAGCATCCTATGGAAGCGGAGGGGTGTCGATGATTAAACATTTTGCGATGACAAAGGACGGACGGCTTTTATCCGACAACAAAGCAGAAAGGCTGACAGATCAAGATATTGAGTGGTTTTGGACCGATTTCGATCAGCCTTCGGATGAAGAAGTCTCCATGCTCAAAAGCCATTTTCACTTTCACCCTTTATCAGTTGAGGACTGCGTACATCGCTTGCAGCGTCCCAAGCTTGATCAATACGAAGAATATCTTTTTTTCGTCATTCATGCGTTGAATCAAAGGACTTTGGCGTCTGAAGAAGTTGATCTATTCGTTGGAAAAGATTTCATCGTCACATTTCACTTTCATCGTTCAGACGGCATTGAAAAAGTTAGAAGACAGCTTTCGGAAAACAGCGAGTTGTGGAAAAAAGGCCCGAGCCATATCGCCTATATGATCATGGATCAGCTTGTGGACGAATATTTCCCGATTCTTTACAAAATAGAAGACCGCCTCAATGAAATTGCTGAAAGCGACAGCAGAAAAACGTATGGAACGCTGATGAATGAGGTGTTTGATATCCGGAGCGACCTTCTAAAGCTGAGGAAAACAATTATTCCGATGCGGGATTTGCTTTACCGGATTTTAAACATTGAAATTTCAAAAGAAAACCGCGAACGAAAAGCGTATTACAGCGACATTTACGACCACCTCTTGAAGCTGACCGAAATCGTTGAAAACAACCGCGACATGACAGCCGATTTGAGGGACAGCTACCAGACGCTCAACTCCAATCGGATGAACGCCATTATGATGACGCTGACAATCGTCTCAACGATTTTTATTCCGCTCACCTTCATTGCCGGAGTGTACGGCATGAACTTTGACAACATGCCTGAACTGCATTGGCGCTACGGCTATTTTTTCATCCTCGTCATGATGGGAGCCGTTGTCGCCGGCATGATCTTCTGGTTCCGGCATAAAGGATGGTTTGACATTTTCAAGTAAAACCGGAAACCTTTTTCCTCTCTGTTCGACTATTCCTACAACTGAGGAGGGAAAGAAATGAAGGTACATACAGGGCTTGCCGGCATCATCCTGATCGTTCTCGGCTTGTTGATTAGCGCCGAGAATCATCAAAGCGTGTCTGCAGCGGACGCGCTTTTGGGCTTTTTCGGACTGCCTGTCCGGAATTTAGTGGTTCTGATCTGCATGTTGATGCTCATCATCGGCTTCATTATGGCGTAGCGCCATTATGATGGAGTACCGTGGATCCGCTTTAAGCTGTTTTTGTTTATTATCGGCATTTCAGTATTTTACCCGCTGGTCACAGAACAGCTGATGCTCTTTCAAAAATGGAATGCACAAGGCGATGATGCCGTGGAATATATGACAAGGGGAAGCACTTGCAGCTATGAGGGCGATATGGAGGAAGGAAGCATGGACTGTGAGGTCAAAGTGAACAACTACGGGAAAAATACCGAACGCGTCCAGCTCACCCCTGATATGGGAAATGAATTTGACTTTCAGCCGGAAGAGCTGGAACTGTCTCCGCATTCACAGGAAATGTACAGCGTCACTTTTACGGCTCCGGGAAATGAGGATGTGTATGAGTCAGGGATGGAAGAAGAACCGAGAATCAAAATTAAAGTATTGAAATGAGCGGCTGTCACTCGAGTCAAACAGCACGTTTTTGGGAACTTTTAAATATATTGCACGGAAGAGAAAGTTTAGAATGAAAAGGTATACAGAAAAAACGAACTGCAAACAGCCGATTCACAAACTAATAGACAACCCTCAAAGAAAAAAGCCGCTCCTTCACGGAAGCGGCTTTTCGTCTATTAATCGCGATAAGATTCTGCAATCGCGTTGGCGGCGACGATCGCATTGTAGACGTCGTCAGGGGTGACCGGGAACGGCATGTTGCCCATTGTGTCGCCTTCCGCACAAGCGCTTTGAGCGACTTGGCGCCATTCTTCTTCGACAAATTCGTCGACTCCGAGGTCTTGTAATGTCAACGGCAGACCGACGCCTTTAATAAAGTCAATCACGGTCTCCAGCTCTTCGGCCGGCGCGTTTTCAAGAACAAGCTGTGCCAAAAGGCCGAACGTAACTTTTTCGCCGTGCTGAGCCCTGTGCAGGGAAGGAACGGCTGTCATACCGTTGTGAATCGCATGTGCAGCGGCAAGACCGCCTGATTCGGCGCCGACGCCGCTTAAATAGATGGTCGCTTCAATTGTATCTTCGACGGCTCGTGTAGAAACGCCATGCTTGACCGCCTGCATCGCTTTTACGCCGTTTTCCAATAGCGTATCATAGCAAAGACGGGCAAGTCCCAATCCAGTTGTTGAAGGCTTCATCAGCACGAGGTTGTCGCCGTTTGCTTTAAAGCAGGCGCGCGCTTCAAAATATGTCGCCAAGGCGTCTCCGATACCGGCTGCGAAAAAGCGCGGCGGCGCGGATGCCAAAATGTCAGAATCCGCGAGAACGACATCCGGGTTCGTCGGTAAAAACAGATATCGGTCAAACGATCCATCATGTTTATAAATGACGGCAAGGGCCGTACATGGAGCATCTGTTGAAGCAATTGTCGGGAAAATCACAACCGGCAGCTTCTCGTAATAAGCGGTGGCCTTTGCTGTATCAAGCGTTTTTCCCCCGCCGATCCCAACGATGATATTAGCGCCTGCATTGCGTGCAAGCTCCCGGTTACGATCGATTTCTTCCTGTGTGCATTCGTAATTGAATTTTTCAAAAACAGCTTGATTGCCGGCTTTCTGAATCGAATTCCCCGCTTCTTTTTGAGCGCGTTCCAAAATGAATTCATCGCAAATGATATATGCGTGATCGCCATAATCTTCAATGTAATCGTTCAAGTTCTCAAGGAGTCGTTTTCCTGTAATAAATTTTTTAGGTGATGTGACTGATTTTACTAATTTTGACATGGTAATTCCCCCTTCACTATCAATGATATACCTATTTTCTTTTTAAATCTAGTAATATATGTATATAGAATGGATTTTTATTCTATGGAATTGACTAGGGGAAATAAAAGAGCTTGAACCATCAACTTTTCCGATCAAAGCAAAAACCCCGGCTCAGCAACCGGGGCATTGACTTCATAGGGGCTTTAGCATCATAGATTTTTCAAACATCAGGTCATCAAGGCTTTTAAATGTATAACCTTCTTTTTTCAAGTCGGTGATCGCCTGATCAAGCGCTTCTGCATTGTCTTTCGAGACGGTGTGAAGCAAATAGATGGCGCCGGGATGGGCCTGTTTCATCATATTGTCGTACGCATAGCGCCACCCTTTTTGGGCATTGATTTTCCAATCGACAAAAGCAACAGACCAGAATACCGTTTGATAACCGAGCTTTTTCGTTTCTTCAAGCACCCGCTCGCTGAAAACGCCCCGAGGCGGTCTCAGGTAGAGGTTGTTTTTTTCGCCTGTAATTTTGTAAACCTCCTCATCGACCGATTCCAATTCCTCTTGTATCACGCGGCTTGTTTTCGTCGTGAGATCCGGATGGTGATATGAATGATTCCCAATGATATGCCCCTCCTCGGCCATTCGTTTGATCAGCTCCGGCTGATCTTTGACAAAATGGCCCGTCACAAAAAAGGCAGCTTTGACGTTTTGTTTTTTCAGAACATCGAGCACCTTAGGGGTGTAGCCGTTTTCATAGCCGTTATCAAAGGTCAGATAGATCGTTTTTTCCTTTGTGTTGCCCAAATAAAAGGCGTCATACTGCTGTAAAAGGCTGTTCAGCTCTTGACCCGCATCTGCCGGCTGATGGTTTTTGCTTTTTGAAAAGCCCCAATGAATCGCCTTGTTGGAAATTGCTTCAGCATTGCAGCTGAAGGCCAGCGTCAGCAGGAATCCGCAGCATATGGCACAGATTCGTTTCATCATCTTCTCGCTCCTAGTTTTATTTTTTCTTATTGTGCAGAAGGACGGAGCTTTTCATACCAAGCAACACTTGGAAAACAAAAAAACCGCGGCAGAGAATGCGCGGTTTTATTTCCAGTCTTTTTTAAAGCGCTCGTATTTGGCTTCCAAATCGTCGAGCATGCTGATCAGTCTGTCAATATCTTCAAGGTCGGTCGATTCCGGGTCTAAAGAATCGATGACTGACATAAACATATCCAATCTGTTTTTTAAATAATTGACTTGCTGTTCTTTGTCATGTACTGCGTTACCCATGATTCTCCTCCTTTTGTTCCTTTATCGTAGCCTATAAACGGCCTTTTTTCAATCATCCATGACTTGCACGCCTCAAGGATCAGGTCTAAAATGAATAGTTGGGCTATATTAGTATGTCCTATCATAAAGGAGTTAGATGTGTCATGACAGAAAAAACGCAGGTTCGTCCGATTACCCCGGAATATGATCCGTGGGAAGCCTACATGGACGTTGACCAATATGGAGATATACAGCTGACAAACGTTGAATTTACGACGACGACTCTTTGCAATATGCGCTGCGAGCACTGCGCCGTCGGGTATACGCTCCAGACGAAGGACCCGGACGCGCTGCCAGTCAGCCTTCTGTTGAAACGGCTTGATGAGATTCCCCGCCTTCGTTCTTTAAGCATTACGGGCGGCGAGCCGATGCTTTCATTAAAATCCGTAAAGGAATATGTCGTTCCTTTATTAAAATACGCTCATGAACGCGGCGTGCGGACGCAGATCAACTCAAACTTGACGCTCGATATCGGCCGCTACGAGCTGATCATCCCCTACCTTGATGTACTTCATATTTCCCACAACTGGGGAACAGTCGAAGACTTTGCAGAAATCGGCTTCGCCATGATGGATAAAAAGCCGACATTTGCCCAGCGGGCGCGCTATTTCGAAAAAATGATCGAAAACAGCCGGACGCTTGTTGATGAAGGGGTTATGGTATCCGCCGAGACGATGCTCAACAAACGGACGCTCCCTCACATCGAGCATATTCACCGGCAAATTGTCGAAGACATGAAATGCCAGCGCCATGAGGTCCACCCGATGTATCCGAGTGACTTTGCAAGCGTACTTGAATCTTTAAGCTTACAAGACATGAGGAAAGCGATCCACCGCCTTCTTGAAATTCGCGACGAAAATACGTGGATGCTGTTCGGCACCCTGCCGTTTTACGCGTGCAGCCCTGATCCTGAAGATCACGCCCTCTTACAGCGGCTGCGCGAAGCGAAAAACGTCACCGTCAGAAACGACCCTGACGGCAGATCGCGCCTGAACGTCAATATTTTTGATGGCAATATCATCGTGACCGATTTCGGAGATACTCCGCCGCTCGGCAACATTCAGACAGACAGCCTGCCAAGCGCCTACGCGAAGTGGAGAAAAACAGAGCTTGCCAAAGAGCTCAACTGCCACTGCCCGCACGTCCGGTGCCTCGGACCGAATGTACTCGTCAAAAACAGCTATTATCAAGATGTTGATTTCACTTCCAGAACAGCAAGAGTATGAAAAAAGCAAGCCTCAAAAAGGCTTGCTTTTTTAATTCGGCTGATGGCTAAGCTGAAAGCCGAATGTGAGGTGATCCTGTACAGGAATCCAGGCGCCGATTCCTTGCGAGGTGATATTTTTGACGACCAGCTTTCTTTTGTTGCCTTTTAATACGATGTACACTTCGCCGTAGGTGACTTTTCCTTTTTCATTGACGGCCGGTGCATAGGCGTGTAAATTCCCCAGTTTTTTCGGCTGTACTTTATAAATCTGATCGCGTTTTGTACCGGCGCCGACGACTGTTTCAAAGGCGAGCGGCAGCTTTGTTTTTTCCATGGCTTCAAGCATCATCATGTTTTTCACATCGTCCGCTTTCGGAACTTTCGCTGTTAAGCCGCCTTTGATTTTGCTCGTCTGTTCCTGGGAATACGTGAGTTCGGCAGGTGCTTTCCCGCCCCGGTTGTCAAAGCGGTTTGTGTTGATTTTGCGGTATTCCCAGTTCGCAACGGTTTCATTCGAGGTATACCCGAGCGCCCATCTGCCCAAATAAATCGTCGCTCTGTAGCCGATTGCCAGCGGTGTGCCGGAAATGCTTGACTCATTCAGCATTTTGATGAGATGCGGATTTTCAATCGCGATATCGGTTGTTTTCAGCAGTTCTTCGGCGAGTTCGCTCGGCTGCAGCCTCGGCTGATCCTGAGACGCGTTAGGGTATGTGTTCTCTTTGGAAATATTCGTGACAGAGCTTGGAATCTTGATCGGCTTGGCTGCATCAGCTTCCTGTACAGCGAAAAAACTAAAGGATAAAAACGCAGTCAGCGTAAAACACAAAAGCTTTTTCATACTATCACTCTTTCTGTTTCTTTTCCCTTATTGTTTTCCGGATGCTCTCCGTTTATCCCAATTTTTTTAAAGAAGGAAAAAACCGATTCCCATGATGATATAAGCGGCCAGCAATGTCGCGCCTTCAAACCAGTTCGTATCCCCGTCGTTGGAAATGATGATCATCAAAAGGACGGCGGAAGCCATGGCGACGAGCTCCGGCAAGGTAAAGACGAGCGGCATGCTCGCTGGAAAAAACAAAGAGCTGATCACAAGAACGGGTGCGACAAACATCGCGATCTGCAGCGTTGATCCGATCGCAATTTCAACTGCGACATCCATTTTGTCCTTATAGGCCATAATGACGGCGGAAGCATGCTCTGCCGCATTTCCAACGATCGCGACAATGATGACCCCGATGAAAAGCTCCGACCAGCCGAATTGTTCGGCCACCGTATCAAATGTATGGACGAGGTGCTCGGAAATGTAGGCAACGGCAACGGTCGCCAAAAATAAAATCAATGTTGCCCTCTTTCCCGACCATTCCGGCTCTTCATGCGATTCTTCCCGCTCATTTTGATTCGTCTGGTAAACCCCGCGGTGGCTGACAAGCTTGAAATAAAGCGCGGCCAGGTAAAGCAAAATCATGATGATGCTGATGCCGACGCTCATCGACAGCTTCCTCGGCTCTGTCATTTCGGCTGAAAATACTTCAGGGATGACGAAAGCGACAATCACCGCGAACATGAGCAAACCTGAATTGTGTCTCGCATCATACACGTTGAATTCCTGGCGCTTATATTTCAGGCCCCCGATGAAAAACGACAGGCCGGCGACCAGGAGAAGGTTGCCGAGGACAGATCCTGTCAGCGATGCGAGCACAATGCCGATCAGTCCTTCCCGCAACGCGAAAATCGAAATGATCAGCTCAACGGCGTTTCCGAACGTCGCATTTAAAAGGCCCCCGATCCTCGGGCCCGCAATAATCGCAAGGCTTTCGGTGGCTCTTCCCATATAGCTTGCAAGCGCGATGATCGTCAGGCAGTATATGATGAACAATAAAACTTGCGGCCAATGCAGAATGCTCCCTGCGACAGAAAGGGGAACTCCCGCAGCCATCATCCAAAAGAAAAAACGGCCCATTATTCATTCCTCTTTTCTATTTTGGTGTAGGTTATTTTTGTGCGAACTTTTCAGTTTATATACAGCATACTGATCTATTCCGCATTGGCGCAGGTTTTTAAACATCAGCGAATTTGAAATGTTTCGATGATCTCGATGCTCTTTTCAACAGACCTCACTATGGCACAGTTTTTCAGCGCTACTTTCAGCGCCTTTTGAATTTGTTCTGCACCGAGGTTTTCTCCCTTCAATATGAAGTGAAGATGGATGCTTTTGATGCGGCCCGCCTCTTCGGAAATGCGTTCTTCTTTTGTCTCGATGGTCATATCTTTCAGCTGTATCCTTTTCTTTTCCAATATTTTATGAAGAACGGTTCCGCTGCATGCCGCAATCGAAGCGGCCAGCAATTGATAAGGCCTGAATCCTGCTTTTTCATTGACTGATATCTTAAGCTTTCCATATTCCAGATCAGCCTCAAAGCCGTTCTGATTCCACACGATTTCCATGATTCACACCTCTTTTGAAAGAAAAAGAAAAATCGCCTTGCCTAAAAACTTCTGAAAGTTGTACGATCAAAGAAGGATTACGGATAAGGAGAATCGGCCGATGACTAGATTTCACTTTTTCATTCTCGTTTTGATTGTCAGTATATCAGGTTTTTCGCAAGGGATGCTCCTTCCGGTCATCTCTGTTATTTTCGAACAGGAAGGCCATTCGGCTGCGCTGAACGGGCTTCATGCGACAGGCCTCTACATCGGCGTCCTGATCGCTTCGCCGTTTATGGAAGCGCCGCTTCGCAGGCTCGGTTTTAAACCGCTGATTGTCATCGGCGGGATCATGGTGTGCGCGAGTTTGTTCGCCTTTGTTTTTATTCAGTCGTTTATCGTCTGGTTCTTTTTGCGGCTCCTGATTGGAATCGGGGATCATATGCTTCACTTTTCAACGCAAACTTGGGTGACCACATTATCGTCTGAAAAAAACCGCGGCCGCAATATTTCTTTGTACGGCCTTTCGTTTGGTTTGGGGTTTGCTGCCGGTCCTTTTTTAACGCCGCTTGTCAACATCGCCCCGTCATTGCCGTTTATCGTCTCAGGTGCATTCAGCCTGCTGGCGTGGCTGTTTATTTTTTGCCTTCAAAACGATTTTCCTGAGAAAAGCGGCTCTGAAAGCCGCAGCGATAACAGCTTGAAGCGCTTCGTCCAAGCCTTTCTGCTAGGATGGGTCGCGTTTTTGCCGACATTCGGCTACGGCTTTTTGGAAACCGCCCTGAACGGCAATTTTCCCGTCTATGCGCTCCGCTCGGGCATTTCCGTCGAAGGCGTATCATTTATTCTTCCGGCTTTTGCGATCGGAAGCATCGTCTTTCAATATCCGCTCGGCGTGTTGAGCGACAAGTATGGAAGACGAAATGTGCTCCTTGTCATATTGGCTGTCGGGGCAGGCTGCTTCTTTGCGGCGGGCTTTTTCGATTCCGTCCCCCTGCTTGCGGCATGTTTTTTCATAGCCGGCATGGCTGTGGGCTCAACATTTTCACTTGGCATCAGCTTTATGGCCGACCTTCTTCCAAAACGTCTTCTTCCGGCCGGAAACTTGATGTGCGGAATAACCTTCAGCTTCGGAAGCATTTTCGGCCCGGTTGCCGGCGGCTGGTATATGCAGACATTTCATAACAGCAACCTGTTTTATTTGATTACATGCGTGATGGTGTTGATCTGGACCGGGGTGCTCTTTGGCAAAACGAAGAAGAAAAGTGCTCTCGAACAATCTGAGGCAGCGCCAATGTAAAAAAGGCCGGCTGCTTACAATAGGCAGCCGGCCTTTTCGAAAACGTCAGGCAGTTTTAATGATATCCGTTTTGTCCGTTGGCGCTTCCGCTCGTTTTGTTTTTCGAACTTTGCTTTGAATTTTGTTTATTATGGCTGCCGCCTTTTTTCGTGTGTTTTGTCATGATGATCCCTCCGCTTTTGAACTCATGAAACGTTCTTTTATAGATTGCTCATTTCTGCGGATTTTCTTCAGGAATGATTTTACGTTTATGTAAAAGGGCATTGATCTCCCCTCCAAGAATAATCATCATTCCGCTTAAATAAAACCAGATCATCAGGACGATGATGCCGCCGAGGCTTCCGTATGTCGCGCTGTAGTTTGCAAATTCGCTGACGTAGTATGAAAACAGCATGCTGACGAGGATCCAGCCGGCTGTCGCTGCAACGGCTCCCGGAAGCACGAATTTAAATGACAGCCGCTTATTCGGGGCAAAAAAGTATAAAGCCGTAAAGACGATCAGCAGCACAAGCGGGCTGATTCCCCAACGGAGCGCTGACCATACCGCTAGAAACATTTCCGGCGTACCGTCCAGATTGGCGATGAAATGGCCGATGGCCCTCCCGAATACCGGAAGAAGAAGCGCGACCAATATGGTGAAAACCATCGCGGCGGTCAGGAGGAGCGATGTCAGCCGTACCATGATGAATGAGCGGTTTTCCTCCACTTCATAAGCATGGTTAAAGGCCCTGACAATCGCGTTCAATCCGTTTGACGCAGACCAGAGCGCCGCGATGATCCCGAAAGAAAGCAGGCCCCTGTTTCCTGTATTGAGCGTCTCTTCAATAACGGACATCGTGTCTTCTGGGGCATACTGTTCAATCAGCCCGATGACATCGCCCGTTTTGACAGGCAGGTAGCCGATCAAAGTCAATAGGAAAATCATAAACGGAAACAGGGACAGGAGGAAAAAGTAGGCAAGTTCCGCCGATTTGCTCGGCCCTTCATGAAGGAAAAAACGCCAAGCCAGCTCTTTCAAAAAGCTCATTCTTTTTCCGGCTCCGTACGCCCTTTGGATTTGGCTGTGAAGTGATCCCTCGTTTCCTCGATCAGACCGATCACTTTTGGCGTCGTCTCTTTCAGTTCTTTCATCTGTTGATTTAAGAAGCTTAAATCGTCCGATATGGAAGCGGTCAGTTTTTTGGCTTCGTCCATTTTTTCTTTCACGCATTCGGTGAACATTCCGGGATTTGCGCGGTAAAGGCGGACTTTGTTTTTGCACGCATCAAGCTTTGCGCCGCACGCTTCTCTAGTCGGTTTGTGCAGCAGTGACATAACCGCCCCGACCGAAGCGCCGAGGAGGATATTTCTGATGAAAACACGGTCGTTTTTCATAAAAAATCTCTCCCTTCGTTTTTTATAAATTGTGCTCTTTTCGAATGTCCTTCAGCAATTCGCTGCACCCTTTCGCGACGAGTTCGTACACCTCTTCAAAGTTCCCGGTGTAGTATGGATCAGGAACATCTGCCGTCTCACAGTCCTTGACATAGTCGAGCAGCCTCCGGATGACGGCTTTGCTCCCGTAGCCGGCAAGGCTTCTCACATGGCCCGCGTTTTCGGCATCCATCGCGATGATATAATCGAACGCTTCCGGGTCTTTGTCGGTAATCTGCCTCGCGTAAAGGCCTTCGCAGTTGATCTTTTTTGCAGACAGCAGCGACCGTGTGCCTTCATGAGGCGGTTTGCCGACATGCCAGCTCCCTGTCCCCGCCGAATCGGCTTCGATCCGGTCCTCCAGTCCGCTTTTTTTGAGCATGTCGTTAAATACAGCTTCTGCCATCGGAGAGCGGCAAATATTGCCGAGGCAGACAAATAGCACTTTGATCATCAACCAAGAGCCTCCTCTATTCTTTCCCCACATTTCAGAAAGAAAAAACACTTTTGCTTTTATACTAAAGATTTTTTTGTTTTTTTCAACTTTGGGAAGAAAAAATGACAATGCTATTGACAAATCTAACAAACTTTCAGAATATTCTAGTTAGACACAAAATTAAAGGGGGATATTTCGCCTATGGATTTTATTTCACATATTGTAGATACAATGAACGGTTTTTTATGGGGACCTCCGCTTTTGATCCTCATTGTTGGAACAGGTATTTATTTGACTTTCAGGCTGGCTTTTTTGCAGATCAGACTTTTGCCTTACTCATTAAAGCTTGCCTTTTCAAGACATCAGGATAAATCCTCCGAAGGCGATATTTCCCACTTTCAGGCGCTGATGACTGCCCTTGCCGCTACGGTCGGTACTGGAAATATCGTCGGTGTCGCCTCAGCTGTTATTGCCGGAGGGCCTGGCGCCGTGTTTTGGATGTGGCTCGCCGCCTTTTTCGGAATGGCGACGAAATATGCCGAAGCGGTGCTTGCCGTCAGATTCCGCGTGAAAGACAAAAACGGCGAAATGTCAGGCGGTCCGATGTATTATTTGGAACACGGCCTCAAGCAAAAGTGGCTTGGCGTGTTATTTGCCATATTCGGGGCGCTTGCCGCTTTCGGAATAGGCAATATGGTTCAGTCAAATTCTGTATCCGGAGTCATGAGCTCCACATTTTCCGTGCCTGCCTGGGTAACCGGCATCATTGTCACGATTTTTACAGCCCTTGTCATTCTCGGGGGAATTAAAAGCATCGGCAAAGTCACCTCGCTGTTCGTGCCGATCATGGCTTTATTTTATGTCATCGCCGGATTGATCATTCTTGTCACAAACTTTGAACTCGTCCCCGGCGCGGTCGGTTTAATTTTCTCTGACGCGTTTACCGGCCAGGCTGTGGCAGGAGGCGCGATCGGAACCGTGATCCGCTGGGGCGTGGCGCGGGGCGTATTTTCAAATGAAGCAGGTCTCGGCTCGGCGCCGATCGCGGCAGCCGCGGCAAAAACCGATATGCCGGCTCGCCAAGCGCTTGTCTCTATGACCCAGGTTTTCATCGATACATTGATTGTCTGCTCGATTACGGGGATATCGATTGTCATGGGAAACACGTATCTGACAGAAAAAAACGATGCGCTGACATCGATGACATTCGCACATTTTCTCGGCCCTGCGGGATCGACAATCGTCGCGATCGGACTGCTGCTGTTCGCCTATTCGACGATTTTAGGCTGGTCGTACTACGGAGAAAAATGCTTCACCTACCTGCTGAATGAAAAATATGCGATCGTCTATCGTGTCATCTTTGTGATCGCCGTCTTTTTCGGAGCGGTCTTTAAAAATGACTTCGTCTGGGCGCTCGCCGATATGCTGAACGGTCTGATGGCGATACCGAACCTGATCGGCCTGCTCGGTTTGACAGGGATTGTCATCTATGAGTCCAAACAGATCCTCGCCAAAATCAAAGCCGAAAAAGCGGAAAAGCAAAACAGCGTATCCGTTTAAGCCGGAGATGCTTTTTGACAGCCGTCTTTTCTTCTCGC
This sequence comes from Bacillus sp. GM2, assembly GCF_056155945.1. Classification (NCBI taxonomy): domain Bacteria; kingdom Bacillati; phylum Bacillota; class Bacilli; order Caryophanales; family Bacillaceae; genus Bacillus; species Bacillus sp. GM2. Next base: position 95,408 of record NZ_JBRKSZ010000008.1, read on the forward strand.
TTAATTCTGTTACAATAAAGACTACGAAATCAGTGAGAAAGGATGTGCCTTCTTGTCAGAGCAGAAAACAGCCGAGCTGAACAAAATGATCGAAGAGATCTCGCAAAAACTAAACATGCTGAACATCGGCGTCATCAAAGCTGAAGCCTTCAGCAATGAAAAGCTTGAAGATCTTGAATACCTGCACCAAATGGTGATGAAAAAGAAATCTTTCAGTCCGAGCGAAATGCAGGCAATCGCAGAGGAACTGGCTGCACTCCGAAAATAAATATAAAAAAGACCGGAATCTATTCCGGTCTTTCAGCTTGTCGACAAAGTCACAAAAAAGTGGCTTGATCGACAAGCTTTTTTTGTTAAAATGTGTGTGGAATCTAATTTTTGGAGGTTTTACCATGTTGACCAAACACTCTAAAGATCAGCGTGAACAGCTTGAAGTCGTTGCCTTAAGTGAGCTTGTACCTGAAGACCATTTGGTCAGGAAGATGGAAGAAGCCATTGATTTTTCATTTATTTATCAAAAAGTTGCCCCTCTTTATTCTTCAAAAGGGCGTCCAAGTATTGATCCTGTTGTACTGATTAAAATGGTGCTCATTCAATACGTGTTTGGTCATCGCTCCATGCGCGAAACCATTAAGCGAATCGAAACTGATGTAGCCTATCGCTGGTTTATTGGATATGGATTCTCTGAAAAAATCCCTCACTTTTCAACCTTCAGTAAAAACTATGAACGTCGCTTTCATGACACAGACCTATTTGAAACAATCTTCTATAGGATTTTACGTCAGGCCATGGATCTCGGCCTCGTCGATCCTTCGGTTGCCTTCATCGACAGCACACATGTCAAAGCGAATGCCAATAAGAAAAAGTTTGTGAAAAAGATCGTAAGAAAAGAAACAAGAGCTTATCAGGAACAGTTAGATCAAGAAATTAATGCCGATCGCGAAGCCAACGGCAAAAAGCCCTTAAAGCCCAGGCAATGCTCAGAAGAACGAGAAATAAAAGAAAGTACAACAGATCCTGAGAGCGGCTATTTTGTAAAGGGTGAACGGGAACGCCTTTTTGCTTATGGTTTTCATACAGCTTGTGACCGGAACGGATTTGTGCTGGGGACGGTTGTTGAGCCTGCCAATATTCATGACAGCCAAGTGTTCACGACCCTGTTTCAACAAGTGAAAGAGCGCGTCGCCAAGCCTCATACGGTCGCAGTTGATGCCGGATACAAAACACCGGTTATCGCAAAATTTCTTCATGAAGAAAACGTTCGCCCTGTTATGCCTTACACGCGTCCGCAAACCAAAAAAGGATTCATGAGAAAACACGAGTATGTTTACGATGAATTTTATGATGTCTATATCTGCCCGCAAGACCATATTCTCTCCTATCGCACAACCAATCGGCAAGGTTATCGAGAGTATGCTTCAGATCCAAATCGATGTAAACAATGTCCATTACTACATACGTGTACAGAAAGTAGAGATCATCGAAAGATGATTCACAGACATATCTGGCAGGATCATTTAGACGAAGCTGATCATCTTCGGCATACGGAAGAGAATAAACAAATCTATGCCAAACGTAAAGAGACGATCGAACGAGTTTTTGCCGATTTAAAACATAAGCATGGCTTGCGCTGGACAACCTTACGGGGAAAGAAAAAATTGTCCATGCAGGCGATGCTTGTTTTCGCTGCCATGAATCTGAAAAAGCTGGCGAATTGGACCTGGAAAGGTCCTAACCGCCAGCCTTCTGATCGAAATAATAGAATAAAATGGACAAAAACAGGTCGGATTTTTAAAATCCGACCTGTTTTGTCAACGGTCTGAAAGACCGGAATCTATTCCGGTCTTTTTTCATCAGCCGAGCAGCTTCAAAGATTCGCGTGTAAACGCGGGGATGTCGTCAGGCGTCCGGCTTGTGACAAGCTGATTCTGACAGACGACAACTTCCTCGTCTTTAAATTGAACCCCGGCGTTTTCCAAATCGACTTGAATCGATGTGTAGCCTGTTGCACTGCGTCCGTCCAGAGCCTTGGCGGTGATTAAAAGCTGCGGGCCGTGGCAGATCGCAAACACCGGTTTTTTGTCATCCATAAAGGATTTCGCAAACGATACAAAACGCTGGTCGGCTCTGAGAATATCCGGTGAAAATCCGCCCGGAATCAACAGCGCGTCAAAATCGGCCGGGCTGACTTCATCAATGGACGCATCTGTTTCCACTTGCGCCTCGCCTTGCTTGCCTTTCAGCGTTTTGCCTTTCTCTTTTTCAATAACCGTAAGCTGGTGCCCGGCGTCTTTGAACGCTTTCGCAGGCTCGGTATACTCCGAATCCTCAAAGTAATCTGTCAGAACAACTGCAATTTTTTTGCTCATATTGATCACCCTCCCAAAAGCTTCTGTCTACATAAATCCATTTCCCCCTGCCACACTAAATAAAACATCCGCACGTTCCTCGCGACAAAGTACCTAAATCATCCGGCAGACAGGGACAGACTTTGGAATCATTTTCTGAGTGTTTACAATATTCGTAACGAAAGTTCTACAAAACTTTACAAAAAGTTCTTACAATAGAAATTGTTACTCTAATCTGAAAGGTGGAGAAATGGTGGGAATACAGAAAAGACGGTTTTCAAGGAAAAACATTCTCCGTATTCTGCTAACCTCAGTGATGATACTCAGTTTACTCATTCCAAACACCCAGACATATGCAGAAGAACCAAATGAACACCCGCTGATCAACCTCAGCATCCTGGGTACGACAGATATCCACGCCCATATCATGGACTATGACTACTATGCCGACAAAGAAACGGCAGAATTCGGACTGGCCCGCACGGCAAAGCTGATTGAAAAGCACCGGAGCCGGAACCCGAACACGATTCTTGTCGACAATGGCGACTTAATTCAAGGGAACCCTCTAGGGGAATACATCTTCAAACACGAACGTGAAGCGATTATCTCCGGAACGAAAACACACCCGATCATTGATGTCATGAACAAACTGCACTATGACGCCGGCACGCTCGGAAACCACGAATTCAACTACGGCCTTGAATTCCTTGACGGCACGATAAAAGGCGCCGAATTTCCCATCGTCAATGCCAATATTAAAACACCGGACGGAAAGAACAAATATACGCCATATCATATTGAAGAGCGGACGCTGACGGATGAAAGCGGCCAAAAGCACCAGCTTAAAGTCGGTTACATCGGCTTCGTTCCGCCGCAGATTTTAACATGGGATAAAAAGCATCTGGACGGCAAAATCACGGTGCAGGACATCACCGAATCAGCGAAAGAAACGATTCCGAAAATGAAGCAGGAAGGCGCCGACGTGATCATTGCAATCGCCCACTCCGGAATTGAAAATGGCGAACAGGCGGCGGGAGCAGAAAACGCCGTATATGATCTGGCTCTCAAGACGGAAGGAATAGATGCGATCATCTCCGGACACCAGCACGGTCTGTTCCCCGGCACCGACTATCCCGGAAACGGCGTGATCGACAATCAAAAAGGAACGATCAACGGCATCCCTGTCGTCATGCCGAAAAACTGGGGCAGCCATTTAGGAATCATCGATATGCAGCTTGAACAGGACGGCGGCAAATGGACAGTGAAAGATGCCAGCGCAAAAACGGAAGCGATTGCCGGAAATGTGACGTCACGACACGAAACCGTCGTTTCCGCGATTAAAGACACGCACGAAAAAACGCTTGAATACGTCCGCGCGCCGGTAGGCCAAACGGAAGCCGATATTAACAGCTTTTTCGCACAGGTAAAAGATGACCCTTCGATTCAGATTGTCACAGACGCACAAAAATGGTATGCGGAAGATGTCATGAAGGGAACGGAATACGAAAACCTGCCGATTTTATCAGCGGGCGCGCCGTTTAAAGCAGGAGGGCGCAACGGTGCTGATTATTATACAAACATTAAAGCAGGAAACCTTGCGATCAAAAACATCGGCGATTTGTATTTGTACGACAATACACTCTATATCGTCAAGCTGACGGGAAGCGAAGTGAAGGACTGGATCGAAATGTCGGCCGGGCAGTTCAACCAGATCGACCCTTCAAAATCGGGTGAACAGGCGCTCCTCAACCCCGATTTCAGGTCGTATAATTTCGATGTCATTGACGGTGTGACCTACCAGATCGATGTCACACAACCGGCAAAATACAATGCGTCAGGCGGGGTGAAAAATCCGCAGGCAAACCGCGTCAAACAGTTGTCTTACAACGGAAAACCCGTCCGCAATGATCAGGAATTCCTTGTGGTCACAAATAATTACCGCGCATCCGGGGGCGGCGGATTCCCGCATCTGACTCAGGACAAAGTCGTTTATGCGGCGGCTGATGAAAACAGGCAGGTGCTCATGAACTACATCATGGAAAAGAAAACGGTCAATCCTGCCGCCGACAACAACTGGTCGATCGCTCCGATTAAAGGAGCCGATGTGACATTCGAATCTTCTCTCCTCGCCAAACCGTTTGCTGAAAAAGCGAAGGACATCGATTTTGTCAGAGAATCCGAAAACAGCGGATATGGCGTCTATAAGCTGAACTTTGAAGGTTCAGAGCCTCCGGTTGATGATGGAAACTGGACGTTAACAGTCATGCACACGAACGACACGCACGCCCACCTAGATGAAGCGGCAAGGCGCGCTGCCAAAGTGAAAGAAATCCGCAGTGAAGCAGAAAACAATGTGCTGCTCGATGCCGGCGACGTCTTTTCCGGTGACTTGTATTTTACAAAATGGAACGGACTCGCCGATTTGAAGCTGATGAACATGATGGGCTATGACGCCATGACCTTCGGCAACCATGAATTTGATAAAGGGCCAAAAGTGCTCGCAGACTTTCTCAGCGGAAACAATGCGGCCGTCGATCCGTTAAACAGACACCAGCTGGAAAAGCCCGATTTTCCAATCGTCAGCTCCAATGTCGATGTATCAAAGGAGCCTCAGCTGCGAAGCTTTCAAAAAGAGCCTGCACTCTTAACAGCGGGAGAAAAGAAAGAAAGCGGCATCTATCCTTATATTCTGCTTGATGTAAACGGCGAACAAGTCGGCGTATTCGGCCTGACGACGGAAGATACGTCATATACGTCAAGCCCCGGTCCGAACATTGCGTTTCATGACGCTTATCTGTCAGCGGAGAAAACGGTCAAGGAACTGAAAGAAAAAGAAAAGGTCAACAAAATCATCGCCCTCACCCACCTCGGCTACAACCGGGATCTGGAGCTGGCCAAAAAAGTGAAGGGCATCGATTTGATTATCGGCGGGCATACGCATACACTCGTCGATCATTTAAAAGTGGTGGAGAGCGAAGAACCGACAATCGTCGCCCAAGTGAAAGACTACGGGCAGTTTTTAGGAAGGGTCGATGTTGTGTTTGATGAGAACGGCGTCGTTCAAACGGATCAATCAAGGTTCAATTTGATCGCGATCGACGGCAAAGTGGACGAAGACCCTCCTGCGAAAGAAGTGCTTGACGGCTTTAAAGAAGATATTGACGAACTGAAAAAGAAAAAAGTAGGCTATGCCGATGTCCCGCTTGACGGAAAACGCGAGCATGTCCGCTCAAAAGAAACCAACCTCGGCAATTTTATCGCGGACGGCATGCTGAAGAAAGCCAAACAAGCCGGCGGCGCTGACATCGCAATCACAAACGGCGGCGGAATCAGAAGCGGTATTGCCAAAGGCGACATCACACTCGGCGATGTGCTGACGGTCATGCCGTTCGGCAACACCCTTTATGCCGCTGATCTGACGGGGGCGCAAATTAAAGAAGCGCTTGAGCACGGGGTGAGCCAAGTCGAAGAAGGCGGAGGCGCGTTTCCGCATGTCGCGGGTTTATCCTTCACCTTTACACTGAGCAAGCCAAAAGGTGAGCGCATCCTTGATGTGAACCTTGTCAATGACAAAGGGGACGCTGTTCCGCTCGATTTGGACAAAACCTACCGGGTGGCTACAAATAACTTCATGGGCGGCGGCGGAGACGGCTATTCCGTTTTTAAAGAAGCGAAAAACGGTGTCGATCTCGGCTTTACCGATTACGACATTTTTACAGAACAGCTTGCCTTGTACGATTCTGTTTCACCGAACATCGAAAACAGAATCACAGAAGTGTTCCTTCCTGACCGTCAGACAGACGGCACTTGGACGCTTGCGGAAAAGCCGTTCGAAACATACGCGAAAAACGCAAATCAGGTGATTGCTTATTTCCCTGACACAGAAAAAGACCACATCAAGCTGAATATGACAAAAGCACAGACTGACCTTGTCAAAGAAAGAACTGATGATCCAAGTATCACCCTGAAAAACGATCGCATTGCGATGCAGCTTCCAGCCGTTAATCTGGCAAGCGAAAAAACAAAAATCAGCATCAAAATTGCCAAGAATATCAAACAGGCGGTCACAAAGGTATATGATTTCAACATTCAGCAGAATGGAAAAACGGTCAGCACATTTAAAGAGCCTGTCGGACTGTTTTTCCAAGTCGATGCTCCTGACAAACATTTGAGCGTCTATTATGTCGACCGCAAAAACAACAGCTTCACAAAAGTGACAAACGGCTATACGAAAGACCGTACCGTTGCAGGCTATGTCGACCATTTCAGCGAGTATACCGTGATGAATGACAATGATGCCGGGTCTCCTTCACTTCCGCCGGGTTCAGGCGATGATGACGGTTCGGATGGCGGCAGCGGCGGTGAACCCCCTGCTTCGCCCGGCGCCGGAAACGGCGGAGACGGATCAGGCGGTCATGACAGCGGCGGGTCAGATGACGGAAATGAACCTTCAGATGGTTCAAACGGCGGGTTTTTGCCCGACACCGCTTCAAACGCCTATCATTGGCTGATGCTCGGCCTGTTGCTGCTTATATCCGGAAGCGGCCTGTACCTTTACCAAAGGAAGCGGCGCAAGCTCCAAATCTAAATAAAAAAAAGTGTGGTCTGCTAAAGGCAGAACCGCACTCAGATTGTTGACAAAATCCCAAAACGACTTTTAGTTTTGGGATTTTGTCATCCTTTCAGCGTGATTGAAAACCTTTGCAGTCTAGGAAGGCTGAGCATCGGAGCGGAGCGAATGTTGGAATTCGTGAGCACCGACGCGCAGGCCTGACAACGAATGCGAGGGTTTGTCGACACGCTGAGGCGGTCTGCTAAAGGCAGAACCGCACTTTTCTTATTCAACCCATTTCACGATTTGATCAAGCGCCCGTCTCGTCTTCGGACGCGGCTCTTTCACGCGGTAACCGAAGGCGGCCATGACCGAGATGTCAAAGCGGCCGTCCTCCAACAATCCTTCTTTTTCAAGGATGTCGTGGACTTTGTCGTAGTTAAAGCCTTCAATCGGGCAGGAGTCAATACCGATCAAGGCGGCCGCCGTCATCATGTTGGCAAGCGCGATGTACGTTTGCTTTGATACCCAGTCAAACATCGCTCTGTCGCTTTCGTACAAATGAAAATCGCCGTCTTGGAAACTTTTCAGAACGCCGTCTTCTTTCAGCATATTTTCAATGATGTCCTCCGGCATTTTTTTCACATGCTTTAACTGATCTGCAACATATCCGGAATCATGTCGCATTTCCTTAGCCGTGCGTCCGAGCAGCAAAACGAAATGGCTGGCCGTCGGAAGCTGTCCCTGCGCGCCCCATGAGACCTGGCGCAGTTTTTCCCGCAGCTCTTTATTTTGGACGACGACGAACTTCCACGGCTCGAGGCCGACCGAGCTTGGCGACAGTCTGCCCGCTTCTAAAATGAACTGAAAATCCTCGTCTGATATCTTTCTGTCCGGATCAAACTCTTTAGTCGCGTGTCTAAATTGGAATGCGTCAAGAATCTCCTGCTTCTTGGATTGCTGTGTCATGTTCTGGCTCTCTCCTTTTGTCTATAGTTTATATTCCTTTCTTAATTTCATTCTAATCATTATAATAGCAATAAGAAAGTACGCACATTTTTGTGGCATAGTATCATTTTTTATACTAAGGAGAGAGGAAAGTGAAACAGAATCCGAAGGCATGTGAAGCACCGGACGGTTATTCATGCCCGGTGGAAGCAACGATCGATATCATCGGCGGCAAATGGAAAAGCGTCATTCTGTATCATTTGATCGATGATAAAAAACGCTTTAATGAGCTGCGGCGTTTAATTCCCGCCGTGACACAGCGGATGCTGACCCTCCAGCTTCGCGAACTTGAGCGCGACGGCATCGTCTGCCGCACGATTTATAAGCAGGTTCCCCCGAAAGTCGAGTACAGTTTAACTGAGTTCGGCAAGACGCTGATCCCGATCATCAGTCAAATGATGAATTGGGGAGCTTCCTATGCCGGCAAAATCAAGGAAGCGCGCCAAAGATCGGCTGCCGCTGAAATGCTGGAATCGCAAGGCTAATTGGCCGGTTCGATTTTTAAGAGAAAGTCTTTGATTCTGCTTAAGTATTCTTCAGGATCGTGGCGAAATCCGCCGACATGTCCCGCGCCTTCAATCAAATACAGTTTCTTTATCCCTTTTTTCCGGTCATACAGGCTTTTGGCCATTTCCGGCGGAACAAGCTGATCATTTGTGCCGTGGATGATAAACAGCGGCGTGTCTGACTGTTCAAGATTGCTAACCGGCGATATGTCGGCAAGGCTCCAGCCGTGGCGCCGTTTGATCAGCCCGCTTGCCAACGGGATGAGAAACGGCACAGACAATTTGACGGCGGCTTTCAGCTGAAAGCGGCATAGCTCTGTTAAATCGCTGAAGCAGGAATCGGCAATACAAAACTTGATTCTCCGGTCCTGTTTCATCAGCTCGATGGCAGCCGCGGCACCGAGCGATTCGCCAAGCACCCCGATCCAAAGGTCTTTGCCGAACCTGTTCTCAAGCTCGTCAGCCCACCTCGCCAAATCGTCCTTTTCGTAAAATCCGTAAGAAACGTGTGAACCGCCGCTCAACCCGTGGCACCTGCTGTCGCAAAGCAGGACATTGTAGCCGATGGACTGGAACAGCTCGACGTATTTATACCCTCCAAACAGCGACCACTTGATGCCGTGGGAGACGATAACGGCTTTCCTGCTCTTTTGAACGGGAAAAAGCAGCGCATGCAGCCGGCATCCATCCCCCGCCGTCAAAAACAGCTCTTCTTTGTCGTGTGACTCAAACACATCATCGATGATCTCGCCGTGTTTGAGTCCGCTGAAAAAGGTTTCTTCATATGTGCTCCTGTTCGGCATAACAAACAAATAGCTGACAATCAGACTGACGGCAAAAATACTGATCCCAATTCCAAAGACCATCAACAAAATTCCGATCCACACTGCCCTCACCCTTTACGTTCTTGTTTTAACTTATTGTATTCCGAACGGGTCTGGGCGTGAGTCGCGGCAAAAAATTGGCGTCAAGAGCACCCGTTTCCGAGCTGGATGACTTTCGCTTTTCCGGCTGCTTCCCTCAATACGCCTCTTGTATCAAATATCACGGTTGCATGGTTTAGTAACAGCTCTTTCGGAAGTGCGTCATGATCGGTCAAAACGACAACACAGTCGTACTCTTTCAGCATCTCTGAATCTATCGGCATGCTTGCCAGTTTTTTGCCGCTGAGATCGAGTTCCGGAACGTGCGGATCATGGTAGGAAACATCCGCCCCCATGCCGATCAGCTTCTCTATAATATCAAGCGATTTTGATTCGCGGACATCCGCTATATTTCGTTTATAGGTGACGCCGTAGATTAAAATGCGGGCGTCTGTCGCCTGATCTTTCCCTGCCAGTTGCAAGGAACGCTCTGCGATATAGCGGACGATTCTTTCATTTGTCGCTTCCGACAGCTCGATAAAGTCGCTCGATAAACCGCTTTGTTTCATGACAAACTGCAAATACAGCGGATCGACGGGGATGCAGTGGCCGCCGATGCCGGGACCTGGATAAAACGCCGCAAAGCCGTACGGCTTCGTGCTTGCCGCCTCGATGACTTCCCATACATTCACCCCGAGCTTGTCGCAGATCATCGCGAATTCATTAATGAATGAAATATTAATAAACCGGTACGTATTTTCGAGCAGCTTTGTCAGCTCCGCTGTTTCAGGCGATGTGACAGGCACAACCTCTTCATAAATGCCGCTGTATAATTGATGCACCTTTTCAAGGCATGCCTCCGTCGCTCCTCCCACTACCTTCGGCACGACTTCAATCGGGAATTGATTGCCCGGGTCAACGCGTTCTGGAGAATAAGCCAAATAAAAATCCTTTCCGCATACAAGGCCGCTTTTTTCGAGGATCGGTTTGACGATGTCCCTTGTCGTACCCGGATATGTCGAGCTTTCCAACACGACGAGCTGCCCTTTTTTCAAGTGCCCTCCAATCGATTGCGCCGCTCTATTCACATAAGTCAAATCAGGACCCGCATCATCATTCAGCGGCGTCGGTACGCAGATGATGACGGCATCCGCTTCGCCGATTAAACCGTAGTCTGAAACAGGACGAAAGAAACCGGTGCCTATTCCGTCCTGCACCGCTTGATCGTTGATATCTGAAATATAGCTGTTCCCTTTCCGTAATGCCTCGACTTTCTTTTTATCCAAATCAACACCGATAACCCGAATTCCTTTTGATATCAACAACATGGCCAAGGGCAGACCGACAAACCCCAAGCCGATGACCGCTATCGTTTCGTTATGCATTTCCTGTTTGCTCATTTATCAAATCGCCCCTTCTGTACATTCCTTTAATAAACTATGTTTTAAATCTTTTTTTGAAAGGGACGATCTACCAAATCAAAACCTATTTATTTTTCATATCAGATGTTTGAAATGAAGAAAGAGGCAGCTGCACCGGCTGCTTCTGCAGCACAGACTGGTAGATTCCGAAAATCGTTTCAATCGCCTTTTTCCCTTCATAGCCGTCAACCAATAGTGTGTCTTGGCGCTTGACGGCGCTTATAAAGTTTTGATACATGGCGGTTTGTTCGCCGCCGAGATCAATCAGTTGCGCCGCTTCTTCAGCAGCCGCCTTCTCCCCTTGGATATACCAGCGGCTGATCCTGTTTAATGCCGGGCCTTCCAATGAAATCGTTCCATGTTCTCCAAAAATCGAGAGAGAGCTTCCGATATTGTTTGGCTGTGTGACGATATTCGCTTCTACTACTCCTTTCGCCTGACTGGCAAACGTCAGAACACCGACAGCAACATCTTCCGTTTCTTTAACTCCTGAGCCGCCCAGTATATCTCCGTAAACACCTTTTACATCACCTAAAAACCATTGCAGCAGATCGATCAGATGTATCCCTTGATTGACCAGCATCCCGCCATCTTTTTCCCAGCTTCCTCGCCAAGATGCCGCTTCATAATAAGCGGGTGACCTGTTTAAGCGAAGCGATACTGTGCCTAAGTAGATCCTTCCCAGTTTTCCTCTCTCAATCGTTTCCTTCAGTTTTTTCATGATCGGCCGGTGGCGCATCTGGTGACAGACCATGAGCTTCAGCCCGTTCTGTTCCGCCAGTTCAATAAGCTCATCGGCATCCTTCAATGACAAGGTGATCGGTTTTTCGACGATGACGTGCTTGCCTGCCAGCAGCGCGGCTTTGGCCATTTCGGCGTGCAGCCCCGAAACCGCCGCAATAATGACTGCTTCTATTTTAGAATCTGAAAGCAGCGCTTGATACTGCTGATAACAGGTCACTCGGCTTTCATCCCCGGCGAAGGAAGCATAGTATTGTTCCGCTTCCTTCATCCGTTCTTCCTGCAAATCACTGACGGCCGACAACTTTGCATCATCGCACCCGGCCAGTGCTTGAAGATGTTTTCTTGACATATAGCCGCAGCCGATTAAACCGAAATGAACCGTCACTTTTCCCCTCCCCCTTTTTTCAGCAGCGCGGAAATAATCTGCTCTTGTTCCTCAGCGGCTAGAAAAGGATCCATCGGAATCGCGAAAAGGGTTTCGGACAAGGACTCGGCTATAGGAAAATCGCCTTTTTTGTACTGCAATGAAGAATAGACCGCTTGCAGATGAAGGCAGCAAGGATAATACACGCCTGAATGAATGTTCTGCTCTTTCAGCGATTGAATGAATTCGTCGCGGTCTTTCGCGCCGATACAATAGAGATGATAGATATGTGTGCGGTCTTCTTTCTCAGCAGGCAGCGTGAGATGCTCCGCCGTTTTCAAACCTTCCCTGTAGCGGCTGGCCACTTTTCTTCTTTGTTCATTCCAGCCGTCGATTTTCTCAAGAAGAATGAGCAAAGCTGCGGCATGTAATTCATCAAGACGGCTGTTGAAACCGATTTTGTCATGGAAGTATTTTTTGCTTGTGCCATGGGTTCTGAGTGTTCTTAATTGCCGGGCCGCATCCGGATCTGAAATCGTCACCATTCCCCCGTCTCCCAACGTTCCCAAGTTTTTTGTCGGGAAAAATGAAAAACAGGCGGCATCCCCGATGCTGCCGACAGGCCGCCCTTTATACGAGGCGCCGAACGCTTGGCAGGCATCCTCAATCACAAGCAGTCCGTGTTTTTTGGCAACCGCCATGACCTCGTCCATATCAGCCGGCTGTCCGAAGATGTGGACGGGAATGATCGCTTTAGTAGCAGGGGTGATTTTTTCTTCTATTTTTTTCGGATCAAGGTTGCAGGTTTCACGATCAACATCAGCAAACACAGGCTTAGCCCCCACTCTTGAGACAGCTTCGGCGGTGGCGAAAAAAGTGAACGGCGTCGTAATCACTTCATCCCCTTTGCCGATGCCGAAAGCTTCGAGCGTCAGCACTAATGCGTCCGTTCCGTTGGCGACCGCGACCGCTTCTTTTACACCAAGCTTTTCGGCTGTTCTTTTCTCCAGCTCTTCAACCTTGGGCCCCAATATATATTGGCCGCTGTCCAACACATGCTCAAACTCTTGTAAAATCTCTTGTTTTACCGTTTGAAACTGGCGTTTTAAATTGATTAACGGGATCATCTCTGTTCCTCCTCCAAAATCAAAAAGTTCCAAAATAAGTTATGATGCCTGCCGGTAATTTGGCACGGCTTGATTTTTTTCATAAAAAAAGACCTACTTGTTCAGTAAGTCTTGACCATGCTATTTGTTAATGCCTAATTTCCCTTCGAGCAGCTGTTTGTTATGAAGGACGGATTTGTCATCGGGACGGTATTTTCTCGCCTCTTCATTGTGCTGATACGACTTTTCAAAGTCTCCTAAATTGTAGTAGCACACGCACATTTGCAAGTGAGGGTACCAAGTGTAGTATGCCGGATAGGTGAAGCTCCATTTATTTGAATCAGGCACGAGTGTTGTCGCCAGCTCATACCAGTAGATAGCGGCATTGTATTCCCGCCGCCGCTGAAAGTTATAGCCGATTCTTGAGCATGTTTCGGCACGAGGCGTTTTGGAAAATTCAAATGACTGGAAGAGCGATCTCAGCTCATTGTCCAAGTCGCCAAGAAAGCGGTGGCAGTCGGCTTTGTTGATGCAGGCGTATACTTTGTCTTCAATCCATCCTTCTTTCATTTCAATGTTTTTATTGTAGCTTTCAATCGCTTTTTCGTAGTGCCTGTTTTCTCTTAATTCATTTCCGTAGTAAAAATAATCGCGCGGGGTAAACGTGTCGCCGCGGTCGATCTTCTTTTGGTAAATATTGAGGTTTCGTCCGACAGAGTGGCGGATTTTTTTATGCGTCACCGAGATATCGGCATTGATGATGTTCCCGAATACCTCCAAATATTGATGGCAGTCGCCTTTCCATTTAAAGTTTTTCTCCCTTTTCACCAGGCGGTTGCGGCGGTACCTTAAGGTCACATTTCCGAATTCGTCAGTTCCCGCATCATAGTACATGGACACGGAATCAACGGAAGGATCAAGCGTTTCCTTCAACTCTTTTAATTTTTTCTGATCTTTCTCAAGCAATACATCATCCGCATCCAGATAGAGAATATAATCCTTCGTGGCATGCTTGAACGATTCATTGCGGGCAGCCGCAAAATCGCCGATCCATTCAAAGAAAAAGACGCGGTCTGTGTATCGCTTCGCAATCTCTACAGTTTTATCTGTCGACCCCGTATCCACAATATTAATTTCATCTACAATGTCTTTCACTGTATCAAGGCATCTCGCTAATACTTCTTCTTCATTTTTGACAATCATACATAGACTGATTGTAACCAAAGCCTTCACTCCCCGTTTTTTCAAGACTCTATTTTTAAAATCTACCCATAAAATATGAACCAGCAGCTGATCGCGTTTGTGCCGCTGTCACTGTTTTAGCATTTCAGGCTGCGCCATTTCCGAAGTGTTTTTTATAGAACTTTCTTTTCTCGCTTGAATGGAATACTACTAGTGAACATGTGTTTAACGTTTTTCTCTTACACTCTCGCACAAATACACAGTCATATAGATTCATTTATACGTATGATAGAGCGCACAAAGCGTTTTTATTCTGCCATATAAAGGAGAAATTGAAAGCGGCATGATCGATGGGAGGTCATCATGAAAGATTTCAAATCAGACATCATTCATTGTCTGGAACAAAAAGATTGGAACAAAGCCATGAAGCGCCTAAAAGAGTGGGAAGCCGACGGCTCGCATAACGAGCCTTATTTTTATTTTCTTCAAGCCTCTCTTTCTGTTTATCTCGGCCATGACCATAACGCCTGGCTGTGGCTCTGGAGGGGGCTTGACCTTTTTCCTGATAACAGATCTTTAAATCTGCTGATGGGAAAAGTGTGTCTGCGCACCGGAAGGGAAAAAGAGAGCGTGGCCTATCTTCAAAAAGGAGATAGAGTAGAAACCGAAAGCGGGCCAAAGCTTGATTTTCCTGTTCATGAAAAAACCGAGCCTCCGGCTGGGCAAATCCGCGTTTTGCAAGGCACAATGGAAATCGCCAATCAAATGAATACCTTGGCTAAAGGGCTCTCACAGCATGGCGCGCTTGCCCACACTTTAAATTACTATCCTTATTATTTAAATTACGCTGCCGACTACACCTGGTCATTGCTGAAAGAACGCAATACGCCCGTCATGAATGCGAGGCTGAGAAGGCTTGCCAGTGATCTCTTGCCATCCTATGATTTGTTCCATTTTCATTTTGGCACAAGCTTTACACTGGACATGTCGGATTATCCCATTTTAAAACAGGCGGGTAAACCAATGATCATGCATCATTGGGGCAGCGATGTAAGGCTTTATTCAACATTGGCTAAAACAAATCCATACGCCGTTGTAAAAACGAAAAATGAAGCGCGAATTCGATATCACCTCAAACGAATTTCACAATATGTCCAGCACTGCATCGTTGCCGATATGGAACTTTACGAGTATGTAAAAGACTATTATGAGCATATCCACATGATTCCAACCATGATCCAGCTTGACCGCTATATTCCTGACTACAGGTCAAATGAAAAGCCGCTCATCGTTCATGCCCCCACCTCTCCAGGAATAAAAGGAACCCGCCATATCCTTAAGGCGGTGGAGTCTTTAAAAGAAAAATACGATTTTCATTTTCACCTAGTACGAGGGGTCTCTCATGAACAGGCAAAGAAAATCTATCAAAAGGCAGATTTGATCATTGATCAGCTTCATATCGGCAGCTACGGATTATTTGCCGTCGAATCGATGGCAATGGGGAAACCCGTTATCTGCTGGGTCAGTGATTTTATGAAGGATCACTACCCTTCCGAACTGCCTCTCATAAGAGCAAATCCCGACAACATTACAGAAGTGATTGAAAATGTACTGAAAAACCGGGATATGCTGCCGGAAATCGGCCAGAAAGGAAGAAAGTATGCAGAAGTTCATCATGATATGGTGAAAAACAGCAAAAAAGCGCTGGCTGTTTATCAGGCGCTACTTTCGGGATGATGTTGAACACCTTTCGCGTCGCGGGATTTGTAATTCAAAAAAAAACGAAACAAGCAGGTGAACAATTGATGAGCGATATGACAGAGTTATCCGGCCAGCATATTTTCATAACTGGCGGAGCAGGCTTTATCGGATCCTCTTTAATAGGAAAGCTGATAGAGCGCAACAGTGTCACCGTATACGACAATTTTTCAAGAGACTCCCTCCGGTATAAACCATACCGGGACCATCCTCACTTGAAAGTGGTGCAGGGAGACATTTTGGATTTGAACGCGCTTAAAAAGGCGATCCAGGGGGCCAGTCACATTGTCCATGCCGCTGGCATCGCGGGGATTGACACGGTCATTCAAAACCCGGTTAAAACGATGCAGGTCAACATGATCGGTTCAGCCAATCTGCTTGAAGCGGCTGCCGGTTTAACCGAATGCAAAAGGGTCGTATGTTTCAGTACGAGTGAAGTTTTCGGCCAAATCGCTTTCAGAGCACGCGAGACCAGTCATACTGTTTTAGGAGCTGTGGGAGAAGCTCGCTGGACATATGCTGTCAGCAAACTCGCCGAGGAACATATGGCATATGCCTATTTTAAAGAACTGGGGCTCCCGACCGTCACCGTCCGCCCTTTTAATGTTTATGGACCGGAACAAGTCGGGGAAGGCGCCATCAAAACGATGGTTCACAGAGCTCTGTTAGATGAGCCGATCTATATTCACGGCGATGGAACGCAAATCCGGGCCTGGTGTTATGTAGATGACATGATCGACGGAATATTGCGCTGTTTGACGATGAAAGAAGCCATAGGAGAGTCTTTCAACATCGGCAATGAACGCACTGTGATCACTGTATACGGATTGGCAAACACGATTATCAGAGTTCTTGGATCAAAATCGCAAATCTTCTTTGGGGAGAAAAAAGAAGCCGATATTGAACTTCGCATCCCTCAGGTCAATAAAGCAAAAGAAATGCTCGGTTTCAACGCAAAAGTGGATCTGGAAGAAGGGATCAGAAGAACAGCTGAAAGCATTCAAAAAAATTTGGATCAATAAGAAAGGAGGCGCTTTTGTTGAAACAATGGAAAAGCGAAGGAAAAGGTGAATTCACCCTTTCCCAGCTCGGAGGATGCGGCGAAAATGTCGTTATTGAAGACGGGGTCCGCATTTTTCATCCGGAAAACATCTATATCGGAGATAACGTTTATATCGGCCATGACACGATTTTAAAAGGCTATTATAAGCATGACCTGATCATCGGCGCAAACAGCTGGATCGGACAGCAATGTTTCATACACGGTGCCGGAGGAGTTACAATCGGAGAATTTGCCGGAATTGGTCCGAATGTCCGGATACACGCCGCCTACCATACCGATCCTGATAAACCCGATAGTACCATTTTGTTTTCGCCGCTTACATTCGCTCCTATTCATATTGAAGAAAACTGCAACATCGGGATCGGTGCGTCTATCTTAGCAGGCGTTACGATAGGCGCCCACTCCAAAATCGGAGCAAATGCCGTCGTCAATCGTCATATTCCTCCGTACAGCATAGCGGTAGGCGTGCCGGCAAAGGTGATTAAAAACCGAAGGATGAAAGAGGAGGAGCTCTCATGATCAGATTGATCGAGCCGTATATTACGTTTGAAGAAGTGCAAGCAGAATTAAAAGAAATATTTTCCTCCGGCATTCTGACAAAAGGCCCTTTCGTCAAAACATTTGCAGACCATATTAGTCAGTATATCAATGCAAAGCATGCTTTTTTAACAACATCGGCTACAACTGCTTTATCGATGTGCCTTAAAAGCCTCAACGTGCAACCCGGAGATGAAGTAATCGTCTCAGACTTTTCGTTTCCCGCCACTGTCAATGTAATAGAAGATTTAGGTGCCAAGCCTGTTTTTGCCGATGTCGATCTTGAAACATTTAACATGCTTCCAGAAGAGCTGGAAAGTCAAATCACGTCCCGCACAAAAGCCGTTCTTTTTGTAGATGCTCTGGGAAACCCGACAGGCATCACCAACATCAAACACATTTGTGAAGCGTACGGCTTACCGCTTGTGGATGATGCCGCGTGTGCGATCGGCAGCAGTGAATACGGCTGTAAATCCGGAAAAATTGCCGATCTCACCTGTTTCAGCTTTCACCCCAGAAAGCTGCTTACGACAGGCGAAGGCGGGGCAATTACAACCGACCGGGAAGAGTTGAAAGAATGGCTTTCCGTCAAATTAAATCATGGCGCCGCCATCGCTGACGGCCAAATGGATTTTATGGATTTCGGCTATAACTATAGATTATCTGATATCCAAGCCGCTCTTGGAATTAAACAGCTCCAAAAACTAGATGACATCATTCATCGCAGAAACCTTCAGCAGAAAGCATATAGTGAACGGCTTGAACCCCTCGGATTTCAAAGTCAAAAAATCGGTCCTGACGTTGTACACAACATACAATCCGCCGTTTTCAAAGTTCCAAAAAACATCGTTCGCGACGAATTGATTCAATATTTGAGCGACTGCCATATAGAGTCGACTTTCGGCACCTATTGCTTAAGCGGCACTACCTATTACCGCCGCAAATACAGGCAGATTAAACCCAATTCCATTTTTCTTGAACAAAATACGATCACCCTCCCCTGTCATGACCAAGTCAATGTGGATCAAGTAGTCTCAGCCATTCAATCATTTAGCCAACGTAAAGGTTAATCAATCAAAAACATCCCTTTCACAAAATAGTGACAGGGATGTTTTTTTATTCTTAGAAATAAGCAAGAATAAAAATAGAAAAAAGGCAGTAAACCATAGGTTTACTGCCCCCTGAATCATTCGCATAGCATTGCAGCGAAGTTCCGGAAAAACAAACGGAAAATATTTGTTAATAGCCGTTAAATATTAAGCGCCTGTTGGGCCGGTCGGACCTGTCGCTCCCGTTGGACCTGTCGCGCCTGTTGGGCCGGTCGGGCCGGTTGCTCCTGTTGCTCCCGTCGGACCTGTTGCTCCTGTTGGGCCGGTCGGACCTGTTGCTCCCGTTGCGCCTGTCGCTCCCGTCGGTCCGGTTGCGCCTGTTGCGCCTGTTGGGCCTGTTGCTCCCGTTGCGCCTGTTGCTCCTGTCGCTCCCGTCGGACCTGTCGCTCCTGTCGGGCCGGTTGCTCCTGTTGCTCCCGTTGGACCTGTCACTCCGGTTGCGCCGGTTGCTCCTGTCGCTCCCGTTGCGCCGGTTGCTCCGGTTGCGCCGGTTGCTCCTGTTGCTCCCGTCGGACCTGTTGCTCCTGTTGGGCCGGTCGGACCTGTTGCTCCCGTTGCGCCCGTTGGACCTGTCGCTCCTGTTGCTCCTGTTGCTCCCGTTGGACCTGTCACTCCGGTTGCACCGGTTGCTCCTATCGCTCCTGTTGCGCCGGTTACTCCTGTTGCTCCTGTCGCTCCCGTCGGACCTGTTGGGCCGGTTGCGCCTGTCGCTCCTGTTGGACCTGTTGGGCCAGTTGCGCCTGTCGCTCCCGTCGGACCTGTTGCTCCCGTTGCGCCTGTCGCTCCCGTTGCTCCTGTTGCTCCTGTCGCTCCAGTCGGACCTGTCGCTCCTGTTGCTCCTGTCGCTCCTGTTGGACCTGTTGGGCCAGTTGCTCCCGTTGCTCCAGTCGGACCTGTCGCTCCTGTTGCTCCTGTCGCTCCTGTCGGGCCGGTCGCTCCCGTCGGACCTGTTGCTCCTGTCGCTCCTGTTGGACCTGTTGGGCCAGTTGCGCCTGTTGCTCCGGTCGGGCCGGTTGCTCCTGTCGCTCCCGTCGGACCTGTTGCTCCTGTCGCTCCCGTCGGACCTGTTGCTCCTGTCGGGCCGGTTGCTCCTGTTGCGCCGGTTGCTCCTGTCGGGCCGGTTGCTCCCGTCGGACCTGTCGCTCCGGTTGGGCCGGTTGCTCCCGTTGGACCTGTCGCTCCCGTCGGACCTGTTGCTCCGGTCGGGCCAGTTGCTCCAGTTGCTCCTGTCGCTCCTGTTGGACCTGTTGCTCCCGTCGGACCTGTCGCTCCAGTTGCTCCTGTCGCTCCTGTCGGGCCGGTCGCTCCCGTCGGACCTGTTGCTCCGGTCGGGCCGGTTGCTCCCGTCGGACCTGTCGCTCCGGTTGGGCCGGTTGCTCCCGTTGGACCTGTCGCTCCCGTCGGACCTGTCGCTCCAGTTGCTCCGGTCGCTCCTGTTGGACCGGTTGCTCCCGTCGGGCCGGTTGCTCCTGTCGCTCCGGTTGCTCCAGTCGGACCTGTTGCTCCTGTCGCTCCGGTTGCTCCCGTCGGACCTGTTGCTCCGGTTGGGCCGGTTGCTCCCGTCGGGCCGGTTGCTCCTGTCGCTCCCGTTGCTCCGGTTGCGCCTGTTGGACCGGTTGGGCCGGTTGCTCCCGTCGGACCTGTTGCTCCGGTCGGGCCGGTTGCTCCTGTTGGACCTGTTGGGCCGGTTGCTCCCGTCGGGCCGGTTGCTCCCGTCGGACCTGTCGCTCCAGTTGCTCCTGTCGCTCCAGTTGCTCCTGTCGCTCCCGTCGGGCCTGTCGCTCCAGTTGGGCCGGTTGCTCCAGTTGGGCCGGTTGCGCCTGTTGGACCTGTCGGGCCGGTTGGACCTGTTGGGCCGGTTGGACCTGTTGGGCCGGTTGGACCTGTTGGACCTGTTGGACCTGTTGGGCCGGTTGGACCTGTTCCTCCGCCTTCTACATCTAATAGTGCTACATCATCTACAATGACATTCGCTGTACCTGCCTGCGGCAAAGTATTAATCAAAATGAAAGCCATAGTAGATCCAGCTGGAGCTGGGGTCGTCGTTTGATAGACTTCAAGCCATGTATTATTTTCAACAATTGGTAGTCTGTTGAACGGGATATTTAAAAAGAGACCTTGGCCTAGAAAATTAAATGAACTATCAAAATAAGACACTTGAATTTGCACCTGAGGCGATGGAGCAGGAAAACCTTCTTTAGCTAGAGAAACTAAAAATTCCAAACCTTCTCCTGCATCTACTGGAACAAATTGTGCAATAAAAGAAGTAACAGCCCCGCCCAGTAATCTTGCCGACCAAAAACCTGAATGCGAAAATTGAGTTGTGACGGTTGCATTTTGGCCTACCCAGGGTGGAAGTGCCCCGTTTTCAAAACTGCCGTTTACAACCAAATTTTGGATCGACATCTAGGATTTTACCTCCCTTTCATTAGATTAGCTTCAATTCCCTTTTCGAGAATGAAGCTAACATATACTATGTCTCCTTGCTAAGCTCGGTCACGTTATTTTCCATATGATTAAAACACATTTATAGCAGCTAAATCCGAGAGAAGCAAAATATATTAATTTTAACAACAACGTCCTTTTACTTAATATGAAACTTCAAAAGGGGAAAGCTCCATTTAGCTTTCCCCTTCCCTTAAAGGGAACCGAATAGATTTAAATCTCTATTGAATGCTGCTGCGGAGCTGTATCAACAATTTTACTAGCCAATGGAAATCTTTGTGTACCATCCGCTGCGAGACTTCTATTGAATATTCTGATTTGAAATAAAGTTCCGTTTCTATAAACTCTTTCCCTTCACCCCCTCTTGCCGGAACAAATTGAGCAATATATGAAGTGGCTGTTCCGCCATCAGTCACATTATTTAACACGGCTAAGATTGAAAAAACGTCATTTCAGCAACCGGCCTGGATTGCCCACAGCCGTTTTGCCTGCGGGAACATCTTTTGTGATGACGGCGCCTGCTCCGATGACCGCATGCTCCCCGATGACGACCGCCGGCAGCAATGTTGCGTTGTTCCCGATTTTCGCTCCTCTTTTAATAGTTGGACCTTGATACGGGTAGTTTCCCATTCCCATATATTTATCATTTGATGTGGAACAGCAAGGACCGATAAACACTTCATCTTCGATCGTCATATCAGCGGTAATATAACAGCCCGTTTGAATCGTTACTCTCTTTCCAATTTTAGTATTGTTTTCAACCATCGCATTGCGTCCTATAATGCTTTCTCTTCCGATCGCAACATTTTCGCGAATGCTCGCCATGTCTCCCACGAAAACGCCTTTTTCCAACAGCACGTCCCGGTATATAACAGCACTCGCACCGACTACGGCATCATCTTCTATCCGCAAAGGCGCTCCCGCCTGCTTCGGCTGGCGGGCCATTTTTTTATTTGAAGAAGCCGCTTTGCCAAGGACGGCCAAATCGCCAATTTTCACCCCGCTGCCGATCTGAGTATCCTTTTTAATAATGGCATGATGACCGATTGTTACGTTGTCCCCGATGACCACGTTTTCTTCAATGACAGCGTGCTCTCCCAATACCACGTTCTTTCCGATCTTTACGGTTTCATGAATCATTGCTTACATCCTCCATTTCTCATTTACACCTGCTGTAGCATATTCAATGCCGACGTGATGAGAAACGGCTTCATAAAAAAACACGGCCGCCGTCAGGCGCACCGTGCTACTTTTCTCTTCTTGCAAAATCGACAAACCGGAACTTATCCAGGCGGTGTCTGCTTTCCGTATATTGAAACAAGGTTGTATCATCAAGGAAAACAAAATTCTTCACAACCACAATGTGTTCGTATCCGTTCAAATCCAAATATTCTTGATCCTCAGCCGTACATGACTCGACAACAATTTCCTTATGGGCATAGCTGATGACGAGCCCGCATTCATCTTCAAGGTATTGGTAGATCGAGTCCTCGCATATTTCTTTCGTCAAGAGCGGCACATGCTTGCGGATAAAATAGTCTTTATCCAGGATGATGCGCTCTCCGTTAATATTCCGCGATCTGACGACACGCCATACCTCTTCATCTCCGGAAGTGCGAAGCTGCTTTTGAATATATGCATCCGGATGCGTCAAGCCGAACTCGTGGACCGTCGTGCTTGTCTCTTTGCCAAGCGTTTCTGAAAGTTCCTTAAAGCTGACCAAACCGGAAACCGGGAACTGCATTTTCTCCCTGTGCAGCACGACTGACCCCTTTCCTTTGATCTTTTGAATATATCCGTTCTGGGCAAGCACATTCAGCGCTTTCCGAACGGTTTCCCTCGAGGTGTCGTGCTGTTCGGCAAGATCGTTTTCAGACGGCAGGATATCTCCGGCATTCAGTATGCTTTGATCGATTTGTTCTGCAATTTGTTTGTAAATCATCATATACTTGTTGATCTTCATTTTTTTACCACCACGCTTAGTTTAGCATGGTTTGGCGAGATGATAAACAATCGATTGATACGGTTTCACTTTAAAGCGTGTAAATGACTCGGGAATATCGGTGTCATTGGAAATGAGAACCTTGGCATCATAGCCTTCAATATCAATATCATCAGGGAGCTGGAACTCGGTCTCTTTCCCGTAAAAATTATTGATCACCAGCAGTTTTTCATCCGCTCCGTTTCTCAAATACGCGTAAAGCGCTTGATCGTCTTCCAGTATGAGCTGATAATCGCCGGTTGTGATGATATCGAATTCCTTGCGGAGCTCATTCAGCTTTTTATAATGGTAGAAAATCGAGGCAGGATCGCTGAGCGCTTTTTCTGCGTTGATTTCTTTGTAGTTGTCAGGCACCGGAATCCACGGTGTCCCCGTCGTAAACCCGGCATTTTCTTCCCCGTTCCACTGCACCGGCGTACGCGAATTATCGCGGGACTTTGATTTCAGGATTTCAATGATTTCGGCTTCCGGCTTTCCTGCTTCTTTCAGCAGACGGTACATATTGAGAGATTCGACATCCCGATAAAGAGAAATGTCATCGAATTTCGGGTTGGTCATTCCGAGCTCTTCTCCCTGGTAAATGTATGGCGTCCCCTGAAGCATATGAATCGCGGTTGCCAGCATTTTCGCAGACTTTTTGCGGTATTTTCCGTCGTCTCCGTAGCGTGAGACGATCCGCGGCTGGTCGTGGTTGCACCAGAACAATGCGTTCCACCCGCCTCCTTTATGCATTTCAGTCTGCCATTCAGAAAGAATCTTCTTCAGCTTTAGAAAATCAAAATCCGCAAGCGCCCATTTTTCCCCGTTTGGATAGTCGGCCTTTAAATGGTGAAAGTTAAACACCATATCGAGCTCCCGGCTTTCAGGGTTTGTATACCTGATGCAATCTGCGATTGTGGTCGATGACATTTCCCCGACCGTCATGCTGTCGTATTTTGAAAAGACCTCCCTGTTCATTTCATTCAAAAACTCATGAACCCTCGGCCCGTCCGTATAAAATCTGCGCCCGTCCCCATGATCATCATCAGGGAAACGCTGGTCTTTTGAAATCACATTGATGACATCAAGTCTGAAGCCGTCGATTCCTTTTTCAAACCAGAAATGCATCATCTCGTACACTTTTTTTCTGACTTCATCGTTCTCCCAATTCAAATCCGCCTGTGTGACATCATAGAGATGGAGATAATACTGTCCGGTCTCTTCATGAAACTCCCACGCCGAGCCGCCGAACTTCGAATCCCAGTTTGTCGGCGGAGTACCGTCCGGCTTCATGTCCTTCCAAATATAAAAGTCGCGGTACGGATTTTCTTTTCCGGACGCTGCTTCTTTAAACCATTTGTGCTCTGTTGATGTATGGTTGACAACAAGATCCATGATCACCTTTATGCCGCGCTTGTGGGCCTCTTCTAGAAGCTCTTCAAAATCGGCCATTGTTCCATATTCTTCATGAATGTTGTAATAGTCGCTGATGTCATAGCCGTTGTCGTTTTGCGGCGATTGATAAATCGGCGTCAGCCAAATGACATCACAGGCGAGCTCCTTGATGTAGTCAAGCTTTTCGATGATGCCGCGAATGTCGCCGACACCGTTCCCTGTTGTATCTTTAAAGCTTTTCGGATAAATCTGATAGACAACTGCTTTTTTCCACCATGGATTTTCTTTCGTTTCCACTTTTCAACACCACCGTTTTCTTCTTTATGAAATGGGAAAAGGGCTGACAAATATGCGCGCCCCTCTCCCTCTCTTATTTCATTTTTAATTTTGCATAGAGATATGTTCCGGCGAACGGCGCGATCAGCACGATCGCCATCCCGATTGCAAACGCTCCCCAGTATTGGCTCATGATAGAGAAAATGCCGGGTACACCGCCGACGCCGACTGAGCTTGCCAAAACACCTTGCGAAGAAATGAACATTCCGGCAATCCCCGAGCTGATCATCGCGATCACAAACGGAAATCTGTATCTGAGATTCACCCCGAACAGCGCCGGTTCGGTAATTCCGAGATAAGCTGAAATGCCGGATGTCAGAGACAGGCCTTTCTGCTTCTCATCTTTGACAATAAACATCATCGCAAGCGCGGCTGAACCTTGTGCGATATTGGACAGCGCCAGCATCGGCCATAAAAATGTTCCGCCGAGCTTTGAGCCGATCAGCTGAAGGTCAACGGCAAGGAATGTATGATGCATTCCGGTAATGACGAGAGCGGCGTAAAGTCCGCCATATAACAGTCCGCCCAGTACGGCGAATTGTTCAAAGACAGCAATAAGGCCTGATGTTAAGACATTTCCGATGGCAAACGTAATCGGTCCAATGACAATAAATGAAGCAAAACCTGTGACGAGCAGCGTAATCGGTGCCACGACAAGGAGCTGAATGCTCTCAGGCGTCCGCTTTGTCAAAAAGCGCTCAATTTTTGCCAGCAAATAAGATGCAAGCAAAATGGGAAGCACCTGCCCCTGATAGCCGACCTTCTGCACTTCCAGGCCGAATAAATTCCAGACAGGAATCTCTCCGCTTTGCTCGGCAGCCCCGTATCCCCAAGCGTTTAACAAATCAGGATGCACAAGCATGACGCCCAGCACGATGCCGAGCAGCGGATTTCCGCCAAACCGCTTGACGGCCGACCAGCCGATTAATGCCGGGAGAAATGCGAAAGCCGTTCCCGCAATCAAGTTAATCATATTGGCGAGATCCGCCCATTGCGGATAGACTTCAACGATCGATTTTCCGCTGAAGAAAATGTCTTGAGCCGTCAGGATATTGTTGATTCCCATCAGCAGTCCGGCGGTGACAATCGCCGGCAATATTGGAATAAAAATATCTGCAAGCGTTTTCACAGCACGCTGTAAAGGATTCATATTTTTCTCTGAGGCTTTCTTGACGTCATCTTTTGACGATTCGCCGATTCCTGTGGCCTTCACCAGCTCCGCGTATACATTGTTGACCGTTCCTTGGCCGATCACCACTTGAAATTGGCCGTTAGTTGAAAAAGATCCTTTGACAACATCTATTTGCTCCAGCACCTCTTGATTGACTTTGCTTTCATCGAGCAATGCAAATCGCAGCCGCGTCACACAATGGGTTACCGCTGCAATGTTGTCCGCACCGCCGACAGCATCGACAATCCTTCGCGCTGATTGATTTAAATCAGTCATTCCAATCCCTCCTTCTCCTCTTATAACCTGTATATACATGTTATACCTATATTGTATTCCTGTATATACAAGTAGTCAACATATTTTTATAGCGCTTTCAAAAATAAAAAAAGCCCGGCCGTTCCCTTCATAAAACGAAGGACAGCAAGGCTTCCTCCGATTTATGCGCCGGGAACAACCGGCTGTGATCATAAATTGTTCACTTTTTCATCACGTTCATAAGCGTCGTCCTGCTGACCGATGTCTTTCAAATAATACTTTTCTGATGTAAAAAACTCATCATATAAAGACCTTACTTTTCTGCTCAAAAGCAGCACCGCCAAAATATTCGGAAGAAGAATGAAAACGAGCGCAAGATCAAGGAATCCCCATATCGCCTTTGCTCCTCCGGCAGCCCCGATGATGACGGCGGCCAGATAGACGAATTTAATCATATGCCCCGCGAGCCGTCCGAACAGAAATTCAGCTTGTTTTACCCCGTAAAAAATGACCACTGTGATCGTTGATAAAACAAAGAAAACGAGCGCGACGGAGACGAAGTATCCGCCCACAGAGCCGAAATAGCTGCGGAATGCGGCTGCCGCCAGTGCCCCTGGATTGCTCGCCGCATTTTCACCGGTCCAGACGCCTGATGCGAGCACGACGAAGGCTGTGGTCGTGCATATCAGCAGCGTATCGACCACGATGCCGATCACCGCCCAGAATCCCTGTCTCACAGGGTGGTCGGTCATCGCCGCCGCGTGGGCGATCGGGGCCGTCCCCATCCCGGCTTCGTTGGAATAAAGGCCCCGGGCAAACCCCCAGCGAACGGTTTCGGCAACTGCCGCACCTGCAAAGCCGCCGAATGCCGAAGAAGATGTAAACGCATTCGAAAAGATGAGAGAGAAAAATGCGGGTACAGAAGAAAGGTTCATGACGACAATCAGGAAACCGGCCCCGATGTACGCCCCTGCCATAAGCGGAACCGCAAGCTCTGTCACTTTTCCAATCCGTTTAATCCCTCCGAGCACCACTAAACCGATCAAAATAGCAATCCCGATTCCGGTGTATAAACGATTGAACGAGAACGTCTCAACTAATGATGCGGAAACCGAATTTCCCTGCACCATGATGCTCGGAACAAGCTCGATCATCAGTGCCACCGAAAAAAAGACGCCGAGCCATTTCATAGAGAGCCCTTTTGTAATGTAATACATCGGCCCCCCAACATATTCGCCTTCTTCGTTTTTTTCTCTGTAGTGGACGGCGAGGACGCTTTCCGAAAACTTGATCGCCATGGCAAACAGCGCGACCAGCCACATCCAAAACACGGCTCCCGGACCGCCGAACATGATCGCCGCAGGCACACCGACGATATTGGCGGCGCCGACTGTTGAGCTGAGAGCCGATGTCAAAGCCTGCAGCGGTGTAACCGTCCCTTCTCCTTTCGGCTTTTTGCCGACGCTTCCGATCGTCTGCTTAAAGATATAGAGAGGATAGCGAAATTGAAAAAATTTCAGCAGGATCGTTAAATAGACTCCTGTCCCTGTCAGCAGTATGATGAGCGGAGGCCCCCAGAGCCAATCTGATATGTATTCAACCCATTTCAACAATCGTTCCATCCTATCACCCTTTTATTCGTTTATGGGTCAATACCACTACAGGACAGAAATAAACCTGCTTCAGCGCTTTTTATTTCCCACTGAGCCTTCGGTACACTTTTTCTTTATAAAACGCTGAGGCAGGTTTGGAAAACATGCCTTTTTTGTCGGCGAGCCTGTCGAGCCTGAGCCGCGTTTCTGTTTTTCTCTCAATTAAACGATCGCGCTCGTCTTCGTCCGCGCACTTTGCGATTAAGTCGTCAATTGTCATCAGCTCTTTCTTCAAAGCCCCTTCATCCTCCGTCATTCCGGCGTTTTTCATCACCCGGTAAGCCATGCGGAGATGCTCTGGAACATGGGCGGCATCATCTTTTTTCAAAGGTTTCCCCATTCCCGGAAGCCCTTCGAATTCGCCGTCCATAATGGCCCGCTTAATCTTGTCTTCAGAAACGATGCTCGAAAAATCCATGGTCTATATCCTCCCCTTTCGTTCATATACTAACAACAGTCTGCCATAAAGATGCGTTCCCGCCAATGCAAGACAAGCGTAAAATATTCCCAAATATTTTTTAGAAAACTGTAAAACCCTGATTTACCGGGGGTTTTGCGCTTCTTTTCACAAAGTTGGTTTCCGCTTTTCTAAATCGGTATTTCATGGTATATTTTATACATTCGTTTTTTTCTTTCGTTCCGATGGTTTTTTACTGATCCGGAAAAAAGGAGTGTAACAATTGAAAAGATTTATTAAGGAAAGAGGTCTTGCCTTCTTCCTGATAGCCGCCATATTGCTATGGCTGAAAACTTATGCTGCGTATGTAATTGAATTTAATTTAGGAATAACCAACACAGTACAACAGATTTTGCTTTTTGTGAATCCGATTAGCTCAAGCTTGTTCTTTCTTGGATTGGGACTCTTGTTCAAGAAAAAAATACAGCAGACAGCGATTATAGTGATTCATTTTTTAATGTCTTTTTTGCTATATGCAAACGTCGTATACTACAGATTTTTCAGCGACTTTATCACGCTGCCTACGATCATGCAGGCAAAAACAAACGGGGGGCAGCTCGGGGACAGCATCTTCTCGCTCATGCACCCGCTTGATGTTCTGTATTTCATCGACACCTTTATTTTAATCGGGCTGGCTGTTTTCTATAACAGACCTTCTGAAACAACAACGAAGCGCCCGTTTAAAATTGTGATGGGAACAAGCATCCTTGTCTTCCTCGTCAACCTGGCCGTTGCCGAGATTGATCGTCCAGAGCTTCTGACCCGTTCTTTTGACCGCAACTACCTTGTGAAATATTTGGGAACCTACAACTTCACAATCTATGATGCGGTGCAGAATATCAAGTCAAACAGCCAGCGCGCACTGGCAAGCTCCAGCGACGTGACGGAAGTAGAGAACTATATTAAAGCCAATCATGATAAGCCGAATGCCGAATACTTCGGAAAAGCGAAAGGCATGAACGTGGTTTACATTTCACTGGAATCACTTCAGACGTTCGCGATCGACTATAAGATCGACGGCAAGGAAGTCACGCCGTTCTTAAATTCACTGGCGCACGACAATGAAACGTTTTATTTTGATAACTTTTTCCACCAAACAGGACAAGGTAAAACATCCGACGCGGAATTTATGATGGACAACTCGCTGTATCCTTTATCACAAGGGTCTGTGTTCATTAATAAAGCGCAAAACACGCTGCAGTCGGCTCCGGCCATTTTGAAGTCTCAAGGCTATACATCAGCGGCCTTCCACGGCAACTACAAAACGTTCTGGAACCGCAATGAAATGTATAAAGCCATCGGTTATGACAAATTCTTTGACGCTACGTATTACGATATGAGCGAAGATAAAACGAAAAACTACGGGTTGAAAGATAAACCGTTCTTTGAAGAATCAATGCCGCTGTTGAAGAGCCTGAAACAGCCGTTCTATACGAAGTTTATCACCCTTTCGAACCATTTTCCGTTCGAAATGGATGAAGGCGATACAGACTTCCCTGCCGGCGATACCGGCGACAGCGTCGTTGACCATTATTTCCAGTCGGCCAACTACATGGATCAGGCCATTGAACAATTTTTCAACGATCTGAAAAAATCCGGACTGTATGATAATACGATTGTCGTCATGTACGGAGACCACTACGGTATTTCGGAAAATCACAACAAAGCGATGGCCAAAGTATTGGGCAAAGACATCACACCATATGAAAATGCCCAATTGCAAAGGGTTCCGCTGTTCATCCACGCGCCTGGGGTCAAGGGAATCAAATCCAATAAATACGGCGGCGAAGTCGATGTAGCCCCTACCCTGCTTCATTTGATGGGCGTGAATACGAAAGATTACCTGATGAGCGGTTCAGACCTTCTGTCACCGGAACACCGTGAAGTTATTCCGTTCCGCAACGGCGATTTCGTTTCTCCGGAATATACGAAAACGAACGGAAACTACTACGACACGAAAACAGGAGAGCTTCTGAACGAAAAAGACATCGATCCGAACATCGATGAGTCCGTGAAAAAAGAACTCGAAATGTCGGATAAAATCGTCGACGGAGATTTGCTGCGCTTCTATAAACCGAAAGGCTTTAAAGCGATCAACCCGAGCGACTACGACTACACCAACCACAATCCGAAAACATCAGAATCTGATGCGGCGCAAACAACGAAATCAGATTCCGGACAATAAACAGACAGCACCCGCTTCTAAATAAGCGGGTGCTTTTTTTGTCTTGAAGCCGCTCTGTTCCTTTTTCGCAAACAAATATGGTAAGCTTGAAATGGAATATAAAAAAAGAAAGCGGGAATGAATTGTGATTGTAACGAATGACCAAGAGCTGGAAGGGCTCAAGAAAATCGGCAGAATCGTCGCTTTAGCCAGGGAGGAAATGAAGGCAAAAGCAGCACCCGGCATGAGCACAAAAGAGCTGGACCTCATCGGTAAAGAAGTGCTTGAAGCTCATGGCGCCGCATCAGCTCCGGAAAAAGAGTACGATTTCCCGGGAACGACGTGCATCAGTGTGAACGACGAAGTCGCCCACGGCATCCCAAGCGAATCCAGAATTTTAAAAGAAGGGGATTTGATCAACATCGACATCTCCGCTGAAATTGGCGGGTACTATTCTGATACGGGCATTTCTTTTGTCCTCGGGAAAGGCGATGAAACGCTGCACAAGCTTTGCCAAAGTGCAGAAAGCGCTTTTCAAAAAGGGCTTTTGCAGGCGCGCGCCGGCAAGAAACAAAACCAAATCGGCAGAGCCGTATACAATGAAGCAAAAGCAAACGGGTTCACCGTCATTAAAAACCTGACGGGCCACGGGATTGGAAAGAACCTCCATGAAGCACCCAACCATATCTTAAATTACTATGACCCGTTTGATAATGCGCTCTTTAAAAATGGAACGGTCATTGCCCTTGAACCGTTTGTTTCCACAAGAGCCGAGCATACCATCGAAGCCGGAGACGGATGGACATTCAAAACGCCTGACGGCAGCTTTGTGGCGCAAATCGAGCATACGATCGTCATTACGAAAAACGAACCGATCATTTTAACACAGCTTGACTGATTACGTAAAAAAGCCCGGCTCATAGAAGTCCGGGCTTTTATGCTAAAATAAAAGACAAACTGTGCCGAAAGGAGCTTTACCGCATGCTGTTTGCCATCATCGGGCTGATCTTTTTCATCGAGAGCATCCTGTTAATCGTATATGCTCATAAAAAAAAGAACGGCTTCTTAAAATATATCGGAGTCGTCCTCAGCATCTCGATCATTGTGATGATCGTCACCAGTTTGACACACGGCTGAAGTCTGCCTCAAACTTCCAAACCACGACGAAAGACTCAGTTTTTAAAAATTGCCGCCTATCCCTTTTCAGCGTTTTTCTATAGATGTTAGAATGCCAATTGCATCGAATTATAGAAGGGAGTTTTCTGCCATGCATTACGGAAGCAAAGGCTGGTATGTAGAAGAACTGAAAAAGCTGGGAATGACAAAGTATGAAGGAAGAAAGCTTCAAAGCTATAAAAAACACTTTTTGGCCAACCTGCTTGAAAGCGTCAAAAAATAAACATGTTAAAGCCGTGCTCCTTTTCGGACACGGCTTGTTTTTATGTGCTCAGCTCCTTTAAAAATGAGTTTCTCCAGCTTTCCGACAGCGCTTCAACCTCAAGGATCTTCCGAATGGCGGGATGATTGCCCCTGTCATGGTACATCAAATGATTGGCGTGCGAAACTGTGGCTTCATGAGCATCTCTTGAAACGAGCTGCAGCCCGGAATCGGGCGCAACGATTCCTTCTTCGAGAACCCTGAAATAAAATCCGCTGAACCCGGTGTCCCTCACCTTTAACACCATATCTTTTTGATTCAGCCGTTTGGCAAGCTTGAAACAAGGCTGGCGCGGCTGGCTGACTTGAACAAGAGCCTCCCCCAACTTGAAGATATCACCGATGCACACATCTTTTTCGGTGA
This sequence comes from Bacillus sp. GM2, assembly GCF_056155945.1. Lineage (NCBI taxonomy): Bacteria > Bacillati > Bacillota > Bacilli > Caryophanales > Bacillaceae > Bacillus > Bacillus sp. GM2. The sequence goes on from NZ_JBRKSZ010000008.1 coordinate 127,626, forward strand.
GCCCTTTAACCGTCACGTTTTCTCCAAATGCTGCCTCCGGCAGCTTCCGCTTCAAGACGCTTTCCCAATACATGTAGTGATCCGCCGGATAGACGCAAACCGCTTTATCCTCTCCTCCGTGGTGAATCAGATCCGCCTGCCCGTCCCCTTCAAAATTCGTACGGCTCAAATATACGGGTCCGCCGACAGGCTCCTTCACGATTGCCGTTTCCACCTGTTTTCCGTCGAATTCGAATGTACACGGACGGCCTACATGAATAGATAAAATTTCATACTCCTGATGCTCCAAAATCTCACGTCCTTCCTTTATTTTCATATTTTAACGATTTATCCGAAGCATGTCTATCCCATGATCTCAAAATGAGAAATATGGTAGCATAAAAGAAAAGGAGTGTTCTCGATGCTTCAATACAGAATCATTGTAGACGGACGCGTTCAGGGCGTGGGATTTCGCTATTTTGTTCAAATGGAAGCAGATAAGCACAAATTGACCGGCTGAGTCCGGAACCGCGACAACGGCACAGTTGAAATCCGCGCCGAAGGACCCGAGGAAAGCCTGAAGAAATTTTTAAAAGCGATTCAAAAAGGAAGTCCCTTCTCAAAAGTAACGGACGTGAATGTCGAAGAAACAAAAGAAATTGACGGATTCCACAACTTTAATATCAGCTATTGAAAAATCCGCCATCTACGGCGGATTTTTCAAACGGATCTTGACTAAATTCCTCTTTTATTTTAGTATTTAGTTAAATAGCTAATTACTTAATTCCAAGGATGCTGAATATGAATCAAACCTTTAAAGCTCTAGCCGACCCGACGAGAAGAAAAATTTTAAATCTGCTGAAGGATCGGGATATGACTGCCGGTGAAATATCTGACCAATTTCAAATGTCTAAACCAAGTATATCTCAGCATTTAAAAATTTTAAAACAGGCTGAATTAATTCAAGATGAAAAAAAAGGCCAATACATCATTTACTCGCTGAACACCACAATGTTTCAAGAAATCATCGGCTGGGCCTTCAGTTTTACTGAACAAGCCGGCAAAGATAAAGGGGATGCCAAATGAGAAAACACATCTTTTCACTCGCATTAATTGCCGTCAATCTAATCATGTGGGCAATCGCTTATCCGCATATTTCAACTCAAGTTCCAATCCATTGGTCATTTTCGGGAGAAGTCGACAGGTATGCTTCAAAAATGGAAGCGATGCTTGCCATGATTGGGCTGCTCGTTTTTATGTATATCCTAATGTTCTTAACGCCAAAAATCGATCCGCGCAGAAAAAACTATCAGCTTTTTTCAAAGACTTATTACCTTCTCATCAATGCCATGCTGATTCTGTTTTCCCTGATCAACGTGCTTGTCATCATGACAGGGCTCGGGTATGATCTGCCCGCGGGCAGCATTGTACCGGTTCTAGTAGGCGCTCTACTCATTGTCATAGGCAATTACCTCCCGAGAGTCCGCTCAAACTTTTTTTTCGGGATCAAAAACCCTTGGACATTGAGCAGCGATTCAATCTGGAAAAAAACCCACAGATTTGCGGCGAAAGTATTTACTTTAGCAGGACTGCTGATCATTGCGGACGGATTGTTATCTATCAGCCCAGAAATCATGCTTCCGGTTATTTTGGCAACGGTTTTCGCGCCCTATATTTATTCTTATGTCCTGTACCGGAAAGAAATCAATATGAAAAGCTGACATGAGAACAAATGAAAAAGAAGGCTCCGAATTGGAGCCTTTATTTTATTCCCTTCCGAACCGCCTGCCAAAAAGAGGCCGATTCATGTCCCATCGAGTAGACGGAAACTCCTGCGATTTTATATCGCATGGCAAGGCGGCTTTTCGCCGCAATCGTTTTTTCATCTTCATACCAAACGACATGGCGGTGCTTGTGTTGATCTGTATAAGAAAATCTCATCGACCCCGATCTTTTATCATATACAGGCTTAGCTTTCACTTTTTTCTTAAGCGCCTTTATGTCGTTCCACTGCTTCAATTTGCTGTTCTTTCGGGATGTTAAATCCCAATCATTCCCGTATGAGGGAATGCCCATAATGACTTTTTCGGCTTTGATCGTTTTCACCGCATATGCTAATGAGCTTTTGATCCAGTTCATTCCGGCAACAGAGCCCGGCTCGCTCCAGATCCCGTGTTCATCGTAGGTCATGACTTGTACATAGTCAGCTGACTTTCCGATTTCAGCATAATCATACGGCCAGCTCCATCCATCTTTTCGGTCATCTGCGCTCTTCGCCGGTACCGAAACCATCGTTTTGATCTTGTGTTTTTTCAAAGCTGCTGCGACATGACGGATGAAGCTTGAGTATTTAGCCCTCTCGTTCGGCTTCACAGCTTCAAAATCAATATTGATTCCGGTAAGCGACTGCTTCTTCGCAAGCGTAATAAGCTGTTCTGTAAAGTGCTGCCGCGCCGTTTTGCCGGACATGACCGTTGATGCCAGATTCCCGTCAAAATCGTGAATAGATTCATTGTAATTTGAAATGACCGCCCACGTCTTGAGGCGTTTCTTCTTTGCAAACGATAATTGCTTTTTCGGAGTGTCTCCGATGATATCTCCTTTTTTATTAAACGCGTACGTGTCGAGAGCTGCGGCATTGATATAGTGATGGTATGCCGTCAGCGATTGATAGGATGCCGCTTCCCCTGTTGTATAGCCGAGTACGATTTTGGCCGCTTTTGCTTCTGCTGTATATGTAAGCATCGTTAAACATACAGCGAATACGCTGCATAGCAAGTAGATTTTTCTCATTGTCTATTTATCCTCTCAATCGTTCAAATAAGGCTTTTCCTGATAAAAGTAATTCGGTTTAAGCGTTTTATTTTCATAATAGCTGTGAAAGATATGGGTCGCTGCCGGAGATAACGGCGGAATCAGCCATGTCCAGCTTGCTGAAAGCTCCCTTCCCGCTTCAGCTTCCTGCTCCTCGAACCGCTTGAATTGGCTTGCCGCGGTATGGTGGTCAACAATGCTGACGCCGGCTTTTTTATAGGAGTGAAGCACCGCCGTATTTAATTCAACAAGCGCCTTGTCTTTCCACAGCGAAGTATTCCGCTCCGTATCAAGCCCCATAATGGCTGCCACTTTTTCGAGCACATTATAGCGGTCTGTATCCGCGAGGTTGCGCGCTCCGATTTCCGTTCCCATATACCAGCCGTTAAACGGGGCGGCATTATAATGAATCCCTCCGACTTCCAGCTTCATATCGGCTATAATCGGCACAGCGTACCACTTCAGCCCCAAACTTTTGAAGCCTTCAATCTCCGGATGTTCAATCCGAACCTCTTTGACGATTTCACGAGGCAAATCATACCACACAGGGGAACGGCCATCTATTTGAAAAACAAGCGGCAAAACGTCAAAAGGCGTACCTTCGCCTTTCCAGCCGAGCGCTTCACACGCTTTTGTCAGTTCCAATGACGCCGGATCGCCGATGACACCTTGCTCCGTTTCATACCCCGCATACCTGATCAGCTGATGGTTCCAAATGGACACTTTTTTTTGCCCGCTTTGTTCCGGGGGAAAAATCGTAATGAACGGTCTGATTTTCCCTCCGTTTGTCGCAAGCTCTATATGGTGAAAAAGCGCATCCCGCACCTCTGCCTCGGTTTGAACGCCTCTTTGATCGATGACAGTAAGAGAGTGCCAAAACAGCCGGCCGATGCAGCGGCTGCTGTTTCTCCACGCCATTCTGGCGCCATGTTCGATTTCTTCTAATGTATGTGTATAGCTTCCGGTTTCTCTGATTTCTTCGTCTATTTTATGTAAGCGCATCCTTGTTTCTTCTTCGGACTTCGACAGTTCCCCGTAGCAGAGCTCGATGAAGGTCTTGGCTTCCCTCCATAATTCTTCATATGATTCCAACCGGATTCTCTCCTTCCAGATTTCAGACTGATATTTATTGTATAGGTTTCGATCTCAGTTTAAAACCATTATGTATGAAAAGACAAAAAACCGCTAAAAAGCATCCGTCAAAGACGGATGCCTAGATTGTTGACAAAATCCTAAAACGGTTTTCAGTTTTAGGATTTTGTCATCCTTTCAGCGTGATTAAAAACCCTTGCAGTCTAGGAAGGACGAGCATCGGAGCGGACTTTCACAGGAGGTGATGACGGCGGCGTTCAGGCAGGACGCCTGGGCGGTTAGCCGCCGACCCTTCTCCTATTTTCGTGAGCACCGACGCGCAGGCCTGACAACGAATGCGAGGGTTTGTCGACACGCTGAGCATCCGTCAAAGACGGATGCCTGATGATTATTCCTTCATGTTAAGCGTTTTGGTGTTCAGCATGAAGCGGTAAACCGGCAGCTCTTTGCCTGTTTGAGAAGGGATGTAACCCGTGCTCACATAACTGTCAACCGATTCCGGCTCAAGCGCAATCGACAGCAGATTGCTTTGCGGTTGAGCTGTAAAATAGACTTTTGTTCCTTTTGGAAACTCTTTTTTCTGTTTTTTAAGCTTCGTTTCCACCTTGATCACAGGCCGGCCCTCGGATTCTCCTGATGTTTCTTTCGATAAAACCTCATACGCTTCAGCGGTGAGCTTTTGTTTGAAAGGCAGTGTCACGCTTTTTAATCCCTGATCCTTCAGCTTCTGTTCGATATCTTGATGGCCCGGAAGAACAAGGTAAGCGGTCGGCCGTGTTCTCGACAGCACAGGAACGGCCTCTGAGGCGCTGTAATATTGGACAGGAACGTCAACTGCTTGTCCAGAGGCAATATCAGCGACTTTCAGCGTGTCTTTAAACGGGCCTGCAAATTCACTGTTGATGACCACTTGGTCTTTATCGCTCACTTTTGCGCTGTTTTGTATCAGCTTTAATTTTTCTTTGGAGACAAGGCGCTTGATCTCGGCCGCATGCTTCACTGTCGTGTCGATGATCGTCTCATGTGTAGCAACCTGAGCCGCGACTCTTCTTGCAAAATTTTCGCGTCCGATGTCTATCCCCCTGCTTTCCACTAGGAAGGAAAGAGCAGGCTGGAGGGCGAATGCATTACGCCCGATTCTCGCTTCAGTACCGCCTTCATAGATTTCGATTTTTCCGTCCTTGCTTTTTCCTGTCGTATAATATGCATCATTAGAGAAACCTTTTTCATCAAGTTTAGCTCTGACGCCGTTCACATAAAGGCTGTCAGACGCGTACCTGATCGATTCGGGAATGTTTAAGTTTTTTCCTGATAAAATTAAAATATCATGGTATTTTAATGACCCTTTTTCGCCTACGCTTTGAAATTCGTTTTGGCCGACACCGTATTCATGGGCATCAATAACGACTTCAGGCGAATATTTATTGAATTCCTGGTGAATGGCGCGGACTTCCGGAGATTCGAGCTTGACATGATCCCTGTTTCCGTCGATTCCGCTCGCCAGCCGTCTGTTAAACTGATACGAGCCGTCAGGATTGACCCGCGGAACGACGATGACATTGATCTTGTCCAACACTTTGTCGCCGTACGGTCCGGCCAGTTTTTCAGCCATCGCCAGGGCCGATTCTCCCGCTGCCGGCTCATTTCCGTGTATCTGTCCCTGCAGCCAGACGGTCGGTTTTTTTGATATGGAACGTATTTGCTTATCCTTTGTGAAATAAAGCACGGGAATATTTCTTTTTTCAATTGAAAAACCGATATTCCCGATTTTGACATTCGGGCTTTTCTTTGTCAGACTGGTTATAAACTTCATCATTTCTTCTTGTGTCGTAAAGGCTTCCCCTTCTTTTACAAAAGCAGGGGTTGAGAATCTTTCTTCAGGCTCCGGATATAATGATGACACTTGCTCTGGCTGAGTATAGTTCTTTCCATAGTAAGGGGTTTCCGCAGCGTGAACCGCATCAGACACCATCAGTCCTGCAAACATTGCCGCAGCTGCCAGCAAAGCTTGGACCCTTTTTTGAATGTTCATCTTTTCTCAGCTCCTTTCAGGCATACCTGCATTATAAATGAAATATCAGCATATTTTGTCTAAAATTTCAGAAAATGATTCCTTTGGTATACAACAATATCCGGAATATAGAACGATGGATGGCCATCATCACATGTAAATGGTTAGTTTTTCCCTATAAAAAAAACATTCAGCCTGGCTGAATGTTTTAAGGGCAGCATATGGCGTTTTACGAATCAGAGGCGGGCAAGCGGTCTGATAGATCAAGGAGCTCTTCCGAAAAATCGCTTCCTTTCATCGGTACACCGTGTCCCGTCAATAATGCAGCCGGTTTTAATTCCGCCAGCTTCCGAACCGAGTCCGCCGCTTTTGTCCAGTCCATTGTGAAATAAGCCGGGGGGCCGTTCAGCTCCTGCTTTTGAATCGCCACTTCAAACAGAGACTCCTGCTCTACAGTTGTAACGGCGTCACCTGCGATCAAGGTTCTGTCCGACTGCCTGAAAAGCGAAACATGACCCGGTGTATGGCCCGGCGTCTCAATCCATTTCCACCCTTTAAGAAACGGAAGCGAACCATCTTTATTAAGCTGCTTTACATGGGATGAAATGTTGATTGAGTGCCTCGGAAACAACGGAGACATCTTTGCAACCAGCCCGCTTTTTACTTGCGGTTTGGCAGGCGGATAATCGGCTTTTCCCGTTAAATAAGGCATTTCTTTCTCATGGGCGTAAACTGGAACCGGCCATGTTTCGAGAAGACCTTCCAAAGCGCCGATATGGTCGAAATGTCCATGCGTCAAAACGATTGCTTTTAGGCGAAAATCACCGAACCGCTCCTTCGCCTCTCTTAAAATAAATGGAGCGGACTTGGGCATTCCGGCATCGATTAAAACGGCTTCCCGCGAATCGGGATCAAAAATAAAATACACATTGACGATTTGCACCGTCAAACCGAATACGCCTTCGGCATACTCTTCCAGGACCCCGCTGTTGATGGACGTCAAAGGCATGTAAGGATCACTCATTATGTTCACCACACTCACTTATTATATATTTTATTACTTTGCACATTTGACTGTAGGATATGCATGGATGAGCACCTTTGAAAAATGAAGGAGGGACAAACCAATGGGAGATGGTCAGTGGTTTACTGTGACAGAGCTTGATGAATGCACATATGCGATCAGCGAATACGGGCATTGGGAAAAAGTAAACTCTTATTTGCTTATAGGGGCGAAGGAAGCCGTTTTAATTGATACAGGGCTTGGTATCGGCAGCATGAAGACGGTAACGGATAGTCTGACCGATCTGCCGGTCAGCGTCATCACAACCCATGTCCATTGGGATCACATCGGAAGCCACGGTGAATATCAGCGCATTTACGTCCATGAAGCTGAGAAAGAATGGCTGATGGACGGAATCAAAGGGCTTCCGATCGAACAAATTCGCCGTGATGTCTCGAGAGATATCACCAAGCCTGTACCGGCCGGCTTTTCCGCTGATACATACACCCCGTTCAGAGGCGAACCGTCGGGAACGCTGCAAGACGGCGATACAGTCGGCTGCGATTCAAGGCCGCTCGTTATTTATCACACGCCCGGTCACTCCCCGGGGCATATCTGTATCTTTGATCCAGCGTCAGGCTACTTGTTTACCGGCGACCTGCTGTATACCGGAGCACCCATCTATGCATTCTATCCGACGACTGATCCGGCTCAACTGGTTCAGTCGCTTGAAAAAGTTTCGGCTATCGAGCGCGTAAAAAAGGTTTTCGGCGGGCATCATCAGCTCGGCCTTGATCCCGACATTTTGCAGGAAGCCGGACATGCGGCCCAGCACTTCAAGAAGCATGGGCTGGCAAAGCACGGCACAGGCTTGCACCGATTTAAGAGCCTGAGCTTTCAATTTTAAATAAAAAAGATGATTGCCCAGCCGGGAATCATCTTTCGCGCTTTCCTCAAAAATGCAGACCTTTCCTGCGGGAACCTGATTCTTTAGCTCCAAACATGAAAGACGTCAGGCAGAAACCGATTACACCGCCGGCCGTATTTAAAATTAAATCATCCACATTAAAGGTTCTCGCCATTATGAATCCAGTCACAGACAGCACAAGCTGGAGACTCTCAATCAAAAAGCTTGTCAAAAAAACAAAAACCGCCGCTTTTTTCAGCGGAATTTTCCTCCATAGAACGGAAAGATACACACCTAAAGGAATGAGCAATAAAACATTAAAAAAAGTAAGCTTGACAGAATTCCAAAAAAACCAATCAAACCCGCTCTGCTGATGCATTTGCACCCATTCAGCAACAAAATAAAACGGAATGAGCTGAATGTTCATTTGAGCGTATGCCGCCTGCGGCGGAATGTTGATTCCGCCTATCGTATAGTGATAAACGACGCTCAAATAAACAATAAAACTGGCAAACACCATTTTTCTAAACACACTTGTCTTTTTTCGGTTTTTCACAATGTCATACAAAAAGTAGACGATTGCATACAAGAAACCGAGCAGCATGAAATCAACTGACCAAAACATTAAAATTCACACCTTTATTTTTAGTCACTATACTAACAAGTTTTGTGGATTTTCACCATAGCTCATAAACACTAATTACCAAACTATTCTTCCTTAGTTTTTAAAGCGTCAGAAATACTTATTTTTTTCAATACAAAAAATAAGATAAATAGTGAAATCAAAGATAAAGTACTTGTGAAAGCAACTGAATAAAAATAATATTTGAAATAATTATAATTATTATAGTTTTCAGGCATTGATAATGTAAGAAAAAGAATTATCGTTCCGCTTAAAAGAAAAGCTAATATTAAATAAATAGTCATTTCAATTATCAGGTCTTTCAAGACGGCTGTGACGCTTTTTCCAAAGGCTCGATTAATTGCAATTTCAGCTTTTCTTTGAATGATTCTAGAATACATTGTTGCAGCTAATGTTAAAACAGAGTAAAATGCAGTAACCGCAAATAACACAGTCCCAAGTATGGATAGATAATTAGAAATTGACTCAAGTCTCTTATTATCTTCTGTTTCTGAATAATACAGACTTCCAGGAATTGAGGAAACCATTTGTTTCGTCTTATTAATAATCCCTTTCTTTTTTTGTTTAGAAATTGAATGGTCAGTATATATTGTCAATTCTTTATAGCCATCAAAAACCCCAATTTTTTTAGCCACTTCTTCATAAATTAAAACTGTAATTCCTTCACGTTCTTGAGAAATCTGATTTTTTTTCATCAAGTAAGGAGACAAGATAATCCGTTCTACCTTCAGATCCCAATTTTCAAATTTTGGTTTTTTTTCATCAGAATATGCAATCCTGCCGATTTTCACTTCGTCTCCATTTATAATTTTATTATTCATTTCTTTTTGATTTATTTCAGGAAAGAAAATAAAGGCTGATCTTGATTTTTTCACTTTCCTTACGGAACTTTCATCAAAACTATACATGCGTTGGAGATGTTTAAGTTCACTGTCATTCACTAATACAAAATTCACGTTAGGAATAGGTATAAGATTATTTGGTACTAAATTATCTATTGTGTCCTCAGATATTTCAACATTTATATTTTCCATCTTATAGGTGTTTATCCAAGATTTAATTTTGGGTGAAAGTTGTTGTTTGGTTAGGAGCAAGGTGCTCCCTAGGGAGTTTGGAACTTTATCAATATAAACAACTCCTGGCAAGCGTTGAAGATCTTCTACACTTTTATAATCAAAAGAAACAGATTGGTTGGTTTCGATAATATAGCCATTTACATGTTCCTCAGCAGTCAGTTGCTTAGATGAAAGTATAAAATCCGGTGTTGTTTCTTCGGATTTTTCAATTGTTTCATCGGCTATTAACTGGGTGAAGAAAAAAATCATGATCGAGAAAGACAGTATAACAATAAATAATATAGAAGATTTCCATCGAAACGTAAGTTGAATCACCAAAGACTTCAATTTAAAAGGAAACTTTTCTATAAATTGATAAACACGGTATCCTTTTGCTATAAGCGGATTCCCTTTTAAATTCGTATGAATTGTTTCTTTGCTTATTTTTTCCGTTACAATTAGTGCTGTTATACATAATGAAAAAAATAATAAGGTGAGCCAAATCGTGACGAACAGAGTAGATTCCAACAGAGGTGAAGAACTGTAGTTTTCAGTACGATATGTTTGATGATTTAATATCTTTTTCAAGTACACCCCAACAGGAAAAGATATTAAGAAACTCACTAAAACAATAACGGTACTCTGAAAAAAAACAAGAAGCCTTATATGATTTTTTTTTGCTCCGTGGGATCTCAGTATCGCAATTTTTTGCCGGTAATTCTGATAGAACACCTCAAATATTCGAAAACAGCAACACAACGAACCAAATATTAGAATGATAGAAAAAAATAAACATATATAGAAAATTCTATTATAGTTTTTATATCCTTCATTAAAAAGATTCTCATTTTCATATAATTGTTCAGGGCTAGACAAATGTTGCTCAAAATTTTCATTTATTTCTTGTTCGATCTTTTCTACATTTTCATTTTGAAGTGAAAAGATAAAACTTTTTTGTATATCAATGTGCTTATCTGCATTAAATTTTGTCGGACTTATAAAAACATTTGGATATGTATTCTTTCCTTTTTCTATATTTATTGGAGTAGACCAATTTGAGGAATAGTTATTCACAATCCCTACTATTTGATAAACTTCCTCAACAGCACCTATTTTTAATTTAACATCCGCTCCAATAACGTCATTTGTTTTAAAAGAGTCAGTTAAAAATGATTCAATTGCAATCTCATTTTTGTGTACAGGCATCCTCCCATGTAAAATATGTATATGCCCTAATTCTAAAGCACTTTTGTCAAACCATCCAATAGATGCTCCGACTGAAGATTCATTAAAATCTTCAGTGTAACCAACTAAAAAAATTCCTCCTCCTTTTTTTACACTATGTATTCCTCTTAACTCTTTGAACTCCTTTTCATTAAGATTGTTAATTATAGCATGATGCTCACCATATTTTTCATAGGCCTTTTCTTTTGTGTATTTCAGAATTTCTTCTGTAGCGCTGTTCACCATAATAAGAAAGACCATTGAGATAGAGATTATTAAAACCATTAAATAAGATATTTTTCTTCTTTGGAACAACGACTTAAAAGCTAATTTAACCCAAAACATATTTCAACACCTTTATAAAGTTTTGACTCGTCCATCTTCAATTAAAAAAAGCTGATCTGGCCTCTCTATCAAGTTCTCTTCGTGTGTAACAATCACTAATGTTTTATCAAATTCTTTGCATAAAGAAACTAAAAGTTCAATAACTTTTTTCGCATTTTTTTGATCTAAATTACCAGTAGGCTCGTCCGCAAAAATGATTTCTGGATCATTTGCCATTGCTCTTGCAATAGCAACTCTTTGTTGCTGACCACCTGACAGTTGGAAAGGAAAAGATTTCAACTTGTGCCCAATCCCTAAAATATTTGTCAGTTTCTTAATGTCCGAAATGTCTTTTTCCTTTTTATTAATCATTAGTGGTAGGATAATATTATCAAACACTGAAATTTCAGGTATTAAATGATAACTTTGAAAAATGAAACCGAAATTATTACCTCTAATATTAGCTTGTTCAGGATCCTTTAATTTATAAAAATTTTGCTGTTTAAACCACACATGACCGTTGGTAGGTATTTCCATTCCACCAAGAAGACTCAGCAAAGTTGTTTTACCTGATCCACTTTTTCCTAAGATTACATTAATTGAACCCTTGCTTATAGAAAGAGTAGTAGGGTGCAACGCATTAAATAATGAAGCACCCTCCCCATATGATTTTGTTACTTGATTTGTCGATATTATAATTCTATTATCTTGTCTCATAATATTCCTATTGTTTGATCCTTCCTCCACCTTTTATATTAATTCCGTAATCTGAATATGTGTGCTTCGTAACATTAACTCTGTAAGTCCCTTTAGCCACTTTCCCTACATTTTTGCTATAACTTTTTCCAGTGGTTAGTCTACCTGTACTGTAGCTAGTAAATAATCCTTTGCTAATTGTGACAGTATATTTATGAGTTTGTGACAGAGTTTCACCAGTTTCAGCCTTAATCGTTCTTGCACTAGCAGTTATAGTTGTAGATTTATTGCTTAGTTTATGCTTAGCTTCCCCAGTTATTGCTGATCGGATATTGAAAGAATATGGCTCATTATAAGCTAAACTCACCGTACTAAAGCCAAAAATAAAGACCAAAGCTACAACAGAGAAAGTAACTAATATTTTCTTTCTCTTTAATAATTTTTTCATAAATAATCCCCTCTTCCTTTTTATCTTTTTTTTCGATTGTCCAATCAGAAACAGATCTGTCATATATTAGGTTAATACGAAAAATAATGTAAGTCAATGCATAAATTAGATTTCTATATCCATCATTTGTTTCAAAGAAATAACTAATATAAAACGGATATATGATGATAGATAGGCTAATTCCAAAGCTTTTAATTTATTACGACTTTTAACCGCAAGTGTGGAATTTCAAATCAACAGCATCGAAATGGACATAAAAGAAAGGACAGGATCTCTCCTGCCCTTCATTTTACCATATACCCAAAAATTTCCACCACAACCCTCCGACAACAAGCCATGTCACAATATGAACAATCGACAAGATAAATCCGATTGACCACCATTTGCTTTGTGGAATATAGCCGGCCCCGAAAAAGACGGGTGCCGCTCCAGCTCCGTAGTGTGTCGTCGAAGCAAAAAGGTTGCTGAAAAACGCAAGGCTTAATGCTGCGAGGAGCGGCGGAGCGCCTGCAGCGATAATCACGGCGAGAAAGGCCGAGTACATCGCGCTGATATGAGCGGTTGCACTCGCAAAGAAATAATGCGAATAATAGTAAACCGCAATTAAAATGAGAAATGCGCTGACCCAGGAGAATCCTGAAACATACGATTTCATCGCATCGCTGAACCAGCCGACCATGCCGAGTTCATTCAAGAAGCTCGCCAGCATGACGAGCGCGGCAAACCATGTCAGCGTATCCCATGCGCCTTGCTCTTTCTTAATATCGTCCCACGTCAGAACCTGTGTCAAAAGCAGGACGGCTAAACCGATCAATGCCGTTGTCGTTGCGTCAATTTTCAGGTTTCCTCCGAAAATCCATAAAAAAAGGACGAGCAAAAAGACCGCGACCATCGAGAGTTCCGATTTTTTGAACGGGCCCATTTCTTTCAGCTTCTCTGTTGCGATTTTCGCCGCATCAGGTGTTTCTTTCACCTCAGGCGGATACAGTTTATAAATGACAAGCGGGGTGATGATCAAGCTGACAAGTCCCGGGACGATGGCCGCCACAGCCCAGCTTGTCCAGGTCAGATTCACACCTGCCACATCATGGGCAAGTTTGGCAATCAGCGGGTTTGCCGCCATAGCCGTTAAGAACATCGCTGAAGTGATCAAGTTCCCCTGAAAGCCCACCTTCAGCAAGAAAGCGCCAATGCGCCGTTCCGTGCCGTCCTTGGGCGTTGACTGAAAAGTTTCGGATAACGAACGGATAATCGGAAAAATAATTCCCCCGGCCCGTGCGGTATTACTCGGGATCGCCGGCGACAAAATCAAATCGCTGACAAGAAGTGAATACGAGAGTCCGAGTGTTTTTTTGCCAAACATCCGCACAAATAAATAGGCGATTCGCGCACCTAAACCGGTTTTTATGAATCCCCGTGAAATAAAAAAGGCAATGACGATCAGCCAAATCGTCTTGTTTCCAAAACCGCTGAGCGTTTCTTCAATCGACAGCGTTCCGGTCAGCGCCGTGACCGCCAATGCGAATACGGCGATTGCCCCCATCGGCAGCGGTTTTGAAATAAAGCCGATAATCGTTGCCACAAAGATTGCAAATAAGTGCCATGCTTTCGGGTCCAATCCGGCGGGCGACGGAATAAACCAAATCACCGCTCCGACTAAAATCGTGACCGCAAGAGGAATGATGTTCAATGCCGATTTTTGTTCTGCATCTTTTTCTTTAGCCAAAACCTTTTCCTCCATTCATATCGTTTTCGTTTATTATTCTACTCCTTTCCTGCTATCATTCAAATTTTATTTTATTAAAAAAACTGCCGACCTTGTCGGCAGTCTCAGATTTTTGACAAAATCCCAAAACGACTTTTTGTTTTGGGATTTTGTCATCCCTTCAGCGTGATTGAAAACCCTTGCAGTCTAGGAAGGCCGAGCATCGGAGCGCAGCGAATGTTGGAATTCGTGAGCACCGACGCGCAGGCCTGACAACGAATGCGAGGGTTTCTCGACACGCTGAAACTGCCGACCTTGTCGGCAGTCTCATGTTATACCCAGGATTTCACTTTTTCATGATCCGTGACGAAGAGGAGGACTTTTCCTTCATCAAGCTGCTTCTCGAATTGTTCTGCTTCCTGTTTTGAAAAGCCGATCTCATGAATTTTATTGCGGAGTTCGTCCCCTTTTTTGTTGAAGATATTGCCGACGGCATTTTTAATGCCTGTCTCTTCGGCTCCGATCGTATTGGCATCCGCGTTGTCCGCGAGTCTTTCAGTACGGTCGTCATCATGTGACAGAACGTAAATATCTTCTCTTGCAACTCCGATTTCCCTGAGTTCCTCAACATCCTTCATCAGTTTTTCATCATTAGTATATTGTCTTACTACCGGTTTCATATGAATCTCCTCCCTTTTTTCATGTTGTATTTAAGACTTACCCTTTGTTCACGCGGCTAAACGGATGAATGCTCTGTCATGACATTTTCATTTCAATGTTACAATTGTTATAAATTTTCAGATCATACGTTTGAAAGGGTTGCCATTTCAGGTACATTAACAAATAGACAAGGCTTTTTAGATGGGGTGATTGGAGCGTGTATTATTTTTCACCGGAACAGCAGTATAACGCATGGATCATTAGCGATTTGGTCAAGCAGATTTTTTCAAGAGAAGGTCATCAAGAAGCTGATACTCATCGATTTGAATCTTTTGCCGCCAGACGATTCGGCATCAATATCGATTACGTCTTTTCAATCATCATGAACATCGGCGATCCGGAAGAAAGGAGAACGGCGAGCAGCACCGAAGACCTCCTCTCTTCATATCTCCTGTCATTGCTTCCTTTTATCACAAAAGACATGTTTCAATTTTCGAGAGAAAATGCCAATCAATACCTTTTAAATGAAAGAAATGCTGATGTTTTTCATCTTTTTCTGCCCGATTCTGTGCTGAAGAAAACCTTTCATGCAACCCGCTGATCTTTTGCTAAACCTCTTTTTTACGTGGTAAGTTATAAGTAAAAGGAGGAATCATTATGCCGCAAAAGCAAATTGAACTCGCAAGACGTCCGCAGGGCATACCTGTTATGGACGATTTTCGCATAAAAGAAACGGATATTCCGGAAGCAAAAAACGGTGAAGCGCTTGTAAAAACGCTTTATGTCTCAGTGGACCCTTATATGAGGGGAAGAATGCAGGACACGAAATCCTATGTCGAGCCATTTCCGCTTGATAAAGTGATCACCGGAGGCGTGATCGGCGAAGTGATATCTGCAAAAGGAGACAAGCTCAAAAAAGGGGACATTGTTTTGGGCCGCTTGGGCTGGCAGGAGTATTCAGCGGTTCGCGAAGACAATCTGCAGAAAATCGATCCGTCCCTCGCGCCTGTTACCGCTTTTCTTGGGATTCTCGGCATGACCGGTTTGACGGCTTATTTCGGGCTTCTGGACATCGGACAGCCAAAAGCTGGCGAAACAGTTGTTGTCTCCGGGGCCGCGGGAGCAGTCGGCTCCGCTGTCGGACAAATTGCCAAAATTAAAGGGGCGAGAGTCGTTGGTATTGCGGGCTCTGACGAAAAAACGGCATACTTAAAAGAAAAGCTCGGTTTTGATGAAGCAATCAATTATAAAACAACGGAAAATATGGCTTCAGCGCTTGAACAAGCTTGTCCGGACGGTGTCGATGTTTACTTTGACAACGTTGGAGGCACGATTTCAGATGCCGTCTTCACCCTGCTCAATAAGTTTGCACGAATTCCGGTTTGCGGGGCGATTTCTTCTTATAACGTCAAAAGCGCAGAAGATGATATGGGGCCGCGTGTACAAACGGCCTTAATTAAAACAAGCGCCCTGATGAAAGGATTTGTCGTCAACGATTACAGGGACCGCTTTCCTGAAGGAACCAAACAGCTCGCCGAATGGGTAAAAAGCGGACAGCTTCAATATGAGGAAACGATAACAGAAGGTTTCGAGCGGATACCTGAGGCATTTTTAGGCTTGTTTGAAGGAAAAAACCTCGGCAAACAGCTGATCAAAGTCGCCGATTCCGACAATGCCTGAGCATTCATTAAAAAAGAGGCCTGCCGGCAGCAGGCCTCTCAGACCGTTGACAAAACAGGTCGGATTTTAAAAATCCGACCTGTTTTTGTCCATTTTATTCTATTATTTCGATCAGAAGGCTGGCGGTTAGGACCTTTCCAGGTCCAATTCGCCAGCTTTTTCAGATTCATGGCAGCGAAAACAAGCATCGCCTGCATGGACAATTTTTTCTTTCCCCGTAAGGTTGTCCAGCGCAAGCCATGCTTATGTTTTAAATCGGCAAAAACTCGTTCGATCGTCTCTTTACGTTTGGCATAGATTTGTTTATTCTCTTCCGTATGCCGAAGATGATCAGCTTCGTCTAAATGATCCTGCCAGATATGTCTGTGAATCATCTTTCGATGATCTCTACTTTCTGTACACGTATGTAGTAATGGACATTGTTTACATCGATTTGGATCTGAAGCATACTCTCGATAACCTTGCCGATTGGTTGTGCGATAGGAGAGAATATGGTCTTGCGGGCAGATATAGACATCATAAAATTCATCGTAAACATACTCGTGTTTTCTCATGAATCCTTTTTTGGTTTGCGGACGCGTGTAAGGCATAACAGGGCGAACGTTTTCTTCATGAAGAAATTTTGCGATAACCGGTGTTTTGTATCCGGCATCAACTGCGACCGTATGAGGCTTGGCGACGCGCTCTTTCACTTGTTGAAACAGGGTCGTGAACACTTGGCTGTCATGAATATTGGCAGGCTCAACAACCGTCCCCAGCACAAATCCGTTCCGGTCACAAGCTGTATGAAAACCATAAGCAAAAAGGCGTTCCCGTTCACCCTTTACAAAATAGCCGCTCTCAGGATCTGTTGTACTTTCTTTTATTTCTCGTTCTTCTGAGCATTGCCTGGGCTTTAAGGGCTTTTTGCCGTTGGCTTCGCGATCGGCATTAATTTCTTGATCTAACTGTTCCTGATAAGCTCTTGTTTCTTTTCTTACGATCTTTTTCACAAACTTTTTCTTATTGGCATTCGCTTTGACATGTGTGCTGTCGATGAAGGCAACCGAAGGATCGACGAGGCCGAGATCCATGGCCTGACGTAAAATCCTATAGAAGATTGTTTCAAATAGGTCTGTGTCATGAAAGCGACGTTCATAGTTTTTACTGAAGGTTGAAAAGTGAGGGATTTTTTCAGAGAATCCATATCCAATAAACCAGCGATAGGCTACATCAGTTTCGATTCGCTTAATGGTTTCGCGCATGGAGCGATGACCAAACACGTATTGAATGAGCACCATTTTAATCAGTACAACAGGATCAATACTTGGACGCCCTTTTGAAGAATAAAGAGGGGCAACTTTTTGATAAATAAATGAAAAATCAATGGCTTCTTCCATCTTCCTGACCAAATGGTCTTCAGGTACAAGCTCACTTAAGGCAACGACTTCAAGCTGTTCACGCTGATCTTTAGAGTGTTTGGTCAACATGGTAAAACCTCCAAAAATTAGATTCCACACACATTTTAACAAAAAAAGCTTGTCGATCAAGCCACTTTTTTGTGACTTTGTCGACAAGCTGAGAGGCCTGCCGGCAGCAGGCCTCTTTCTTATCTTTCAATAATCCGTCCTCTTTCATACACGATCCGCTGAAGCGGGATTTCAAGCTTCTTCGCCAGCTTTTTCAGCCTTTCCTCTTCAATGCGGTTGACAAGGCTGATCACGGTTCCTTCATTCCCCGCTCTTCCCGTCCTTCCCGACCGGTGGATATAGCCTTCAATGTTTGGCAAATCAGCGTGGATGACATAAGGGAGATCTTCGATGTCGATTCCGCGCGCTGCGATATCGGTCGCGAGAAGCAGCGTGAATTCGCCTGCTTCAAATGCCTGCAATATTTTGGCGCGCTCGATTTTTTTCGCCTCGCTGTGAAGGACGCCGATGTCGACATGATGAAATTTAAGCTTTTCGGCATACACGTTTAAATTGCCGATGTCTTTGACAAAGACGAGCGCCTGCATGCCTGGAAACCGCGAGAATTTCTGCAGGATCTTTACCTTATCCCGCTGGTCGCATACGAGAAATTGGTGTTTGATTTTTGCAGATTCTTCTTTTGACCTCTTGATCCTGAGAACTTCCGCTTCTGCCGTCATGCCGCGGAGCTCGCGTTCGGCGTCGTCTTTTAAAGTCGCCGAAAAACAGAGGAGCTGCCTGTCGCGGAGCGTCGATTTGATGATGCTTTGTATCGTCCCGCGATGCTCCGGCGTAAGCAGATGATCTGTTTCGTCAAGGACGATCGTTTTCACTTCATGCATTTTCAGTTTTTTCATTTTAATCACCTCAAATACGCGTCCAGGTGTGCCCGCAATGATGTGCGGGTGTTTTTTCAGCTTTTCCTGCTGCTTTTTGATATTGGCGCCGCCGATCAGGGAAGCGGCTCTGATATCCGAGCCTTTTTTCCATTCGACGATCACATCAAAAATCTGCATGACAAGTTCGCGGGACGGAGCCAGAATCACAGCTTGTACGTTCTTTTGTTCCGCCTTCAGCTTTTCCAGTATCGGCAGGACGTAAGCGAGCGTTTTGCCCGTTCCAGTCGGCGACTCGGCGATCACGTCACGCCCGTCCAAAATCAGATCGACTGCGTTTTTTTGGACACTCGTCGGCTCTTGAAAGCCCGATGCCTTCCAGTTTTCTTGAATAAACGGTTTTGCTTTATTTAAAAATGGCCATCTTTCTGTCATGTTTTTCTCCTTTTATCAGGTTGATTCTGCTCCTAGTATCTCAAAACAAAAGCGGCTGCGCAATTTTTCTTTTATTGTTCCCTCTGAGTTCGATATAATCTTATAGAATACAGATTATATTTTTTGAGGTGCAAAACATGAGTTTACTTACAGTCACAAAGCTGAGCCACGGTTTTGGCGACCGGGCGATCTTTCATGATATATCCTTTCGCTTGCTGAAAGGCGAACATGTCGGTCTCATCGGAGCAAACGGCGAAGGAAAATCGACCTTCATGAATATCATTACAGGCAAACTTGAGCCTGACGAAGGAAAAGTGGAATGGTCCAAAAAGGTCCGGGTCGGCTATCTTGACCAGCATACATCACTTGAGCGCGGACAAACGATCCGCGACGTGCTGAGAAACGCTTTCCATTATTTATTTGCGATGGAAGAAGAAATGAATGCCATCTACACAAAAATGGGCGAGGCCGACCCCGATGAGCTTGAAAAGCTTCTCGAAGAAGTCGGAACGATCCAGGACGCCCTGACCAACAACGATTTTTACGCGATTGACGCAAAAGTTGAAGAAATCGCCCGCGGCCTCGGGCTTAACGATCTCGGCCTTGACAGGGATGTCGCGGATTTGAGCGGCGGCCAGCGGACAAAGGTGCTGCTTGCCAAACTGCTCTTGGAAAAGCCCGACATCCTGCTGCTCGATGAGCCGACAAACTATCTGGACGAACAGCATATCGAATGGCTGAAACGCTATTTGCAGGAGTACGAGAACGCCTTTATTTTGATTTCACACGACATTCCGTTTTTAAACAGCGTCATCAATCTGATCTACCATGTGGAAAACCAGGAGCTGACCCGCTATGTCGGCGACTACAACCAATTCCGCGAAGTATATGAAGTGAAAAAACAGCAGCTTGAAGCAGCCTACAAGAAACAGCAGCAGGAGATTTTAGAGCTGAAAGACTTCGTCGCCCGCAACAAAGCGCGCGTCAGCACAAGAAATATGGCGATGTCCCGGCAAAAAAAGCTCGATAAAATGGATATGATCGAACTCCCTTCGGAAAAACCGAAGCCTGAATTTCACTTTAAACAAGCAAGAACATCCGGAAAGCTGATTTTTGAAACGAAAGAGCTCGTCATCGGCTATGATGAACCTCTGTCCCGCCCGCTGAACTTGAGAATGGAGCGGGGACAAAAAATCGCTCTGTACGGTGCCAACGGCATCGGAAAAACGACATTGCTAAAAAGCCTCCTGGGAGAAATTTCACCGCTGTCGGGAGAAGTCGAACGCGGCGAACACCTTCATATCGGCTATTTCGAGCAGGAAGTGAAAGAGACCAACAACAACACATGCATAGAAGAAGTGTGGAACGACTTTCCGTCCTTTACACAGTACGAAATCCGCGCGGCCCTGGCGAAGTGCGGTCTGACGACAAAGCATATCGAAAGCAGGGTTTCCGTATTAAGCGGCGGGGAAAAAGCAAAAGTCAGGCTATGCAAGCTTATCAATTCGGAAACGAACCTGCTTGTACTCGATGAACCGACAAACCACCTTGATGTTGAAGCAAAAGAAGAATTAAAAAGAGCTTTGAAAGAATACAAAGGCTCCGTCCTGCTCATCTCTCACGAACCTGAATTCTATATGGACATCGCGACAGAAACATGGAATTGCGAGTCATGGACTACGAAAGTTTTATAAACAAAAAAGCTTGTTTCCTTTTAAAGAAACAAGCTTTTTTCATTAATGACCGGCTTTGATGCCTGCCAAATAACGGCGGCCTCCAGTCAAAACGGCCATGCCGGCAAGCACGGCGATGCATCCTGCAAAATAGGGAGTATGCGCAGTAAAATGATCGGCTAACACACCGGCAATCCAAGGCGCAATGGCCCCGCCGATGAACCGGATGGAGCTGTAGGCAGATGAAGCGACAGACCGTTCGACAGGCGCAGCTTCCATCACCGCTGTTGTCAAAATCGTATTGATCATGCCCAGAATCCCTCCGGCTATGATGATCGCCCCGATGACGAGCGCCATGTGCTCCGTCCAAATCCCAATCGCGAGCAAATCAGCTGCAAACAGCATAAACAGAAAGATCAGCGAGCGGACGGTTCCAAAGATCCGCTGTACGGCCGGAGCGATGAAAACGGAAGTGATCGCAAGAAACAGCCCCCAGCCGAAAAAGACATAGCCGAGGCCCCGTTCATTTAAGTCAAGAACAAACGGCGAATATGCAAGCAGGGTGAAGAAACCGAAATTGTATAAGAATGCGGCTCCTGACAGCGTCAATAGCCCTTTATAACGAAGCGCTTTGATCGGCGCGCTGACGGAAATTTTCTTCTGCGGCTTTTGGACAGGCGGCAAAAGAAAAAAGATGGCCAAAAGAGCAGCCGCCATTAAAACCGATACGCCGAAAAACGGCGCTCTCCACGATATTGTGCCAAGCTCTCCCCCGGCAAGCGGTCCAACCGAAATGCCCAATCCCAAAGCCGCCTCATACAAAATAATGGCTTTTGCGCTTCCGCCAGATGCCACGCTGACAATGACGGCAAGCGCAGTTGAGATAAACATGGCGTTTCCGAGTCCCCAGCCGCCGCGGAAGCCGACGAGCTGAGAGATGGAATGCGAAAGCCCGCCCAGGCCTGCAAAAACGATGATCAGGATCAAGCCGCTGATTAACGTCAGCTTTGCTCCAATCCTGCTCGATACGGCGCCTGATAAAAGCATGGCGAAACCTGTGACTAGCAGATAGCTTGTAAATAAAAGCGAAACCTGGCTGGGGGAAGCATGCAGCTGCCGCGCGATCGCCGGCAGAATCGGATCGACAAGCCCGATCCCCATAAACGAGATCACGCAGGCAAAGGCCACGGCCCAGACCGCTTTTGGCTGTTTAAACATACTTGAGTTCTCAGGTCGTTGTTCATTCATTATCTATCAAACCTTTCTTTGCAAATAAAGAAACGCTATAAAAATAGCGTTTTTCTTGTTTAATCAATTGATTGAAGCGCATTCTCGGCTTTTGCCTGCATACCCTCCAAGCGCTTCTTGAATGATTGAAATTTTTCAATCTTTTCATCAATCATTCTCATCTGTTCATTCAGCATCCTCTGAATGTCTTCAAGCTTTTCTTTTCGTTCCCGTTTGTCCAGCGATAAAAGATATCCTTCTTTATTCATCTCCAAGTGCTTGCCCGTTTCCATGAACTGCTGGAGCTCCTGCAGCGAGAATCCCAGCACTTCCTTCGCGCTGATCACTCTTTCAAGCTCTTCAAGATCGTCTTCAGAGTAAAGACGGACACCGCCTTCCGTCCGCTTCGGTGAAGAAAGCAGACCGATTTCTTCGTAAAAGCGGATCGTTCTTTTCGTCAGGCCGCTTCGCTTGGCCATTTGATCAATCTTCATCCACTCCACGTCCATATCCCCCCGAGATTTTTCTTCTTTTCTATTATACTACCTTTATACTTTTACGTAAACGTTAAGTTTTTCGATGCAAAAATAAAGGAACTGACTTGACATCATCCTGCTGCTGTAACGTATCATAGAAATGACATCAAAACAGGAGGACAAATAACAAGAGTGAACACTCATCAAAATCGATTTTCAGTTCAAAGCAAAGTTTCGGCATTGATTGAAAGCCGGCTGTTTCAGTCATTCATCACGACGGTCATTGTGTTGAATGCAATCTCGATCGGTTTGGAAACTTACGCTTTCTTTAAACCTTATCAAAAAGTATTTTTTATTGTGGATTGCTTGTTTTTAACGATATTTGTAATCGAACTATCTCTTAAACTATTCGTTCAAAAACAGCACTTTTTTAAAAACAACTGGAACGTTTTTGATTTTGTAATCGTCGCCGGCAGTTTGATTCTTTACAACACGAATTTTGTCAGCGTTCTCCGTATCTTCCGGGTGCTGCGGGTGTTGCGGACGATCACTTCCGTTCCCTCATTAAGACGGATCGTCAATGCGCTGTTTATGGCGATTCCGACTATCAGCAGCGTCATTATCCTAATGAGCATCATTTTTTACGTGTACGCCGTCATCGGAACGATGTTCTTTTCTGCCATCGCACCGGAATACTTCGGCAACTTGCAGCTCAGCCTTCTGACACTGTTCCAAACCTTCACGCTCGAATCGTGGGCAAGCGGCATATTCAGGCCGATTTTTGCCGAGAGCGGCTGGTCATGGCTCTATTTCGTTTCATTTATCGTCATTGCGACTTTCATTATGATCAACTTGATCGTCGGGGAAATCGTGAATAATGCACAAAAAATTTCTCAGGAAATAGAAGATGAGACAGGCGAGCTGAAAGAGGATACAAAAGAAATCAAAGAACTGCGCGCGGAGGTTAAAGAATTAAAAGCGCTTCTGGAAACCTATATCACGCAAAATGAAAAGAAAGATTAAAAGGGGCCGGCACCTGTAAGCCAGCCCTTTTTTGTCTTTAATTGAGGATGACAGGCAGCTCGGCCAGCGATCTAAAGCCGATTAACCTGCGAAATGGAATGTCTGTTGAAGCAAGCTTCAACTTAGGCAGCCGCTCCAACAGTGCGGGAATGGCAATTTGCGCTTCGAGCCGCGCCAATGCCGAGCCTAAACATACGTGTGCACCGGCTCCAAAGGCAAGGTGCGGATTCGGTTTTCTCGTGATGTCAAATACATGCGGGTTTTGAAATATCTTTGGGTCGCGGTTGGCGGCGCCTAAAAGGATGTATACGTGGTCTCCTTTTTTGATCACTTTCCCGTTGATTTCGCAGTCCTTTGACGCGGTGCGCGCTGTCAGCTGTGTCGGACTTTCATAGCGCAGGCATTCTTCGACGGCTGACTCAATCAGCAGCGGACTTTCTTTCAGCGCGCTGAGCTGGCCGGGATGGTTGATGAGCAAAAACAATCCGTTCGTCAAAAGGTTGACCGTCGTCTCGTGCCCGGCAATCACAAGCAGAATGCACGTCGCAAGCACTTCATCTTCGGCGAGCTGCTCATGACCGGCGAATGTGCTGATCAAGTCTTGAGAAGGATGAGCTTTTCGTTTTTCAATCAAATCTTTAAAATAAGCCGTCAGCTTGGCAACGGTATCCCCGCCTTTTGCCAGCACCTTTCGTGTGCGGGTCAAATCGATCGTTTGAATGAGATCAGCCGTCCATTGCCTGAATTGATATCTTTCCTCTGCGGGGACGCCGAGCATGCCGGCAATGATAAGACTTGCCAAAGGAAAGGCAAATTCGGATACCATGTCCGCCGACTTCTTGTTTTCAAGCTGATCGAGCAATTCATGGACGGTTTCTTCTATAACAGGACGGAAAGATGCCGCCTTCTGCGGCATGAATTCTTTGCCGACAATCGTCCGCATCCGCTTATGGCCGGACTCATTTTGAAACAGCAACATATTCCGCTGCAATTTGTGAAGTTGTTCATATTTTGTAGAGGCTTCAGGGAGAGGAACGCGGTTTTTAAATGCCGCGTCCCTCAAAATTGCCGCCGCTTCTTCATATCCGGTGACATACCATCCCGGATGCTTTAAAACGGTTCCTTTATATACAGGATGAACGGACCGGAGTTTATCGTAAAACAAATATGGATCTCTCCAAAAATCCGAATCCGGTTTCAGACGCGGCCCTGCCTCGTGCAGTTCTGTCGTCATGTTACATCTCCCCCGTGTTACTGCTGTAAACTGTCTTTCATTTCTTCCACCGATTCGACTTCAAATCCTAAATCATAGAGCATCTTATGGTCCTCTGTTTCATTCTGCCCTGCCGTTGTTAAATAGTCTCCGACGAAGATCGAATTGGCGGCATACAGCCCCAACGGCTGCAAGGAGCGGAGGTTGACTTCTCGCCCCCCTGAAATGCGGATTTCCTTTGTCGGGTTGATAAAGCGGAACAAAGCCAAAACCTTTAAGCAATACAACGGATTCAATTCACTGACTCCTTCCAGCGGAGTCCCGTCGATCGCATGCAAAAAATTAACCGGAATGGAGTCGGCATCAAGCGCCTTTAAGCTGTTCGCCATATCGACGACGTCCTGCTTCGTCTCTTTCATCCCGACAATGACGCCCGAGCATGGGGACATTCCGGATTTTTTGGCTGTTTCCACAGTGTTCACCCTGTCATCATACGTATGGGACGTTGTAATGTTTGAATGGTTGCTTTTTGATGTATTGATGTTGTGATTGTACCGGTCCACTCCGGCTTCCTTCAGCCGCTCGGCCTGTTCGGGCTTTAGCAGTCCGAGGCATGCGCAGACTTTTAAGCCGTACGTTTCTTTAATTTCTTTAACGGCGCCGACCACTTGATCGACTTCTCTGTTGGACGGGCCTCTGCCGCTCGCCACGATGCAGTACGTTCCGATATTTAAATCGTGCGCACGCTTTGCACCTTCAAGCAAGGTCGTTTTGTCGACCATCCGGTAGCTGTCGATCGGCGCTTTTGATATTGAAGACTGCGAGCAGTAGCCGCAGTTTTCCGGACAAAGTCCGGATTTTGCATTCATGATCATATTGAGCTTCACTTTTTTTCCGTAGTAGCGTTTTCTGATATGAAATGCAGCATGCATAAGCAGGAGAACGTCGTCATCCGGACATTCCAAGATGGAAAGCGCCTCTTTTTCAGTTACTTCTCCGCCATCCAGCACCCGTTCTGCAAGTTCCATCCATTGATTCATGTTTCTGCCCCCATTTGCATTTGATTCATAATCAAGGAAACATCGACATGCTCCTTGATCATGTGGTGAATTTGTGTTGGTGAAGCGTCTTCAAGCTTCGGCGTAATGCCGAGGAGCGGCACACCGCAAAATCTTTCAATCATGTCCGGATTCGTCTGTTCGTCAAGTCCGGGCCGGCTGCTGATGCCGTTGATCACGATTCCGATCACGCGTATCCCCATTTGTTTTGCGTATTGGACGGTTAAATACGTATGGTTGATCGTTCCGAGATTGGGGCGCGCCACAATGACAGCCGGCAAATCGAGCGCTTTGATCAAGTCGCTGACGAAATAATCCTCTCCGAGCGGCACCACAATCCCGCCTGCCCCTTCAACGATGAAGCAATCGTGCCGATCCTTTATCTTTTTCCAATGGTTCACGGCTTCTTCCAGCCCGACGGTCCTCCCTTCGAGCTTCGCAGCTGTGTAAGGTGCAAGCGGCTCTTTAAACACAAAAGGCGTGATCTCCTCATTAGTAAGAGACGTTTCAGAGCTGTTCTTCAAAAGTGCTGTATCACTCTGCGGATCGCTGTTGAGCTCGCCGCTCAAAAACGGCTTAAACACGCCGACATCAACTTGCTGCTCTTTCAACAAAGCGGCAAGGCCGCAAGCGATAAACGTCTTCCCGACTCCCGTATCTGTTCCCGTTACAAAAAAACCCTTCATTTCAGCAAGTTCAACTCTCTTCCCACTAATTTAAACCCCTCTAATAGTTCTTCAATATCTCTTAACCTGCGGTCTGCGGTGACAGTCAGCCTGATCCGGCTCTCTCCTTCCGCAACAGTCGGCGGGCGGATGGCCGGGGCATCAATCCCTTTCTCCTTGAGGCCGTTTGCAAATCGAACGGCTTTTAGAGGGTCTCCGATCATAACGGGTATGATCGGCGTATCTTCTCCTTTGACCGTAAACCCGATATCCTCGAGACCCCGTTTGATCGTGGTCACCGATGATTGCAAAAGCCGGCGTTTATCCCGGCTATCTTCGATGATGTCAAAAGCTTTGCATGCCGCCGCACAGCTTGCGGGCGGGACAGCCGTTTGAAAGATAAACGTTCTCGCATGATTCAGCAAAAAATCGATCAATGCTTTAGAGCCCGCGACGAAGCCGCCTTCCGCGCCTACAGCTTTACTTAACGTGCCGATCACAACATCTGGGGAGACGCCGAAATACTCGCTCGTTCCCCTGCCGGCTTCTCCCAAAACCCCTGTTGCGTGGGCATCATCAACGATGACAAAGGCCCGGTACCGCTTGGCAAGGAGCATGATTTCGTCAAGCGGTGCAATTGTACCGTCCATGCTGAACACGCCGTCTGTCACAATAAAGCGGCGTGCACGGCTCTGTGCGGCACGGAGTTTTTCTTCAAGATCATTCATATCCGTGTGGCGGTAAACAACCGGATCAGCTTTTGAAAGGCGGCAGCCGTCGATGATGCTCGCATGGTTCAATTGATCGCTTAATATGACGTCTCCTTTTTCAGGCAAAGACGAAAGCACGCCGATATTGGCCAAATATCCGCTTGAAAACAAGAGAGCGGCTTCTGTCTGCTTAAAACCGGCGATTTTCCGCTCAAGCTTTTCATGCCATTTGGTATTGCCGGACGTCAGCCTTGATCCTGTGCTTCCGGCTCCAAAGCGGCGGAGCGCCGTTTCTGCGGCGTGAATCAGCCGTTTGTCGTTCGCCAGGCTCAAATAATCGTTTGACGCCCAATTCGTACGTTTTGCTTCCGCGTCAGCTTGAGGCGGTTTAAGCGAGCGGTAAAGCTCGGCTGCCTTCGTCTTTGCGAGCCGGCTGCTGAGCCATTCGTCAATGTGCACAGCCTGTAACCTCTTGAATCGCTTCTTTCATAATGGACACCATAGCACGCAGGTCATCGGCAGTGCTGGCGAGCGGAGGAAGAAATGCGATAACATCCCCGAGCGGCCTCGTCAGCATGCCAAGCTCTCTCATTTTCAAAGACACCCGGTATCCGATTCGCTCTTCAGGCGGATAAGTCTGCCTCGTTTCTTTCGACTGAACGAGCTCGATCCCGCTCATTAAACCGAGCTGGCGGATGTCGCCGACATGAGGGAGCGCTGCCAGATCATGAAAAAGCGATTCCAGTATTTTCGACTTTTCGGCAATTTGAGCGACGATTTTTTCCGATTCGAACAGGCGCAAATTTTCCAGCGCAACAGCGCAACCAAGCTGGTTCCCCGTGTAAGAATGGCCGTGGAAAAACGTTTTCAGTTTGTCATAGTCATCATAAAATGCCTGATAAATTTCCTCTGTCGCAAACGTTACGGCGATCGGCAAATAGCCTCCGGTAATGGCCTTTCCTGCCGCCATCAAGTCCGGCTGAACACGTTCATGCTCACAGGCAAACATTTTCCCGGTTCGTCCGAATCCTGTCGCCACTTCATCGACAATCATTAAAACGTCATACTTCGTGCAAAGCTCCCGGACGCCTGCCAAATATCCTTCAGGCATCACGATCATCCCCGATGCCCCTTGGACCATCGATTCGACCGACAGCGCGGCGATCTCACCGTGCCGCTCGCTCAGGAGCCGTTCGAGTTCTGCGAGGCATTCATCGCGGCACTCTTCCGGGTTGCCGCTTTTCGAGCGGTATACGTAAGGAACATTTACCTTAAAGCTTTCAAACATAAGCGGCCCGTATACATGGTGGAAGAGCTCGATCGCACCGACGCTGACAGCGCCGATCGTATCGCCGTGATAGCCGTTTTTCATCGAAATAAATTTTTGTTTCTCCGGCTTGCCGATGTTTTTCCAATATTGAAAGGCCATTTTCAGCGCGATTTCCATTGCTGCAGCGCCGCTGTCCGAATAAAAAACACGCGTCAGCTTTTCCGGCGTGATCTTGATTAACACCTCGGCAAGCTCTGTCGCCGGAACATTTGTCATCCCCAGCAATGTCGAATGAGCGATTTTGCCGAGCTGTTTTTTGATGGCTTCATCCAGTTCCTTCTTGCGATGGCCATGGACGTTGAGCCATACGGAAGAAAATCCGTCATAGTACTCTCTGCCGTCGATATCTTTCAGCTTGATGCCCTCTCCGCTTTCGATGATCAGCGGGTTTTCGTCATAGTCTTTCATTTGTGTAAAAGGTAGCCAAAGATATTTTTTGCTTTTTTCAACGAATGATTGATTCATGTTTTACCTCCCGACCGAATGAATACAGGCTGTTTTTCCAAACCGTCTATACAGCTCTTGATATCTGCTAATCCATCAACAAAAAAAATCCGGCAGCCGCTCTCGTCTCCATGCTCTTTCATCTTTGTTATCCGCTGATAACCTAACTTTTTAGCGGCAACATAGCCCGTTATGTAATCAGGGTCATCCGACCAGCATAATTCGGCGACGACAGCCGGGTGCTCACATACCTTAGAAGCGATAGCAAGCGCCTCTTTCAACCGCGGATTTGGCGGCATTCCGCACGAAGCCGCCCACCTTTGAAAATCGGCTTCCGGCCAATCGAGCCGTGAGACGCGCACTCCTTTTTGTTTTCTTCCGTCAATCCTCCGGCCTGAATGAATGTCAACCAAAACGGCGCCCCTTACGTCCGAGTATTCGGCAATGCCTTGAAACGCTTTGTCTACCGCGTTTTTCGGTACGCCGGCGCGGCTGATCAGCTCACGGGCAAGCGCTTGTCCTTCTTCCGCTGATTTTGTTTCATTCGTTTCAATGCGCAGAGGCTGAACAAACTTTATCGGTTCGTTTACAAGATCGAAGCGAATTTGCATAAAGTCCGGCTTGCCCCGCGAATGAGACAATGCTTTTTCCAATAAATCGCTGACGGCATCCTTTAAACCGATAAAAGGCGCAAGCCGCTCTCCTCCGGATATGTGTTTCCCCCCTCTTCATGGGGACCATTCTCGGAGGCTCTCATTCTCACACTGTAATACGCTTCCCCTTTCATGCTTTCATCCCCCCTCTAAACACCGCACTTATATGTTAACCTATAAATAATTTAAGTTAACATTACAATAAAATATTAGTATTCCTTTCCTGATATGTCAACATGGTGTACAAATCACCGGGTTTGTTTGAAATAAAAAAAGACAAAAGAGATATCTCTTTTGTCTTAATGTGGAATTCATTTATCTAGCTCTTTCAATCTGCCAATCGAACGGGTCAGATAATAGCGACCAGTCGTCCGCCATCTCCGAATCTGTCAAAAGGCAGCGATCCGCTTCGGCGGTAATTTCTGACGGGGACAGATCCAATCCGATAAAGACGAGCTTTGTGTGGCGGTCTCCGAATTCTTCATTCCATTCTTTTAATAGCTCAGGGTTCTGTGTGAGGATTTGTTCCTGTTCCGGCTTGGACAGCGCGGCCACCCAATAAGAGATCGGTTCCAGCGACACGGAAGGTCCCGCCTGCGACATCAAAAGGGCAAGGCTGTTGCGCGTCGCACACCAGGCGATTCCTTTCGCCCTGACGACGTTTTCCGGCAGCGAATGAATCCAGTTATAAAACCGCTCGGTATGAAAAGGACGGCGCGCTTCGTATACAAACGAAGATATTCCGTATTCTTCAGTCTCAGGCGTATGCTGGTGGTGTCCTTCGTTTAATTCCCTGATCCAGCCTGCTGAACCGCTTGCTTCGTCAAAATTGAAGAGACCGGTGTTTAAGATGACCTTCGGATCGACTTCTCCTTTGACCGCTCTGATGATGTTTGCTTTAGGCTGCAACGTTTTCAGCACTTTCTCAAGCTTTTTCAGATCTTCCTCAGAGACAAGGTCGCATTTATTCAAAATCAGAACATCGCAAAACTCGATTTGATCGATGAGCAGATCGGCGATGTCGCGTTCATCCTCTTCACCGACAGCCTCTTTCCGGTCCAGCAGGCTGTCCCCCGACTGAAAATCGTGCCAAAAGCGATTAGCATCGACAACCGTGACCATTGTGTCCAGGCGGCAGAATCGGGTCAAATCTATGCCCAATTCTTCGTCGATGTAAGAGAACGTCTGAGCGACCGGGATCGGTTCGCTGATACCGGTCGATTCGATCACGATATAATCAATATTTCCTTGCTTCGCCAGTTTTTCGACTTCAACCAGCAAATCCTCTCTGAGTGTGCAGCAAATGCAGCCGTTTGACATTTCGACCAGCTTTTCATCCGTCCTCGACAGGCCGCCGCCTTGCTTGACAAGCCCGGCGTCAATGTTGACTTCGCTCATGTCATTAACGATAACGGCGACTTTCAGCCCTTGGCGGTTTTGCAATATGTGATTAAGCAGCGTCGTTTTACCCGCCCCCAAGTATCCGCTTAATACTGTTACAGGAATCTTTTTACTCATTTTTTCATTCTCCTTCCTCTTATCAAATCGTAATTATTACGATTTATATTTTATTTCATCACAATTCATTTAAAAATGCAAAGCGTCAGCTTCCAGATGATCATGATGATCAAAACCGAAACGACTGAAGTGGCCATCTGTTTTCCCATAATGCCTGCCGCCGTTTTCATCCCCAGTTCCTTGGCAATTGTCCAAACCGTCACCATGCATGGAGTAAAAGTCGATGCCAAGTAAATGAGCAGAAAGAGCGTTGCCCCCGGCAGAACATCAAGAAGCGCCCCATTCCCTTCATTAAACAAGAGAATGCCGTCTTTCCTGATCAGAGAAAAAACTAGGCCCGGCGCCGCATCCTCCGGAGCGCCGAACAGGCTTAAAACAGGCGAGACAAGCAATGTCACAAGACGGATGACACCGAGTTCATTCAATACTGTCGCCGCCAGGCAAATGATGAGAAAGATCGGCATCGCCTGAAAGATAAATTGCTGAAGCACTTCTTTTACTCGAAAGACAATCCCTTTCCAGGACGGCATCTGTAAAAACGTTTGCCGGCGCTCGAAGTAAGCGGCCCATTTCTGATCGATGCGATACCATATCCGGTTATGAGTGGCTGCTGCGGCAACAAGAACAGCGAGGTAAGGGATAAACAGCCACTCCCTTCCCGCAGCATGAAAAATCGACAGCGTCGCACCGATTTGGTAGCTGCACGCTGATCCGAAAGAAATAAATGATACACAACGCTTTCTCGTACACATGCTGCACGACCGCGTCTGCTGAACGGCAACGACATTGCAGCCAAATCCGGTCAAAAGCGGAACTAAATCACGGCCATTCAGACCGATCTTCCGCATCAGCGGGTCCAGTGAATCAACGATCCGGTCCTTTAAACCCGAATCATCTGCTGCCGCATTTGCTATAGACATAAACAAAACGACAGGAAACGCCCAAACAAACGAGTAAATACCGAGGGATAACAGGCCATAATTCCCCGCCAATGCCGCGCTCAGCCATGACGGCAAGCCGCCGACCGCATTTTGGAGCGGTTCAACCGCCCATTCGTCCGCGTATTGCTGCATCCACTCTGATGTATGATAAGCCAATACGATCGGCGCCATAAATAACAAACATAAAAGTGCAGTGCTCACAACAGGCCCAACTACGGGACGATGAAACACAAACTGCTGAACAGCCACACTTTCAAGTTCAATCTGTTTCATCCGCCTCCGTTTCAGCGGATGAAATTCAGCCTCTTTTCTTAAAAAAGCGATGATCCGCTCTTTTTTATCGTCTGTCACGGTTCTCGTATCAACCAGCAGGATCGGGAGACTGTGCTTGGCGACCTGCTCAGAAAGCGTCCGGCGCATGGTGTCCGTCATTTTATCCTGAAACGTAACGATAAAGCAGACGCGCCTGGCATCCGGCGGAATCAGGTCCAAGACCGCGTTCAGCTCTTCTGAAAAATGGGTGCCGCGCAAGACGGCAATCACCTCATCGGCCTTTTCGATCTCTTTTTTCAGCGCTCTTTTCGACACGCTGTCATCCTCGCGAATGCCCGGTGTATCAATGGCTTGCCAGCCCGGAAGGCTTTTGACCTCCCGTTCAGCCGCAAATATCGTCGATCCTTTCACATTGGCTGCTTCCCCTGCTCTATGATCAGTGATCGCGGAAAAAAGCGTTGTTTTTCCGACTGATTCGAGTCCGATGAAGAGCATGCGCTGCCGCCGCGTTGGCTCTTTCAGCATTCACACTGCACCTCACAGCAGCTCAAATCCGTGAGAAACATTTGATTTTCCCTGTATTCTGTCAGCACCTTTTCATCGATCGAAAACTTTCGTTTTTTCAGCAAACGCTCAGCGATGACGGCGAATCGCTGTCTGAATTTATAAATGAAACAAAAGACGGCGTTTTGGTGCTGAACGCTCGGCCCGATTAAATAAAGACCGTCCGTCACGGTCGACATATCTTCATTCGTTAAAAGCGGCTTGCCGTTCTCTCCCCATTCAAACAAATGCTCGATTTGTTTTGTCCCGGAATGAAAGCCTGTCGCGATAACCGGCCGTGTTTCCGAGCGGATTTTCCTCCCGTCACACAAATATAAATCATAGGCTGGTCCGTTTGCCGCCAGTTTTTCTACAACGGCTTTTTCCAAAAACTGAACCTGCCCTTTTTCATACGCATCTTCAAGACGCTCCCATGTATAAGGTGAAAGCGACCGGCTTGGATCGGCTTCAGCGTTTTCGCTGAGCGAATTCGGCATCACAACCGTCACATCGCTGCCATAGAACGCCAGCTGAACCGCCGCATCCATTGCGCTTTCATAGCCGCCTACCACGTAATAATGAGCTTTTTCAAATTGGCTCCATCTGGCGACCTTGCTGTTGTGGATGCCAATCTCCGCACCGTGAAACGAATATTTCGGAAATTGGAATTCACCGGCTCCCCAAATAACGTCTTTGGCCTTCATCATGCCTTTATTAGTTTCAACTGAAAAACCGCCGTCGTCTTTATGAACGCTGCGAACCGATGTGCCTTCTTGAATTGGAAGCTGAAAATGATCGGCCAAAAGCGACAAATAATTTCCATACTCCCGCCCGCTCAAGTGCTCGCGGTGAAAAGTAAAGGCAGG
The DNA here is from genome assembly GCF_056155945.1 of Bacillus sp. GM2. Lineage (NCBI taxonomy): Bacteria > Bacillati > Bacillota > Bacilli > Caryophanales > Bacillaceae > Bacillus > Bacillus sp. GM2. The sequence goes on from NZ_JBRKSZ010000008.1 coordinate 161,199, forward strand.
GGATGTTCCTGGAGCAACAGCATTTAAATCCAAAGCTCCGAATCCCTGCCCGGTAAAGGACGGTGTTATCAGTTTCATTTCTTCAGGCCAGCTTCGGAATGAAGCTCCTGCACGGTCTTTTTCCAAAATCGTAAACGATTGAAAACCGAGTTTTTTCAGAACGATCCCCATTCCAATACCTGCGGGTCCCGCTCCAACAATGACGATTTCGCTATGCTGCATAACAACCACTCCCTAAACGAAATCATTTCGATTTAAATTGCATGCTTTAGACATGACCACTTGATTTTATCACAGCATTGCCTCAAAATAAATAGTAACTATTTCGATTTACCACAGAAAGGGGTCTCATCAATGGAACGCAAACTGCATTTGCCCGCAAAACCCGAACGCCACCGCCGCTTCGGATCTGTCGAAGCCGTGAAAGGAATAAAACCGACTGATAAAGAACAGATGAAGGATATTCAAAATACACCGAACGACTATTTTTTTGACATTGACCATGTCGGTGTCTCAAACGTTTCGCATCCGATTTTGATTGCTTCCTCGCTCAAGCCGTTTACACAAACGACGATCGGCGCTTTTTCCTTTACGACGAGCCTTGCGCGCGACCGCAAAGGAATCAATATGAGCCGCCTGACAGAACAGCTGCAGCGCTATCACGAAGCAAACTGGACGATTGATGTCCATACACTGAAAGATTTTGCAAAGGATTTAGCCGACAATATGGAACAGCAAAGCGCATCCGTCTCTGTCAGTTTTCCATGGTATTTCGAGCGCCTTAGCCCGGAAACCAAACTGTCAGGATTGATGCACGCCGATATCCATATGACAGTCTCTTATCATGAAAACAAAGGCTTTTCACAAACCGTCGGCATCACGGCCCATGTGACGACGCTCTGCCCGTGTTCAAAAGAAATCAGCGAATACAGCGCCCATAACCAGCGCGGCATAATCAAGATCACCGCACATATCAATGAGCAGGCGGAGATGCCGGACGATTTCAAAACCGAGCTTCTTGCCGCAGCGGAAACGAACGCAAGCGCAAAGCTCCATCCCCTCTTAAAAAGGCCCGACGAAAAAAGAGTGACTGAACAGGCTTATGAAAATCCAAGATTTGTAGAAGACGTCATCCGCTTAACGGCTGCCGACTTATACGAAATGAACTGGATCTCCGCCTTTGAGATCGAATGCCGGAACGAAGAATCGATTCACATGCATGATGCGGTGGCGCGGCTGTCGTTTTCCAAAATATAAATCAAAAAGAGCTGCCGGTTTTTCCGGCAGACTCGATCCTTATGCAGTTTTTGATTGATTCAGCGCCCGGCTGTTTTTAAACAGGAGCATTGAAGAAATGTATAATACCGATGCAAACAGACAAACCGCCCTGACATCAGTTTATCCGCTGTTCTTTACGCCCTCAGTGATCAAATCAGACTTCAAATCATAAAAAATCTTGCAGAAGCCGGCGAACAATCGTGCAGCGCTGTTAACGTTCCCATTCCAAAATCAACCCTGTCTCATCACTTTAAAGTCCTTAGGGAATCGGGAGTCATTCATACAAGAATAGAAAGAACACAACGGTTTATTTAGGCTTCGCCTAGAGGACTTGGACAGCCGTTTTCCGGGGTTGCTTCAAATCGTTTTACAGGCAGACGAACCGTTGTAAACTGCCGGGTTCTCCCCGGCAGCTTCGACTTATTTCTCTTTCCGCACGTATTCAATATCATCCTGATACTGGCTGTACCCCTCTTGATATTCCATAACACGCGCTGTTTCTTCTATGAAGCTTTCATCATAGCCCGCTCTTCTCAATAAGTGAAAGCCCATTTCCATGCCTGAAGCAATTCCCCCGGCGGTGATGATCCGTCCGCTGTCGACGATTCTCGCCCGGCTGACGCGGCAGGTCGGCGCGATGTCCGCCAAGCGGTCGATCGGTACTTGCCCCATCTCTGACGCCTCAAGCCGATCCGGCTCTTTCCGGCTTGTGGCGGAAAGCCCGTCTAAGAGCCCCATGCGCCCGTAAATCCATGAACCTGTACATACGCTCACCAAAAGCGTCGACTCAGGCAGAGAGCGGATAAACTGATGCAGCCGTTTGTTGTTGGTCTCCTGTCGTGTACCGAAACCGCCCGGAATTAAGAAAGCATCCATATCTGGCTGGTCATTGAAGCTGTAATTCGGATGAACGGTAAGCCCGGCTTGCGTCTGAACCGGTTTCATCGCATCCGCCACAAGAAAGGCGTCCAGTTCAGGATCGAGCCTCCTCGCCACTGAAAACACTCCGTATGGGGCGGCATAGTCGATGATTTCAGCATCCTTGAAAATGTACACGCCAAGTCTGAATCCTCTCGTTCTTTTCATTGTTTTCCTCCTCAATTTTTCTTTTATTCTTGCAAAACCTACGATATCATGGGGAGAGACATTTTACTTATGAATGATTACGATAGAAATCATTTTGATTTTCGATATCAAGGAGATGACAAGCTATGATTGAGCTTTTAGAGGGTAAATTTTTTAAAACCTTCATCGCCGTCATGGAAGAAAAAAACTTCAGCCACGCCGCTGATCGGCTGGGGTATGTACAGTCGACAGTCACCAGCCATATTCAGCTTTTGGAGCAGGCTTGCGGACAGCGTTTGTTTCACCGGCTGTCAAGAGGTGTGAAGCCGACACCGGCCGGTTTGAAGCTAAGTAAATATGCCTATCAATTTATTCATTTAGGCAGCACCTTGGAAGAAGCGATGAATGAACTGGATCAGCCGCAAGGAACCGTCCGCATCCGCATGCAGGAATCGTTTTTTCTGACGCGCACGTCTCTCCTGATCCGGGATTTTATTAAAGAATATCCAAAGATTAGATTGCAATTGGAAAACGGGTTTCAGCACGATATCGTTCAGCAGGTGCAAAATCATGCCGTCGATTTCGGAATCGTACCGCAAAATCCGAATAGGCCCGACATCCTTTTTACCCCTTTGCTCGAAGAAAAGCTGGTGTTCATCGCTTCCAATGATCTCGCTGAAAAGGTTGAAACTGAGAGCCTTGGCGCTCTTAGTCGTGAAACATTCATCAGCTTCGGCACAAGCTGCGTCTACCACACAAAAGCGGGCAGATTATTGCAAGATGCCGGGATTGAAGGAAACAGCGCCCTGGAGTACCCAAGCATCGCCATGATCAAAGAGGCGGTAAAATGCGGCATCGGCTTTGCCTTCATTCCTGAAATCGCCGTCAAACAAGAACTTGAAGCCAAGCAATTCAAACTGCTGCCTGTGACTGCTCCGATTGTCTCCACCCACGGGCTCATCGTCCATCAAGACAGAGAGCTGAGTCTGGCGGAGTCTTTATTAAAGGAAAAATTAATCGGCTATTTTTATAACGATGCTGAAAAAAGCCCGACAAATTAAAAACTGCCGGGATTTCCCGGCAGCTTCCATTACAATTGTTCCAGCTCCTCGATCATCAGCGACAGCTCGGTCCAACGCTCCATTGCCTCGTCAAGCTCTGCGGCTGTTTGCGCCTGCTCTTCCATCAATGTCTGAATCTTGGCGAAGTCGCTGCCGGCGGCGGCGATTTCCTCTTCAAGCCGTTTATGCTTTTCTTCCAGAGCGGCGATTCTGTCTTCGATGCCGTCCCATTCCAGCTGATCTTTATAAGACAGCTTCTTTCTTTTCTTTTTCTCAGGTTTGGCAGGTTCTGCGGCTTCAGGCGCCGGCTTTTGACGGCTGGTCTCCTTTTGCTTCTCCATATATTCGCTGTATGAACCTTGAAAACGCGAAACGTTTCCGCTGCCTTCAAATACAAGCAGCCTGTCGACGACACGGTCAAGGAAATAGCGGTCATGGGAAACGGTCACGACAACGCCGGGAAACTGTTCCAAATAATCTTCCAGCACTCCGAGCGTCTCGGTATCAAGGTCGTTTGTCGGCTCATCAAGGAACAGGACGTTCGGCTCTTCCATCAGCACTTTCAAAAGATAAAGGCGCCTCTTTTCTCCGCCTGACAGCTTGCGAATCAAGTTGCGCTGCATGCTCCGCGGAAAAAGGAACCTTTCCAGCATCTGCTCAGCTGTGACCACTTGTCCGTCGGCCGTTTTGACGACCTCAGCCGTCTCCTTAATGTATTCGACGACCTGCAGCGCATCGTTCATTTCGCTGTGATCCTGTGTATAGTATCCGATTCTTACAGTCTGGCCGATCGTGATCTGCCCTCCATCAGGCTTGACGCGGCCGGCAAGCGCGTTTAAAAGCGTTGTTTTGCCGATCCCGTTCGGTCCGATGATGCCGATCCGGTCCCCCGGCACAATCAGTTCATCGAATGAACGGACAAGCTGATTGCCGCCGCGGCTGATGTCAACACCTTCAGCTTCAATCACCTGCTTGCCGAGACGGTGGGAGCCGATGGCGAAATCAAGGGAAGAACCGGTTTCAGGCGCATCTTGTTCCTTTAGTTCCTCCACCCGCTGGATTCTTGCTTTTTGTTTTGTCGAACGGGCTTTAGCTCCCCTTCTCAGCCAGGCAAGCTCCCTGCGGAGAAGGTTTTGCCGCTTCGTTTCGCTTTGTTCGACGAGCGCTTCTCTTTCGGCCCGCTTTTCCAAAAACACTCCGTAGTTCCCTTTGTATGTGTATAGGCGCCCGCGATCCAGTTCATAGATCCTGTTTGTCACCCGGTTTAAAAAATAGCGGTCATGGGTGACGAGAACGACCGAGCCCGGGTACCCGCTCAAATAGCCTTCAAGCCATTCGATCGTTTCATTGTCAAGGTGGTTTGTCGGCTCATCCAAAATGAGGAGGTCAGCAGGCTGAATCAATGTTTTTGCGATCGCAACCCGCTTTTTTTGCCCTCCTGATAGCGAGCTCACTTCTTTTGCCACATCCGCGACGCCAAGCTTCGTTAAAATCGTTTTTGCCGCCGTATTCGCGTCCCAGGCGCCGTGTTCGTCCATTTTCCCCTGTGCCGCCAGCAGGTTTTCCTGCTTTTTCGGATCATCAGGCGAAGCATTCAGCTCCTGAAGCGCCTGCTCATACGCCCTCATCGTCCGCATCATCACGGAATCTCCCGAATAAATGTGCTCAAGCACGGTTTCCGGGCCGTCCAAATCAGGATCCTGATCCAAGTACTCGATATGGAGGCTGCCGGGCTTGGTGATATCTCCTTTTTCGGTCGATTCATGGCCTGCGATCACTTTCAGCAAACTGCTTTTTCCCATTCCGTTCGGTCCGATCAAGCCGATCCGTTCGTTTTCTTCGATATGGAACGATATATGGTCAAATAATGTTTTATCTCCGTAAGTTTTATATAAACCTTCCGCTTTAAAAATGCTCATCTGTCTACCAATCCTAACGTAATGTCATAACCTTATTTTAATGCAGATGATGCGAGAAAACTAGTGAGAGCTTTTTCACGGACATTACAGGAAGACGGCCGGAAGCCAGAAATATACGCTGATCACGATCAAGACGACACCTGCCATATTGAGCCAAAAGCCCGCCCTGACCATATCCTTCATCGTCAGCAGATTGGCGCTGAAGACGGCGGCATTCGGCGGGGTGGAGATCGGGAGCATAAAGGCGCATGATGAAGCAAGCGCAGCTGCCGCCATCAGCCCGTACGGCTCGACCTGAAGCGCGGCGCCAAGGCCGATCGTCATCGGAATCACCATATTGGCGACAGCCGTATTAGACATGATTTCGGTCATAAATAAAATCGCAGCCGTCAAAATAATCAGCACTAATAAGTAAGGGTGGCCTTCCAACAGCTTGAGCTTGCCGCTGATCCACGCCGTCAGATTGGTCGCCGAAAAACCGGCTGCAAGCGACAAGCCGCCTCCAAACAACAGAAGCAGCCCCCATGGCAGTGTCTGCATATCCTTCCATTCCAAAATCCGTTCATCCTCTGTACTCGGAATTAAAAACAGCAAAACCGCTCCGAAAATCGCGATCGCCGTATCTGAAATTTGAAACGGCAGGATGAATTTGAACATCCACAAACATGCGGTCAACAAAAAAACGGCAAAAACCGATTTTTCCTCCCTCGTCATTGCGCCAAGCGCCTTTAAATCATGATCGATAAAATCAGGCTTTTTTCCTTGAAAAGTGCTCACTTTAAATTTTATTTTCGTTAAATAAACATATAAAATGGCAAGAAACAGAACGGAAACCGGGAACCCGAATAAAAACCACTCAAAAAACATAATTTCGTGATTGAGCATCTGTTTGGACATCGCGGCAAAGACCGCATTCGGCACGGAACCGACCAATGTGGCAAGTCCGCCGATCGAAGCCGCATACGCGACAGCCAGCAAAATGCTTTTGCTGAACTTCTGCAGCGATTCGCCTTTTAAAATTTCTTTTTCCTGCACTTCTTTAATAACTGCAAGCGCTACGGGAAGCATCATCAAAGCGGTCGCAGCATTCGAAATCCACATCGATAAAAACGCCGTCGCCGCCATCACGCCGAGCACGATTCGATGGCTTTCAGTCCCGATCCGCTTCAAAATATGCAAGGCCATCCGTTTATGAAGATTCCATTTTTCGATGGCGATCGCAATGATAAATCCCCCCATATACATAAACACAATCGGATCGCCGTATGCTTTGGCCGTCGCTTCCATATCTAAACCGCCCAATGTCGGCAGCAAAATGACTGGCAAGAGCGATGCCGCCGGAATCGGCACGGCTTCCGTAATCCACCAGGCGGCCGTCCAAGCTGTAACCGCAAGAACGATCCGCGGCGCATAAGCCAGCTCAGCTTCCGGTATCAAGCCGAGAATCAGCAAAAAACTGATCGGCCCCAATAACAATCCGGTCAGTTTAGTCGGTGTATATACTCTCATTTACCCCTTCCCCCTTTGAAAGCGATTTCCCATTCATCACTTTCGCTTCGCCCGGGGAAAATTCCTCTAAAAAATTTAAAATAAAATTTTAATAATTGAAAATATGAGAAAATCCCGCCAGTTTTGCCGACGGGCTTGTAAATGTTCTAGTCTTCAAAATGATGTTCCGCCATCTTGGCGAGGTTTTGCGCGTTGCTGCTGATCTCCTGCATGGTGGCGGAAATTTGTTCAACGCCGGCGGCCTGGCCGCTCGTATGTTCATTGATGACTTCAATCGAATGCTCAAGGTCTTTCAATAACGCGTGGATTTTTTTCGTGATTTGGTCAATCTGCCCGACGTTTTCTTTTGAGTGTGTCGCAAGCTTGCGGATTTCGTCGGCGACAACGGAGAACCCTTTTCCTGATTCACCGGCTCTCGCCGCTTCAATCGCCGCGTTCAGTCCGAGCAGGTTGCTTTGATCTGAAATGCCTTTTACGGTGACTGAAATTTTCTCGATTTCTCCGGCGCTTTCACTGACTTCTTTCGCCTGCTTGGAAATGTCGGACATTTGTCCGGAAAATCCGCTGACAGATTCGGCGATATCCTGAATGGCTGAGGCCGTTTGCTCGACGATGACCGACAGGCTTTCCGCGACGCGGTGAAGCTGATCCGATTTTTCAAGACTCGTGCCGAGTCCGACTCCGCCGATTACCCTTCCGTTCTCGTCATGGAGCGGGATCGCTCTCGCCGCAAGAGGGAAGCCGAACAGCTCCTTAGGCACCATGCTCACTTTCTTTTTGTTTTGGCGGATGGCGTCTGTAATAATATCGCCTTCCTGCAAAGGATCACCCGCTTTGACATCAAGGGAAAATGTCTTTCCCGGAATGTTGACGATCAGCTTTTCGGTATCGTAAATCCCCACTGTCACATCGTCCTGAATCAGCTGATTCAGAAACGGCGCCACTTTCACAAAAGCATCCAGCAGCGGGTGGATGTCCGTTTTTACTACTTCATTCATGTATCAAATCCTCCTTTTAATATGGAAAAATCCTTTTCTGGTGCTGAACGGATATCCATTTTAATGTCGTAAATTCGTCAAGGCTCCACTCGCCGTTCAGTCTTCCGATCCCCGATTGCTTTTCACCGCCGAAAGCGACATGCGGCTCGTCGTTGATCGTCGTGTCATTGACATGGATCATGCCCGTCTCGATTTGCTTTGCGATGGCAACGCCGCGCTCCACATTTCCCGTGTGTAGGGCTCCGCTCAGTCCGAACGAAGTGTCATTCGCGATCTCAACCGCTTCTGCTTCGGTCTCAAACGGCATGACGCATACAACCGGGCCGAACAGCTCTTCCTTGGCGACAGACATGTCAGACGTGACATCCGCAAGAATCGTCGGCTCGACGAGATTGCCTTTAATATCGCCTTTCAGAAGCGGTGTGGCGCCTTCTTCGATTCCTTTTTCAATCGATTTTCTTAAATGTTCAGCTTGGCGTTCATTAATGACTGGGCCGATAACGGTTTCAGGATCCAGAGGATCACCCGTTTTAAACCCGGAGATTTTTTGGCTGAACAGCTTTAAAAATTCCGGATACACTTCTTTTTGAACGAGAATCCGGTTGGCCGACATGCAAATTTGCCCCTGATGTGTGAAGCGGCTGAAAGCTGCGGCATTGACGGCGTATTCCAAATCGGCATCCTCAAGAACGATCAATGCGCTGTTTCCGCCGAGTTCAAGCAGCGGTTTTTTGAAATGTTTGATCGCCAGCTGCCCGATATAGCTGCCGACCTTCGTTGACCCGGTAAACGAGATGATTCTCGGTATCGGATGCTCAACAAAGCTGTCGCCGATTTCCCCGATATCTGTAACGACGACATTCAGCAGTCCCTTCGGAAGACCGGCTTCTTCAAAAATCTTTGCAATCAGCGTGCCGCCGCAAATCGGTGTTTCTTCATGCGGCTTTAAAACAACGCCGTTCCCGGCGCCAAGCGCAGGCGCAACCGATTTTACAGATAAAAAGAACGGAAAGTTGAACGGGCTGATGACGCCGACCACTCCCGCCGGAATGCGGTATATCCGATTTTCTTTCCCATCAACCGGTGAAGGGAGAATTTTTCCTTCCATTTTGAGCGGGAAACCTGCCGCTTCTTTGATCATATTGACGACAAGATCGATTTCAAAAGCCGCTTTCAGCCGTGTTCCGCCAAGTTCCTCCATAATGAGGTACACGATCGCTTCTTTATTGTCTTCAATATAAGCCGCGGCTTTTTCTAAAATCGCCCTTTTTTCATAGGGATTGACGTTATCCCATTTCTTTTTCGCCTCAAGCGCAGCTTTGTACGCCGCATCGACATCCTCCCGCGTTGCTTTCCGAAAAGAGGTAATCGTTTTATGGGTAAAAGGATTCAGATCGTCCAATACGCTTTCACTTTGGCCGTCTCTCCATTCCCCTCCTATGTATTGACGGTTGAGGTCAGTCATTTGAATCATTCAGTCCATCTCCTATCAAACAGTTTTGGGAAAAGTTAGACTACATCTTATGTATCGGCAGTCTTTCAAGAAAATTCAGTCTTATGGGTCTTTTGGATATAAAAAAAGATTTTACCGATAAATCGGTAAAATCCGGATGCAAAGGGGAACAGTACATCTTAGTTTTTCTGCGCAAGGTAAACGGTTGTGATCAGCATTGATAAACATTGCAGGATATATAAACCTGTTATTAAGAAAAATGAAAAGGAAATCCCTTGGAAAATGATTGCCGCTGCCCAGGCAATTAAAATAGCCGCCATTGTAATGTTCCAGGAAAGCGCCTTAGCCTGATAATTAATTTTCTGCTGGCGTTCATCGAACAGCCTCTCTTTTTTTCCAATCCGTCTGTTTACACTGTAAATCATTGCGATCCCAAGCACGCCTATTCCTAAACCTGCTAAAGCGATCAGTGTGTTTGTCATCGTTTCAGTCAATATTTTCATCCCCCTCAAAAATAAATAAATCTTCAATCAGACATTCAAAAATTTGAGCCAGTTTATGCGCCAGAACAAGTGAAGGTTTATACTTCCCCTTTTCAAGGGAAATCACCGTTTGCCTTGACACATCGAGCCTTTTAGCCAGTTCTTCTTGTGTCATGTTCAGCGAAGTGCGCTTTTCCTTTATTAACGTTTTCATCTTTCCTCCATTGGAATGTAAAGTTTACTATACGTAAAGTATACTTAACAAAAAATTGGGTGTCAAATTAACTTTACAAATAAAAAAAGATAGACAAAACAGACTTTCGCCTGTTCATCTATCTTTTTACTTCACGATTTCTTTTTACGCCCCTAAATCGACATTATGGTAAACTTGCTGAACGTCTTCCAAATCTTCCAGCGCGTCAATCAGCTTTTCAAACTGTGCGCGCGCATCCTCTGGAAGGGCGACGTCATTTTGCGCGAGCATGGTCAGCTCGGCCACCGTGAACTCTGTGATGCCGGCGTTTTGCAGCGCCTCCTGTACGGCGTGGAACTGATCGGGTTCGGCATAGACGATCACCGCATCGTCTTCTTCTAAAATATCACGGACATCAATATCCGCTTCCATCAATAATTCGAGCGTCTCATCAGCCGTTTTGCCTTCAAAGCCGATGACGGCCGTCGGATCAAACATGTAAGCGACAGATCCGCTCACACCCATGTTTCCGCCGTTTTTGCCAAATGTGGAGCGCACATCGGCAGCCGTGCGGTTGACGTTGTTTGTCAACGCATCGACGATCACCATCGCTCCGTTCGGACCGAAACCTTCATAACGCAGCTCGTCGTAATTTTCCTCAGAGCCGCCCTTCGCTTTTTCGATCGCCCTCTCAATAATCGCTTTCGGGACATTGTATGTTTTGGCGCGCTCAAGCACGAATTTCAGCGACTGGTTCAGTTCGGGATCGGGCTCTCCCTGCTTTGCCGCCACATAGATTTCGCGGCCGAACTTGGCGTAGATTCGGCTTGTATTCGCATCCTTGGACGCTTTCTTCTCTTTTATATTGTTCCATTTACGGCCCATGATGTAACCACTCTCTTTCAACATTGAATCTTTCATTCACAAAATCTATTATACCGCAGGGCCGGGCGATTTCATCAAATTGATGCATCGAATTTACGACATTTTTTTGGAAATCCGCCCTAAGACGCGAGTTCCGCTGCCTTTCTTTACAACCGTGACAAAGATTCCGGCAATCACAAACACGATTCCGGACAAATGAACGAATGCAATAAAAAGCAAGCACCATAACAATCAACGCATAATAGACTCAGCCGCACTATCGAGAAAATAATTGGTAACAGTTTGGGATGACATCGCTTTTCCTCCTGATGTATGGATAAATAACTGGCTTTACGAAAAAAAGGATGCCACCATATAATATGAGACACCCTTCTTAGGCACAATCTTTGATCAAAATCTAAATCGCTTCCGCTAAAATCATAAACCGGTACTGTGTAACGTCAAAATAACCCTTTTCTTTAATCATTTTATGAATCGCATACAATTCATCCTTGTATTGATTCACTTCAAAACCGGGCGCCTGCCAGGGAATGGCTTTCAAATAATAGACCAGAGCCCCAATATCATAAAACCTTTGAACCGGACACTCTTCCCTGCTTTTTAAAATCTTAAAATCATGCATTTCTATTTCTTTTAACGCTTTTTCCAAGTTCCAATCCTTAAATTCTTCATTTAGCGGCACACCAAGTTTTTCATTTATTTCTTCGCAATCATGCCCGCCAACTTGCTGAGTGAAGAACAGTCCTCCTTTTGAAAGGATTCTCCTCACCTCTTGTGCTGAATATGATTCGTGTTTATTGATGATCAGGTCAAATTGGCCAGATTCAAATGGAAGAGCTTCATCATCATCAATTTGAACGACCTGAACCCCTAAAGGCGTCAATCGTTCCGTTGCGATTGGCACATTTGGCAAATAACATTCCGTAGCGTATGCTGACGAAGGAAACGGCCCCAATTTCGATAAAAACTCTCCGCCGCCTGTCCCCATATCGAGCATGGATTTGGAATCTTGTATAAGAGACAGAGCCATGCTTCCGTATGACCATGAAAGCAGGTCGCTTTTCATTCTTCCCGTTTCATCAATGAAAGAAAAATCCCAGCCGCTGAAAGGCTTATCTGCGTGTTTTAAATATGAAAGAAATGTTTTGTCATTCATGATATTCCCCTCCAATTTTGAAGTTTAAATATGTTTTAAACGATTGGAGGGCCTCTCGCGAATATGGAAGGTTTTTATATATCATGCTCTTGCAGATTCACTGTCATCGCACCCCATTTCATGGCTTTAAAAAAGAAGCCCTGTAAAAAGGACTTCAGCGAACATTAACCCCCAACCGGCAGCTCAGCTGTTTGAACGCCGCCTGACGCCTGATTGTGGCTTTGGGATAAAGCTGCTCCGCCTAAGACCATAGCAGTTAACGACAAGCAAAGAATCAATTTTTTCATGACAATACCTCACTCCCTAATGATCTCATTTTGTTTTCGGCTTTCATGAATATTTTAACAAATTCCAGCACTTCCTTGAAATCTCCTTTTTTCTCGAAATAGCTTGAGATGAGCAATGAAAGGTCACAGACACCGTCTAAATCATTCATCTCGTCCAAGGAATCGATGTCGTCTTTGATGCTTTTGACGTTTTCATGGCAATACAGCTCATAAATAATATTTATTTTCTTTTCATAATGCTTATTCCCGTTTTTCTTTAATTCCTCCTGTCCTTTTTTATAATAGAACAGGGCCGCTTCTGTTTCGCCGATTTTGAAAAACTCTCTGATCAGCATGTAAAGCGAGTTGATATAGTAGCTTGACTCGCACCATGCGGGGTTGCTCAAAGCATGCTGGACGGCGAGAATGCATTCCTGAGACCGGCCGGAATTGGAATACAGAATGCTGATATTGTGGTGAAGCATCGCTTCTAAAAACGAATCGTCAATCTTTTTGGAAATTTCAATCGATTCTTCAAAGTACTTCTCCGCATCTTGAAAGCGCTGCATCTGCATGTAATTTGTCCCCATCACAACCTGGGAAATCGCCAGCTTTTTTTCGTACCCGCCATGCATTTTGTAAATATTCATCGCGTCTCTCGCATAATTGAGAGAAACCGCATTTTGCCGGAGAGACATATACAGCCAGGACACTTTAAAATAAAACTCGGCCGCTTCGATCTGATCGGGCACCTTTGCTAGTTTTTTCTCGGCAACCTTGTACAGGCTGATCGCTCGCTCAACATTCTTGTTGTACGCTTCATGCATCGCCTCAAAAAAGTAGAAATAATAATCGATCATATGATCCGTCTGCTCCATGCACTCGATCTGCGAATCATTAAAGTAAGACTCCCGCGGCAGCCGCTCTCCCCTCGCATCATAAAGCATCATCCGGTACCGCTCCTCAAGAAGCGAAAAATAAGCCAGCACATTCTGATCCTCTTCCATCTCGGAAAACATCGACTTCGCCTCATCAAAAAGATGCTTTGCCTGCTCAATATCATGCTTTTTAATGGCCAAATGGAATTCGTTCAACACCCCCGCAACCACCTCTGAAGCGACCTTGCTCATGCCGAACCCCCCTCTTTCTCTTTAAGATTGTTCTCTATCTGTAAAATGATCTTATCACATGTGTAAATTTTTGTAATGACCTTTTGTCAATTAGTGTTATGTTTTTGTCAACAATTCGATATGAGACCTTTCTCGATTGAGGAAAAAGCCTTTTGCTATCAATTTTAACTGTTGGTATAGATCAATCAACACATCTGGCCTATAAACAGAAGCGCTCCTTCTTTTTCCAAAAACAAGAAACCACTCGCCTTCCAAAGAGGCAAGTGGTTCTAGTTTATTTTAATTGTTGATAAGAAATCAATCGATGAATATGAACAGCCAAGTAAGTTAGTTCATCGTTCGGAATGACGATTCCGTGTACCTGTTTGATATAATCCTTGATTTTGAAAGCTACATCCATTGCTTGCGGATATAAATTAGCAATTTGCTCAAACAATTCATTCTCCTGATCTGCCAGCAATTTATCAGCGTAAAATCTTTCAACGAAAAATTTAACGTGTGTGATAAATCGGCTGTAATGAATATTTTCTTGATCCCATTTCATATTTAATGTGTAACGGACAAGATTGACAATGCTCCCGATCATTTTTGCATACTTCATTCCATTTTTTGATTCTGTTTCTTCTCCTAATGCATTAATTAAGTGGAACGCAATATTTGCCGCTTCCTCTTTCGGCAATTGGATCCCGAGTGTTTCATTGATGAGCTGCAGCGCATAATTCCCTGCCTCAAACTCTTCTGTATAGTAGTTTTTAATTTCCCAGTAGACGCGATTCGTAATATTGATGTTCTTTTTATAACGCTCTACTGCAAAATTCAAGTGATCCATTAATGTGAAGTATACACCGGAATTTAGCTTTGTTTTTAATTTTTCTTCTGCATAATGAACAATTTGCTGTGTTAATTCAATAAATTCTTGCGGTATTGAATCCAACAGTTGGAGAAATTCCTTTGCCTTCATATTGTCTACTGGCATAAACACTTGATCAGCCTGTTTTTCTTCAATCATATTCCCAGGTTTTCGTCCGTAACCGATGCCCCTGCCGCATAAAACCATCTCCTGTCGGTTCTGATCTTCAGCCAGTACCACACTCGAGTTTAAAACTTTTTTTATTTTAAACATCGCCATCACCTTTTCATGAATGCGGTTTTTTAGTCTAATACTTCTCCGTTTGTCTCAATCACTTTCTTATACCAGTAGAATGAATCTTTACGTGAGCGCTTCAATGTGCCGTTGCCATCGTCATCTTGATCAACATAGATAAACCCATATCGTTTGGACATTTGAGATGTTCCCGCACTAATAATGTCAATGGATCCCCAGCTCGTATATCCAAAGAGATCAACACCTTCTTCAATGGCTTCTTTCATCTGACGGAAATGTTCTCTGAAATAGTTAATGCGATAATCGTCATGGATCGATCCATCGCTTTCAACAACATCTTTCGCACCCATGCCGTTCTCCACAATAATAAGAGGTTTTTGATAGCGATCATACAATTCAATGAGCGAAATTTTTAAACCGACCGGATCGATTTGCCAACCCCAATCTGTTGCAGGCAAATATGGATTTTTCACACCGCGAATTGTATTGCCATCTGTTTTTTCCAGCCCTTCCTGTGCAGATTCTGTCAGGGACATATAGTAACTAAATGAAATGAAGTCTACCGTATGTTCTTTCAAAATGGCAAGATCGTCCGCTTCCATCTTAATATTGATATTTTTTCGTTCCAGCATGCGTTTGATCAATGGCGGATATTCGCCAAACACTTGAACATCTGCATAGAAATAGTTATCAAGGTTTTGCTTCAGTGCGCGTTCAACATCATTCGGATGACAAGTGTGCGGGTATGTCGTGAGTTTCGTTAGCATACATCCCACCTGACTGCCGGGAATGATGCGATGACAATCTGCAGTCACAAGAGCGGATGCCACAAATTGATGGTGCAATGCTTGATAAACCGTTTCCTCTATTTTTCCTTCAGGACAGCGGTCAGGAATGATTCCCGCTGTAATGAAAGAATGGCGATGTATACTGTCTATTTCATTAAAGGTAAGCCAATATTTCACAACATCTTTATAGCGTTCAAAACACACATTGGCGAATTTCACAAAGAGGTCGATCACTTTTCTTTCAACCCATCCGTTGTATTTCACACTAAGTGCTAATGGCATTTCATAATGTGATAGAGTCACGATCGGTTCAATGTTATGTTTTTTCATTTCTTGAAACAGACGGTCATAAAACTGAAGGCCTTTCTCGTTCGGCTCAGCTTCTTCCCCTGTCGGGAAAATTCGGCTCCATGCAATCGATATACGCAATGTTTTAAAGCCCATTTCTGCAAAGAGAGCCAAATCTTCTTTATAGTGATGATAAAAGTCAATGCCTCTGCGCTTCGGATATTTTTTTACGTCCGGGTCTTTCATTGCGCGTTCAATGTTTTCAGAAGTAACAGCAAGATGTCCTTCGTAATCTTCTACACTCAAATTCGAACGGTACATGGCAATATCTGCAACAGACGGTCCTTTTCCATCAACATTCCAAGCGCCTTCTGCCTGGTTTGCGGCAATCGCACCGCCCCATAAAAAACCTTTCGGAAATCCTTTTGTCTTTGTCATCATGATTACCCTCCTAATTGTGTAACAACCATCAACGTATCTTGACGATTGACCTCTTTTAATTGCGTTACTTTTATATCATATTGATCCGTATTCGTAATAACTGCTAGTGTAACTGGATCATAACCTGCTTCTTTAATTTTTTCCACGTCAAATTGAATGAGCAGATCACCTGCTTTGACTTGATCCCCTGCTTGCACCAATGGTTTAAAGAACTTGCCCTCTAGCTGAACGGTGTCAATCCCAATATGGAAAAGAACCTCAACTCCGTTTGCTGTTTTCATGCCGAGCGCATGGTTTGTTTCAAAGAGAAGGGAAATCTCGCCATCTACCGGTGCATATAGTTCACCCTTTGAAGGAATAATGGCAATTCCCTCTCCCATTACCT
Source organism: Bacillus sp. GM2 (assembly GCF_056155945.1). Lineage (NCBI taxonomy): Bacteria > Bacillati > Bacillota > Bacilli > Caryophanales > Bacillaceae > Bacillus > Bacillus sp. GM2. The sequence continues at coordinate 177,601 of NZ_JBRKSZ010000008.1, forward strand.
TTGAAGAAAATATGTCATCTTCTACATCAGATAGTGAAATCATTTGACCGATGACTGGACTTTTGAATGTCTCATCTGCGCCAAGTTTTTCAGCGAAAACACCTTGCTCTGCTGCTTTTTCCGTTTCTTCTGTCTTTCGATCTCTTCCTAAAATAAAGGCAGCAGCAAAAGCAACAACAAATGAGATGCCAAAACCGATAACTGCAAACATAAAGTTGCGTGGAAGCTCGTCAGATATGAACATCGACATACTTGCAAGACCAGGTCCAACAAGAACAAACGCTTGAAGTCCGACAAGTCCAATGAAGATACCGCCGATGAAAGAACCGATCATGACACTGCTAAGCACACGTTTATTTTGCAGTGTCACCCCGTATAATGCCGGTTCGGTAATGCCAAAGAATGCGGAAATCCCTGCAGAAATGGCAGTTGAACGAAGCACTTTATCTTTTGTACGAAGGGCAATTGCGAAACACGCCCCGCTTTCGGCGAGATTGTGTGCAAGTGATGCAGGCAAGTAAAGTGCTTCTTTTCCGAGATTGCCCATTGTTGTTACAGCGTAAGGCACCATCGCTTTGTGCATCCCTGATGCGACCATAAATGGAAGGACTGCTGCCAGGATCGCAACCGCAACCCAGCCCACTTTGTCAAACATAGCAAGGATGATTGCTGTTAAGCCTTGCCCAGCTGTAAAACCGATTGGTCCCAGCAACAGGAGAGTGATCGGAACTGTAATAACCAATGACATCATCGGTACGAAGAAAATTCGAATCGGTTTTGGCGAAATACGAGTAAACCATTTTTCCATCTGTGCATACAAGAGGACAGATAATATCGCCGGAAACACCTGATAGGCATACGCAATATTTTTCAAATCAAATGAAAATAATTGAGCGCCTTCTGTCAGCATAGACGTCATGTTTGGCAGAATAAGAGCGCCGACTGCCGATAATGCAACAAGCGGATTCACTTTTAGCTTATTGGCTGTTGTCACCGCTACCAGCAATGGCAGGAAGTAAAGCGGCGCATCGCCAACCATATTTAATATTTGATACGTTTGCCCTTTGGCATCAATTAATCCGAATAACGAGAAGAGGAGGAGAAACGATTTTAAAATCCCTCCACCCGCAATGGCTGGAACAAGCGGTTGAAAAACGCCAACAATAAAGTCTAAAAGTACAGTCCCCATCTTTCGCTTTTCCTTTGGCTGATTGGAAGACCCATTATGTCCAGAAGATGATCCGCCGAGAAGGCCGGTCAATTTCTCATAGACTTCGATGACATCGTTTCCAATCACAACCTGGCATTGGCCCGACATACGGACAGCGATGACACCTGGTGTTTTCTCAAGTGCCGGTACATCCGCCTTGTTTTGATCAATCAGTGTAAAACGGAGTCGTGTCGAACAATGCTCCAAGTGGGCAATATTCTCTTTACCGCCTACATGCTGCAATACGTCTCTTGCTGTTTGTGTGTAATTCACTGTTTCTCCCCCTTTTCTGAAACATGAGACCTATATTTAGGCAATAAAAAAAGGACCCAAACCGACAAATTAAAAAATTTATCGGTTTTAGATCCTGCCTGCATGACCAGTCACATGTCTAATTTATCAATATTGGATTTGATTAAAGTATATATCGGTTTTATGAAAGCGTCAACATTTATTTTGGTTTTTTTGAAAGAAGGAATTTTTCCTAAGTCTAATGGCCTACAATTATTTCCTAATGGCGATCATATACATCCTCATATGTTTGCTTTAAGTGTTGGATCAGGTCACCATCATGTTACATAGCATCCATGACACCACAGTTGACACGCACCTTTTAAAGAACAAGCGGTCCAGTTCGGAACTGTAATAGATTCATCTTCAAAAATATAAAAAGGCAATGGATACAATGCCGCTGACCGCAATCCATTGCCTAGAAAAGACTCATATATAAATGTGTTGACAATTCGCACAAGAACAGCTTACATCCCTCTCGCTAAAATGATAAAACGGTGCTGTGTTGCATCACAATAACCCTTTTCTGTAATCATTTGGTGAATCGTATATAATTCTTCCTCGTATTGACTCACTTCAAAAACCGGTACTTGCTAGGGAATGGCTTTTAAATAATAGACCAGAGCCCTAATATCATAAAACCTTTGAGTCGGAAACTCTTCTCAACTTTTTAAAATCTTAAAATCATGCTTTTCTATTTTTTTTAACGCTGTTTTCAAGTTCTAATCCTTAAATTCTTCATTTAGCGGCGCGCCAAGTTTTTCATTTATTTTTTGGCAATCAAGCCCGCCGACTTGCTGAGTGAGTCCTCCTTTTGAAAGGATTCTCCTAACCTCTTGAATTGAATATGACTTGTGTTTATTGATGATCAAGTCAAATTGGCCAGATTCAAAAGGAAGAATCTTCATCATTATCAATTTGAACGACCTGAACCTCTAAAGGCGTCAATCGTTCCTTTGCCACTGGCACATTAGGGAAATAACATTCAGTAGCATATGCTGACGAAGGAAGCGGTCCCAATTTGGATAAAAATTCTCCGCCTCCTGTCCCCATATCGAGTATGATTTGGAATGGTGAAAAAGAGAAATAGCCATGCTTCCATATTATATTAATAACCCAAGGAGCTAATTAAATATGCACAAGTAATTTGATGATTATCCAGAAATCGTTAATGTTTCTGATATCCAAACAATACTTGGAATTGGAAGAAAATAAGCATATGAACTTGTTCATTCCGGCAGATTTCATGTGATCAATATCTGAAAGCGGATCAAAGTATCAAAAAATGTATTACTTCATTGGATTGAAGGAAGATTCAGTAATGACAAAACAAACTAAATTGGTTAAATGCGGATCAACAATATTTGTATACGATTAGGATTTGAACAGGATCCTATTAATGGACATATTACTGATTTGCAAAGGCTAATTTTAATTAATTTTGTTGATGAAAGATTATTGGTAGCATTTAATCTAAAAATACACTTATAAGAATCTGAAGATGTGCAAAACAGATTAAGGCATTTTATTTACCAGATTCAAAAAGCTAGTGGACAATCTGATGTCAAATACTTAGCCGTATTAGATCTCCCTAGTAAAAAGAGTGCTTCCAATATTAATTTAAACCTTATCACGGATATTGAAATTGGTAAGTTAACAATGGCTTTAGATGGAGATCTTTCAGATGAGGAGGAAGGTGAGTATTTTAAAAAAATGTGAAAAACCAAGTATTTATTGACGTATACACACGAGAGGAATTCTTAAAAATATTTTCTTCTATTTATTATAATAACTTTCAAACAATGTTGTTTCCAAGGACTCTGCCGTACTTTTTCAAAGCAAACTCAAAAAACCTGTTGTTAAATGGAATGACAATGCAGAGGAGTTCATAAGGAATCAAGGCGGGCTTCGTTATTTCAAATGAATACTCAATTTAATACTTCCTATTGCACAGGGGCATTGTACAATTAATTACCTGAAAACAAGGAACTCATTTTTAGAGCTCCTTGTTTTGATTTCAATTACAAACATTTCATACTAGAGATGAATTATTAAAACCACTAAAAGATAGACCAAGAATCAGTCACAATCCAAAAATATTCTTGTGTCCGTTCCTTACTTACATCTCATTCATAAGATCCTGTCGTCTCCTCTCTCATTTTCTAAAATTCTGGTGGGGATTATTTTACTCTTACATAGTAAAAAACACTCGCCAAAAGGCTAAGTGTCTTCCAGTACCACTTCATCTTTTCAATAAGAAAACTCTTTTAACAAGTTTAAGTCACGTTACTAGGTCTATTCCAATTTCATGAAACATCTACTTTTGCAGATACAAGAATTACTAGTCAGTCTTTTAATGGTGACCATTAATAACATCTTTCACTGCTCTCGCAATTACTCCAGACATGAGAGGTGGCACAGCATTTCCGACCTGCGTATACTGAGCGGTACGCGGACCTTCAAACTTATAGTTATCAGGGAAACCCTGTATCCGGGCAGCTTCTCTTACCGTTAGAGACCTGCACTGTTCAATGTCAGGGTGAATGTTATAATGACCATCTTTTGATATATGAGCAACTACAGTGTGTGGAATAATATCCCACCAATGTACCTTAAATCGGTCTAGAAATGCCTTCTCATTCTTATGTGTCTTCAATCTCTCGGGCAACTCATTGTACTTGATTTGTCTTCCTTGGGTGGCATGTTCTATAGCAATTTGATATATTTCTGCATCACGCTCTTTAATAGGTCTTGCAAAGTGATTAGTAAATCCAATACTGTCCTCTCTCATCATCAGTTCATAAGGCGACAATTGATCAACACCCTGTGTCGTATCATACTCGAAAAGTCGAAGATCATGACCTTGTTTTGGCTTCAAGACTGGTAGGTCTGAAATAACATCTCGGGTGGTTAAAGGACTATTCCAAGATAATTTATGTCTTTCAAAGTTAGGGTACTCATAATTTAATTTCTTTTGAAAGCCAAACAAGATAACCCTTTTTCTTCTTTGAGGTACACCAAAATCAGCAAAATCGATTACATTACTCCTGTCTTCTTGGCTTGTTCCTGATAACACTGTGTAACCAATTTGATCAAACGACTCTTTAATCTCTTGGTACACCTTCCCCTGCTTAGCAGTAAGTATCCCCGGAACATTTTCAAACACAAACGCTTTGGGTTTAAACTCATCGACAATTCTTTTATAATACTGGAATAGATAGTTTCTTGAGTCCTTACCTACACTATCTTTCATCCTGCTTCGCCCAACCAAAGAGTATGCTTGACATGGCGGTCCACCAATAATTAAATCTACACTTGTAGCACGGCTATACTGTAACGAATTCTGAATAAGTTGTATCATCTGTGTTGAAGAAGTCGCTGTTGGGTCATTATGGGGATTGCCAAACTTCCGATTTAGTACTTCCATCTCAAGCTTCTCTCTTAACTCAGGATAACGTTGAAAGACAAAAGCTCTCGATTGTTCAATATTGCGGTAATTGTCTGACACCCTTAAGTATTCGTGATACAATTCTAAATCGTTCTGTGCCTTTAGAAAATGGTAAAACAAACGCGTTTTAATTGTTTCACACGCCCAGTATTCTTTTTCAACATGCGCCGCAATTTTAAAATCGTGCTTATGAAATCCCTCACTCAGCCCTCCCGCTCCAGAAAATAAATCAATTACAATCATTTTCAATCTCCCTATGCATACCATATAATTTTTTCGAAATAATTATTCTTAACCAATTCTAGGAGAACATTTTTTATTACCAAAATTTTTTCTCCGCCAACCAATGTACCTATCTCTATATTATTTACTATCCCATTATAGGAAAGATTTGCGGATGAGACAAAGGCTTTTTCTTCGTCAACCATAATTACTTTTGCATGCAGAGATGAATATCCTTGAGAACCTTTATATACATACACATTAAAGTTACTCGGAAGATTTCTCCCTCTTATGTTTTCTATATAGCGATCAGTCTGGGAATTCCGGTCAAGAAAAATATCAACATTAACTCCAGCAAGTGCCTTTTCTAAAACCCTTTCCATAATTTCATCTACATACTCTGACACTGCATATCCTGTAACAAGGATAGTATTTTGTGCACCGTGAATCATTTCTCTAATGACAGCAATAGTTTTTCTAAGCCTAACGTCTACTTCACTTGGAACTGTTGCAACAAACTCAATACTACTCTGTTGTTGCTGCTCACTGTAGAGCTTAAAAAGCAAGAGCAGTTCTGAAAACTGCTCTTCGGAAATACTTAAGCGTGATAAATCGACTGGTCGTACTCCAAATTCTCTTTGTACAGTCCCTTTATCTAAGGACTCATAGAAATCTTGTGCACTAACTTCCTCATACTTCTTCAGTACGCTTTGAATTTGGTAAAGTACCATATGCGAACGAGTCAGATTCCTCATCTACAATAACCCCTTAAAGAATGGTGAGTACTTGCTGTCTATTGTTTTTACCAACAGTGAACGGTCTAATAATCGGTTTCCTGTTTCGCAAGAAGTTTCAGCAACCATGGAACAAGCAAAGCAGGCACAGCCGTTTAACTGGTTATCCTCACTCGGCTCTAAGCTCGCACAAGATGGGTCATTAGAACAGAATATGGCCTCTTCAAGTGCATCTACAATTAGTGGCCGAAGTTTATCTATACTACCCATTTCGACAAGACCACCTAAGGAACCTTCTTGATCAGTACTTCCAGTGTACAAGAGAACACCAGCCATGTTCTTTCCACAATATATTCTTTCTTTAATCGCCACTGACGAGTACCCCGATTGCAAAGATAACTGTTTAATCAATAGGTGTGCAAATGTATGCAGCATAACGTACACAATATCTTTTTCATCACGTACTTCCCATCCTTTACTCTCTATCCAACTTGCGTACAAGGATGAAAACTTCTCTGATCGCTTAGGAAGCTCACTGTTTTCTTCGAGCCACTTGCTTATAGTCGTATGGTTAAATTCAATAAAAATCCCTTCTCCGTGCACTTCAATTGCTGGTAACCAGTTTTCATACCCATCTGACTCTAACCATACAATCTTCTTCGGTTCATTGACATCCGGTTCAGGACTGTCATTCCTCATAAACCCTAGAAGCACAAGAATTTCCTTTAATCTGTGAGCCTTTACAATTCTATTGAAGTAAGGTTGAAAATCATCTGGAACTGTTTCAACTTCCGCCTCGAAGTCTCCCATCTTTACCTTCCTATCAAAAGCAGTAAAAGCCCTATACTCAGCTTCCTTAATCTGATTATACTCAATTTCTTCTTCTGAATCGTTACTATTAAGATATGCAGTCCACTTCGCGATGAAATCCTCAGCATCTGAGAACTCACTGTGACCGGTTAAACGATCACTGTAGAATTTATAATGCCAGTTTTCACCTATAAGGTCAGCATAAGTATTGATAACTTCCTTAACTGAAGTAAAAAAATCATCAAGATTGTTATCCTCACTGGCGTTGCTAGGAATAACAATAGCACTTCTTAAAGCTGGAAAGTAAACATTTGAAGCTCCCCGCTGCAAAGGAATTACAGGTTCGTTACAATTTGACTTCTCATTTAATTTATGGGGATGATTACCTGTACACTTGTAGTTCTCAAAGGAACTATCTTGCATCGCACCTCGAAGGCTCTTCTTCTTTTTACATTCACACTCTACATACAGAGAATCCAAACTAGATGTATTACCTGTACTCCATAAACGCAGTTTTCCTTTACATTCCGTATCCTGCTTACCATGCGCCCACCATCTCCAAGGAAAATCATCTAAATGATTCTCTTGACACGAGACCACGAAACGGGCAGGATACGACTTTCGTGAGCAATCAGGACACTTGGGACCACCTTTAAGATAGTCGCTCATTACAAAATTATCTCTAAGGTCAAAGAGACGTGAGCATTTTACATTGCTACACACATGGTAGTTTGGAAATGGAATTGCTGGCAAATCCTTGTGTTTCGTAGATGGGATTTTCCTGAAATAGTCCTTTTTTAGGAACTTCATCAAATTTTTATCAAATATCTTCTTATTATTATGATTAGTCCAATACTTTATGTCCAAAATCACAAGTGAGTCATTTACAGAATCCATAATTGCTCCTGGACCGTATGTTGTAATTAATTGCCCTGGTCGGACTTCCCCTACTTCATTCTTCACTGCTATTCCACCCTTCATAGATATACAACGAAGATGTACCCTCTACTTGCCTCATTGAATCGAGAGTTGGCTTTCCGCCATGTTTTTTCTCCTCAGAAAAACGTGCTAGTAAACGACTTTGGTTTCCTATTCTTGCGCTTCTTGTCTTAGGATTGAAGTAATACTGCAAATTGTCTTCCGATACGGCCCGACTGATCCACTCGTCTAGGAAATGTTGCAAATGCTCCATAGTATCCGAGACATTTCGATATTCCACAGTGGATACACGCTTTTTAACTACATCCTTGAGATAGTTCAAGTCCATATCCTTTATATTCTTTGCATCCAAGTTCTTTGCCAACTCTGGATAGCTCAACCTCAGCAAAGCAACTGCAATAGCGTGCAAAAAGCGGTCCCTAGCCCTAGAAGCATATGGAGTTGCTGTAGTTCCCTCTACAAAATGGTATAATCGCTGGTGATAACCCTTGAAATTCTGATAATGTGACATATCACGAGGCCGGTAAGGGTTGTACACAGTAATTACGAGTCCTGGCTTACTACGACCCACACGGCTAGATGATTGTATATACTCAGAAGTTTGCTTTGGTTGACCTGTAATTACCATAAGTCCTAAACGGTCAACGTCCATCCCAACAGAAATCATATTAGTAGCCAAAACCACATCTAGTTCCTCGTTGCCTATCTCCTTTTCCAACTGCTCCAATACCTTAGGAATTCTACTTGATGGCACACGGGAGGTGAGTTCTGGCTTACGGCTGATGTATCTCTGCTTACTGTACTTATACTTCTTCTGCAGGGTTTGAATTCTCTTTTTTATGTCATCCTCTAACAAACGCACTGCACCACCTAGTTCCCTGATACTGTTGAAATAACCAACAAGGGTTCTATACGGATCAATATATTTTGAAAGTTCTTCATCTTCCAAAAGGTGCTCTGTTGTTTGAAGTAGCACCGCATATATCCGTAATAGGACTGTCTTCATTGAGTGACCAGATACACAAACACCTGCATAAAGCCTGAAGGGAAACTCATCTAAGTTTCTTTCTCGCGCAAAAAAAGAATCCTCTACCTTCAATCCAGGAGGCGGGAATTGCTGTGTGAGTTTCCTTCCGAACACCTTTTCGACTTGCACCTCAGCATTCTTAATTGTAGCAGTCGCAGCAATGTACTTAGGCTTGAGATAATCTTCGCCCTCATGAGCTGTACTTAGCTCTTCAATAACCGTTTCGTACCCGCCGTACACAGTTCCTAGTGGCCCAGTTATGAGATGTAACTCATCCTGAATTATAAGTTCTGGTGGATAAAATGGTTTAACATCGTGAACACTAGCCTTAGGGTTTCGATGAGATTTTTCATGCTTTTCCCCCTCAGCAATATAGCCACACCGTTCACAAAACCTATTTACTTTTCCGAATAAAGCTGCGGTCTTTTCATCCCAAGGTAGCCGCGCAAACTTATCAACTGTAGATATAACCACAGTAGGCAATTTACGATAAATCTCTTCGTCCACCAAGTAGACTGGGATATGTGTTTTTGAAAAGAAGCATGACTCATTTGTGCAAAAGATTTTAATTCCGGTCTTTTTTGTCTTGGTGTCTCTACTTGGCAAAAACTTATACTCTAAGCCCTTTGTCCCACAGCAAGGGCATTCAATTACTTGCTTTTCAATCTTTTCATATTCCTTCAGCACCTTGTCCCTGTCAAGGTAGTACTCGTTCTCAGTAAGGTCATCTAGCTTATTTACCGTCACTTGTGCCCCTACCCAGAAGCCAACCGAAAACTCTGACTGTCCAAAGGCATTGGTTTTTTGACGTGTATACTCACATGCGCTTATCATACGCATTAATCTATCACGTTGCTGAGTAGTTAAAAGGCGGAGAGTGTATCTTAGAAGAATCGTCACACCGCCATCACGCTCATAGGCGCTGCTAGTAGAAGCAAATAGTCGTCTATATCCCAATAGGAAAGCACAAATGCCTAGGTATGCCTCTGTCTTTCCTCCACCTGTTGGGAACCAAAGAAGGTCTACAATTTTACGATCTTTTGATTTTAAATCTACTAACCCTTCTAAGTTGAGCAAAATAAACGCCAACTGAAAAGGCCGCCATTCAAGATTTTCCTTGCGTATCTCTGTCTCGAGTGTGGTGGTCTTATTATTCCTAGAATATCTTTTCATGGCATCCTGTGTATGCATGACTGTATTCATAAATTTGAAAGCAACAAATGCCTTATTATTCTCTTCGTTCGCTAACAGCTGAATGCCTCTTCTGATACGTGTTAGAGTTGCTTGACAATCTTTAATAACTCGCTCAGTTGCTTCTTTATTTGCTACCTTATCAACAGGCAACTTGTTGATCCAGCTCTCATACCTATTCGCTAGGTTATTCAGCTTGTCTATAGTCTCACGTTGGTCATCAGCCTCTGCAAATTGCTTAATGGAAAAATAACCTTTAGGGAGTTCACCATAATTTTCATCGTACGGTAAGTCTGTGCTCATACTCTCGACTTCATGTTCTGGGATAAAGGCTGACTTTAATTCACTTGCGTAGTTGCTGCTCTCTGCTTTCCAGGTAACAGCACAGCCAAACCCTTTTGCAAACACAGGCTTATTCCGATATAGGAACTCACTAAAGTCATTTTTATCCTTCCTTGCTTCGTTTTCACATAGGAAAATACCTTTACCTTCTTCATGAGTTAGAGTAAGCTCACACTGGAACATGGCATTATTGCTATTTTTATCAACTCGTTTATTTACAAGGAAAACTGAAACAAGGAATACATCTGTACCTGAAAGCTTTTTTTTGCTAACAACAAGTGATACTTCCTGTGTAATAGGGATATCAATATTCTGATCGAATGAGGACAAGGAAATATACTCCTCAAAACACTCAATTTGACGTGTCCATAAAATAACTTCTCTTTTCCTTTCGGAATCAAATTTCTTAGATGATGTGTATCGCCCCCATGCGATTGATGCACGTATATGATCAGTTGTTTCTCGCACATAGCACCTTATTCCCAGAGAGTTTTGATGCTTGAATTTCTTATTCGGTGTAATCTTCTCTTCTTCAGCTTCTTGTTCAAGTTCAGAATTTCTTTGTTGTTCCACATCTTCTTCCATTCCCGACTCAGGTTCATCGTACACGTCAGCAAATTGAACATCTTCTAAAGATTTTTCTGTTTCTACCTCGGATTCGAGAGGATATAAAATTCCCGTAATATATGCCTGGGATGGTGCTTCATAAATCACATCAGACTCGTCATGTGCTGGTCCAATTAAATCCCTTTTTAAATCACTAACCATAATACGGCGAACTTTCTTGTACATTTCACGTTCTGCTTTACTCATACTGTCACTCCTTGGCATCTACATTGTATAAAAGGCCAACTTCCGCAGGTTTTATGTAATACATCCTGTCTGAAACAATTTCCTTAATGCTTTTGGTAACTAACGATTCATTTAACTGCTCTAAAGTAAGATTGTATCTGGCCAATATAGCTGAGTCCTCATTACCAAGAACTTGTTTTGAGGAATAAATCAATTTATTTAAAATTCTAGAAGCTTTGCGTCGCTCCACCCTAATTTTCGACATTGCATTATAGTAGGTTTGGACATCTTCCACAAAAGTATTTATTCCAAGTACCTCACCCAATACCATAATGTCCTCCCTGTCCCGAGGGCCATAGCTATATCCCGTCCTCCAGTTTCGCAGAACGGATTTTGTGGTTTTATTCCAACCTGCAGTTCGCATCAATCGGAAAAGCCTATCATCGTCCATCCGTTTTTCCATAAACTTTTCTTCATATAATTCTCTCCACTTTTTAATAGACAGATATGCTTGTTTACTAGTGTCCTTCGCGTCAACAGATTGAATGAATATCCTATACAAATCTTTCCTAGCATCGTTATCGACAAAAAGAATAGTGTCTTTTAATCCTATTTCGTGAAAATGTTTATGTGTAACTCGTTTATTCTTGTTATCTAGCACATAAACTGCACTGTTCTTTGTAAAGAAGGATACACTTCCATCTGTAAAATGAACCAAAGTTGCTTTAACAGCATCTGTACCTTTATAATCCTTCTCCCCACGGTAAACAGCAGGGGACACTGTTGTACTCTTCTCTAACAAATCAGCAGCAGCACTATTTAAACCAATGACTTTCTGACGAGCAAACTTGTTGAATCGATTATAGAGATACCTATAAAAGTTAGTGCTATCCTGTTGAGTTGAGTTCTGAACAAAATGCCTTAATGCATAATTTTTCGCTTCCAATATCGTTTTCAATTTTTGAGTAATTAAGTTAATTTCTGAACTGTACAAATATAATTTGGCTCTCTTATAAGAAATTTTCAACAATGACTGTAAATCTCTAAAATTTATTGCAGAGTACATGACAAGAGAATCACAATGTACAGTAATATCTTGGGCCCAAATATCTTTAGACACAAAGAATTGCAAATCGTATTCAGCCAATTCCTCTATTGTCATTCCCATTGCCAACGAGATGAACTCTTTTAGAGCAAGTTGGTTCTTTCGACTATTGGAGACCACACAAACACTCTTGCCTTGCTTTACTTCGTTTAGAATGAATGCCTTCAATTCATCCCCCTTAGGGTTAGAACGGTCAAGAGAATGTTTGTACAAAATATCCTCAAATAATGACACCATTTCCTCAAAAGAATCATTTTCATAACGACTTTCGCTATCCTTTAATTCTTGGAGTAATCCGAGAACAGTGTCCCAATATGGCTGCATTGATGCAATTAAATCGTAAAGTCCAGCACCGATAGGAAGTCGGATTAAAATATACACCAGCTTTGCCGCAACATTCGTATCATATCTTGAAAATTTCCCCTTTCTTAATTTATCCAATAGGTGGATTAGTCGCTCAATTTCCTGCTCAAAACTACTTTTAACATACTCTACATCCAGCGAATGAATGCTCACTTTATGTAGCAATTCTTCTATATTAATCATAGGTTGCTGTATTTCGTTTTCATCAATATTCTGGATACAATCCCCATCAACTATATAATTCTTAACAGCACTTTTCTGTAGATATGGGATGCGGTCATCTAAAAGGTTGTCAAAGAACAACAAAGTGCTCTTAGGTAAGTTCGATAAGCCCTTTTTAATGTAAGAACAATCCACAAAAATATAATCAAAACTATGTTCCTGCTCATTGAGCATGTCCAAATTCTCCGTAACATAAATTGTGGGATTTTGACTATCCTTCCTCCCCAATATATTTCTGTTCCCCCTTGAAAGCGCATTAAACTTGCGGTAGCCTGATGCAACAGGATATATGTAGTGCAAGGGAACATCTTGGGGTAACTTGCCTTCGTAGTAATGGTAAAGAATATGCCTCCAATACACTCGAGCAAAGTAGGTATCCCCCATATTGCAATACCCAATATATTGATGAATATTACTGCATATTTGAAAGAGCCTCTCCGCATTCACACGGCAAGTCTCCAAGAAGGCCAGCATCTCTAAGCGATTGGTTACCACCAAGATTTCCGCCCTTTTAGATGGATTCTCTCTTTTCTGAAACCCCATTGTTTCATCCATATTAAGCGCTCTCAATACTAGATGTGGAAATATGTACTTTCTCGGTGTACAGAGCAATATGTTTTCCTTGCACAACAGGGACCCAACAATTTCATCACCCATACACTCTTCGGCTCGATAAAATATCTGCTGAGGTACACTACAATGTACTAAAGACTTGTCTGATGTGCTATACAACATCTATCTCCTTCTCTCATTTGTAAAATCGTTGGATTCACCATACAAATTACAAAAAACTTAAATTTCATAATACTATTATACCAACAGAATTAGAGTACTTCTATATGTATATTAGAAGAACAGACCAATTGTGCCAATTTCCTTGTAGCGTTTTTTAACTGAGATTTCTCCCCACTATAAAGTTATTTTAGCTATCTATAACAATTTCAGTCCGCCTCGCTGAGGTACTCTGGTTTTCCTCACGCAACTGCTGGTCACCGGCTACCACCTGTTATTTTCTTGGGGGGGCACAAAAGGCCATTAGCCAAAGGCACTATAAAAACCTAGTACCCCAGAAAAATTTTTATCTATATAAGGGATTTTTAAGAATAATAGAGAAAATTGGAGGATTTACTTTTGTGAACTATAAAGTTGGTATCGTCACACCGTTTAATGTGAATACTCTTCACAACCAAGTAAAATATAGTCGGATTTTCAGATTATTTTTATAATTACTACTAAAAATCAACTGAGATTACAGGAAATTATTCAAAATTAGGTCTAGACCTCTTTATGAATTTGGAGGATATTCATATGAAAGTTGAGCGTTTTTTTAATGAAAACAGCTCTTGAAACTAAATAAGATCAATTAGCATTACTTGAACTAAAACAACAGCTTGACGAATACGTTAATTTCTAAGAACTAACACCTGATATTTTACACCGCTTACTTACATAGAAAGAATTGAAATAAAAACAAACGGAAGTCCGAGAATTTTTTATCGATTCCCGGACTCTTCTGCTAATTATTTAATTAATTTTATCAACGCACAACACTCCACATGGCTCGTATGCGGAAACATATCAACAGGCTGCACTTCAAGCGTCGCATACCCGCCATCCTCCAGCACCCGCAAATCGCGCGCCAGGGTTCCCGGGTTGCATGACACATACACTACACGCTTCGGCTTCATTTCAATAATTGTCCGCAGCAACGCCTCGTCACAGCCTTTGCGCGGCGGGTCAACCACAAGCGTATCAGCCTTAATGCCTTCCTCATACCACTTCGGAATCACGACCTCAGCTTCGCCAACTTCAAACTCAGCGTTCTCAATGCCGTTCAACTCAGCATTCCGTTTCGCGTCGTCAATCGCTTCCGGCACAATTTCGACGCCGTATACTTTTTTCGCCTGCTTCGCCAGAAATAGCGAGATCGTGCCGATGCCGCAGTAGGCGTCGATGACGGTTTCTTCGCCATTCAATTCCGCGTATTCAAGCGCTTTGTCGTAAAGCACTTTCGTTTGCTCGGGGTTGACTTGGTAAAAGGATCTGGCTGAGATAGCGAATTTGATGCCGCCGATGGTGTCGTAAATGTATTCTTCTCCCCAGATGACGTGCGTTTCGTCGCCGAAGATGACGTTTGTTTTTTTCGGGTTGATGTTTTGGACGATCGATTTGACGTGCGGGAATGCCGCTGTGATCTCCTCGACGATTTTCGCTTTGTGCGGGAAGTCGTTTGTCCTTGTGATGAAGACGACCATCATTTCGCCTGTGACGGCGCCGTATCTGACCATGATGTGTCTGAGCCAGCCTTTGTGGCGTTCTTCGTTGTACGCTTTAATGCCGTATTTGCCGCAAATCTCTTTAATCGCTTGAACGACGCGGTCGTTTTCCGACTGCTGGATCAGGCATTCGTTCATATCGATGATTTCATGGCTGCGCTGCTGGTAGAAGCCTGCGATCAGACCGCCTTCTCTTTCGCCGACAGGGACCTGCGCTTTGTTTCGGTAGTTCCACGGGTTTTCCATGCCGAGGGTCTGGTGGACAGTGATCCGGCTTAAATCGAGCTTGCCGATTCGCTCGAGCACGCCTTTGACTTGCTTCTGCTTATAAAGAAGCTGGCCTTCGTAATTGATGTGCTGCAGCTGGCAGCCGCCGCACTGCTTGTAGATCGGGCACGGCGCGTCCGTACGAAAGCGGCTTTCTTCTTTCAAATCGATGAGGCGGCCGAAGGCGAAGCCTTTTTTGACCCGGGTCACTTTGATCTGCGCCTTTTCGTCAGGCAGCGCGTTCGGCACGAAAATCGGGAAGCCGTCGACTTTGGCGACGCCGGCTCCTTCGTGTGTTAAATCTTCAAATACGACATTGTAATATTCATTTTTTTGAACGGGGGCTTTTTGTTTCATCTTTTTCACCTGCTATAAGAAAAACTTGGCCAGCTCTTTAGACCAAGTTCAATCATCCAATTTTCTCGCTTTTTCTTTTGACATGACGACATCGATATGGCGGTAGAGGTTTTCGAATTCGCCCGGCAGTTCGCCGCCGTATTCGCCGTCAAGGTTCAGGAGCATTTTGTCTTTGACCGTCACTTTGACACGGTTCGCTTTCGTGTAGATGATATGCTCGTCATTGATATGTTCGCCGCGGAGGGCAAGTCCGACAAGTCTGATGAATTCGGCGAGGTTTGCCCGTTTTAAAATGACGAGGTCAAACATGCCGTCATTCAAGCTTGAGTCGGGGGCGAGCTTCTCAAAGCCGCCGACGGAGTTCGTCAGCATGACGAGAAACAGCATCACTTCTCCTTCAAACAGCTTGCCGTCGTATTCGATTTCAACCTCGGTCGGCCTCAGCGAAGGAAGGAGCATTTCCATTCCTTTTAAATAATAGGCAAGGTGGCCGAGCATCGTCTTCAATTTGCTTGGTACGTCATATGTCAGTTCGGTGAGGCGTCCGCCGCCGGCAATATTAATGAAATATTGGCCGTTGACGCGGCCGATGTCAATCGGACGGGCTTCTCCCTCTATTATTGTGTCAGCCGCCTTTAAAATATCCTCGCGCGGAATGCCGAGCGCTCTCGCAAAGTCATTCGTCGTTCCGACCGGAATGACTCCGAGCTTGGGGCGGTGTTCCAACGGCGCCAGTCCGTTGATGATTTCATTTAATGTGCCGTCTCCTCCGGCCGCAACAATTAAGTCAAATTCCCGCTCAGCGGCGTGTCTGGCGGCCTGTACGGCATCCCCTTCCCCTGTTGTCGCATGGCATGACGTTTCATAGCCTGCCTGCTCGAATTTCTGCAGAACTTGGGCAAGGTTTTTTTTGAAGATTTCGCGTCCGGAAGTCGGATTGTATATGATTCGTGCACGTTTCATGTTTTCATCATCCTATTAGAGTATCCGTATCATTTCTTTACCAACAACCTTTAATTATACTAGTTGTTGAAAAAATCGCAACAAAATGGGTTTTATTATTTGTTTAATTTTAGATAAAATACCCTAATTCATGGTAAAAAAGACTTCGGGATCTAATTGATGTAAAATAATCAATATTAAGAAAAAAGGAGATGTTGCTGTGAAAAAGCCCGTTTATTTTAACCATGACGGAGGCGTCGATGATCTCGTCTCTTTGTTTCTGCTGTTGCAGATGGAAGACATCAAATTGATCGGAACATCCGTCATACCGGCGGATTGCTATTTGGAGCCGGCTCTCAGTGCCAGTCGAAAAATCATTGACCGCTTCGGTTCGTACCAGGTCGAGATGGCGGCATCCGATTCAAGAGGGGTGCATCCGTTCCCGAAGGAGTGGCGCATGCACGCTTTTTATGTCGACGCTCTGCCGCTTTTAAATGAAAAAGGCGAAGTCCGGACCCCTGTGTCAGACCTGCCCGCCCACCTTCATCTGATTGAATGCGTCAAACAGAGCCCGGAACCGGTGACACTGCTGTTCACTGGCCCGCTGACAGACTTGGCAAGGGCGCTTGAGGAAGAACCGGCGATCATCAAGCACATTGCAAAGCTTGTCTGGATGGGCGGCACCTTCCTTGAGAAAGGGAATGTGGAAGAGCCTGAGCACGACGGGACGGCGGAATGGAACGCCTTTTGGGACCCTTACAGCGTCAAGACGGTGTTTGAACGCGATATTCAGATCGAAATGGTCGCGCTTGAAAGCACGAACCAGGTGCCATTGACAAACGATATCCGCTCCCATTGGGCGAGCCTCAGAAAGCATGTCGGGATCGATTTTATCGGCCAGTGCTATGCGATGTGTCCGCCGCTTATCCATAACGAGACAAATTCGACATACTACCTTTGGGATGTGCTGACGACGCTAACGCTCGGCGCCGTCGATATGACACGCTCGCGCACCGTCAAGGCTGTTGTCCATACGGAAAGCCCGCGCCAAGGAACGACAGAAGAGCATCCTCGCGGCAGAATGGTCAAAGTCGTCGATCAAGTCGACAGGGAGCAGTTTTTTGCGTATTTTGAAGAGTTGATGAAAAAAGCCGACCGCATTCCATCTTGATAAAAGGAGACTTTCCATGATCAAAAAAGGGACAAACATTTACATCAGGCCGCTCACGGCTGAAGACGCCGAGGCATGCCTTGAATTGCAGAACGCAAACCGCCCGTTTTTTGAACAGTTTTCAATGGAGCGGAACGAAGCGTTTTATACAATCGAAGGACAAAAGAAGAGGCTTCAAAGATTATATGAAAATATGCAGAACGATGAAGATTACTATTTTGGCATCTTTGATTCTGCAAACGATGCGCTGATCGGAACGATTAACCTTTTCCAGGTGCTGCGCGGTTCCCTGCAAAGCGCCTTCATCGGCTATTTTTTGGATCAGAAGCACAACGGCAAAGGCTACACGACAGAAGCCGTCAAGCTAATGGTCGAGTTCGCCTTTCACGATCTCAAGCTCCATCGCATCGAAGCCGGCGTCATGCCCCGTAATCTTGCCTCGATCCGGGTGCTGGAGAAGGCGGGTTTTCACAAAGAAGGTATCGCCCGGAAAAACGTCAAGATCAACGGAAAATGGGAAGATCATCAGCTGCTGGCTGTGATCAATCCGCATGATTAACCGCTTTTTTGCGGGGCTGGAGAACGAAATCAGCAGCATTAAAAAAGCTTGTCGATGAAGATCATTCAACCTTCATCGACAAGTACAAAATAAGCCTTCATCTGCTTTTTGTCTCTTTTATGATGCTGAAAATCACTAAGATGATAACACCTGCGCATACAATATAAAATAAAACATCAGTCACAGGGTTTCTCATATTTTTTAAGAGAAATATGACTCCGATCAACACGATCGGTATGATCCAGGTGAGCCACTTTACAATTTTGGTGCTTGGTTCGCTGTTTCCTTTCGATTCCATTCACTGCCTCCTCATCACGTTACCTTTGACAAAGCATAACACAGGATATTTTTGTTAAACACCGCCGATCGTCTCATCAAAGAAAAAACCCCTTGGGAAGGACCATTCCAAGGGGTTTATGTTTTATCGACTTACTCTTCTTCCATACCCGGTTTTTTCCGGCGGAATTTCGCCAGTACTTCGTATACGATCGGTACGATCAGAAGGGTAAGGAGCGTTGAACTGATCAAACCGCCGATAACAGTGACGCCGAGTCCTTTTGAAATGACCTGGCTGCCGCCTTCAAATCCGAGCGCCAATGGAATCAGGGCGCCGATTGTGGCGATGGCCGTCATCAGGATCGGACGGAGCCTTGTAGAGCCGGCTTCAAGGAGCGCTTCTCTCGTTGAGAGCCCTTCCGCTTCCTTATGGATGACGCGGTCGATTAAGACAATCGCGTTTGTGACGACGATTCCGATCAGCATCAGCATTCCGATCATTGCGTTCAGGCTGATCGTTTCTCCTGATACGTATAGTCCGACCAAGGCGCCGATAATCGTAAACGGCAGCGAGAACAGGATCGCAAATGGCGCCAGTGCTCCGCCGAATGTAATCACAAGCACGAGGTAGACGATCGCAACCGCCGCAAGCATTGCGAGTCCGAGTTTTGTAAAGGAATCTTCGATATCAGCGGATACGCCGCCGGTATCGATTGTGACGTTGTCAGGCAGTTCGATCTTGTCGATGTTTTTCTGTACGTCGACTGATACGGCCGTGACGTTGTCAGATGTGACTTCCGCCGTGACATCGGCATAGATTTTGCCGTCGCGTTTTGAAATCGTGTCAGATGTCGTGCCTTCTTTCACTTTCGCGACATCGCCGATTTTTACTTCCTGGCCGGTCGGAGTTGTGATTTTCTTGTTTTCTAAATCTTTGACACTCTTATAAGTTTCTTCTTCTGTTTTAATCGTGACATCAAGATCTTTTCCGTCTTTTTTCACGGTTGTAAGCGGCGCCTGCGATGTTTCTTTCATGAGCGCCTGAGAAATCTGTGATGCCGTTAACCCGAGTTTGCTCAATTTCTCCTGGTCAGCGACAAAAGTAAATTCGTCATATGTGCTGGACAGGCCTGAGCTTACGTTCTTCAGGTCTTTTTGGTCTTTCATAATCTTTTCGATCTCTTTTACAGTGCCTTTAATCTCTTTTTCTGAATCTCCGTACACATAATACGTTAACTCATTGTTATTGCCTGACGAGCTGAAATCCTGGGTTTTCCATTCTCCGCGTTTGGATTGCTTCTGAATGTCTTTTAGGACGTTGTCCTTTTCTTTATCAAAGTCAGGCGTGTCTTCCTCATATTTGATATAGAACAACGCGCCGTTTGAGCTTCCGCCCATCAGCGGATTTCCCGCTCCTAACGTATATTGAACCGTATCGACGTGTTTGCGGTCCAATAGGACTTTTTCAGCTTTTTGCGCTTCCTTTTCCGCTTCTTTTTTCGTTTCTCCCGGTTCAGGGGTATACGTGATCTGCACCATTTTATCTTTTGTAGCAGGCAAGTAGCTCGCTCCGATTAACGGCACGAGGAACAAGCTTCCGACCAGCATCAGAACCGCGATGATCGAAGTGATCCATTTATGGCTGAGCGACCAATTCAACACTTTTTTGTAGAAGTTGGCCAGTACCCCAGGCTTGTGTTCTTTCGCCTTCACCGGCGCACCTGTCAACGACTTTTTAAAGAGGGTGTGCGCAAGCATCGGGACAAGCGTGATTGCGATCAGCAGGGATGCGGCAAGCGCGAATACAATTGTTAAGGCAAACGGCAGGAACAATTCGCCGATTTGATCGCCGACGAGTGCGAGCGGCAGGAATACCGCGATCGTCACGATCGTTGATGACATGATCGGCATGAACATTTCCTTTGTCGCTTCGCGCACGAGCGCTTTTCCGCGCAGCGGCTCATCTTTCAGCCTCATGCGGCGGTAAATGTTTTCGATGACGACGATCGAGTCGTCGACAACCCGTCCGATGGCGACCGTCATGGCGCCGAGCGTCATGATATTCAGCGTGATATCAAGCTGGTTTAGGACGAGCAGTGCGATTAACAATGACAATGGAATCGAAATGACCGAGATTAATGTTGATTTAATATCCCTAAGGAATAAGAGAATGATCACAACCGCAAAGATCGCTCCGAAAATCGCTTTGCTCAGCATCGTCTCGACCGACTCGGTGATCGGTTCGGCTTGATCGTATGTCGAGCTGTATTTGAAGCCTTTGTGGTCTTTTTTGAATTGTTCGAGTTCAGCTTTTACATTGTCGGCTACCTCGACGGTATTGGCGTCGTTTGCTTTAATGACGCTGATGCCGATGCTGTCTTTACCATTGGTGCGTGAAATGGATTCGGCTTTTTTGACATCTTTAATCGTTGCGATGTCAGATAGCTTAACCGTCGGGATTCCCGCGCTTTGCTGAGCTTGTCCGGCGCTCTGTGCTCCGGCTTGAGCCTGCGCTCCCTGGGCCGCTTGCGCACTTTGCGCTCCGGCTTGCGCGCTTGCGCCTCCGGCAGACGCCGCTGGAATTCTCATATTTTTCAAGTCTTTAATTGTTTCGATATCGCCGCTGACGACGACCGATTTTTCTTCTTTGCCGAATGTGTACAACCCAAGCGGAGTCGTCACATCAGAACCTTGAATCACTTGCTTGACTGTATCCTCGTCAAGCCCGTATTGCTTCAACTTGTCTTTTTTAAATGAAAATTCGACTTCTTCAACCTGCTGTCCGGAAAGCTGAACGGAGGCTACGCCTTCAAGGCCTTCAAGCTTCGTCAGGAGGCTGTCTTCCACTTTTTTCGTCAAGTTTTGAAGATCATCTTTATCACTGGACACGCTGAGCGCGAGGATCGGGAAAGAATTCATGCTGTAGCGCGAAATGCTCGGCTCTTTCGCATTGTCCGGCAGAACGAGATTCGCCAATGCTTCAGCGGCTTCCGTCTTCGCTTTGTCCATATCCTTTTCATAATCGTATTCAATCATCACCGATGATGCATTTTCATACGATGTGGATGTCACAACGCTGACGCCGTCCAGGTTTTGCACGGCTTGTTCAACAGGCTTTGTGACTTCATCAGCTACCTGGCTCGGAGTGGCTCCGGGGTATGTCGTGCTGATGGTCAAATAAGGCATGTTCACATCAGGAATCGATTCCTGCTTCATATTTAAACCCGCATAAATGCCGGCAACCGTAACAATAATCGTCATCAGCCACACAGCGAACTTGTTCTTTAGTACAAAATTAATGATAGAATTCATTACGACCTCCATTGTGTATATCATTTTCAGAATACAGATTGACTGACTGGTCATTCTATACAATAATAAACTTCAAAAGTAAACAGCGTCAACTTATATATGTTAAAATTTATTCAATTTTAAAGAAGTGTTAAAGGGGTACATTCATGACAGAAAAAGAAGAAAAAATCATTAAAGCAGGCCTGCACCTGTTCGCGAAAAACGGGTTTGCTTCCACAACGATTCAGGACATCGCCAATGAATGCAACATTTCAAAAGGAGCTTTCTACCTGCATTTCAAGTCGAAAGAAGCGCTTTTGCTTGCGATCATTAAGTATTATATCGATCGAACCATGGAAAATATGAAGATCATTCAGCAAAAGAATTTTCCTCCGAAGGAAACATTCAAGGAACAGATTGCTTATCAATTCAGTGAGAGCAAGGAGCACCGCGACTTTATTCTCGTGATGATCAGCGAACACAGCATCCCGGAAAACAGCAAGATTGAAGAATATTTTAAAAATGTCAGCCAAAAATTCCACGAGACGTATCAAAACGCGCTGTCAGCCGCCTACGGTGACATTGTGAAGCCTTATCTGTCAGACTTGTCCGTGATCGTTCAAGGCATCGTGCAGTCTTATCAAAATTTGTTTATCTTTAATGAACTGGACATCGATTTTTACGAACTTGCGGATTTTATTATGAGAAGAATCGATGACATGATTGATGGCATGGTTCAAAACGGGGAGCGGCCGATCCTGGCCGGCCGCACGTACAGCTATTACCGGAACGCCGGCAATACGGCCGATAAACATACGATTTTGCGGGAGCTTGAAGATGCCAAACGTCAGCCGGCCCTGCCGGAAGACATTCTCATTACACTGGATGTGATCGAGGAAGAGCTGAGAAAAGATTCGCCCCGCACACCCGTGCTCCAGGGCATGCTGACAAACTTGGAGCATCAGGACAATGTTCAGCATCTATATGGAATGGTCACCCGTTTCCTTCATTCATAAAACAGCCTTATGGCTGTTTTTTTATTTCCTTACAATACGACGATCTGACCATGAATATTTTGGAAGCAGCATGTATAATAAGATCGCTTAAGACAATCTAGATTTTTAGGGGGTTTTACCTTAGTGAAAAAAAACATCGTTTGCTTTATCTTCGCGCTGCTCCTTGCTTTTGCCGTTTCGCAGCCGAGCTACGCACACACCGTTTCTCCGGTGAACCCGAATGCCCAACCGACGACGAAAGCGGTGATGAACTGGCTTGCCCACCTGCCCAATCGGACAGAAAACCGAGTAATGTCCGGGGCATTCGGAGGATACAGCCTCGACACATTTTCAACGGCTGAAGCCGACCGGATCAATCAGGCAACAGGACAGCTGCCAGCCATATACGGCTGCGATTATGCAAGAGGATGGCTGGAGCCGGAAGAGATCGCCGATACGATTAACTACAGCTGCAACCGTGATTTGATCGCATACTGGAAAAGCGGAGGCATTCCGCAAATCAGTCTGCACCTCGCAAACCCCGCGTTTACTTCGGGTCATTATAAAACTCAGATTTCAAACAGCCAGTATGAGAGAATTTTAGATTCTTCCACGCCCGAAGGAAAACGGCTTGAGGCGATGCTGAGCAAAATCGCAGATGGCCTCCAGGAGCTTGAAAATGAAGGTGTGCCCGTTCTATTCAGACCCCTTCACGAAATGAACGGCGAATGGTTCTGGTGGGGGCTGACGCAATATAATCAAAAAGACAGCGCGAGAATCTCCTTGTACAAACAGCTCTATATGAAAATCTATGACTATATGACAAAGACAAGAGGCTTGGATCATCTGTTGTGGGTGTATGCGCCTGACGCCAACAGAGACTTTAAAACAGACTTTTATCCGGGGGCATCATATGTGGACATTGTCGGGCTTGACGCTTATTTTGATGACCCGTACGCCATTGATGGCTACGATCAGCTCACATCGCTGAACAAGCCGTTTGCCTTTACAGAGGTCGGACCGCAAACGACAAACGGCGGCCTGGATTACGCGCGGTTTATCCATGCAATCAAAGAAAAATACCCGAAAACGACGTACTTCCTAGCGTGGAACGATGAGTGGAGCCCTGCTGTGAATAAGGGAGCGGACACCCTCTATCTTCATCCATGGACGCTGAATAAGGGAGACATATGGGACGGCGGTTCTTTGACGCCTGTCGTGGAATAATGAAAAAACCTTGGAGAGTTATTCTCCAAGGTTTTTTAAGCAGCTTGTTCTGTCCTTTTGAGGCTGATCCTGTTATTTAATATCCATGGCTTTCATTACTCTCATTTCTCTTTCCTGCTTTTTTTTCAAAGCTTCTCTGCCTTTAATCCATTCCCCTAGCAATAAAGCTAGTCCGCCAATAAGAGGAAGATAGAATGATGCGAAAGATTTTCCTTCATGAATGGATAATGCAACGAGAAAAATGATATAAGCTGTTGGCAGTATAGCTCCCCAAAAAGTACGATTCCTGGTAGATAAAAAATATTGAATTCCTAGTATTGTAAATCCGATCAGTAGTATATATATAGTATTCATTTATGAACGCCCCGTTCTTTTTTATATTTCTCAATGATTAACTTTGCATTTTCCAGACTTATCTGATCATCAATAGCTAACTGTTTAATAAAGTTAACAAAAGTCTCATTTTCCAACTCATCAATGAGTTGAATTTTTTGTATTAATCGATCCAATCTAACCCTGACTGTTGGATAAGATACTTGATAACTCTTTGCAATTTCTTTTAACGAACCAGATTTCAGCATAAAGTTTTTAATAAATTCTACGTCCTCTTCTTCTAAAGCTAATATCCACTCGGGTACATCTTTTCTTTCCATAGACAGCCCCTCTTATCAACAAATTTAAAAACAAAATTCAAATTAATGATAATATATTTATAAATAAAATTCAAATAAAATTTAATTTTATTTATTATTCATTTGTATCTTTGCACAAATAAAAAAGGTCCCCAATATGAGGACCTCCATTTAAGTAGCATAAATCTGTTTTTATCGTTTATTAATCTCTTCAAGAAGAAGCTTGTTGACCATCGGCGGGTTCGCTTGTCCTTTTGAGGCTTTCATGATTTGGCCGACAAGGAAGCCGATCGCACGGTCTTTTCCGTTTTTGAAGTCTTCGATCGATTGCGGATTGTTGTCGAGCGCTTCTGTGACAAGCTTTCTGAGCGTCGCTTCGTCAGAGATTTGCACAAGGCCTTTTTCTTTGACGATTTTTTCTGCGTCTCCGCCTTTTTCGATCAATTCTTTGAAGACCTTTTTCGCGATTTTCGATGAAATCGTGCCTTTTTCGATCAGCTTGACCAATCCGGCAAGGCCTTCAGGCGTTAGCGCGACATCCGCAAGCTCTTTTTGCTGGGCGTTCAAGTAAGCCGACACTTCACCCATCAGCCAGTTCGACGCCAGCTTCGCGTCTGCGCCTTTTTCGACGGCCGCTTCGAAGAAGTCGGACATTTCTTTTGTCAAAGTGAGCACTTTCGCGTCATAGGCAGGAAGGCCAAGCTCTTCGATGTAGCGCTTGCGGCGCTCGTCCGGAAGCTCAGGAATGCTGTCTTTCACGCGCTGTTTCCACTCATCGTCAATGTAAAGCTCGACAAGATCAGGCTCAGGGAAGTAGCGGTAGTCGTCAGATCCCTCTTTGACCCTCATCAAAATCGTCGTTTTGGATGCTTCATCATAGCGGCGCGTCTCCTGCTGAATGACACCGCCTGACAAAAGAACTTGCGCCTGGCGTTTTTCTTCGTGCTCAAGGCCTTTTTGAACAAAGGCGAATGAGTTCAGGTTTTTCAGCTCTGTCTTTGTGCCGAACTCCTCTTGTCCGATCGGACGGAGCGAGATGTTGGCGTCGCAGCGGAGCGAGCCCTCTTCCATCTTACAGTCGGAAACGCCTGTATACTGAATGATCGATTTCAGTTTTTCAAGGTAGGCGTAAGCTTCTTCAGGCGTTCTGATATCGGGCTCGGAGACGATTTCAACGAGCGGTGTTCCCTGGCGGTTATAGTCGACAAGGGAGTAGCCGTCGCCTGTATGCGTCAGTTTTCCCGCATCCTCTTCCAAATGAAGGCGGGTGATGCCGATGCGCTTCGTTTTTCCGCCGACTTCGATTTCGATCCAGCCGTTTTCGCCGATCGGTTTATCAAATTGTGAAATTTGATAAGCTTTCGGGTTGTCGGGGTAGAAATAGTTTTTCCGGTCGAATTTCGTTTCTGTCGCAATTTCACAGTTGAGCGCCATCGCGGCTTTCATCGCGAAATTGACGGCTTCTTTGTTCAACACAGGCAGTACACCCGGATAGCCTAAATCGATAACGCTTGTCTGCGTGTTGGCCGCCGCGCCGAATGGCGTTGGAGAACTGGAGAAAATTTTCGATTTTGTTTTGAGCTCCACGTGGACTTCAAGTCCGATTACCGTTTCAAAGTTCATGTTTTTTCACCCCTTACAGTTCAGGTTTTGCTTTATGGTGGTCTGTCGCCTGTTCGAATGCATGAGCGACGCGGTATACTGTGCTTTCGTCAAAGTGTTTGCCGATGATTTGCAGGCCGAGCGGCAAGCCGTTCGCCAATCCGCACGGTACGCTGATTCCCGGTACGCCCGCAAGGTTGACAGGAATCGTCAGAATGTCATTGGCGTACATGGTCAGCGGATCGCTCGTTTTTTCGCCGATTTTAAATGCCGGCGTCGGCGTTGTCGGTCCGATGATGACGTCATAGTTTGCAAATACGTCTTCAAAGTCCTTTTTGATCAGCGTTCTGACTTTTTGCGCTTTTTTATAGTATGCGTCGTAATAGCCTGAGCTGAGCGCGAACGTACCGAGCATGATGCGGCGCTTCACTTCGTTTCCGAATCCTTCGGAACGCGTCTGTTTGTACAGGTCGATCAGGTTGTCGGCATTGTCCGTGCGGTAGCCGTAGCGGATGCCATCGAAGCGCGCCAGGTTTGCCGACGCTTCAGATGAAGAAAGCAGGTAGTAAGTCGCCAGCGCGTATTTGCTGTGCGGAAGCGATACCTCTTCCCATGTCGCGCCAAGGCTTTCAAGCACTTTCAGCGCTTCAAGGACGGAATTTCTCGCTTCTTCTCCCACTCCTTCGCCGAGGTATTCTTTCGGCACGGCAATTTTAAGTCCTTTAATGTCGCCGGTTAACGCTGACAAATAGTCGGGAACGTCCACATTGGCGCTCGTCGAATCCATTTTGTCGACGCCTGAAATCGCCTGCAGAAGGTAAGCGTTGTCTTCGACAGATCTTGTGATCGGGCCGATTTGATCCAATGAAGAAGCAAATGCGACAAGGCCGTATCTGGAAACGCGTCCGTATGTAGGCTTTAAGCCGACGACGCCGCAGAAAGATGCCGGCTGGCGAATCGATCCGCCCGTGTCAGATCCAAGTGAAAACGGCACTTCCCCGGCCGCAACCGCAGCCGCTGAGCCTCCGCTTGATCCGCCCGGAACAGTTTCGAGGTTCCACGGGTTTTTTGTCTTTTTAAAGCCTGAGTTCTCCGTGGAAGAGCCCATCGCGAATTCATCCATGTTCAGCTTTCCGATGGTGACCGCTTCAGCTTCGTGAAGACGCTCAACAACGGTTGCATCATAGATCGGATCAAAGTTTTCGAGAATTTTGCTTGCGCACGTTGTCCGCAGATCCTTTGTTACGATATTGTCCTTAATGCCGATCGGCATCCCGAAAAGAAGGCCGTGCTCATCACGGGTATCAAGCGCTTCGTCCAATTCTTTAGCGTATGCGCGGGCTTTTTCTTCATCAAGCTGCAAAAAGGCTTGTACCTTTCCGTCAACTTCGTGAATCCGTTTGTAAGATTCATCGACTAAATCTGATATGCTGATCTCTTTATTATGTATGAGACGTTTTAATTCAGATATTTTATGGTCAAACAGTGACATGTTCTCTCGCTCCCTCCTTTATTCAGTCCAAGATTGACGGCACGCGGATGTAGCCGTCTTTATGATCAGGCGCGTTTTTGACGACGTCTTCAACCGGAAGTCCTTTATCAGGGACATCTTCCCTCATGATATTCTTCATTTGCAATACGTGCGTTGTTGGTTTAACATTCTCTGTATCGACTTCGTTCAGCTCTTCTGCAAATGAAATAATGCTGTCAAGCTGTTCGGTAAACATCGCCGCTTCCTCGTCCGTAATCGCCAGTCTGGCAAGATGGGCGACATGCTTTACTTCTTCTATAGAAATACGCGACATACTAAAAACACCTCCAAGGTTATTCTCGCTTAGTCATAATACTGATCATATCAAATTTTAGCCTTCTAAATCAACAAAACCGCGATCTTCGCCCCATTTGGCGGCTTTTATTTTATCGCACATGAAAAATTCAGTAAAATAGCACGTACTAATATTCAGAATATTTTTACTTTTTATAATATTTGTAAGCGTTTTCATTACGACGCTTATCAGAACCATCACGCCCTTTTTCAATAAAATCGGATGTTTTTCACGGTTGATTGATGGGGAATAGTTTGATAGGTTAGGTAACTAAGTACGATCTAATCGGCAGCGCCTTAATTCCAATACTTGATTTTTTAAAGAGGGGGCCCTGCAATTTTCTTCGTACCGCAAGTCAGTATTGTCGAAAATTTTAAAGAGGTGATGCCACATTATTTTTAAAGAGGAGAGATATGAAACGTGAGTGTTGAAATATTTATTTCGTTAGGGATTTATTTTGCCGCGATGCTCTTAATCGGCTGGTATTCCTACAGAAAGACATCCAATTTGAACGACTACATGCTCGGCGGCAGAGGTCTTGGGCCTGCTGTTACGGCTTTATCGGCCGGCGCGTCGGACATGAGCGGCTGGATGCTGATGGGACTGCCCGGAGCCATGTATGTGACAGGACTTTCGAGCGCCTGGCTTGCCGTCGGTTTAACAATCGGAGCTTATGTGAACTACTTGGTTGTCGCTCCCCGGCTGCGCACATATACAGAAGTAGCAAACGATGCGATTACAATTCCGGATTTTTTCGAAAATCGGTTTAATGATACGACGAGAATCTTGCGCCTTGCATCAGCCATCGTCATCATGGTGTTTTTCACACTGTACACGTCGGCGGGTATGGTGTCCGGAGGAAGACTGTTTGAAACGGCGTTCGGCCTCGATTATAAAATCGGTCTTTTCTTAACGGCAGCAGTCGTGATTGCTTATACGCTGTTCGGAGGGTTTTTGGCCGTCAGTCTCACTGACTTTGTGCAAGGTTTGATTATGTTTATCGCTTTAGTGCTCGTGCCGATCGTTGCCTTTACTCAATTAGGCGGAATTACGCCGACTTTCAATGTGATCGAAGAAATCAATCCAAGCTTGCTCGATTTCTTCAAAGGAACGACCGTCATTAGCATTATTTCATTTCTCGCCTGGGGACTGGGCTATTTCGGTCAGCCGCATATTATCGTCCGCTTTATGGCGATTTCATCCGTAAAAGAGCTGAAGCCTGCGCGCCGCATCGCAATGGGCTGGATGATCATCTCCGTAATCGGCGCACTGCTTGTCGGACTGATCGGTGTGGCGTATGTCCATGAGACGGGTACAGCGCTTAAAGATCCGGAAACGATTTTTATCGTGTTCTCAAAGGTATTATTCCATCCGCTGATTACCGGATTTTTGCTTTCCGCTTTGCTCGCGGCGATTATGAGTACGGTGTCTTCCCAGCTGCTTGTCACATCAAGCGCCATGACGGAAGACTTTTACCGGACTTTTTTCCGCCGCGATGCTTCGGATAAAGAGCTCGTTCTTGTCGGACGTCTGAGCGTTCTGCTTGTCGCCGTCATCGCGATCCTTCTGTCTCTGACACCGAACAACACGATCCTTGATTTGGTCGGCTATGCGTGGGCCGGGTTTGGTTCCGCATTCGGACCCGCCATCCTTCTCAGCTTGTACTGGAAGCGGATGAACCAGTGGGGCGCATTGGCCGGTATGATCACAGGAGCCGTGACCGTGCTGATTTGCATTCTGACCGGTCTGCAGGAGAAGACGGGAATCTATGAAATGATCCCTGGTTTCTTCCTGAGCTTGATTGTCGTTTACGCTGTCAGCATGATCACGAACAAGCCGGCAAAAGAAGCAAGAGATATGTTTGAAGAAATGGAACAGACGCATGAGGAAGAACATTCTTAAATGATCAGGCAATGAAAGCCGCCGGGTGACATCCGGCGGCTTTTTTGCTCAGACTGAATTCTTTTGATGCCACGCCGGCAATATAATGGTAAGAGTATAGGGCTTCTTGCAGATGAATGGTTCCTGGACACACCCTTCAAAAACAGTTGTCGATCCATAGCGTCTGTGAGAAAATCATATCAATCATATAAGATATTGTCGGAAAGGAGATCATGGGCATGGATTGGCATATTGAAACAGAAACGCTGTTGAAGCTAGGCATCGCAACATTAATCGGAATGGTCATCGGTCTCGAAAGGGAGCTGAAAAACAAGCCGCTCGGCTTAAAAACGTGCATTGTGATTGCGATCAGTTCCTGTGTTCTGACAATGATCAGCATTGATGCGGCATACCATTTTCCAAGGTCGAACAGAATCATGATGGACCCTTTGCGGCTTCCCGCACAAATCATATCAGGGATCGGCTTCATCGGAGCGGGCGTGATTTTACGCAAAAGCAACGACGTCATTTCCGGCCTGACCACTTCAGCGATGATCTGGGGAGCAGCCGGCCTCGGCGTCGCCATCGGAGCGGGCTTTTATAAAGAAGCATTTGTCAGTCTCATTTTCATTTTAATCAGCGTCGAGTTTTTGCCGTGGATCGTCGGCAAAATCGGTCCGAACCGCTTGCAGGAAAAAGAAATCCGCGTCCGCATGTCCCTGAATGACAAGGATAAACTGACGGATATCATCAAAGAAATGAAAGCGAAAAAAATCCGGATTCATTCCGTCCGGATCGATGATATGCGCGATAATGAATTTCCGATCATGGAAACGAAAATCATGGTTCATAAGAAACGGTATGTCACCGATGTCTATTACGATATCAAAGCGATCGACGGCGTCGTCGGCGTAAAATGCGACACGCTTTAAAAAAAGAAGCAGCCCTTTGGCTGCTTCTTTTTATGAATCATAAATATGGACGGTCGGTTCCTTGTCTCCCGGCTTTTTCAGGATAACGGCTTCCTGCCCGGCTGACGAAGTAATGTTGATCTCAACGTTCAGTCCGCTTTTGCCGTAGTAATCCATCACTTCACCGGTCAAGAACTGGGTAAAGGCGATGACTTCGCTTTTGCCGTAAAACTGCATCGGGATGTTGATTTTCATGTCCTGCATTTGGTCGTCTTTATAGAGAGCCGTGCCGACAACCCCTGTGTAGTTTGGAAAATACGTGTCGACTTTGTTTTTAAAGCGTTTGAAGAGCTCCGCGTCATCCGGATGTTTCTCCGAACCTTCTGTTGAAGGGAAGAACGTGTACTCTTCATTGATTTTATCCCAGCCGCCGAGCTCGCTTGTCCCTGCTTTCACCTCGGTTTTGGCGATAAAGTTTCCAGGGACGATCGATGACTTAGGCGCCTGCTTGTAGAGCATGATGGTCAGCGGAATGTTTTTCAAATCATCCATGTTTCTGATCCGTTTCGCCACTTCCTCGGCGATTTTTTCGCCTTCCTGCCTCAGCTTTTTGTCGCTGATGGTCACTTCTTTTTGCGGGTCGCCGACATTTTCGCGGTAGTAGTAGACAGAGTTCAGCGCAAGGCCGATCACGACGCCGCCGAGCTCAATCGTATCCTTGTCTTTGCGGACGAGGTAGTCGTGCTCAAGCATATGGGCGAGGTATACCGGGCTTTCTTCGTTTTGCTTCTCTGTTGATCCGCTTCCGGAAAGGGCGGGGTTCAGTCCGAGGTTTTTGAAGTTTTTATCGTCTTTCTCGGCTTTTTTCAGGTCTTCCCCCGTTTTTTTGCGGGCGAGCCAGCTCGTAACTGTATCCTCATCCAAGTATTGTCCTTCTTGAAAAAGGTAATCGTCAGTAGAAAATGAATCTTGCGCAAGGCGCATCATGCCTGTCTCAAATTCATCGATATCCAGCCGCGTATTCAGACGTTCGGTCGTCAAGCCTCGGGCCTTCCCCGCCTTGAAAGGAAGAACCATTTTATAATAAGAATCGGAGATGTTATATTTCGGAATGATGGCTTTTTCTTTCGACTTATCCGTTTTCTGCACCATCTCCTGCTCTTCTTCTCCCCCAAAATTCGGCGCACAGGCTGAGAGCATGAGCATACCCGCAGCAGCCGCCAAACATAATATCTTTTTCAATAGAAAACACTCCTCTTATTTCTTTAGCTCACTGATCAGTCTTGCTTCATCCCATACTTCGATGTTCAGCTCTTCAGCTTTCGCCAGTTTGCTGCCTGCCGCTTCGCCGGCAATGACGAGATCGGTTTTTTTGCTTACACTGCCTGTGATTTTTCCGCCGAGCGCTTCGATTTCCGCTTTCGCGTCGTTCCGCGACAATTCGTTGAGCTTCCCGGTCAGGACGATCGTTTTCCCCGCAAAATACGAGTCGCTCGCTTCAGCGGCCGCTTTTTTCGGGCCTTTATAAACTGTGTTCACCCCGAGTTCTTCGAGCTCGTCCAACAGCTTCAGAATCTCTTCTTTTTCAAAATAAGTGACGAGGGCGTCCGCCATTTTCTCGCCGATTTCATCGACTTCGACCAATTCTTCTTTTGTCGCTTTTTTGAGCCTGTCGAGCGTTTCAAAATGCAGCGCCAGTGTCTTGGCCGCTTTGGCGCCGATGAAGCGGATGCCGAGTCCGAAAAGAAGCCGTTCCAATGAATTCTCCTTCGATTTTTCAATCGACTTCAATAAATTGTCGGTCGATTTTTCCCCCATCCGCTCGAGATTGATCAGCTGCTCGCGCGTCAGCTTATACAGATCGGCGACATTGTGGACGAGGTCTTCACGGAACAGCTGGGTGATGACGCGCTCGCCAAGACCGTCTATATTCATCGCGTTCCGGGAAACGAAATGGATCAGGCCTTCCCTGATCTGAGCCGGGCACTCCGGATTGATGCAGCGAAGCGCGACTTCTCCTTCAATTCTGACAAGCTCGCTTCCGCATTCCGGGCATTCCTTTGGCATGTTGAATTCTTTTTCTTCGCCCGTCCGTTGTTCGACGAGGACGTTGACGACCTCAGGAATGATATCTCCCGCTTTTTTAATGACGACTTTGTCCAGCAGTCTGATATCCTTCTCTTTAATCAAATCTTCGTTGTGGAGAGAGGCTCTTTGGACGGTCGTTCCCGCCACTTTTACAGGTTCGAGAATCGCAGTCGGGGTTACTGCGCCCGTCCGGCCGACGCTTAATTCAATGTCCAAAAGCGTTGTGACCACCTCTTCGGCAGGAAACTTGTAGGCGATCGCCCAGCGCGGGCTTTTTGCCGTAAAGCCGAGCTCTTCCTGCTGATCAAGGGAGTTGACTTTAATGACGATCCCGTCGATTTCATACGGGAGGTCGGCGCGTTTTGTCTTGAGCTCTTCGACGATCTCAATGACTTCTTCGATCGTGCTGCATTTTTTTCTTTCATGATTGGTTTTAAAGCCGAGTTCGTCGAGGAAATCGAGTCCCTGGCTTTGCGTTTCAACGCCCATTTCGTCAAGCTCCGCTATACTGTAGACGAAGATGTCGAGATTTCGTTTCGCGGCGATTTTCGGATCGAGCTGCCTTAATGAGCCGGCAGCGGCGTTCCGCGGGTTGGCGAACGGCTCTTCATCACGTTCGAGCCGCGCTTTGTTCAGCAGTTCAAAGGAGCGCTTCGGCATAAATGCCTCGCCGCGCACTTCAATTGAAAGATCGCGCTTCATTCGGAGGGGAATGTTTCTGATGGTTTTCAAATTTTCCGTAATATCCTCGCCCGTCGTACCGTCGCCTCTCGTCGCACCTCTGACAAATACGCCGTTTTCATAGCGCAGTGAAACAGCAAGACCGTCTATTTTAAATTCGACGTTGTACTCAACATCTCCGACCGCCTGGCGTACGCGGCGGTCAAAGTCGCGCAGATCTTCTTCATTAAACGCGTTGCCGAGGCTCAGCATCGGCGTTTTATGCTGCACTTTTTGAAAGGCGTCCAAAACGGCTCCGCCGACGCGCTGAGAAGGAGAGTCCGGCGTTTTCAGGTCGGGGTGCTCTTCTTCAAGAGCAATGAGCTCCTTCATCAGCTTGTCATATTCGGAATCAGGCACGCTTGGGTCGTCAAGGGTGTGATATTCGTAGTTGTATTTGTTAATCAATGCATGCAGTTGTTCCACACGGCGTTTAGCTGCTTCTTTTTCCATTGGTTTCGTCCTTTCATTTCAGGTCTTTTGCCATTTATTGCTTTTCAATAGGCGCAAAGGCCGCGAGAAGACGCTTCACTCCGGTCGGGCTCGGGAAGGCGATGTCAAGCTCAGTCGATTCGCCGGATCCTTTGACGCTGACAACAGTTCCGACGCCCCACTTTTTATGGGAGGCTTTGTCGCCGACTGCCCAATTGACACCGTCGCCGCCGGTTTTGCTGTACGATGCAGCCGGCCGGGTAACCGGGCCTCTCCGCTCCGGCTTTCTTCCAAACGGCGTTTTCAGATCTTTTTTCTTCTCGTTTAGATTGTCCAATAATTCTTCCGGTATTTCCGCAATGAACCTTGATTCCGGGTTCATATTCGTTCTCCCGAACAATGTCCGCATCCGCGCGTTAGTTAAATAAAGTTCTTCCTCAGCCCTCGTGATGCCGACATATGCGAGCCTCCGCTCTTCTTCCATCTCCGCTTCCTCCATCAGAGAGCGGCTGTGCGGGAATACCCCTTCTTCAAGCCCCATTAGGAACACAACCGGGAATTCGAGTCCTTTTGCGGCATGAAGCGTCATTAAGATGACCGCGTCTTGACTTCCGGTCTCTTCTTCCTTCTGATCAAGCTGATCGATATCGGCGATAAGCGCCAAATCCGTCAAAAAGGCGACGAGCGATTTATCTTCGCTTTGCTGTTCAAAGTTTTTCGTTACGGAGAGAAACTCGTCGATATTTTCAAGACGGCTCTGCGCTTCCAAGGATTTTTCCGCTTTCAGCATTTCGCGGTATTCGGTTTTTTCAAGGATTTCTTCCGTAAGCTCTGTGACGGATAAGTATTCCTGCATATTCGTCAGGTTTTCGATCGTCTGTCTGAACTCGTCAAGCGCGTTCGCCGCTCTTGCGCTGAGGCCGATAAAGTCAACCTGTCCGAGCGCTTCAAATAAAGACATTCCGTTCATATCGGCATAAGCCGCGATTTTATCGACTGAAGTCGCACCGACGCCGCGCTTCGGCACGTTTACGATCCGCGCAAAGCTGATATCGTCGTCAGGGTTTGCGACGAGGCGCAAATACGCAAGGATATCCTTGATCTCTTTTCTGTCATAGAACTTCGTGCCGCCGACGATGTTGTAGTTGATGTTCGCTTTCATCAGCGTTTCCTCAATGACCCGCGATTGAGCGTTCGTCCGGTACAAAATCGCAATATCAGAGAAGGATCGTTTTCCCGAGCCGACAAGCTCCCTGATTTTGCCCGCGACAAATTGGCCTTCGCCAAATTCGTTGTCGCCTCTGAAGTAGGAGATTTTCGCTCCTTCGTCATTTTCGGTCCAGAGGTTTTTCGGCTTTCTGTTGGAGTTGTTCTGAATCACTTCATTGGCCGCGTTCAATATCCGCTTTGTCGACCTGTAGTTTTGTTCGAGCAGAATGACGCTTGCATTCGGATAGTCTTTTTCAAACGACAGAATGTTGGCAATGTCCGCTCCGCGCCATCTGTAGATCGACTGGTCGGAGTCCCCGACGACGCAGATGTTTTCGAAGCGCTGCGCCATTTTTTTGACGAGCAAATACTGCGCCCTGTTCGTATCCTGATACTCATCGACATGAATGTATTGGAATTTCCGCTGGTAGTATTCTAGCACTTCCGGCACCCGGTCAAACAGGATGATCGTCGTCATGATCAGATCGTCAAAATCGAGTGACTGGTTTTTCCGAAGTTTTTTCTGATAATCTTTGTAGACATCGCTGACGACTTGTTCAAAAAAACCGCCGGCGGTTTTCTCGTACTCTTCCGGGTCGATCAATTCGTTTTTCGCACTGCTGATCGATCCGAGTATGCTTCTGGGGTCGAATTTTTTCGGATCGATGTTTCTTTCCTTCAAGATTCCTTTAATGACGGAAAGCTGATCTGACGTATCAAGAATCGAGAAATTCCGGTTGATGCCGATTCTGTCGATGTCTCTCCGCAAAATTCTCACACACATGCTGTGGAACGTCGAAATCCAGATGTCGTCCGCTCCCGGTCCGAGAATTTTTTCCACACGTTCTTTCATTTCTCTGGCCGCTTTGTTCGTAAATGTAATCGCCAAAATGTTCCACGGGGCAACGCGCTTCTCCGCCATTAAATACGCAATGCGGTGCGTCAATACCCGCGTCTTTCCGCTTCCTGCTCCGGCCATGATCAAAAGCGGGCCGTCCGTCGTTTTGACCGCTTCCTGCTGCATCTTGTTTAATCCGCTTAATAATTGGTCGCTAATGTAATTCAATTCCGTTCACCGCCTATTCAAACATATGTTCTATTATAAACCAATCCGGTTCGTTGTGCTCATCCTTTTACGGCCTGTACCGTTTTTAGCGCTTCTTCGAAGTTCTCATAAATCGCATTTCCGACGACGATCACATCGGCGTGTTCAGCCATTTTAACCGCCGTCTCCGCATCTTTGATTCCGCCGCCGTAAAACAGCGTCGTTTCCTGAAGCACCGCTTTTGTTTCCTTAACGGTTTCCGAATCACCCAGCATACCGCTGTATTCAAGATAAAAGACCGGAAGGCGGAAAAGATGTTCAGCCACGCGGGCGTATGCTTTAATATCCTCAATGTCCTGCTCGGTATCTGCGTTTGTCAAAGCGGCTGCCTTGCAGTCCTGATTCAAAATACAGTATCCTTCAACAACAATCTCATCAGGCGACATCAGTTCACCGTATTCTTTCATCGCCTTTTTATGTAAGCCGGCAATCCAGTCGGTATCCCTGCTGTTGAGCACAGTCGGAATAAAATAGAGGTCAAACCCCGGGACGATCGCGTCAATCGTCGACACTTCCAGGACGCACGGCACTAAAAAGCGGCGCACCTTTGACATCAGCCGAAGGACGTCATCTTCTGTGACATGGTCGCTTCCGCCGATCAAAACCGCGTCTGTTCCGGATTCGCACAGCTGTTCAAGCTGATCATCCGTAATATCTTTATTCGGATCGAGTTTAAAGACATGCTTCCACTCGGTAATATCGTACATGAAAAAAGCTCCTCCATTCGTTCTTACCATTTAAATATTATAACAAATTCAGCCCCATTCGAAAAACGGATAACGAATCACGATAAACGGGCAGAAGGCACAAAAAAACCGCCGGTGCTCAGTGCCCTGAGCCAGGCGGTTTCATGACATCATGAAGATGATTCAGATTGATTTGCTTTGACGCGGTCCAGCGTCATGATGTAAGCGTCATTTCCGTAGTTCAGGCAGCGCTTCACCCTGGAAATGGTCGCGGTGCTCGCTCCGGTTTCCGTCTCAATTTTGTGATACGTGTTGCCGTCGCGCAGCATTCTGGCTACTTCGAGCCGCTGAGCCAATGATTGAATTTCATTTATTGTGCATAAATCATCGAAAAAACGATAGCATTCTTCGAGATCTTTTAGTGATAGTATGGATTGAAAAAGCTGGTCCAGCTCTCTCCCGCGCAATTTATCGATCTGCATCTTTACACACCTTCTCCTTTGCTAATAGAAACCTTGCTGAGATCGGGAACGATATTGATCCACGTTTTTCCCGGCACGAACGGAACGGTCTTGCCGTCCGTCTTCGGTATGATCCGGCCGTTTTCGTTCTTCCAGCTGATCCGATGGACTTCCCCGTTTTGCAGAAGGAGTCCTTTTCCGCCTGAACGAAGGTCAATATCCCTTCTCCCGTACGCATCTTTCATATGATGTTCGGCTTCCGCTATTAGAATGTTTTGAAGAACAACCGGTTCTTCTGTTTCAAGGTCTGTTGTCAAAACACCGTCTGACTTTCTCACATAGCCTTCAACCTTTTTATCATAACCATATTCGACACGGTTTGTAACGGATTTTGTTCCGTAATCTAACCGTATAGAATAAAGCGCATCCGAAGGTTTGTCAGGGCTTGCTTTAAAAGTGAGCGGTTCTGTGCGGGTTTCGATGGCATATCCTTTGTTATCTGCTGCTTGCTTTACGTTTTTATATGACGTGTACGAATTATGCGGCGCTTCCCGAAAATCGGCCCTCCAAAACAGGCTGCCGTCGTAATCCATTCCATTGATATGATCGGCGTCGCCGTTCAACAGGCGGCTTTTTGCACCCGGACTCCAGCCGTGATGCACCAAAAGGCTGTCAAAACCGAGAGCCAAATCAATGAAATACTCCCGGGCGCTGCGGACTGGGCCAACCGCTTCAGGCATGTCGCTTTGATAGATCGCCAACAATCGTGTGATCGGTCCTTCACTGAGAGCTTCAATGACAATGTCAGCCTTGCTTAATCCCGACTGCGGCCGTGCTTTTGAATGATTGTTCACCACAACGGCAATGGGCCGCTGCCGAATATCTCCGTCCGCCTTCAATCCTGTCAGCGGATTAATGTTCTTTTCCTTTTCCTGCTGTTCCTGCGACTGGCACGATGCAAGCAGTAAAAGAGAAGCAAAACATAGCAGTACTCTTACATATCGATTCACCATAGATTAGCTCCCGCTCTTTTATATTTTAACGCATTATCGATGGAAAGAGTACAGTTTTTTTCATCACATCAAAGATCCCTTTCGGCGTCACCCTGATATAAGGCAGATGAGTGCTTTGCAAAAAGAGCAGGGTGTAGATCGGGTCGTCAAACGTATAGCCTCTTTCAAACAGAAGCTCTTTTAACGTCTTTTCCCTTTCAAGCACCTTTTCATACGTCTCATTTGATGCGCCGCCGCTTAAATGGAGAGGAATTTCGTGAAGAATTTTTCCGTTTTCCGCTAATACGATACCTCCCCCGATTTCTTTCATCCGCTTAAAGGCCAAAAGCATGTCTTCCTTGTTTTTGCCGACCACGATCATATCTCCCGTTGTCGAATAGGAGCTGACGAACCCTTGGACGCGGGTTGCAAAGCCTTTCAGCATCGTATTGACACGCCATTTTCCATATTTGTCGAACAG
Source organism: Bacillus sp. GM2 (assembly GCF_056155945.1). Lineage (NCBI taxonomy): Bacteria > Bacillati > Bacillota > Bacilli > Caryophanales > Bacillaceae > Bacillus > Bacillus sp. GM2. Next base: position 216,684 of record NZ_JBRKSZ010000008.1, read on the forward strand.
CGAGAGATAGCTTTCATCATGGTCAAAAGAAAGCTGGTTGACAGAGTTGTCAATTTCAATCGTATAAGGCTCCATAATGACGGAATTCCTCATTTTTAAGCCGAGCGGCATGGAAAACTGCAAGTCATCCATCGTTAGATCATATGAAAGGTTCAGAGGGACAAGACCCCCTTTTTGCCAATCCGGAACTGAAAACGCATTCATATTTGCGCCGCCTGATTTGATCAGCCGCCCTTTTGCCAAAACTGTCTCCGGATTCGGTTCAGCAGGGCTCTTCAAAATGTTGAGCGTCGCGTATCTGCCCGGTGCCACCACGCCGAGGATGTCCTCCATATGGTAATACTTAGCGATATTAAACGAAGCCATATTATAGGCGTCGATCAGCGGCACGCCCTCTTCGATGGCAATTTCAATCAGCTTGTTTGTCATGCCTTCTTTATAAAAGTTCGGCGTTGCACCGTCCGTTGTATAAAACATATGGTCATAATGGTGAAAGCCGCCTTCGTGCAGCTCGCGCAAAATCTTTCGCAAATCAGGGCGGATGGAAGACTGCCTCAAGCCGACGTGGTATCCAAGTTCAAGCCGCTTCAGCACTTCCTTTCCAGTCATGGCTTCATGATCTGCGTCAGCGCCGAAAAGCTTCATCTTCGTCAGCGTTTTTTCCGATGCACCCGGAAAATGGCCCTCGATCCGCTTTCTCCTTCTTTTCGTGCACTGCATGCAATGAAGGAGCAGATCATCGCCGTCCAAGAGGCGCGGCCAGCCTGTCATTTCTCCTCCCTGGATGACGTCCGGGTGTTCTCCCCAACGTTTTCGGTAATCGATCGATAAAATTTGATCTTCATTCAACACTTCAGTCTGCAAGTCATACCTTGACCACCAATAGTAGTGGACAGGCTGTTTTTTCAGTTCTTCCAATATAGAAAACGCTTTCTTTTTTCCGCAATGCAAAAGCAGAAACAAGTTGTCATTTACGAATGTCGTCGTTCCAAACTGTGACACATATTCAGCCAAAGTTTGGGGATTATAAATTTGAAAAGGATGGACATGCGGCTCAATATACCCGGGTACAATGTATTTTCCTTCACAATCTATTGTAGTTTTAACAGCCGTCTTCGGCAAGTCACGGCCGACGTAAACGATTCTGTCATGATGAATCCATACGTTTGCCAGAATCCATTGCTTTACATACGGGTTCAGTACAGATGCATTTCGTAAAAGGAGCGTTGGCTGCAGCCTTGAACTTACAACATCAACTTGCGATCTGATGTGTTTGTTTTTCCAAATTAAGGTGCGTTCGGACATTCACATACTCTCCTTTACATGTAATGATCCTATGTTAACACATTTACTATCGTCACGCATTACCAATCCGTTACAATTTTTCGAAAAAACACTTTATTTAATTATTTAAATAGGAGGAATGAAGCATGAAGCAAAACATCGGACTGTTTGACGCCGTTTTTCGCATTGCCTGCGGACTGACGATCCTGTCGGCGGCAGCGGCAAAATTTACGAGAAAACCGTGGTGCAGAATGACTCTGTTCTGCATGTTTATGGGGGCGATGAAGGCCGCTTCCGGCATCTTGCGATTTTGTCCCATGACGTATGTTTGCCAAACTTATATGAAGCAGCAGGGAGAGGCTGGCGAACAATCGTAAAAAGCACCTTTTAGGTGCTTTCAGCTTGTCGACAAAGTCACAAAAAAGTGGCTTGATCGACAAGCTTTTTTTGTTAAAATGTGTGTGGAATCTAATTTTTGGAGGTTTTACCATGTTGACCAAACACTCTAAAGATCAGCGTGAACAGCTTGAAGTCGTTGCCTTAAGTGAGCTTGTACCTGAAGACCATTTGGTCAGGAAGATGGAAGAAGCCATTGATTTTTCATTTATTTATCAAAAAGTTGCCCCTCTTTATTCTTCAAAAGGGCGTCCAAGTATTGATCCTGTTGTACTGATTAAAATGGTGCTCATTCAATACGTGTTTGGTCATCGCTCCATGCGCGAAACCATTAAGCGAATCGAAACTGATGTAGCCTATCGCTGGTTTATTGGATATGGATTCTCTGAAAAAATCCCTCACTTTTCAACCTTCAGTAAAAACTATGAACGTCGCTTTCATGACACAGACCTATTTGAAACAATCTTCTATAGGATTTTACGTCAGGCCATGGATCTCGGCCTCGTCGATCCTTCGGTTGCCTTCATCGACAGCACACATGTCAAAGCGAATGCCAATAAGAAAAAGTTTGTGAAAAAGATCGTAAGAAAAGAAACAAGAGCTTATCAGGAACAGTTAGATCAAGAAATTAATGCCGATCGCGAAGCCAACGGCAAAAAGCCCTTAAAGCCCAGGCAATGCTCAGAAGAACGAGAAATAAAAGAAAGTACAACAGATCCTGAGAGCGGCTATTTTGTAAAGGGTGAACGGGAACGCCTTTTTGCTTATGGTTTTCATACAGCTTGTGACCGGAACGGATTTGTGCTGGGGACGGTTGTTGAGCCTGCCAATATTCATGACAGCCAAGTGTTCACGACCCTGTTTCAACAAGTGAAAGAGCGCGTCGCCAAGCCTCATACGGTCGCAGTTGATGCCGGATACAAAACACCGGTTATCGCAAAATTTCTTCATGAAGAAAACGTTCGCCCTGTTATGCCTTACACGCGTCCGCAAACCAAAAAAGGATTCATGAGAAAACACGAGTATGTTTACGATGAATTTTATGATGTCTATATCTGCCCGCAAGACCATATTCTCTCCTATCGCACAACCAATCGGCAAGGTTATCGAGAGTATGCTTCAGATCCAAATCGATGTAAACAATGTCCATTACTACATACGTGTACAGAAAGTAGAGATCATCGAAAGATGATTCACAGACATATCTGGCAGGATCATTTAGACGAAGCTGATCATCTTCGGCATACGGAAGAGAATAAACAAATCTATGCCAAACGTAAAGAGACGATCGAACGAGTTTTTGCCGATTTAAAACATAAGCATGGCTTGCGCTGGACAACCTTACGGGGAAAGAAAAAATTGTCCATGCAGGCGATGCTTGTTTTCGCTGCCATGAATCTGAAAAAGCTGGCGAATTGGACCTGGAAAGGTCCTAACCGCCAGCCTTCTGATCGAAATAATAGAATAAAATGGACAAAAACAGGTCGGATTTTTAAAATCCGACCTGTTTTGTCAACGGTCTGAAAGCACCTTTTAGGTGCTTTTTATATTGAATGTTTTTGCAAATGCTCTCTTATACAGCCTTCACATAAAATCAAACCATTGCTTTCCAAAAACCTTTTGACATGGGCGAATCCTGATAGTCCGACGGGCTTGTCCACGTAATAAAACGTCTCGTCTTTTGATATTTGTTTTTTGCACCTTTTGCAGGTTACATGACTCATATGCTATCTCCTTTCCTATCACTGTCTAAATAAAATCGGTTGTACGATTTTTCTATTGATAACAAAAAAGCACCTTTTCGGGTGCTCCTTTAATTAGTTAGGCGCTGTTTCCCCTGCTGACTTCACCCGCAGATGGAATTGTTTCAAGCCGTACATGCTGCTGTCGGCCATCGGCGCGATCGCAAGCTTTTCCATCGAGGAATACTGCTTCAGAAGCGCCTCAAGGGCTATCGCCGCTTCCAGCCTCGCGAGCGGAGCGCCTAAGCAGAAATGGATGCCGTGGCCAAATCCGATATGCGGGTTCGGATGGCGGTGAATATCAAATTCGTGCGCCCTCTCAAATTTCGCTTCATCACGGTTGGCAGAAGCAAGGAAAGCGACGACACCTTCTCCTTTTTTCAAACTCACTCCTCTGATCTCGGTATCCTGTTTAACGAAGCGCACGATCATCGGCGCGGGCGCCCGGAAACGGACAGCTTCCTCGACAGCCTGCGGAATCAGTTCAGGATGCCTGGCAAGCTCGTCATACGCACCCGGTGTTTCGAGAATGCTGTAGACCGCATTTGAAATCAAATTCGTCGTCGTTTCATTCCCCGCCATCAAGAGCAGGTTGCAAAACGGAACCAATTCATCAGGGGAAAGCTTGTCCCCTTCTTGTTCAGCTTTGATCAAGAGCGAAATCAAGTCATTGCCGAGGTTTTGTCTTTTCTCTTCGATCATCTTTTCAAAAAACGCGGTCAGCTCTTCTTCGCCTTGATCTCTGATGTTTTTCCACTTGTTCACATCTTTTTGCCGATCGCTCTTCGGCAGGCTGACCAACACGTCGGACCATTCTTTGAAATGATGCTTGTACATTGAAGGAACGCCGAGCAATTCCGAAATGACGATGACGGGCAACGGATATGAAAAATCCTGTACAAGGTCGATCTCTTCCTTGCCGCGGATTTGAGCGAGCAGTTCATTCGTCAGTTCGCGAATGCGCGGCTCCCACTCTTTCATGACACGCGGAGTAAAAGCCTTGTTGACGATCGATCTGATTCTCGTGTGTTTCGGCGGATCCATGCTGATCAACGTTTTCGTAAACGTATTGCTAGCTCCAAGCTGATGGAATTGATTTGAAAAAAAGTCTTTGTCACTGATCACTCTTTTGACATCGTCATAGCGGAACACGCTCCACACTTTGCTGTCTTCATCATAGTGAATCGGTGATTCGGTACGCATTTTTTCATACCATGGAAACGGATCGTATGGATCTTGTTTGTTCTTTCCGTTAAGCAGCGCTTTCTGAATGGGGTTCTGCTGTTTTGTTTGACTCATTCGCTTCACTCCTTCGGTTCTTGTCAGCTGATTCATGAAGTTCAATATGTTAGTTTAAAATTAAAAGATTCCACCGGATCATTCAACCAACAAGTGGAAGAGAAGTGTCGAAAAAGTGTTTGAGGAGGCGGCTGAAGTGGCTGACAGCTACCGCGGGGACAAGCGGATCACAAAATCGAAAACAAATTTAAAAAAAGCCTTGTTTGAACTGCTTGCTGAAAAAGAATGGGGAAAAATCTCTGTACAGGATATTACGCAACGGGCAAACTTGAATCGAACGACATTTTATCAGCATTATCAAGATAAATACGATTTGCTTCATCAAAATATGGGAGACATGTTTGAAGCGATGAAAGAGGATATTTTTTCGCCGCTTGATTTAGATTGCAGCGGGGAAAAGCCTGAAGCGTACTGGTATGTGCTGCGCTTTTATCAGCATTTACAACAGAACTGCGATGATTTTGCGATTATCATAAACAGAAGATATGAGCTGAACATTAAGGAGCTGCTCAATGATTTTTGGAATGACAGCTTTTTGACGGGAATCAAAAAAACGGCAGCTGCTGATACTAACCGTTCAGTGCCACTTGATATCCAGCGGCGATTTGTGATTTCCGCCTTTGCGGGCACAGCCGCATGGTGGCTTGAAAACGACATGCCTTATCCGCCCGAATTGATGGCTGAATCGTTGATCAAGATGATCCAAAAAAATTGACGGCAAAAAAAGAGACAAAACGGGTGCTCCCGCTCTGTCTCTTCACCGGTTATTTCTGCGCTGCCTTGAGCGCACGCGCGCCGATATCCGTCCGGTAAAACAGCCCCGGTTTTCTTACTCGTTCCACCGCTTGATAGGCTGCTTCCCTGGCCGCTTCAAACGTCTCGGCAAACGCCGTGACATTGGCGACGCGGCCGCCGTTCGTCACAAACTGATCACCGCTTTTTTTCGTGCCTGCGTGAAAGACGACGGTCTGTTCCATATCAGGCTCAAGCATGCCGATCGGCGCGCCTTTTTCATAGCTTTCCGGATAGCCGTCAGATGCAAGAACAACGGTGACTGCCGCCGTATCCTTCCACTTCAGTTCCACTTCTTTGTCCGCGAGGAGGTCAAGCAAGACCTGTACAAGGTCTGATTCAAGACGCGGCAGGACGACTTGGGTTTCCGGATCTCCGAATCTCGCGTTGAATTCGATCACTTTTGTTCCTTTTTCGGTCAGCATGAGGCCGGCATACAAGACTCCCGTAAACGAACGGCCTTCTTTAATCATCGCTTCGGCCGCCGGCTCCAAAATCGTTTTAACGGCGTCTTCGACGACCGCATCCGAAATCTGCGGCACCGGGGAATATGCGCCCATTCCCCCTGTATTCGGGCCTTTGTCTCCGTCAAACGCCCGCTTGTGATCTTGCGCGATCACAAGCGGATACACTTTTTCCCCTTTGACAAAAGCCATCAGCGAAAATTCTTCACCGCTCAAAAATTCCTCGATTACGACAGAGGCGCTTGCATCGCCGAACTTTTCATCTTCTAAAAAGTCATGCAGACACTGAACTGCATCTTCCTCTGTCATCGCGACTGTGACGCCTTTTCCGGCGGCAAGCCCGTCGGCTTTGATGACGATCGGAGCGCCTTTTTCCTCAACATACGCCTTTGCGTTTTCAAAAGATGTAAACGTTTCGTACTCTGCTGTCGGAATCTGATATTTTTTCATCAGATCTTTGGCAAACTGCTTGCTTCCTTCAATCACCGCTGCTTTTTTCGACGGACCGAACACCGGAAGACCCGCTTCTTCAAATGCATCAACAAGCCCTTCGATTAAAGGGACCTCGGGACCGACAATCGTCAGTCCGATATTGTTTTCCTTTGCGAAAGCGAGAAGCCCTTCGTGATTGCCTTCATCTAGATCAACGAGTACGGCGGTTCCGGCCATTCCGTCATTGCCGGGCGCCGCATATACAGTGCCGACAAGGGGGCTTTGCGCCGCTTTCCAGGCGAGCGTGTGCTCCCTGCCGCCTCTGCCGATAATCAATACGTTCACGCTGGTCACTCCCTTAATGTTTGAAATGGCGGATTCCGGTGAACACCATCGCGATCCCGTATTCATCCGCTTTTTGAATCGAATCTTCATCACGAACCGATCCGCCCGGCTGAATGATCGCCGTCACACCGGCTTTAGCCGCTTCTTCGACCGTATCAGGCATCGGGAAGAAGGCATCTGATCCGAGCGCGCTTCCTTTCGCTTTCCCGCCGGCTTGCTCAATTGCGATTTTCGCGGAGCCGACGCGGTTCATTTGCCCGGCGCCGACGCCGATCGTCATATCGTCTTTTGCCAGGACAATCGCATTCGATTTGACATGCTTCACGACTTTCCAAGCGAGCTTCAGGTCAGCCCATTCTTGTTCGGTCGGCTCCCTTTTCGTCGGAATTGTGATGTCGGCGTCGTCAAAGCCGTGCATATCCAGATCCTGAATCAAGAGCCCGCCTTGAACAGATGTCAGCTGCTTTTCGTTTTTCACAGGCTGATTGACATCAAGGGTCAAGAGGCGAAGGTTTTTCTTGGATGTTAAAATATCAAGCGCTTCTTGGCTGAATGCTGGCGCGATAATGATTTCCAAAAAGATGTTGTGAAGCGTTTCAGCCGTCGCTTTATCCACTTCGCGGTTCAAGGCGATGATGCCGCCGAAAATCGACGTTTCGTCAGCGGCGTATGCTTTGTTAAACGCCTCTTCGATCGTGTTGCCCGTCCCGACGCCGCAAGGGTTCATATGCTTGACAGCAACCGCAGCCGGCTCGGTGAACTCGCGGACGATTTGAAGTGCTGCATCCGCGTCTTTGATGTTGTTGTAGGAGAGCTCTTTTCCGTGCAGCTGTTCAGCTGAAGCGATTGACCCTTTGACAGGGAGCGCACTTTGATAAAAGACTGCTTCCTGATGCGGATTTTCGCCGTAGCGAAGCGATTGCTTTTTCTCAAAAGTGACGGTGAACTGTTCAGGCTCTTTTTCACCGGTTACGTTTGTTAAATAGTCAGCGATCAACGCGTCATATGCTGCCGTGTGGCGGAACACCTTCGCTGCCAGCTCGCGTTTTTTCTCAAGAGAGACGCTGCCGTTTTCTTTCAAGTCGTTCAGTACAGGGCTGTAGTCGCGGGGATCGACGATGACCGCCACGTCCTGGTGGTTTTTCGCTGCTGCGCGAAGCATGCCTGGACCGCCGATGTCGATATTCTCAATCGCTTCTTCGAATGTGACGTCTTCTTTAGAAACCGTTTCTTTAAACGGATATAAATTAACAACGACAAGGTCGATCGGCTGGATTCCCTGTTCATTGAGCTGCGCCATGTGTTTTTCGTTGCCGCGGACGGCAAGAAGCCCGCCGTGAATATTCGGATGAAGGGTTTTCAGACGGCCGTCCATGATTTCGGGAAAGCCTGTCACTTCAGAAATGCCGATAACGTCAACGCCGTTTTCCTGAAGAAGTTTGCTTGTGCCGCCCGTTGAAATCACTTCAACACCAAGTTCTGTCAATTCTTTTACAAAAGGGACAATGTTCGTTTTATCAGATACGCTGATTAATGCGCGTTTGATCGTCATTCCTTTTCACCTCTGCCATTTAGTTCAAGAAGATCTTTGATTACTTCGGGATAAAGCTCATGCTCCAATTTGTGGATCTTTTCTTCAAGAGACGCGAGTGTTTCGCTTTTTTCAAGCTCAACGGCGCGCTGGGCGATAATCGGACCGGTGTCCATGCCTTCGTCTACATAGTGAACTGTGATGCCCGCGACTTTCACGCCTGCTCTGTACGCTTGTCCGATCGCGTCGATGCCGGGGAACGCCGGCAGGAGCGACGGATGGATGTTGATGATTTTATTTCGGTAAGCCGAAAGAAGCGTATCGCCGATCAGTCTCATATACCCCGCCAGGACAATCCATTCCGCTCCGTGGAGGCGGAGCTGTTCAACGATCACCTGTTCAAAAGCCGCTTTATTTTCGAACGATTTCGGCTGGAATGCGAACGACGGGATTCCGGCTTTTTCCACTCTTTCAAGCACTTTCGCATCGGGCTTGTCACAGACGACAAGGACGATTTCGGCATCCCAGTTCTCTTCTCTCATTCTTCTTGCGATCGCTTCAAAATTCGTTCCGCTTCCTGATGCAAATACCGCGAGTTTTCTCATGAAAGGCCGGCACCGCCAAACTCAACGCCGCTTCCGGCTTTCACTCTGCCGATGAGATAAGCTTTTTCACCGTTGTTTTCGAGCGTTTGAATCACGTCTGTCATATCCTCTTCTTTCACCGCAAGGACAAACCCGATTCCCATATTGAAAACATTGAACATTTCCTCGGACTTCAGGCCGCCTTTCTCCTGAATGAACGAAAAGACAGGAGGGACGGGCCAGGAGCCGATGTCGATTTCAACACCGAGGCCATCAGGCATCATGCGCGGCAGGTTTTCGATAAAACCGCCGCCGGTCACGTGCGCCATGCCGGCGATTTTGCCTGATTTCACCGCTTCAAGGACAGGCTTGACATAAATTTTCGTCGGCACTAAAAGCTCTTCGCCAAGAGGCCGTTCAAAAGGTGTATACGTCTCATCAAGGTTCAGACCGGCATCTTCAAGAAGAACTTTTCGAACGAGAGAGAAGCCGTTGCTGTGAAGTCCGCTTGAAGAAAGTCCGATTAAAAGGTGCCCTTCGCCGATGTTTTCGCCCGTGACGATGCCATCTTTTTCAGCAGCTCCGACTGAAAACCCGGCAATATCGTATTCATCCTCTGTATAAAGACCCGGCATTTCCGCCGTTTCTCCGCCGACAAGCGCTGATCCTGACTGTACACAGCCTTCTGCAACGCCTTTTACAATCTCTTCAATTTTGACGGGATCGGCTTTTCCGACCGCAAGGTAATCGAGAAAGAACAGCGGCTCCGCTCCTTGAGCGAGCACATCGTTGACACACATAGCGACGGCATCGATGCCGATCGTGTCATGCTTGTCCATCGCAAAAGCGAGCTTCAGCTTTGTGCCGACACCGTCCGTTCCCGAAATCAGAACCGGCTGTTTGTACGGCAGTTCTGACAGGTCAAACATGCCGCCAAATCCGCCAAGACCGCCCATTGCGCCGATTCGCTTCGTTCTTTCCACATGTTTTTTCATTCGTTTTACGGCTTCATATCCGGCTTCAATATCAACCCCGGCGTTTTTATAGCTTTCAGACAACACAATCACTCCTTATTCCGCGCTTGTCCATTCGTGATATTCAAAATCAAAAGAGCAGCCGCATTGCCTCTGCTGCCCTTTATTCATTTCAGCAGGCCAGGCGCTTCAATCGCGCCGGCCGGTTTATTTTGTCAAAACGATTTCTTTCACGTGAGGAAGAACAGTATCCTGATAAATCTCGGTCGGGTATTTTCCTGTAAAGCAGGCCATGCACTGCCCGCAGTTTTCGTCTTCATACTGTCTTCCGATCCCGGAAAGGAGTCCTTCAATGCTCAAGAATGACAATGTATCGGCGCCGATTTCCTGACGGATTTCTTCCACTGAATGGGAGGACGCGATCAGTTCTTCATGCGTTGATGTGTCAATTCCGTAAAAGCACGGATGGGCAATGGGCGGGGAACTGATTCTGACGTGCACTTCCGTCGCTCCGGCTTCGCGCAGCATCGTCACAATCCTGCGGCTCGTCGTCCCTCTTACGATAGAATCGTCCACCATGACGACGCGCTTGCCTTCAACGACCCCGCGGACGGCTGACAGCTTCATTCTCACGCCCTGCTCCCTGAGCGACTGTGACGGCTGAATGAACGTTCTGCCGACATAGCGGTTTTTGATCAGTCCGAGTTCGTAAGGAATTCCCGTCGCTTCGGCATAGCCGATCGCCGCTGAAATGCTTGAATCCGGAACCCCTGTCACCACATCTGCTTCAATGCCTGATTCTTCAGCAAGCTTTTTGCCGAGATTCTTTCTCGCGCTGTGAACGTTAATGCCGTTAATATTGCTGTCAGGTCTTGAGAAATAAATGTACTCCATGCTGCAGATCGAGCGGTTGATGTTGATGGAGAACCGCTCTGACTTCATGCCTTCATCATTGATGATCAGCATCTCGCCCGGTTCTACATCTCGCAAATATGTCGCGCCGACCACATCAAACGCACACGTTTCAGAAGCGACGACATACGCGTCCCCGAGCATTGCAACAGACAGCGGTCTGAGTCCGTTCGGATCAAGCGCTACGATCATTTCCTTTTCCGTCATGATCAGGAAAGCATAAGCGCCTTTCAGCATGGAAAGAGCATTTTTAATCTGATCTTTCAACTCGAAGTGGCCGCTTCTTTTAATTAAGTGGGCGAGCACTTCCGTATCAGAAGACGTTTGAAAAATGCTGCCCTGGTTTTCAAGCTGCTGTTTCAGCTGACTGGCGTTTACTAAGTTTCCGTTGTGCGCAAGCGCAAGGCTGCCGTTGTTTTGCGAATGGAAAAGGAACGGCTGGACGTTTTCGAAGCCGCCGCCGCCCGCCGTTGCATAGCGGACATGGCCGATCGCTCCCTTTCCTTTCACCTTTTTGAGCTCGCCGTTTTGAAAAACTTCGGTAATCAGCCCCTGGCCTTTGTGGGCGGACATTTTTTCGCGGTCTGTCGCCACGATGCCGGCGCCCTCCTGGCCTCTGTGCTGAAGGCTGTGAAGGCCGTAGTACGTAATTTGCGGTGCTTCTTCATGCCCCCAAATCCCAAATACGCCGCATTCTTCATTTAAGCCTTTGATTTCAGCAAGCATGGGATAGCTCCTTTCCATGCGCTTTCGAGCTCTTCTGTCTGCGCATGAATCCATTGTTGTCCTTCCTGGCTTTGAACAGCCAGCGCGCTGTCTGACGTTACTTCGCCGATGAGATCGGCGTCTTTGACAAGCTTTTCGAACGCTTCTTGATGCTCTTTTTTCACAGAGACGATAAACCGTGATTGTGTTTCGCTGAATAACAATGCAGGTTCGCCTGCAAGCGTCACATTGGCGCCGAGTCCTTGAGAAGATATGACGCTTTCCGCCAGCGCCACGCCGATGCCGCCTTCTGAGACGTCATGCGCGGACTGAACGAGCCCGGTGCGGATCGCTTTCAGAAGCGCTTTTTGACGCGCTTGTTCGACTTCCAAGTCAATGGCAGGCGCTTTGCCGTAAATCTTTCCTTCGGACAGTTTTTGCAGCTCGCTTCCGGCGAACTCAGGGAATGTTTCGCCGATGACATAAATCAAATCGCCCGCTGCTTTAAAATGCTGGGTCGTAATATGGTCCGTATCTTCGATCAGTCCGACCATTCCGATGACAGGCGTCGGGTAAATCGCGCTTCCGTTTGATTCGTTGTAAAGAGAAACGTTTCCGCCGATGACCGGTGTGCTGAGCACGTTGCACGCCTCGCTGATCCCGTCTGCCGCTTTTTCGATCTGCCAGAAAATCTCCGGCTTCTCCGGATTTCCAAAGTTGAGGTTATCCGTAACGGCAAGCGGTTCCGCTCCGGAGCAGACGATATTGCGGGCCGCTTCCGCGACAGCGATTTTCCCGCCTTTTTCCGGATCGAGGTACAAGTAGCGGGCATTGCAGTCCGTTGTCATGGCGAGCGCCTTTTTCGTGCCGCGAATCCGCAGAACGGCTGCGTCAGAGCCCGGTGCGACAACCGTGTTCGTCCTGACCATGTAGTCATATTGGTCATACACCCATTCTTTGCTCGCAATAGTCGGCTGCTTTAGGAGTTCGAGAAGCGTTTCTTTCGCATCTTCGACTTTTGGCGCAGGGACGTCTGTTTCAAGGAACTCTTTATAATAAGCCGGAACTTTTGACGGCTTATGGTAAACCGGCGCTTCCTCTGCAAGCGCATCAACCGGAAGATCAGCAACCATTTCCCCGTTGTGGAAAAGGCGCAGCATCTTGTCGTCTGTCACATGACCGACAGCCACAGCTTCAAGATCATACTTGTCAAAAATATCGATGATTTCCTGTTCGCGGCCGCGTTCGATGACTAAAAGCATACGCTCCTGGGATTCGGAAAGCATCATTTCGTACGGCGTCATCCCTGTTTCGCGCTGCGGGATCAAGTCAAGGTTCATCTCAATGCCCGATCCGGCTTTGGACGCCATTTCCGCGCTTGAACTTGTCAGTCCTGCCGCCCCCATGTCCTGAATACCGACCAAGGCGTCTGATTTGATGACTTCCAGACACGCTTCAAGAAGCAGCTTCTCCATGAACGGATCGCCGACTTGCACAGCCGAGCGTTTTTCTTCTGATTGGTCAGACATTTCCTCTGAGGCGAACGTGGCGCCGTGGATGCCGTCGCGCCCCGTTTTCGCGCCGACGTACATGACCGTATTGCCGACGCCTTTCGCCTGCCCTTTTTTAATATCTTCATGGTTGATTAAACCGACACACATCGCGTTGACAAGCGGATTGCCTTCATAGCAGCTGTCAAACTGAACTTCCCCGCCTACGGTCGGAATGCCGATGCAGTTTCCGTACCCGGCAATGCCCGCGACTACTTCTTCAAACAAGTACTTCACACGCGGTGAAGTGAGTTCGCCAAACCGGAGAGAGTTCAAAACAGCGATGGGACGCGCGCCCATTGAAAAGACGTCGCGGATGATGCCGCCCACACCAGTTGCAGCTCCCTGATAAGGCTCAATCGCTGACGGATGGTTGTGCGATTCGATTTTGAAGACAACCGCCTGATTGTCGCCGATATCGACGATTCCTGCGCCTTCCCCCGGTCCTTGCAGGACGCGTTCGCCTTTTGTCGGGAACTTTTTCAGGATCGGCTTGGAATTTTTGTAGCTGCAGTGCTCTGACCACATGACCGAAAAAATCCCGATTTCCGTATAGTTTGGAAGTCTTCCGAGAATCGATTCAATCATGGCAAACTCGTCATCGCTGACACCCATTTGCTGATAGAGCTTCTCTTCCTTAATTTGTTCTTGACTTGGTTCAAGCAGTAGCGACATGAGTTTCCCTCCAATTTTTCACGATAGATTGAAACAGTTTAAGACCGTCGGCGCTTCCGAGCAGAGAATCGACTGCGCGTTCAGGGTGAGGCATCATGCCTAATACATTGCCTTTTTCATTGACGACGCCTGCAATGCCGGCGACGCTTCCGTTGATATCCGTTCCGTATGTGAAAGCGATTTGGTTGTTTTCTTGTAATCCTGCAAGCGTTTCTTCATCACAGTAGAAGTTTCCTTCGCCGTGAGCGACCGGAATCGTGATGGATTCGCCTTTGCCGTAGGAAGATGTAAAAATCGTTTCATCGTTTTGGACGACCAGTTCAACCGGACGGCAGATAAATTTCAAATCTTTGTTGCGTCTCATCGCGCCCGGCAAAAGACCGAGCTCCTGCAAAATTTGAAAGCCGTTGCAGACGCCGAGCACCGGCTTTCCTTCTTCAGCCGCTTTTTTGACGGCCGGCATAATGTTTGCGAAGCGGGCGATCGCGCCGCATCTTAAATAATCCCCGTATGAGAATCCCCCCGGAATGAGGACGCCGTCATATTCATCAAGACTTGTTTCTGTATGCCAGACGTATTCAGCTTCTTCGCCAAGCTCATCCTTGATCGCGTGGAACATATCGATATCGCAGTTTGAGCCAGGCAGCACAATCACCGCAAATTTCACTGTGCGACAACCTCCTCGACTTCGTATCTGTAATCTTCAATCACCGTGTTGGCCAAAAGTTTTTCGCACATTTCTTTGACGAGAACGTCAAGGTCGCGGTCCGATTTTTCGATTGTGAGCTCCATGTATTTGCCGATGCGGACGTCCTGAACTTCTTTGTAGGACATGCTGTGCAAAGCATGCTGAACGGCGCTCCCCTGAGGATCTAAAACACTCTCTTTTAAGCTGACATACACTTTAACTTTGTACATATTACATGCCTCCAAGTCTTTTGAATATTTCTTCGTATGCATCCGTCAATCCGCCCAGGTTTCTTCTGAACACATCTTTATCAAGCTTTTCATTCGTTTCTTTATCCCACAGCCGGCACGTATCCGGGGAAATTTCATCGGCCAGCAGGACCTCGCCGTCTTTATCGCGCCCGAACTCAAGCTTGAAATCTATCAATCTGACACCGCAAGCCGCGAAAATCGTCTGCAGCTCTTCGTTTACCTGTCTCGTAATCGATTTGATTTTCTCCACCTGTTCAGGCTCAGCCGCGTTTAAAATTCGGATGTGGTCTTCTGTGATCAGCGGATCGCCGAGCGCGTCATCCTTGTAGTAAAACTCGATAATCGGCTGCTCCAGCTCCGTGCCTTCCGGAATGCCGAGCCGTTTGGACATGCTTCCGGCAACGACATTGCGGACAACGACTTCAA
The DNA here is from genome assembly GCF_056155945.1 of Bacillus sp. GM2. Classification (NCBI taxonomy): domain Bacteria; kingdom Bacillati; phylum Bacillota; class Bacilli; order Caryophanales; family Bacillaceae; genus Bacillus; species Bacillus sp. GM2. Next base: position 231,734 of record NZ_JBRKSZ010000008.1, read on the forward strand.
GCGGGATGATCGTCACTTTTTTAATGAGCTGCTCCGTTTCAGAAATTCGTTCAACAAAGTGGTTGTTGATTCCCTTCTCGTGAAGCCTTGTGAAAATCAGGCTGGAAATTTCGTTATTTAAACGGCCTTTTCCGTCAATCTCGGCTTTTTTTTCTCCGTTAAAAGCTGTCGCCGAGTCTTTGTATTCGACAAACAACGTGTTGTCATCATCCGTCAGGTATATCTTTTTCGCTTTTCCTTCATATAAAAGTTCATTTTTCACAATATTCACAGAAGGCCTCCTAACCCGAATGTTGGAAATATTTCATCTTTTAGACCCCCGCCTGTCAAAGCGGGCGGTCTATTCTACGCTAAGCCTAAACGTTCAAAAATGTAGTCGACGTTTTTCAAGTGGTAATTGTAATCAAAGCAGTCGTTAATTTGTTCCGGAGACAGTCGGGACGTAATTTTTTCCTCAGCCTCGACAAGCTGGCGGAACGGTACTTGTTTCTCCCATGCTTCCATCGCTTTCGGCTGAACGGTGTCATACGCTTCTTCGCGCGCCATGCCGGTATCAATGAGAGCAAGAAGAACGCGCTGAGAGTAGATCAATCCGAGTGTGCGGTCCATGTTGCGCTTCATGTTTTCAGGGAACACGGTCAAGTTTTTCACAATGTTGCCGAAGCGGTTCAGCATGTAATTCAGCGCGATCGTCGCATCAGGCAGAATGATGCGCTCTGCTGATGAATGCGAAATGTCGCGTTCATGCCAAAGCGGTACATTTTCATAGGCGGTCAGCATGTAGCCGCGGATGACGCGCGCCATTCCCGTCATGTTTTCCGAACCGATCGGGTTGCGTTTATGCGGCATGGCAGATGAACCCTTTTGGCCTTTTGCGAAAAATTCTTCGACTTCGCGGGTTTCGCTTTTTTGGAGGCCGCGGATCTCAACGGCGAATTTCTCGATGCTTGTCGCTACTAGCGCCAGTGCAGCCATATAATCGGCATGGCGGTCGCGCTGCAGCGTCTGTGTTGAAATCGGCGCCGGTTTTAAGCCGAGCTTCTCACATACGTACTGCTCGACGAATGGATCGATGTTCGCGTAAGTTCCGACGGCGCCTGAGATTTTACCGACTTCGATGCCTTCTTTCGCCTGCTTGAAGCGCTCCAGGTTGCGCTTCATTTCTTCATACCAAAGGGCGAGCTTCAAGCCGAATGTCGTCGGTTCTGCATGCACGCCGTGTGTGCGTCCCATCATGACCGTATATTTATGTTCCTTCGCTTTTTCTTTCAAGATGTCAACAAATCTCTCAATGTCCTTGAGCAAAATATCGTTCGCCTGTTTTAATAGATAGGAAAGAGCGGTATCGACCACATCTGTTGATGTCAGTCCGTAGTGCACCCATTTTTTCTCTTCGCCAAGCGTTTCCGATACGGCGCGGGTAAATGCGACGACATCGTGGCGCGTGTCCTGCTCGATTTCAAAGATGCGGTTGATGTCAAATGACGCTTTTTCCCGCAAAACCTTCACATCTTCTTTCGGAATGACGCCGAGCTCCGCCCAAGCTTCACAAGCCAGTATTTCAACTTCCAGCCATGCTTGGAATCTGTTTTCATCCGTCCAAATCGCAGCCATTTCAGGTCTTGAATAACGTTCGATCATTGTTTTCGTCCTCCATCTCTTTCAATCCACTTTTCTGTCATCTTCCCGATCCATTCATTGTCGGGTGTTCTTAAAAATGTGATGTGCCCCATTTTGCGGCCCGGTTTGACTTCATGCTTTCCGTATATATAAAGCTTCGCTTCTTTTAATAGTTCGGGATCTTCTTCAGCCATGTACACTTCGTCTCCGAGAAGGTTTACCATCATTCCTTCCTTCAAAAGGTCCGTTTTGCCGAGCGGCAGTCCGCAGACTGCACGGATATGCTGTTCAAACTGGCTCGTTTCGCAAAGATCAAGGGTGTAATGGCCGGAATTATGCGGCCGCGGCGCCAGCTCATTGACGAGAAGCCCGCCGTCTTCTTTCAGGAAAAGCTCAACGGCCAGCGTTCCGACAAGCTGAAGCTTTTCGGCAAGCCTGAGGGCAAGTGCTGCCGCTTGTTCCTGAACCTTTTCATCGACCCGTGCCGGGACGATGCTCTGGAATAAGATATTTTGTTTATGGATGTTCTCTGCCGCCGGAAAAACTGTTGTCTCTCCGTGAACCGATCTCGTCACGATCACGGACAATTCCATTTTGAAAGGAACCCAGCTTTCCAAAATGCATGTGCCGTGCTGTAAAAGTGCTGCGGCCTCGCCGATTTGTGCTTGTTGTTTCAGGACGAACTGCCCTTTTCCGTCATACCCGCCGCGGCAAGTTTTCAGCACCGCCGGAAGACCGAGCTCCGCTACAGACGCTTCCAGTTCCGTCCGGTCGTGAATGATTCGGTACGGGGCAACTTTGCAGCCCGCTGATTCAATCGCTTTTTTCTCGGTTTCCCTGTTTTGCGTAAGGAGCAACAGCTCGCTCCCTTGCGGAAGGTATGCGTGCTCTTTCAGCCAGTTCAGCGCATCATAATCGATGTTTTCGAATTCATAAGTAATCACATCGCTCGCTTCGGCAAGCTTCCGTATCGCTTCGCGATCATTATAGGCAGCCGTAATTTCAAGGTCTGCGACCTGGCCGCACGGTGATGAAGGAACAGGGTCAACCACAGCGATTTTATAGCCCATTTGTTTGGCCGCGACCGCCATCATTTTGCCAAGCTGTCCGCCTCCGATAATGCCGATTGTCGCTCCCGGAAAAATCGTTTGTTTATACAAGCTGATCACTGCTTTCCAACACGGTTTTTCTGATGCTTTCCCTTCGTTCATCCAATCTTCCGGCAAGCTTTTCGTCAAAAGCTGACAAAATCTGCGCCGCAAGCAGTCCGGCGTTGACCGCCCCCGCTTTGCCGATGGCAACGGTCGCAACGGGTACACCGCCCGGCATTTGAACGATTGAAAGCAACGAATCGAGGCCGTTCAGCGCTTTTGACTGAACCGGCACACCGATGACGGGCAGCGTCGTTTTGGCTGCGACCATTCCCGGCAGGTGGGCGGCTCCGCCAGCTCCGGCAATGATGACTTTCAAGCCTCTTTCCCGCGCCGTTTCGGCATATTCAAACATTAAATCAGGCGTCCGATGTGCGGAAACGACCTTTTTTTCGAACGGAATTCCCAGTTCATCGAGTATGCCGCAGGCATGTTTCATCGTTTCCCAGTCAGATGTGCTTCCCATGATAACACCAAGAAGAGGCTGCATATCTTTTTGTCCCACCTTTAGCTGTTATTCTTCGCAAATAAAAAGCCCGGCATGTATTGCATTTGTAGGAAGCAACACAAACCGGGCATGGCGCGTGTATCGTCAGTTAGTCCGCTTCTCGCGATCTCCATGTCAGTTTATTGTCCACTTTCCTGCATAGTCCGATGATTTACGGTCATCGGGTAGAGACTTATGGGCCATATTCCCAAGATTATATGAGGATGTGTTTTCATGTCATGTTTATCTTAACAACGGACTGTGATAATGTCAACGACATTATCGAACGATAGTATATTTTGTTGTTCTAATGTTCGGGTTTAGAGTAATTTCCCTTCGAATATAATTTTTCTTCCGCATGGAACAACCTGAATCGTTCCATTTTCCTTTGTTTCTTTGAAGACCGGCTCCTCCATTCGGCGCACCGGTGTATAGCCTTCTTCCTGCATCTTCGTCAACACGGATTCGATCGTTTCGCCTTCCGTTACTTCAAAGCGCTTTTTTTTCGGCTTTGTCATTATTCTTTAATTCTCCTTTTCTTTACGGCTTTCACCCAGAATCCGCCGTGTATCGTCTTCGGTTCATAGGAAATGATAAATGCTTTTGAATCGATTGATTTAATCGTTTCGTACAGCTGCAGTTCGTATTTTCTCGGCGTCAAAATCTGCATCGCCGTTCTGTCTCCCTCAAGTCCGCCGACGACCCAGTGGGTGACGCCGTAGCCTTTTTCCCTGAGCTGTTTCGGCAAATCCAAATCAAGCTCTTTCGTAATGGCGTTAACGGTAATATAGCCCAAAGCGAGCTTTTCTTCAATTTTCGTGCCGACGATGATGCCGATTCCAAATCCGACCGCGTAAGCAATCACGTTTTGGATTTGATTTAAATTATCTAGAACGAGCCCCAGCCCGACGACGTAGACAAGCATTTCGATTGTCCCGATAAAAGCGGCGAGATACCGCTGGCCTTTAAGAGTCAGTATCATTCGAAGGGTTAAAAACGTTACGTATATAATATTGATAACCAGAATAATTCCAACCATGATCACACCGTTCAATAGTGCTGAGTGAAGCAATTGAAATCCCTCCTTTAGATGCAAAGCAATCATATTCTACTAGAGAAATTCTCCATGCACAATCCTGTAATGGCCCTGCTTCACCACAAAATTTTTCGACATTGTTCACTCCCATCAGTTTACCCTTTTTCTGCCGGTTTCAAAGCATTGAAACGCAATTAAAAAAGACGTTCAAATGAACGTCTTTCAGAGCTGGTGCTTATGATCCCGCTGACGATCTTCATCTGATTCGCTCAGCTTGCGGTGTTCCTTTTCCAAATCGCTCAGCGTGTATGACGAGAGGTCTTTCAAATTGTCCAGCCGTCCTGATTTTGCAAGCTGCCTGATTAAATACTCCTTTTTTTGCTTTACGGCTTTTCGAAGAAAGTTAGCCATCGATCACTCCCCCATCTAATTGGTTACAATATATACACATTATTCTTATGAGTAAACTCAGAATTGATGCGGAGAAAAAACCGGTTCTTCTAGAAGAACCGGCTATATCTCCTTAAACCGGGATAAGCGACGACAACAAGTATCCGCCTACCAGCTTCCATGTTGCCGCAACGAATACCAATTCAAGCAAAAAGACGGTAAACACACAGTACATCAGGTCAAACCGCGCTTTTTCGCTTTTTTCATAAATCGATTGAATCAGCGTAAAAGTCCCGAATGTCAATCCCATAAAGATGACGATCGAGAGAATCACCGTCGCGGCCGTGAAGTTGATAATCGCGAATATCATCCACAAAGCGGCGGGGACGATAAACGGAACCAATAGAGAACCGTACTTTGCCGTGATATCGAAAAAAGAAACTTTATACCTGAGCATAAAATTCGATACAACCCAGCTCGATGCAGCCATCCAAAACATGAAAGCCATGCAATAGATAAACACAACCAAAAACACTTCCAGGAACGGCACTGATACGCCGAACCCGAGAATTCTCCCCCTGCCTGCAAGCAGCTGATAAAAGTTGCCGAGCGAAAAGAAAACGGCTAAAAGCGTCATTGAAATAACGGAATACTTAAAATAAGACCGATCAAAATCAAGTGCGCTGCGCACCGGGGATTTTAAAATATCGAGCACAAAGCTGAAATAGCGGAACAAAGCGGCAATCACGCTCTCCATCACCGATTTAACTTTCGCCGCGGACGGATTTGTCTCCTTGCTTTTCTTCGCTTTTTTCCGGGAATTCCTCGACATCCTCGAAGCAGGTTCTTCTATATCATCTTCATTTCGTTTGTGATGTTCTTCAATCATATAAGCAACTCCTATTCTATTCAAAAGCTTTACATAAATGAAAAGCACTTTTATAAATTACATAAGCTGTGTGAAACAGTCAAGACAAACCTCTTTTTATCATAGATGCGGCAGCCCTTATATATGACGAAAAACGAAGGCGGAAGGTTCCGTTTTTAATGATTTGAAAATAAAAAAGGCTTGTCCAAATGAACAAGCCCCTTTTTCGCACAGCACACCTTATTTCAAGAAAATGAAATAAAGAATGAACACAACAGCCAACCCGTACATAATCGGATGGATCTCTTTTGCTTTGCCTTTAAAGATCATCGTGATCGGGTAGAAAATAAATCCGATCGCGATTCCGGTGGCGATGCTGTATGTCAGCGGCATCGCGATCATCGTTAAGAATGCGGGCACCGCAATCTCAAACTTCGTCCAGTCGATTTTGTTGAGATTCGCCACCATCAGCACGCCGACGATGATTAAAGCAGGCGCCGTCACTTGCGAAGTGATAACGCTCAGGACAGGCGAGAAGAACAGCGACAGCAAGAACAAAACGCCTGTTACGATCGCCGCAAAACCGCTTCTCGCTCCGGCCGCTACCCCGGCACTTGACTCAACATAAGCGGTCGTAGTCGATGTACCAAGAATCGCTCCGGCAACAGTTGCGGAAGAATCGGCAAGCAATGCCCTGCCAGCGCGCGGCAGTTTGTTATCCTTCATCAAACCGGCTTGTGATGCAACACCCACCAATGTACCGGCCGTATCAAAAAAGTCGACGAATAAAAACGTTAAAATGACGACAAGCATCTGCACCGAAAAGATATCGTGAAGGTGGATAAAGGCTTGTCCAAATGTCGGTGCAAGGCTGGGAACAGCACCGACAATTCTGTCAGGAACGTCAATCTGACCGAAGATCATGCCGACAATCGCCGTGAGCAGCATACCGAAGAAAATGCCGCCGTTCACGCGCAATACCATTAAAATGACAGTAATGATCAGTCCGAAAACAGTCAAAAGAACGGGACCTGAATGAATATTTCCAAACGACACAATGGTATCCGGGTTGGATACGACGATTTTGGAGCCCTGCAAACCGACGAAAGCGATAAACAGACCAATTCCCGCACCGACAGCCATTTTCAGCTCATAAGGAATCGAATTGATTATTTTTTCCCTCAAACCGGACAGCGAAAGAGCGATAAAAATAAGTCCGGAAACCATAACGCCGGAAAGGGCCGTCTGCCATGGAATCTGCATGTTCAGAATAACGGAGAATGCAAAGAATGCGTTAAGCCCCATTCCGGGCGCAAGGGCGATCGGATACTTCGCAAGCAGCCCCATGATAAAACAGCCGACAGCTGCTGAAACCGCTGTTGCCGTAAAGACCGCGCTTTGATCCATTCTCAATGCATCCGGGAAATTTTCCACCGACGCCAGAGAAAGGGTAAGCGGGTTGACGATCAAAATATATGCCATGGACAAAAATGTGGTGAGTCCGCCGATCATTTCTCTCCGGTAGTTTGTGCCCAATTCTTCAAACTGAAAGTAACGCTTCAAAATGGTATACTCCTCTCGTTTGTCTGTCGCTTTTATTGTTTCAAAAACCTTTGCTTTTAAACAAAAAACGCCCCAATTGGCGGGACGCTTGACTACGGCATATTTCATACTGAAAAAATGTTTTTTTCACGGACAAAATATTGTATACAAGCGTAGTCAAGCTATTTACGGTAGCTTGGTAGAAACTTATGGGCCATATCCCCATGATTATACGACAAGTCTTTTTTGAATTACTATACTATTGTAGCAATATCTAACGCTGAACACAATATAAAAAAACGAACATTAATGATTTTAATGTTCGCTTCGTTCGTTGTTTTTTCCAGATTCTGACCGTGAATCGTTTTTGAATAAAACACGATTTATCATGATATCGTATTCGTGTTCCATATTCTGCCATGGCGTTTCGCACACGGTTTGAAAATGACTCTTTAATTTTGATGCCTTTCGGTTGTCACGCCGCGATCAGAAGATACATGACAAGGCAGTTGCGGCGATGAAAGCGGTGAATATAACCGGTATCAGCTCCAACCTTTTGCTCCCAATAAAAAACGCCCCAGCCTTTATGCGGCTGAGGCATTTGTCTTATTCCCACTCGATTGTTGCAGGCGGCTTGCTCGTAATGTCGTAAACCACACGGTTAATGTGCTTCACTTCATTGACGATCCGTGTTGAGATTGTCTCAAGAACATCCCAAGGAATTCTCGCCCAGTCGGATGTCATGCCGTCAATCGATGTCACGGCGCGAATACCGATCGTATAGTCATAAGTTCTTGCGTCTCCCATGACGCCGACGCTGCGGATATCAGGAAGAACAGTGAAGTATTGCCAAATATCTTTTTCAAGATCAGCTTTGGCGATTTCTTCGCGGAGAATCGCATCTGATTCGCGGACAATTTCAAGCTTTTCCTCCGTCACTTCTCCAAGAACGCGGATGCCGAGGCCTGGACCAGGGAACGGCTGGCGCCAAACGATTTCGTCAGGGATGCCGAGTTCGGTTCCGAGCGCACGCACTTCGTCTTTGAAGAGCGTATTCAGCGGTTCGATCAGTTCAAACTGCATGTCTTCCGGAAGTCCGCCGACATTGTGATGCGACTTGATCGTCTGAGCTGTCGCTGTTCCGCTCTCGATAATGTCGGTATAAAGCGTTCCCTGTGCAAGGAAGTCAATACCTTTCAGTTTTTCCGCTTCATCGTCAAACACGTAGATAAACTCATTACCGATGATTTTACGTTTTTGCTCAGGGTCTGAGACACCTTTAAGCTTGTTCAGGAAGCGGTCTTTCGCATCAACTTTGATCACGTTCATGTTGAAGCCTTCGCTGAACGTCTTCATCACGCCTTCCGCTTCGCCTTTTCGAAGGAGACCGTGGTCTACGAAAATACAAGTGAGCTGGTCGCCGATCGCTTTATGGATCAAGACCGCAACGACAGAGGAGTCAACCCCGCCGCTCAAGGCGCACAGCACTTGCTTGTCGCCGACTGTTTCGCGGATTTTCTGCATTTCAATCTCAATAAAGTTTTCCATTGACCATTCGCCGGCGCATTCACAAACACCGAAAACGAAGTTTTTCAAAAGGTCGTTTCCGTATTCTGAATGGCGGACTTCCGGATGGAATTGAACGCCGTACCATTTCTTATCCTTCTTGCTCATAGCTGAATTCGGGCAATGATGGCTTGTCGCATCAACGGTAAAGCCTTCTGGAACTTCAACAACTAGATCACCATGACTCATCCAGACGACCTGTTCGTTTGGAAGATCTTTAAACAGATCCGGTTCACCCTCGATATGAATGTTCGCTTTTCCGTATTCGCGCTGGCTCGCCGCTTCTACTTTTCCGCCAAGGTAATGCGTCATCAGCTGCATGCCGTAGCAAATGCCAAGAACAGGGATATCCAGTTCGAAAATCTTTTCGTCGCAGCGGAAAGATCCTTCGTCATAAACGCTGTTCGGACCGCCGGACAAAATAATTCCTTTCGGATTCATTTCTTTAATTTCCTCTGCCGTCAACGTATGAGGATGTAATTCACTGTATACACCAAACTCACGAATACGGCGGGTAATCAGCTGGTTGTACTGACTTCCAAAATCCAACACAAGAATCATTTCATTTACTAACTTCGTCATGGTGTCACCTCTTTATCAAATTGTCTTTTTGCACAGAAAAAATGGCGGCAGACACACGGCCGTCCTGCCCCCATTCACGGGACAAGGCCCGGCTTGTCCGATAGATAAGCCGCCGAGCCTGCCAGCAAGAATATATAAGGGTTTTTAATATTCACTTATTCTAACAATACGACTGAAAGCGGTCAAGACTATCTCTTTTTAATTAAATTTTCCCATAACTCCGCCGAATCATTCCAAAGTTTTGCGGCGTCTTCCTTTCGATACAGAGCCCGTTCATATTGACGGGTCAAAGCTGTCATTTCCCCGCTTTGAAAGCGTTCATCAACCGTCTTCGCAAACTCGCGCAGCGTCTGGCCTTCTTCTTTTTGCATGCCTTGGCGCTTCAGCTGGCGGAGCAGCTCTTCGTAAGCTTTGAAGAAAACCGCGCCATCACGCCGTTTTTTCAGCCTGTTGATGATGATGTGCGGCATCCATTTTGCCCTTGTAAAGTAAAGCACCGCTGTCAACGCCAGCAACAGACCGAGGACGGCCGCACCGGTCAAAAGGGAGCGATCTGCATCCCCGCTGCCGGCATGAGAACCGCCTTCGGCATCACGCTTTGTCTGAGATTCGGGCTTCTCTTTGTTGTCTTGTTCTTTTACATCCTGCGGACGCTGACCTCCGTCGTTTTTCTTATCATCTTCTTTTTTATCAGAAGCCGCACCGGCTTGCCGGTCGCTGGACTCTTCAACGAGCTGCTCCGGATTTAAAAAGCCTTTCGTCGGTTCAAACGTAACCCAGCCTTGTCCTTCAAAGTACACTTCAACCCAGGAGTGGGCATTGTTGTTTGTCACCTCGTAAATCGTCCGTTTCCGGTCTGCCGTCGTTCCTGCATATTCACCGGATGTATAGCCTTTTACCCAGCGGGCCGGTATTCCGGCCGACCGTAGCAGCACGATCATAGCTGTGGAGAAATTGTCGCAGTAGCCGATTTTCGTCTCAAATAAGAACTGATCGACATAATCCTGGTCTCCTTTAGGAACAGCCACATCTTCCGTTTCATAAGAAAACTCGGAAGAACCGAGATACTTCTCAATCGCTTTCGCTTTGTCATATATATTATCTTCGTCTTTCGTTAAATCGTGCGCCAATGTTTTCACGCGGTCGGGAAGGGAAGTGGGAAGCTGAAGGTACTTCTCATGGCTTCTGCTCCATTTCCCCTCCGACTCCAAGCTGACCTTCCTCAGCTGCTCAACATCAAAGACGGGTGATTTATAGGTGGCCGAATAGCTTTCCAGGTTCTGAATGTCCGCGCCTGTCTTGCCGGCCGGTTTTATTTTCTCTGTGTTTAAGTTCATGCGGAGCGGCACAAAGAAATTGTTGAGCTTGATTTCAGTCGTCCCGATCGGATACAGGACGTGATCGTACCGATAAGCCGGATCGATATCGACGATCGCTTTGCGCGTTTCGGTCTTCACGTCTTCGTCGTACCACTGGTAATCCAGCTCACCCTCGTCAAGCTGGATGGACGCGCCCGCTTTTTCGTCTTCAATCCAGCCTTTACCTGTATAGCGGCTTTTCGTTTCTACCCTGAAATAGCTTCGTTCATTTCCCTGCCATGTAAATACCCATGTATCGTCTTTTGAAAATGGCCCGCCCAATGCCTCATCATTCGTTCCATAGCCGACTTTGCTTTTGCCTGAGGAAGCAAAATCGCCGGTCGCAGCCGTCTGCAGAAACGGCACCGGATCAGGCCAGACGGGATCGGCTTTCGGCGAGACCGCGCCGATGCAAACGGCGGCGGCAGTCATCAATAAGAGCGGTGCAAACCATTTGGCAAACCGCGATCTTGAGGATTTTAACGCTTCTGATTCCCTGATCCGTTCCAAATACAGCAGGCCGAGAAGCAAAAAGCCGATCAGCACGATCCGGACGATCGCATATGATGCGTCAAACGGCGTAAATGTATCGATCACCGCGATATAAACAACGGTCATGATAAAAAAGAATAAAATTCTGCGCTGATAGATCACCCAGTAGTGCAGCAAGTATACAAGCAGCCAAAGAAGGACGTAAAAGAGCAGCGTCCGAAACAACGGCGACATATCCCGCCACATGCCGGAGAAAATATAGGAGAAATTTTGATTTAAATCCTGAAAAAGCAGGGCAATCCATGAAGGTGAAAACACCGATCCTTCGTAAAAAATCGTGTGTAGCGCAAACAGAACGAAGCCAAGGCTGACCGGAAATCTGATAAACCAAGGGACCTTAAAAAATGTAAGCAAAAATACTAAGGCAATAAACAAAATAAAAAAGACGGTGTGCCCCGTATCGGTAAAATACTGCAAAGGACGCAGCCATTCCCACAGCAGCAAAAAGGTTAGCACATAAAAAAGCAATAAACCGAAACTGTTTCTTTTTCCCCCGGACAACATTTTCTCACCTCGCTTCAGCAAAACCCCGGGAAAAATGTTCCCCGTAAATAACGTTCACTTCAATCCCCCGCGCTTTTAATTGTTGGACAGCGGCGCTTTCCTCACTTGAGAGGGCTCCGCCTTTTTTTTTCACCAAACAAATGACGGGCAGTCCGCCGGAGAGCGGTTTCTTCAAAACCTGCACCAATTCGTTGGTGATGCGGCTTGTCACAATATATTTAACGGCTTTTCTCATATCTGGATGGCCGAATTCACCCTCCAGCAGACTGTGAAACGGCTGGACCGCATCGCAATCGGCAAGCGCCAAGTAGTAAAACAGCTTTCTCAGATGCTCCTCCCCTTGCCGAACCGGGAAGACATTCCGCTCCTTTCCTGTGGAAACAAGCCCTGCATTCGTCCCGCTCCGCATGGCCGAACGAATGATGGAAGCGGTAAACGCGACGATCTCTTCAAAAGCATCAGAGGGAGACTGATCCATGAAGACGAGCAGGTCATCCCCTTTCGTCTGCTCAAATTCCTTCGTCATCAGCTGGCTGCGCCGTGCTGACGTCTTCCAGTCGACCCATGCAAACCGGTCGCCCGGCTGGTATTCCCTGATACCTGATGCCAGTGTGCTGTCCTTTCGGCGAAGCTCTGAAACGCGGCCTGCATGTTCATCATAAGAGCCTCCGCTGGCGCGGAAATTAATCTCTTGATAGGAAGGCAGAACGAGAAAGGAGTCTTCCAATTGAATCTCGCATTCTCTTTCCAGCAGTCCGAGCGGATCACCTGTGCGGACCCTGATTTTTGCTAAACGGTGGTCTCCTCTCGGAACCGAATTGATCGTGTACGTCATCTTAATTTCTTTTTTAAACCAAGGAAAGAGAAACTGTTTGGCTTCTGCCGAACCCCCGTTTCTCCCCAGCGAATCAGGCAGACAGTCTTCCACGACCATAAACATGATCGGAAAGGGCCATTTTCTCTTTAACACGACGAAAGCCTCCAATTGATCACCGGCTTTATACTGTCCGCGGCTCAGCCTCCGCTCCGCTGTCATGTTCTTCAGCGGATAAAAGGCAAACAGGAAAGCGTAAAGCACAAAGGGAAGAAATGAGTAGAACAAAAACCAGCTGACAAATCCCCCTTGAAACATCGCATAGCAAAACGTTGAAGCAAACAGAAGAAACACGATAAACAGCTTCCATCCGTACTTCACAAGACCGATGCGCTCTCTCATCAGTTGCTCATCGGCCTTCTGACCGGAACTTCCGTTTTTGACATAATGTCCTGAAGGACAGCTTCAGGCCGCTTTCCTTCAAATTTCGCCTCTGACCGCAGAATCATTCTGTGTGCAAGGGTAAAAGGCGCCAAATACTGAATATCATCAGGAATGACATAATCACGGTTATATAAAAATGCAAACGCCTGAGCAGCCTTCATCAAGGCGATTGAGCCGCGCGGACTCACGCCGAGATAAACGGCGGAATGACTCCTCGTTTTTTGGGCGATCTCAACAATGTATTCTTTAATCGCAGCGTCTACATACACCTTTTCAGCCTCTTTTTGAAATGCGGCAAGCTCTTCTTTCTCTATGACAGGCTCAACTTCCTCAATCGGGCTGCGGTTTTCCTGAAGATCGAGCACTTGAAGCTCTTCGCGCACTGTCGGATATCCCATTCTCAGCTTGAATAAAAAGCGGTCAAGCTGAGCTTCCGGCAGCGGATATGTCCCTTCATACTCGACGGGGTTTTGCGTAGCCATTACAAAAAAAGGTTTTGAAAGCGGCATTGTCACGCCGTCTACTGTCACACTTCCTTCTTCCATCGCTTCCAGAAGCGCCGACTGCGTTTTCGGCGACGTTCTGTTGATTTCATCTGCGAGGATGATATCTCCCATAATCGGACCTGAACGGTATTCAAATTCCAGTGTTTTGGGATTATATATGGAAACGCCTGTTACATCTGAAGGCAGTAAATCTGGCGTAAACTGGATTCTCTTAAATTCAGCGCCGGTTGACTTTGCCAGGGCGCGAACCATCATCGTCTTTCCGACGCCTGGAACGTCTTCCAGCAGGACGTGTCCGTTTGCAAGAATGGCAGTCAGGCTTAAAACGGCAATATCTTTCTTTCCTACCATTACTTTGTCAATATTATCAGCTACTTTTCCCAAAACGGGATGCAGCGTTTCTTCGTATGCCATCCTCTTCCTCCTCATTGCTGACGAATCGAATTTATATAACTTTACCATAAACGATGTACTCTCAGAAAACAACTAACTGGAGGAAAATAGAGTTTTGTCTTTTTTTATTTCGAATTTCAGAGTGGAAAAACAAAAAAAGCGGTCAGTAACCGCTTCTTATTTCTCTCCAGAGGGCTCGATATGAACATGGGAATGAACGATCGAGTGTTCCTCCTGCATTCTTCTCTCAATTTCATCGGCGATATCATGGCTTTCTGCAATGTTGAGGTCTGATCTCACTTCCACAATGATTTCCACGTGGATGGTGCTGCCCAAATAACGCGCTTTAACATCTTTGATTTTGCCGACGCCGGGAACTTTCCGGATCGTTTCTTTATACGTTGAAATATGTTTAATATCGAACCCGTCCGTCAAAGAATGGGCCGCCTCTTTAAAAATCCCCCAAGCCGTTTTGCAGATGATCAATCCGATGATAAACGCTGCTGCCGTATCGACCCAGGCAAGGTTAAATTGCGAAGCAAAGATGCCTGCGAACGTTCCGATGCTGACATAGGCATCTGATTTATTATCGGCGGCGGCTGCATAGAGGGCATGGCTGTTTACCTTTTTTGCCAGCCTTTTATTGTAGAGGAAAACCAAAAACATCACGATGGCACTGCCTGCCGCCGTCCAGGCCGCAATCATGTCCGGTGTCGTTTCTTTCGGATTAAACAGCATTTCGCCCGAACTGTACAGCACTTCAAGACCGACCACCATCATGATAAATGAAGCGATCATCGAGGCAATCGTCTCAGCGCGGAAATGTCCGTACGGATGGTCTTCATCAGGCGGCTTCTGAGAAATCCTGAGGCCGATCAGCACCGCTACTGAGGCGATAATATCTGTTGTATTGTTCAGTCCGTCGGCTCTGAGGGCTTCGGAGTGAAATAGAAGCCCGACGGCCAATTTAACAGCCGACAGCACAATGTAAGCGATGATGCTGACCCATGCCCCGGTTTCACCTTTTTTTAATTCATCATACCGTTCCATAAAAAGCTTCCTTTCCCATCCGTGTTTTCGCTTTTAATCATACAAAGCAAAACTTGAGTGAGTCTATAGAAACATGATTCACTTCTTGCAGAAATATAGTCAGAGTAGAACTTTTTTTATTTAAGGAAACAAATTTCAGTCGGGTCAAAACCGGTAAAACCCGCTCTGTATAAGGATTTTGCGAAAACCTCAATTTATTCACGCTGCATAGGATTAAAAGGTCGGTATCTTCTTTCTGAATATTTTTTCTTTAGTGTCCCTGCATGATTCTTCTAAAAAACATTAAACAAACCCAAAATTTAAACGATATTAAAAAAAGTCTAAAATAGTCCTTAACACTCTGACAATATAAAATAATAGTAAAATAGTCATGAAAAATATATGGACTTTTTTCCTTTTTTGGATTATTATGTTTTAGACATTATGACATAGATTATAAGGGGGACATTACATGTCAGAACAAACAAATTTTCAAGCCCCTGTCAAACGTACGGCAGAATTTGTACTGGGGTTACTAGGCGGTATTTTCGGGATTTTTGCAGGATTTTCAGGTTTATTATTCGGAGGGTTAGGCGCCGCTTTAGAGGCGGATGGCGCTGGAGAAGTTATCGGATCATCCTGGGCGGTTATTTTGCTGTCTGCACTGGCCATCGTCGGTGCATGTATCGTAAAAAAACATACTAAATTAGCGGGTACTTTTTATATCGCGGCTGCAATAGGAGGAACTGTCGGCGTCAGCCTGGCATATATCGTTCCGCTTATTCTGCTTTTAATCGGCGGATGTAAAGCATTGTTCAGCGGCGAGAATAAAGGCCTTGTCTTTAAAAAATGGTGGTTCTATGTCACGATTATTGGATCCATCGTATTCGTCATGATATTCGCTTCAAGCGGCTCTTCTTCTCAAGAAAGCAAGTCGTCCGGTAGCAGTGCAAAGACGACAGCCGCAAAAACTAGCGAAGAAAAAAGCAATGACGATGCCAAAGAAGAAAAAACTGAATTTGGTTTAAATGAAACAGCTGATCTGGATGGCACCCAAATCACAGTTACTAACGTTAAA
Source organism: Bacillus sp. GM2 (assembly GCF_056155945.1). NCBI lineage: Bacteria > Bacillati > Bacillota > Bacilli > Caryophanales > Bacillaceae > Bacillus > Bacillus sp. GM2. Next base: position 247,654 of record NZ_JBRKSZ010000008.1, read on the forward strand.
AAATCGATGGGCAATGAATATTTCAAGCCAAAAAACGGTAATGAATATGTAGTTGTAACACTTAACATAGAAAATAAAAGCGATAAAGATATTTCCTATAACCCACTTGATTTTCAAATTCAAAATGAGGATGGACAAATTACGCAAAATACGTTTGGACCATCAGATGATAATGACCTATCATCTGGAAACCTGACACCAAACGGCAAGGTATCTGGAACAATCACTTTCGAGTCTAAAAAGAGCAAAACATATAAGGTCCTCTACACTCCTGAATTTTGGAATGATAAAAAGATTACTTTCAAACTTCAATAATTCAAAAAAACTTGCAAAGAAAACTTTGCAAGTTTTTTAATTGCATTTCTTCCGCCCAAGCACGATCGGATACCGGTTCAATAAAAAGATGCAAGGCACCATAACAAGCAATGTCATGCCGGTGTAAAGCGTGCTCCACAACAGGGAGCCGTATGTCTCATCAAGGGAAACCTGGGTAAAGTAGTAGACGACGGCTTTCAGCATCCTGATGACCGGGTAGTGCAGTACGAGAATGATCAGCGAGTTTTTGCCGAGAAATTGGAGAAGCTTCGCTTTTTCGAGTTTAAAGCTGCTGAAAATGACGCCTGCCGTTCCCAGAAATGAGGTCAAATAAAAGATTGCCATGTTTCCGTACTCATTGGCCCTCATATCCACTCTGACGTTCATGGTCTGTAAACAGCCGACCGCGATGAATAAGAGAAGCGCTGGGAGCAGCGTTCTTCGGTCTTTCATCTCCCTCAGGCTATTTCTCGACAGAAAACCGGCCGAATAAAATACGATGGCGGTCAGGGCCACTTCAATATTCCACGGCAGCTTAATGTCCACATACTGGTCATTCAAATAGCCCAAAGCGGCCGACACCATTACGGCAATGACGATAAACAGCCTGCCTTTCCCCCATCTCTTCACGATAAAAAACAGCATTTCAACGATGAATAAGCATGTTAAAAACCAGAGCGCCGGGTTGTGTGTCAGCATGTAGTCATCAGGCATCGAATAAAAAATGCCTTTAAACGGTACAACCGGATCGACATCCGAACTCCCGGTGAACGTAAAATGTCTCTCGACGAGAACCCAGAATAAATAGGCAAGAACGGAGAAAATGAAGTACGGCAAAAGAAGCGTCTTTATTTTTTTAAAGAGAAATGATGTAAAAGTCATCTTCCCATCATGGTAAACGAGGCCGGACAGAAAGAAAAACAGCGGCATATGAAATGCGAAAATGAACGTTTTCAGCCAATCCGGCGTCGGTGTATGGCCCAACACGACCAATATAATTCCCACGCCCTTCGAAACATCAATCCACTCTATTCTTTTCTGCAATACGGGTATCTCCTTTCAGACCGCTTCGCCCCATAAGAAAGGGTTTACACATAATGTATCATCATCCCCGCCTTTCTTCCTCCGCGAAACATGCCTTAAGGCGATTTTTAATCGTTAGGAAATATTCTGTTCATCTTCTTGTCATGATCGATTCTTTTTTTTAACATTCTCAGCACAAATTACATTTCTTATTCTCATCATGAGGAACCAGACCATGCAACCCGTCTTATAATGTAATGATCTTTTCATCAGAACAAAAGAGGACAGGTGAAACATGAAACTTGAAAAATTCGTTGACAAACTCCCCATTCCGAAAGTGCTTAACCCCCACAGCAAAAGCAAGGAAATGACCTATTATGAAGTCTCAATGAAAGAATTTCAGCAGCAGCTCCACCGCGATCTGCCGCCGACCCGGCTGTTTGGATATAACGGAGTCTATCCCGGCCCCACCTTTGAAGTGCAAAAACACGAAAAAGTCGCGGTCAAATGGTTGAATAAGCTTCCGGATCATCATTTTCTCCCCGTCGACCATACAATTCATGACGACGGCCATCATGAACATGAAGTCAAAACAGTCGTTCATCTGCATGGAGGCCGGACACCGCCTGATAGCGACGGTTACCCGGAAGCCTGGTACACTAAAGACTTTCAAGCCAAAGGCCCTTTTTTTGAAAGGGAGGTGTATGAATATCCGAATGAGCAGGATGCTACGGCTCTCTGGTATCATGATCATGCAATGGCCATCACAAGGCTGAATGTATATGCGGGGCTTGTCGGTTTATATTTTATCCGCGACAGGGAAGAGCGGTCGTTGAACTTGCCGAAGGGAGAATATGAAATTCCGCTCTTGATTCAAGATAAGTCCTTTCATGAAGATGGTTCATTGTTTTATCCGCGGCAGCCTGACAACCCTTCGCCGGATCTTCCGGACCCGTCGATTGTTCCGGCTTTTTGCGGTGATACCATTTTAGTCAACGGCAAGGTATGGCCTTTTGCTGAACTGGAACCCCGAAAATACCGGTTTCGGATACTGAACGCCTCCAATACGAGAATCTTTGAGCTGTATTTCGATCATGACATCACATGTCATCAAATCGGTACGGACGGCGGTCTTCTGCAGCATCCGGTTAAAGTCAATGAACTGGTGATCGCACCGGCTGAAAGGTGCGATATCATCGTTGATTTTTCACGAGCTGAAGGAAAAACCGTGACATTGAAAAACCGGATCGGCTGCGGCGGACAAGACGCAGATCCCGATACAGATGCCGACATCATGCAATTCCGCATCTCAAAACCATTGAAGCAAAAAGATACAAGTTCATTGCCGAGAATATTGAGAAAACGCCCATTTTACCGGAGACACAAGATCAATACCCTTAGAAATCTGTCATTGGGCGCGTCCCTTGATCAATATGGAAGACCTGTTCTGCTTTTAAACAACACAAAATGGCATGAACCGGTAACTGAAACTCCCGCCCTCGGCAGCACTGAGATCTGGTCGATCATCAATGCCGGAAGGGCGATCCATCCGATCCATTTACATCTTGTCCAATTTTTGATTCTCGACCACCGGCCGTTTGATATCGAGCGGTATCAGGAAAACGGAGAACTTGTCTTTACAGGTCCGGCAGTTCCACCGGCACAGAATGAAAAAGGGCTGAAAGACACCGTCAAAGTACCTCCGGGCTCGGTGACGCGCATTATCGCAACCTTTGCGCCGTACAGCGGCAGATATGTCTGGCACTGCCACATCCTGGAACACGAAGATTACGATATGATGCGCCCTCTTGAAGTGACGGATGTTCGTCATCAATAAGAAAAAGCCTCCGCATTTGGAGGCTTTTAAAAAAGCACAAATCATCAAAAAAACCATCGCTTGATCCTGTACAATAGGATCATCAAATCGTAAAGGCTGTGGATGAATATGGATGATTACGAAAGAATTCAAAACGCGGTTCATTTTATCGAAGAACACCTTCAAAACGATTTAAACATTACGGATATTGCGGCTAAATCATGTTTCTCCCCGTTTCATTTTCAAAGGCTTTTTCAGGCGATTTCCGGTTTTTCCGTTTATCAGTACATTCGCAACCGGCGTCTGTCTGAAGCTGCGCTTCTGCTTGAGAAAACGGACCGTTCCATTCTCGAGATCGCAATCGATTTCGGCTATGGCTCACAGGAAGCTTTCGGCAGGGCATTCTCACAGTACTTCGGCATCACTCCGGCCAAGTATCGCAAAGCAAAGGTCAAGCTTGATTTTCAAACCAAAATTAATTTTCTCGAATATAAAGAAAGGATGACTGGAGATATGAACATCCCAAAGCCGCACATTACTCATTTAAATGATATACATATGATCGGATATGAGTACCGGACAAATTTAAACGATGAAAAGTATTTCGAAGATATCCCGAAATTCTACAACGATTTCGGCAGAAATGGATACTTTATGCAAATCCCTCAAAAAACGGCTCCGAATATGTGTTACGGGCTGTCATGCCGCTTCCGGGATGACGGAGGTTTCTCATTTATCATCGGGGAAGCCGTTCGCGAAACAGCAGCCGGAGAAGTGCCGGAGCCGCTTATGTATACGAAAATTCCCGGCGGCAAATACGCCGTATTTCATGTGAACGGATCGACCGAATCCGTGCAGAACACAAGAAGATACATCTATGGATCATGGCTGATGAATACCAATTACGAGAGAACAGAAGGACCGGACTTTGAAGTGACTGATGTGTGCCGTTCGGTGCCGCCGAACGAGATGAAGATGACCATCTATATTCCGCTTCTGTAAAAACGCCGGGGAACCTTCTGACCACAGGTTCCCCGAATCACTTTTATATCGATTTAAGCGCCTCGGCGGGCGTTTGATCACCCGAAACCAAATCGAATGAACGCCGGAATGTATGCTCTTCGGTGAGCGCCGCCAAGATGGTATCAGCCACATCTTCTCGCGGAATCGTTCTGCGCTCAAGGTTTTCCGCCGCTTTCACCCGGCCTGTACCCGGTTCGTTTAACAGGCCGCCCGGACGGATAATCGTGTAGTTTAATCCGCTGCCTTCAAGAATCCGATCCGCATAATGTTTGGCGACATAATACGGCTTTAACGCTTCACTCCAATTTTCACGGCGGTGTGCCTGCAATGTGCTGACCATAATAAATCGGCGGATGCCCGCTTTTTCGGCGGCTTCGATCGTTTTAACCGCCCCATCCAAATCCACCAGAAGCGTTTTATCAGCGCCCGTTTTGCCGCCTGAGCCGGCGGTAAAGACAATCGCGTCGCAGCCTTTCGCCGCTTCTGCGATGCTTTCCACGGTGCCTTCTAAATTAGCGAGCGCGGTTTCTGTTCCCGATTGTTTCAAAGCCTGCGCCTGCTCTTCGTTTCTCACCATTGCTCTGACTTGATGTTCGTCGCTTTCATTCAAGCTTTTTGTCAAGCGGCGCCCGATTTGTCCGTTCGCCCCCACTACAAACACTTTCATCTGCTCATCCTCCTTGTTGTCCAGCTTCTTTTTTCATTATTCCACTGTACAGACAATGTTTCAAACCGCCCGCTCGCCAAAATGTGCGAATGCTAAAAAGGCTCCCCATTATCACTGTAGGCAGCCCTTCAGATTGTTGACAAAATAGGTCGGACTTTTATAATCTGCCCTATTTTTATCTCATTCATTCTGTTTTTTGGCGATGAGAACCTTTCAAGTCAAGCTTGCTGGATTTTTGAGATTTTGGCAGCAAAAGCGTTAAACGTAAATTCATCTTTTCTCCGCGGGCCGAAAATAACCAACCTCTCCCCTATTCGAAAAAACCTCGCGCTGATGACAGTCCTGATCTTTATATCCGGACTGTTTATGCTTGAAGCCACAAGTATGTTACCAGTGCCAATAAAAGCAAATAAAGGCCGGCAATGAAACGAAACATCCCCTTTTTTTCGGAAAAAGGAGGGTTGATTAACATAACAATAATAGTGGGCGCGAATAATACAATGAGAAAATATTTGTATTCTATAAAAAACGTACACATGGAAAGAAGAATAGAGATATAGAAAACTGCGATAAAACCACTTCCAAACTTTTTCTTCAGTTCTGGCAGCTTATCTATCTGTTGTTTATTAAACATAATGACCTCCTATCAGAATTTATGTAATACATAAGGTGTCACCAGTACTTCAATCATCGCTGCAAACAACGTAAGAATTGAGATAAAAATAAAAAAATCAAGAGTACTCCTTAGAAAAGCTGAAACCTCTGATTTAGAACAACTAAAAAACTAACCAAGAAATTCGGTATTGTGCTTTTTCATAGCGAAAAATATAGTTATAGACGGTGTTAGTTTACTATTTTTTGATTCCATTTATCCCCCTAATAATATGTATAGTAAAAGTGAACAATTTTTGTGCTTAAAGAATACCATACACTAAATTGTTAAATCGGGATTTTTTAGTTATTTTTGTTTCATTCATAAATTATAATCAACAATCAAACATGGCAATCCTTTTAATTCAGAGAGCAACTGTGACATCCAAAACTGGGCTCTAATTTAAATTTAATTGAATAGTAGAATTGCCGCCGCGCTCAAGCATAGCGACTTGGTTTAGACCACTTTTGATGACTTTGCCGACAAACAAAAAAAACTTCCCATTCATATCATGGGAAGCCTTTTTCGTTTCTATTCTATTCCGCCGATCTCATTGAAAGGAAAATAACGGAACTCAACTTTGCCGACAACGGAGTCCATTGTAATAAATCCGAAAAAGCGGCTGTCCTTGCTGTTTTGGCGGTTATCCCCCATCACGAATAAGTGGTCTTCCGGCACCTTTTGTTCACCGGTCAATTTCTCCAGTGTGAAATTATCTGTTAAATGTTCATGAAGCGTCAATTTTTGTTTGTTTTTCTTTAAATAAGGCTCATCGTATGCTTTTCCGTTGATATAAAGGACATCATCCTTCATTTCGATCGTATCTCCCGGAAGGCCGATCACCCTTTTCACATAGTTTTCATCCGAATCAGGCGCGTGAAAAATAATTTTATCAAAGCGCTGAATATCGCTGATTTTACTAACCATGACCATGTTGCCGTCCTCTAAAGTCGGATACATTGAATCTCCCAAAACAGTTGACGGCGTAAACAGAAAATAGCGGCAAACCATCACAAGCGCGGCGGCTATGACAAGTGTTTTCACCCACGATAAGATTTCTTTTTTTCTACTATTTTTCATAAGTACTCTCCTTCACTTCCGTATCGCTTCATCGGCATTCCGCTCCTTCTATCCTATCAGACTGTCCGCCTGAATGCTTTCTCTCAAGCACCGGCAGGCGCAGCCGTAAAAAAATGGTTGATACATATAATATTAGCGGTTGAAGCAAAAAATCCTTTATTCAATGTTGAATTTTGTCAGTTGATCAGCTTATTTACGGCACAACAAACCATTATATATGCACAGGCAAATCGCCCCTCTTTATAATACATTATCATATCATGAGTCAAAGGCAGGTGATTGCCTCAAAATGAACAGCTACGAAGAGTACTATGACAATTACGATCCATACAGCCCTGAGCGGGAAAAAGAAAGACAGTCAAGGAACGCGCTGCGTTCGGCGGATACCGATAAAGCGGATAAAACGAATAAAACGGATACAACGGATAAAACCCGCAGCTCTGACGATGACCGGTTCAAGTGCAGAAAAAGAAAGTGTTTTTCTGATGATGATGACGACCGTTTCAAGTGCCGCAGAAAGAAGTGCTGACCATTGATCTTTAAAGCCGATTTATATCGGCTTTTTTACATATATCACGGCTCCACCGTTCCAAACCGGAACATTCATCCATTAGATGAATACCATGAATCTAAAAGGAGATGGAAAGGAATATGAGTGTTCCGAAAGATGCCGTTTGCTCAATGCCCCATGATCATCAAAGGTCTTTGCACGATTTATGCCGCAAATACATGCACTATCACGTCGTGCTGAAAATGAAGGACGGCCGTTCCGTTCACGGCATCCTTGAAGGGGTGAACCGTCAGGAAACATCTCTCCTCATTCCCGAAGACGTGACAGATGAAAGGCAGTTTTACGGCGGATACGGATATCCGCGCCGGCGATTCCGACGGTTCAGGAGAAGGCTCTTCCCGTTTGTTATTATTGCCGCGCTGTATCCTTTTCCATATTATTAAGCAAAAGCCCGGTATGATGCCAAATCCATGAAACTTAATTTCCTTTGTTTCGTATATACAAAAACGACGCAAACCGAGGAAGGAGACAGATAAAATGGCATCTGCTAAACTGCAGCAGCGATTGGATCAATATAAAGCAATTTACTCTGAGTTAAAAAGCGATTTGAAATGGAAAGTCACAGATCAGCGGACATTGATGATGATTGCTTCCATGTATGTCGTCAACAAGCGGCCTTTTGATAAAGAACGGTTTTTAACGCTTAGTGAGGCCGTCAAACAGGCCGCCGGGACATTTTCGCCGTTAAAGTCGGCCCATCGCTATACATTCGCCGCTATGTTTGACGTGCGCTTCGAAGAACCTGAAACGCATATCAGACCTTTTTTCATTCTTTACGAAAAACTGACCGGCAACGGATTCAAAAAAAGCATTTTCACCTACTTGTCCGCACTCATCCTTTTAACAAAATATCCTGATGAGCATGATCATGAAGACAAAATCAACCGGGCTTTGTCTATTTACAAAGGAATGAAGGACAAGCACGTCTTTTTAACATCTGCCGGCGACTACCCGCTCGCCGTGCTTTTGGCCGGTTCAGACATGGAGACAGGTGAACTGATTGACTATATCGAAGCGTTTTACCAAAAGCTGAACCAAGCGGGTTTTCGCAAAGGGAACGATTTGCAGTTTCTCAGCCACATCCTCTCGCTTGTGCCGGAGCGGGATTCCGATCAGCTTGTCGCCCGCTCCCTTCGGATATACGATGAATTGACAAAAAAGCATAGAAGACCGAAGTCTGTCCATTACCCGGAAATCGGACTGCTTGCATTGCTTGAGAACGGTGAAAAAGACATAGATGCCATCACAATCATAGCAGGCGCATTGAACAGCGATAAACTGTTCAGGTGGCAGAAAGACATGAATCTGAAAACGGCTGTCAACTTGTACATGAGCGAAAAAACGGAAGATCCGGCGCTTCTGGAAACAGGACTTTATCAAACGCTTGAAGCCGTTATTCAAGCACAGCAGACAGCAGCAATCGCTATTATGACGAGCTCGGCGGCTGCGGCGTCTCAGGCAAACGGCTCTTGATAAAAAATCAGCCGGCACAGTTTGTTTGTGCCGGCTGATGCTCATTATTCGTCAATAACGGAAAAGGTGTTGATAATCCCGTTTGTTTTTTCCCAGGCTTTGCTCACTTTTTTCGTATCCATATCATACGAATAAATCGTTCTCACCCTTGCTTCGCTCCCCGTTTCATCTTCAAGCAGCTTCGCATCTTTTGCTTCAGCGAGAAAGTAAAGTTTTTTCCCGTCTTTCGAGAATTGCGGCTGTGCTGAGTCGACTAATGAAAATGCCCGCTGATCTGAAATGATCGCTTTATATTTTTTCGTTTCGGCATCCATCGCATAAATCGCCTTCTGATCATCAGCCGATTCTGTAAAGACGATCGTTTTGCCATCCGGCGAAATTGCCGTGTCATTGATAAATTTTGCGATCGTTCTCACCTGTTGCTGATCTTTCTCATCAGCCAGGGAAATGTTCATATTCGTCGGTTCGGGCGGCACTCCTTTGCTGTTCGCCTTATCTGTTTTTTGATAGTCTTCTTTCAATGAATAATGCAGCATAACGAATTGATTGTTAGCTTTGTTGTACTGATAGTAGCTAACGCTCTCGTCCTTGTTTTTTAACGATGGATAAATGATGTGAAACGCCTTTTGTTTTAAATCAAAGGAAGCGAGGTGAAAATTCCTCTCCTCCGCAAGGTTGTATCGCATGAACAGCTTCGCACCGTCCGCCGATAAACTGAGCCCGTCAACATATTCATCCCCTGAATATAGGGTTGTTTTTTCGCCCGACTGCAAATAGAGCCTGATCAAATGCTTCACATTGCTGTTATCGGTGTTCGTATAATAAAGAATGCGTTTTTTCCGGTCTAATGCCACAGCCGGGTAATCCGTCATCTTTTCTTCATACAGCTTATTTTGATTTTCGTAGTAAGCGGTCATCAGCTTCTGATCGGTTATCGATACGAGCAGGTCTGAACCGCCGCCCTTTGCCGGCTCCGCTTTTTCCGGGACGAAATAGCGGAAGGCCGCAAATGCGCCTGCGGCTAAAATGACGGCCGCCAACAAAAACACAAAGACTTTTTTCATATTCGACCCCGCCAATTGAAAGAAGCAAGAAAACGATTTTTCTTGCTTCATTTCTCCTATTTTTTATATGTATAATGTCCGGCTACCTTTCCTTTGCTTGTCGGAAATCCCAAAGCTCTAAAAGCTTTCGGGCTTACATCCAACACAGCGCCCGGCATTCTGCCGACATCATATTTATAGACTGTAATGACTTTCTTTGGTTTTGCTTTAGAATAGGCTCTTATTTTTGTGCCTTTTCTCGGAACATCGAAGCCCATCTTTGTGGCGCAGTCCCAATGGCCGAGCCTTTTGCCGTCAGCGCCGACTTTGCCCACGCCGTTGTACCAAGTGATGTAGCCGCTGACTTTTTTCGTTTTAGCACTCGCCTCACCGGCAAAATTGAATGCCAATAGCAAGCTGCCTGCCAAAACAAAAACAGAAAAAAGTATCTTCTTCATATAAAAATATCCTCCGTGAATGGGATTTTTTTCTGACATTCAAATTATACCTTTTTTCATAGAAATGGTATTTTACAGTTTGTTTACGTTTAAAATGCAATTATTACGTTTAAATGGCCGGCAATAACCGCAACAATAGATGACTCAGGCACCGCGCTTGCGGAACCCCTGAACCAAACCAAAGTCCTAGCTGAAACAAGTGCCGGTCATCATCATGATGCCGGCTTTTCTCGTCATATCAAAAAAGGGCTTGCATGAATGAAAACCATCTGTTAAAATTCGTTTCATAGCTAATGATTCTGAAAATAAAAAGGCAGGCGTCACGATTGGATAGATCCCCCCATCTTCGACAGGAAGAACACGACACACTCATCAAGCTGAAACGCATGCCGATCGAGTCCTTGAATCTTGAAGCCATTTCGGTCGCCACCAACCTTTACCGGTCAGCGCAAAAGCTCCGTGTCAAAATGGAGACCGAGATTCTTTCCTCATATCAATTGTCATGGACGGCTTTTTCGATTCTTTACGATCTATGGGTATGGGGCAGGCTTGAAACGAGAAAACTCGCTGAACTGTCAGGCATTTCAACAGCCACTGCGAGCAATGTCATTAAAACGCTTGAAAAAAAGAACTTTTGCGGAAAAAGCGCGGATCCGAGAGACCGCAGACACGTATACGCCGAGATCACCCCTGAAGGAAAAGCCGCTATTGAAGAGCTCTATCCGGCGTTCCACAAAGGGGAAACCATGCTGATCAAGGGCATGACAAAAGAGGAGCAGAATACATTGATCGAGCTCCTTCGAAAAGTGAACGACAATCTTCATAAACCATAAGCAACGACGGGAACAAGTAGCGGGCTGTCTCCCTGTTCCAGAGAGCCGGCGGCTGGTGCGAGCCGGTGCAAAGGCAGACGTGAATTACCTCCCTGAGCTTTCTTTGTGAACCTTTAAGTAGCAAAGAACGGGAAACCGTTATCTGAAATAAAGCGGAAGATGAAAGTCTTCAACCAGGGTGGTACCGCGTGCATTTGAGCCACGTCCCTTATCGGGATGAGGCTCTTTTTTTATACAAAAAAAGGAGGAGTTATCATGCAGCAACAATTTGATCAACTGACAACTGCCGAGAAGCGGGAAGTCGAAAGGCAGCTTCACTTATATATGGACGGAGCGGAGGAGGTCATTCCCCCGGAAGAACTGCGGGCAAAGCTGGCCAAATCGATTTTGACCGGCGAACCGCTGAAAATTAAGCTTGGCCTCGATCCGTCGGCACCTGATGTTCATTTGGGCCACACCGTCGTCTTGAATAAGCTGCGCCAATTTCAGGAAAATGGTCATATCGTCCAGCTCCTGATCGGGGATTTCACAGGAAAAATCGGCGATCCGACAGGAAAATCCGCCGCCAGAAAACAGCTGACGGACGAAGAAGTCCGCCGCAATGCCGAAACATACTTTCACCAGTTTGGAAAAGTGCTTGATCAGAACAAGGTCGAGCTTCACTACAACTCAAAATGGCTTAAACGATTAACCTTGGAAGACGTCATTGAACTCGCCGGCAAAATTACCGTCGCCCGTTTAATGGAACGCGATGATTTTGAAGAAAGAATTGCCATGCAAAAGCCGATTTCGCTTCATGAGTTCTTTTACCCGTTGATGCAGGGATATGATTCAGTCGTTCTGGACAGCGATATTGAACTGGGCGGAACGGATCAGCATTTTAACGTGCTCATGGGCAGACACTTTCAGGAAAAGTACGGAAAAGAAAAACAGGTCGTCATTCTTATGCCGCTGCTTGAAGGACTTGACGGCGTTGAAAAAATGTCTAAATCAAAGAACAATTACATCGGCATCGATGAAGACCCTCATGAAATGTTCGGGAAAACGATGTCGCTTCCGGACAGTTTGATGAAAAAATATATCCATCTTGCGACCGACTTGGAGGCGGAAGATAAAAAACGACTTGTCAAAGATTTGGAAACGGGGGCCGTACATCCGCGAGATGCGAAAATGCTTCTCGGGAAAACCATCGTCAACATGTATCATGGAAGCGAGGCGGCCGAAGCGGCCGAACAGCAGTTTAAAAAGGTTTTTCAGCAAAACAGCGCGCCGGACAATATAACGCCTGTACACTGGCAAGGTGACGGAACGGTACCTGTCACCGATTTATTGGTGACGCTCGGACTCCTCCCTTCCAAAAGCGAAGCCCGCCGAATGATCCAAAACGGCGGCGTTAAAATCAACGGCATCAAAGCAGAATCGATTCATGCGGATGTGGCGGTCGAACACGGTATGATGATCCAAGTCGGCAAACGGAAGTTTGTCAAATTGCAAATGCCTCAATAAACAATCAGCCTAATCATCCTTTTAAAAGGATCGTTAGGCTGTTTTTCATGAAAAGCGCAGGCGTTAGAATTTGCAACAGGACGGTATCCAATCATCTGATCGTTTCGATTCGAAGCCGAATTGCTAAGAACGTTGTATAAACAGCAAAAAGCATATCCGAACAGCCTTCCTCTCCGGCCGGCCGAATGCCTTGATTTTGATGTTGCAATTCTCCTCTCTGATTGCAAATAAGGCCGCCGGCGGCGGCCTGCCATTTTACGATTCATTTGTCTTCTCTTATGCAGCAACAGCGCCGCCATCCTTCATTCAGCAGCTCAAATGTCAGCTCGTTTGTGTTGGGGACGATCAAATCGGCCCCGCTCAGCGATGTCTCATCACCGACTCCCACGGCGAACATCCCTGCGGATTTGATCGCGGCGATCCCGGCTTCAGCGTCTTCGATTGCTGCACATTCAGACGGAGGCACACCGAGCAGCGCGGCGGCTGTCAAAAAGATTTCGGGGTCGGGCTTTCCGTGAGCAAGTCCTGCCGGATCAACGACAGCCTGAAATTCGTCCATGACCCCGAGCCGTTCCAAAATAGCGGGCGCGTTTCGGCTTGACGAAGCTAACGCGATGCTTACATTTTCCCTTTTCAATTCGGAAAATAGCCCGGCGATTCCCGGCAACAGGTCATGCGGGGTCAAGCTTTGGATCAGCTGTTGGTAGTATTGATTTTTCCGGCGCATGATCTCTTGTTTCTCCGCCTCACGATATGTTCCGGCCGCACCGCCGTGAATCAAAATCGTGTCAAGCGACCGCTCTCTGTCGATGCCTTTCAGTCGTTCATTAAAGCTCCGGTCAATCTCAATGCCGATTTGTTCGGCAGTATGTTTCCAAGCGAGATAATGATGTTCGGCCGTATCCGTGATCACGCCGTCCAAGTCAAAAATGACCGCTTTCATAATGTCGAACCCTTTGCCCGGCTGATCATCATAAAAGCTTCATAGGGTTCCATGTCGATACTGCCGCTTATATCAAGCCGCTCGCGGGCGTAATTGGATAACAGCACATCCCACTTGTCTTCAAGCAATTCCGGCGGAGCATGAAACAGCGCCTTTTCTTCTGACAAATTCACGGCAACTAACAGCTTTTCGCCCCGGTATTCGCGGATATACGCAAAGATTTGCGGATCATCCTCGAGCAGCAGCCGGTAGTCTCCGTAGACGATGACTTTATGTTGTTTGCGCAGCCCGATGAGCTTCTGATAATAATAGAAAATCGAATCTTCATCTGAGAGCGATTCTTTCACATTGATTTCTTGATAGCGGGGATTTACCGCCAGCCAAGGCTCTCCATCTGTGAAGCCCGCATGTTTTCCGTCATCCCATTGCATCGGCGTTCTCGCATGATCCCGCCCTTTTTTCGCCACGGCTTTTCGAAAGTCTTCCTCTGTCATCGTTTTATTTTCGAGGACAAGTTCGCGGTATGCGTTTTTGATTTCGAGATCATCATACATCTCGAGCGGCATCTCGCTGTTTGTCATGCCGATTTCTTCTCCCTGATAAATGAACGGGGTTCCCTTCATGCCGTGGAGGACCGTTGCAAATGCTTTGGCGCATTGTTTGCGCAGTTCGCGGTCATTGCCCCAGCGGGATATGACCCTCGGCTGATCATGATTTTCGAAATAAAGCGTGTTCCAGCCGACATTCATTAAAGCGGCCTGCCACATCGTCATCGTCTTTTTTAAAGCGATCGGATCAAACGGCTTCATCTGCCATTTCCCATTCGGCGAATGTTGTTTTGTATCGATGTCCATATGTTCAAATGTAAAAATCATGTTCAGCTCATGTCTGCTTGGATCCGTGTATTTTATCGCTTCTTCAACATCTGAGCCGTTTGCTTCGCCGACCGTCATGCAGTCGTAACGGGACAGTACTTCCCGGTTCATCTCTTGTATAAATTCGTGCAGACGGGGGCCGTTTGAATGATAGCGGCCGACGACATAAGGACGGTTGTCATCTGTTTCATAATCGGGAAAGTCGACATATTTGGAAATGGAACCGATCACATCCATCCGCCAGCCGTCCACGCCTCTGTCCATCCAAAACGTCATCAAATCGTATACTTCCCGGCGAACCGCTTCATTCTCCCAGTTTAAGTCAGGCTGCTTATTCGAAAAGTAGTGAAGATAATACTGCCCTGTCCGCTCATCGAATGTCCACGCCGGCCCTGAAAAGATCGATCCCCAATTGTTCGGTTCTGAACCGTCCGCCTTTGGATCCTTCCAAAAATAATAATCACGGTAAGGATTGTCCTTTGACTTGCGGCTTTCGGCAAACCAGGCATGTTCATCAGACGTGTGGTTCACGACAAGATCCATGATGATTTTCATTCCGCGTTTATGCACTTCATCAATCAATTGAAACATATCATCGTTCGTCCCGAACTTTTCGTATATGCTTCTGTAGTCGCTGATGTCGTAGCCGTTGTCATCCTGCGGAGAGTCAAACACAGGACACAGCCAGATAACATCGGCTCCGAGGCTTTTGATGTAATCGAGCTTTTGAATCACGCCCTGCAAATCACCGAATCCGTCTCCGTTGGAATCATAAAAACTCCGCGGGTAAATTTGATACACGACTGCCTCTTTCCACCATTGGCTCATCAGGCATCCTCCTTTCATACCGTCCGTTCAGTGCGATCTGCTCTCCATAAACTGTCATAGAAAGCGGTTCTCCTTTTACAAGGTTGAAGGCGACGCTGTTTTCCTCTACCTGCACATTGATTAGCCGGTTCCGATAATTGATGTTAAACGAATAACCGTCCCATTCCTTCGGCAAAAACGGAGCAAACGACAGCGTCTCCTCCTGGGTCCGCATGCCGGCAAATCCTTGCACGATCGCGAGCCAGCTTCCGGTCATTGATGTAATATGAAGCCCTTCCTCTGTGTCATGATTGTAATTATCCAGATCAAGCCTCGCTGTACGCTTATACAGTTCAAGCGCCTTCTTTTCCATTTTGAGTTCAGCCGCCAGCACCGCATGGACAGACGGCGAAAGGCTCGATTCATGAACGGTCATCGGTTCATAAAATTCAAAGTTGCGCCGTTTTTCTTCCTTCGTAAATCGGTGATTAAAGAAATAAATGCCTTGCAGAACATCAGCCTGCTTAATAAAACTGGAGCGGAGAATTTTGTCCCATGACCAATTCTGATAGAGCGGGCGGTCATCCGCTTCAAGCTCATCCGTTGCCTGAAGCTCTTTATCCAGGAATGTATCATGCTGAATAAAAATATTTAATTCCTCACTGTATGGATAGTACATTTTCGCAATGATATCCTTCCACTTCTCGATTTCGGCTTCCCGTATATCAAGCCGGCGGCGGTTTTCCTCCGGGAGGACAGCGAGGTTTTCGAGCGTGTACTCAAGCGTCCACGACGCAATTAAATTCGTATACCAATTGTTGTTGACATTGTTTTCATATTCATTCGGCCCTGTAACTCCGTGGATCATATATTTGTTGTTACGTTTTGAGAAGTGGACGCGGTCCGCCCAAAATCTGCTGATTTCGACGAGAACGTCTATCCCGTATTCTTTCATATAGTCCCGGTCGCCTGTATAATTGACATAATTGTAGATCGCATAACAGATTGCGCCGTTGCGGTGAATTTCTTCGAAGGTGATCTCCCATTCATTGTGGCATTCATCGCCTGTGAAGGTCACCATCGGATAAAGGGCCCCCTTCAGCCCCAGTTTGGCCGCATTCCGTTTAGCTGCCTCCAAATGATGATATCGGTATAAAAGCAGATTCTTCGTCACCTCCGGCTCGGCCGTCGCCAAATACACAGGAACGGCGTACGCCTCAGTATCCCAATAGGCGGCTCCGCCGTATTTCTCGCCGGTGAATCCTTTCGGCCCGATGTTTAAGCGTGAATCGGCTCCGTAGTATGTCGAGAAGAGCTGAAAGAGGTTGTACCGGATGCCCTGCTGAAGCTCATCATCCCCTTTAATTTCAATGTCCGCTTTTGCCCACCTTTCCATCCAATGTTCGGTATGCCTCCGCTTCGCTTCTTCATATCCCTGCCGAAGAACATTCGCCAAAAGCGCCCTGCCCTGTACTAAAAGCTCTGCTTCTTCAAAATCCCGGGACGTTGTGACAATGATCAATTTCTTTAAAGAAGCCTTTGTTCCCGGTCCCACTTCGTAACAGTAGCGGTTTTCCGCGTACATTGCATCCGTTTGAAAATGCTCGCTGACATATCCTTCCGTCACATTGCACATAGAAGCAGCCACCGTAAAACGCGGGGTTCCAAACGGATTCTCAATCGTTTTCGTCACAAGATGGCCGCGATGAGATTCGGCGCCTTTCGCTTCTTCCTGCCAAAACCGCTCTTCGAAATTGGCATCCTCATTTGCGACATTTCCATCAAGATAAGGAACAAGCGTGATGACCGCTTCATCGTTCAGGCATTCCGCTTCATAATGGATCGCGCACAGTTGCGGGACATCGAGGCTAAGAAAGCGCTCGGACGAAATTTTGACAGCCTTTTGATTCACACGGACGACAGCGCTTCTCCGCAAGATGCCTTCTTTCATATTAAGCTCCAATTCAAACGATTCGATGTCGTTTTGGCTGAGGTCGACTTTTTCGTCGTCTACATATACATCAATTCCGATGAAATTCATCGCATTGATCACTTTCCCGAAATATTCGGGATAGCCGTTTTTCCACCAGCCGACACGCGTTTTGTCAGGGAACCAAACCCCTGCGATATATGTGCCTTTGAGACTTTCGCCTGAATAGCTTTCTTCAAAATTCCCCCTGATTCCCATATATCCGTTCGCCAAAGATGTCAGACTTTCCTGAAGCCGTTTATGTTCCTTTTCAAATTTGTTTGTTTTGATTTTCCACTGGTCGATCTCAAATAGCCGCTGATTTGCCATGATTTCCTCCTGACTGTAGATTTTCGTTGTGATGGCGGTTCTTGAAGATGTGCCTGAAAATGAAAGAGACCATCAAAGCACTACCGCACGAATGGATGAGCAGCATCGCGATGAAGTCAAAGCTGATCATACCGAAAGCCATTGCGGCTCCTGCCGGAAGCGCCGATCCGCACACCGCCGCTGCGGCCGCTTCCTTAAACGACCTTATCCCGGTCATGTTGGATTTTTTGGAGATCCAGATGCCTCCCGCCAGAACGGCCGTTAAAAAAAGCGAGATGATGAAAACCGCCGAACAGGCCAGCATGATGATAAGCGGCTTATATTGGGCAAACCACATTGCACCGATAAAATCCCCCAAATGACCGGCATCCAGATCATTCAGCCCAGCCTTTGCCGGATAGCGAACGGAAAACCCCGCTCCGCTTTGATCACTGATGATCAGATGATCTGACTGAAAGATGAGCGCATTTTGATAGCCTTCCGCTTTTATCCGCCCGTTCTCACCGCTTGTTTTTAATTCATCCTTCAAATCGACGGCCAGCAGGGTTCTCCCTTTCTCCACACGGTACAGCTCGTCTTCGCCCTTCAATCTTCCGTTTGTCAATTGGTAGCCTTTTAATTGTTTGATGAATGCCGCGTCAGCCTCTTGAGCGACGTTCGGGATCAGATACCCGGCATTGAAGCGGTCCATTTTCATAAACGCAAGGGTCATAGGCGCCATTAAACAAGCAGTCAAAAACATAAACAGAAAAGAAATTTCGAGCCAGCTGAATGCATGTTTGCAGCGCATGACGCCCGCCGGTGATGCCGCTGCTTTAAGAAATCGGACGATCAGCTTTTCGTTTCGCATGTCGTTCATCGATTTATCCCTTCGTTCCGCCGGATGTCAAACCGGACACAAAGTTCTTTTGGAGAAAGAAGAACAAGATGCAAATCGGCAGAGCTGCAAGAATCGCCCCAGCTGCAAACAGCGCGACTTTTTGCTGCTGCGGATTGGAGATGAATGTCTGCAAACCGACGGCGATGGTCAGGCTTTCCGGCGACCGAAGCAGAAATTTCGCCAGCAGATAGTCGCCGAACGGCCCCATAAACGCCCACAGCGCCTGGACTGCAAGCATCGGTTTCACAAGCGGGAGAACGACCGAAGCAAAGATCCGCAGGTGCCCCGCGCCGTCAATCCGCGCCGCTTCATCGATTTCTCTCGGCACTGTATCAAAGTAGCCCTTCATCAGCCATGTGTTCATCGGAATTCCGCCGCCGATATAGATGGCAGTTAAAAACCAATATTGGTCCAAAGCTCCGATCAGCATGGCCAGGACGTAAAAAGCGGTCAGCGCCGCCATCGTCGGCACCATTTGAATGATCAAAAAGAAAATGAGGCTCTTTTTTCGGCCCGCAAACCGGTAGCGGCTGTACGTATAGCCGGCAAGCGTCACAATCGTCACCTGGAACACCATGACAGACAGCGCGATTACAAGCGTATTCCCGTACCAGTTGAGATAAAGCGTCTCTTCAAACAGCCGCTTAAAGTGGTCCAATGTCCATGCGCCCGAAAAATCGAGTGTAAAAGCCGCTACATTCCCGACCCGAAATGCAGATGATGCCGTGATCAAAAGCGGATAAATAATCACGATGCTTAAAAACGTTAAAAATATATAGGTCGAAACTTTGTTCAACATCCCGGTGAACCGCGTATTTTTGAAAATCCCTCTCATCTACATGACCTCCTCATTGCCGAAGGCATTCGATTTCTTAAAAGCAATCAGGGAAACCCCGATGACAATGAAAGAAATGAGCAGTGTGACAGCAGCCGCCACGGAATACTGCGGCGACGTTCCCGTCGTCAGCTTATAGATCCAGGATATTAAGATGTCGGTTGACCCGGCTCCGGCCCCCGCACTCCCCGGACCGCCCTCATTAAATAAATAGATGATCGAGAAGTTATTGAAATTAAACGTATACTGAGTAATCATCACCGGTGCGGTCGCAAATAAAATCATCGGCAGCGTAATGTGTTTAAAGCGCTGAATAAATGTCGCGCCGTCAATCTTTGCCGCTTCATAAAGCTCTCCGGGAATCGCCTGAAGCACCCCTGTCACCATGACATAAATGTATGGAAAACCGAGCCACGTCTGAATCATAATCAAAGCCGTCTTCGTCCAGAACGGATCGGTCTTCCATGCGACAGCCGGGATATCGACGAACGGAAGCTGGTTCAAAAGCGGGATCACTTGGACGTTCATCGCGCCCGCCGAGTCATTGAAAATGTTGGCAAAGCTCATAATCGTAATAAATGCCGGAACGGCCCACGAAAGCAGGAAGATGATCCGGAACATCCGCTTGCCTTTAATAAAGTTCTGATTGACGATCAGCGCTGTCACGATGCCGAGAACAATTTGCAGCGTCGTCGCACAGATCGTCCAGATGATCGTCCAGCCCAGTACATCGGCGAATGTTTGCCGATACGAGCCAAGGAAAAAGATGTTCATGAAATTTTTAAAGCCGACCCAGTCGATGAGACTGTTAGGCGGAATATGATAAAAATCGTAGTTTGTAAACGCGATAAACAGAGTCACCAGCACCGGAAAAATAATCACAAACACCATCATGAGGTATGCCGGCAGCGTAAATAAATACGGGAACCCTTTGTCACCTGCATTTCTGATCATATCCCCGGCCGTCTCGCTGATTTTCAAACCCGCCGCTTTCATCGCGGCGGTCTTCCGGGCATCATACAGATTAAAGATGTAAAACATCAGAAAAACGAGCGTCAATATCAATTGCAGCGTGCCCTCTATCAACAGAAACAGCGAGTGATCTTCTCCCGGGACAGTCCCCAGTGTCGCGAGGCCGATCAGCGCCTGATAACCGAAAACCGCTAACTCACAAATAAACAAGCCTGTGATGACAAGAAAAAGGATCCCCTTTGAAAACTGCCGGTTTGCAATCTGGCCAGCACCGGGAATAATCGATAACAGCGCTGCCTTCCGGCTCCGTTTTGCAAGTGTTTGGTCTTTGTTCATTTTTTTCGCCCTCTATTCTTCCGGACGCTAAAACCGCCGTTTTATTTCACATACTTTTCTTTAATGTTTTCTTTGATTACGCCGACGGCATCATCCGCTGATTGCTGAGCCGATTTTTTCCCTGCTGCTGCGTCAAATATCAGGCTTTCTGCACCTGTCCACACCTCGGCCATCTCCGGAATGTTTGGAGTCGGCGTCGCCGTTTCGTATTGTGTGATGACCGCCGACGTCAGCTCGCTTTTTTGTTCCCCTGCTTTTTTTCGTGCGGCGAGGTTGGCCGGAACTTCGTTCGTATCTTCATAAAAACGGTAAGCGTTTTCGTCATTTGCGGCATATTGCAGCCACTTTTCAGCAAGCTCCGCCTCTTTCGTATATTTTGAGGCGACCCAGCCTTTTCCGCCTGCAAACGGGGCATATTCTTTTCCGTTTGGCAATGTCGGGATTTTCGCGGCGCCGTAGTTCAAACCGGCTTCTTTATAATTGGAAGCCGACCAGGGGCCTCCGATAACAGCCGCTGCTTTTCCGTCCATAAAGGTCTGCTGAATAAAATCGTCAGCGCTCGTATTGTCCTGCATGCCTTTCGGCCAATATTCACTGAACCATTTCTCGGCGTATTCCACCGCTTCCACGGCTCCCTTGTTGTTCAGACCGATGTCTCCTGAATCCGTGCCTTCAGCTCCGAATACATATCCGCCGTATCCCGCCATTAAACCGTATGACATGTAAAAGTCCGTCCACTTTGCGAGAAAAGCGGTCGATTTTCCTTTTTCCGAAGAAAAAGCGAACCTCTTGTCTTTTGTTAAATCCTCAAGCTCGTTAAAGGTTTTTGGCGGCGCTTTTAACAGGTCTTTGTTGTAATAGAGTACGAGAGTTTCAATAACAAGCGGGATTCCGTAGACTTTTCCGTCAACTGTTACTTGCTGCATTTCTTTGTCTCCGAAGCTTTTAGTATCAGACGGTTTGACTTCCAACAAATGCCCTTGCTGCCCTAAGCCGCCGATACGGTCGTATGCCCCAAGCATGACATCGGGCGCATTGCCTGCCGGGCCGTCAAGAGGAAGCGCTTCAAGCTGATCGAACATTGGCTTTTCAACAATTTTGACTGTCACATCATTCTCTTTTTCAAAACCTTCCTTTATGCTTTCAACGTAAGGTTTATAGACCTCTTCTACAGACACGGTGAGCACTTTTTTCCCGCTGCTGCCCCCCGTTTCCTTTGAACTTGAACAGGCGGCAAGACCGAACAGCAGAACTGACGCCAGCATCGCTATAAATCCTTTTTTTAAATGTTGCATCTTTTTTCCCCCTTCTATCTTAGAATCTGAGACAATTGTAATCCTCGATAGAAAGCGGTTACAATAGTTTAAATTCTGTTAACGGTAACAGAATTTAAACCGCCCCCAAAATGAAAAACCCGCCTGGCTGTATGCCGACCGCATCATCATGATGAAGCGTATCTTCCGACCACGCATCATATATTCTTTTATCGCTTGCAATCTTCAAATCCCGCAATCTGACACGACGCACTTCGCTGCCCTGGTGGAAGAAGTAGATCAGCTCTTTTCCTTCATGCGTTCGGGAAAAACTGACAAAATCGTTTTCGTCGTCAACCAGCCTCCACTCGAGCGCTCCATAAGTCAATACATCATTTTCTTGTTTTCGCAAAGCGATCAGCCGTTTCATAAATGTGAGCATCTCTTGATTCTGTTTCTCTTCTTCCCAAACCATGCACTTCCGGCACAATGGGTCATCCCCGCCGTCCAGCCCGATTTCGGTTCCGTAATAAATGCACGGCGAGCCTGTCTGAGCAAACATAAATGCCAAAAGAGAGCGTACTTTTTTCTCATCTCCTCCGCATCTTGTCAAAATCCGCTTCGTGTCATGGCTGTCCAGCAAATTAAACATCACCTCATTGACCTGCTTCATCCCGCTCATGAGATGCGAATTGATGCGGCTCGCCATTTGCGAAGCTGAAATCGATCCGTCTGCAAAATAGTCAATCATCGGTTCTGTGAACGGGTAGTTCATAACCGAATGAAATTCGTCTCCTCTAAGCCACGGATCAGCCTGATGCCAGATTTCGCCCAATATAAAAATGTCGGGCTTTTCTGCAGTAACGGCTTGACGGAACTTCTTCCAAAACGCATGATCGACTTCATTTGCCACATCCAAACGCCAGCCGTCGATATCAAATTCGCGTATCCAGTACAGCGCGATATCAAGTAAATAAGCCTGAACTTCCGGGTTGGCGGTATTGAGCTTCGGCATCTCGGGCGTAAACGCAAATGTATCGTAGCCGCCTTCTTTAACAGGAAAAGAATGAACATGAAACCAGTCTTTATAACGGGACTTTTCACCGTTTTTGACGACATCCTGCCACTCTCGCGAAGCGCTGCCGATGTGATTAAAAACAGCGTCAAGCATGATCTTCATTCCCCGCTCGTGAAGCCGGCTGACCAGCGTGCGAAAGAGTTCCTCATCGCCAAAATGCGGATCGATCGAGCAATAGTCCAATGTATCGTATTTATGGTTGGAAGGCGCGGCAAAGATCGGCGTCAAATAAATGCCGCCTACCCCCAAGTCTTCCAGATAGTCCAGTTTGTTTATGATCCCCTGCAAATCCCCTCCGAAAAAATCGTCCACCTCGGGGTCCTTGCTTCCCCATGGCAAAGCGTTTTCCGGAGACAAATCCTCTCGGCCGCTGGCAAAGCGCTCCGGAAAAATTTGATACCAGACGGTTGATTTGACCCAGTCAGGTGCATTAAACGTATCTGCCTCATGAACAAACGGAAATTTAAAACAGTACTTGGCCATATCTGCCGCTTTTCCGGCAAACGGACAGGCACCACTGCTTCCGTAAAAAGTGTCTTGACCATCAGCGCCTGTAAGGATAAACCCGTATTGCAGACGCCTGAATGGAGGCGCCACTTCGGCAAACCAGTAATCATGCGTGCTTGTCGCGGCAATTTTCGCCATCGCAAGCTCGTTCGCTTTCCATGTGCCGCCGGTGTGTTCGTAAGGATCTCCCCAAATCAAGCAGACGTGTTCGGCATCATTCTTTTTTGTACGGATTTTGATGTGCAATGTCCTTCCATCGTAAGAATAGGCATCAGAGCTGAAAGGCTGATGATGAATCGCTGCATATTCCATCATGTTTCCCCCTTTTTGGTTGTCCGGCTGTGATAAACCGGCTTTTATTCTGAAATTATCATGACGGCATAACAGGAACAATCATTTTCAGCTTGTTACCGGTAACAGAATGAGACCCTTACAAAGTCGATTCCCGGACAATAAGTTCCGGCTCAAAAAATTGATTGCCTTGCGACGCTCCGTCTTCATTGATTTTTTTCAGCAGGATTCTGGCGCAAGCCTCTCCCATTTCAACAACAGGCTGTCTGATCGTCGTCAGGCGAGGCGAAGCGATCCGGTCGAGAAACACCCCGTCATAGCCGGTAACCGCGACATCTTCCGGAATTTTTTTGCCGAGCAATTGCGCCGCACGGATGACCCCGAGCGCGATGCGGTCGGAAGCGCAAACCACGGCTGCCGGTGCATCAAGGGATGCCAGCACTTCCAGTGCGCGTGCTTCACTTTTTTTCGAACTGTTTTCCATCCGGAAAATCGCCGCTTTTTTCAGACTGCCTTCCATCGCCTGAAGGTAGCCTTTTTCCCTTGACCGTTCAAAGGGTTCATCCAAATCGATTCCAAAAAAGACGACATTGCGGACGCCCAGCCCAATGACGTGGCGTGTTGCCATATAGGTACCTTTTTCATTGTTAACATCAATAAAATCATAGCCCATTTCATTTTGGCCAAATACAACGACAGGCTTTTCAAATACTTTAATCAGCCCTTCAAAATCGGCTTTTCTCAATCCCGTCGCTATAATGCCGTCACACTGGCCGATATTGAGAGATTTCCTTGTGACAAGCTGCAAAGCATAATGGTGACGGTCCAGCTCGCGGCTGATTCCCGTTAACAGGTTCATATAATAAGGTTCAGTCGTATCCATTTCTTCCAGTATGAGCAGCTTGACGACCTGTGTTCTGTTTTGAACGAGCGCTCTTGCTGCATAGTTCGGTATATAATTGAGCTCCTTCATTGCGGAATGAACAAGCTTTTTCAATTCATCCGTCACAGTCTCAGGATGATTGATCACCCGCGATACCGTCATTTTCGATACATTTGCTTTCTTTGCTACATCAGATAACGTTGCCATTTCATCCCCGCCTTACCTATACGATTCAAACTGTCAGCTAGTCCTTCCTGAGGGCTGATGACACCTTGTTAAAATTAATTATAAGATGGAATCAAAGAAATTTTATAAGAAGGAGAAAATAAAAAAACGGATTTCCTTTAGGAAATCCGTCCTATCACTCTTTTCTTCTATCTTTGAACATAGATCGAAACCGATCCGCCGTTTACGTGAAACTCTCCCCAGCCTTCTGCATTGATGACAACAGAATCGGAACGGTTTCCGGTGATGTCATGCCATGTCTCACCGGCGTTTTGCCGGCCGACATACATTCGCTTTGTCCCGCCGGGTCCGTCTGTTATTAACGCCGCCAAACCAGAATTTGCAACCGAGCTGTCGCCTTCCCTCGTCCAGCCGACAATGTCATGATGATCGAAATAATCATGCTGTGCTCCGTACGCATATTGTATTCTCGCTTTTAAGATCGGTTCGATTTTGTGTTTCAGGGCAGGAATTTCGCGCTGCGAGGCTCCTTTCGTCCCGTACATATCCCCGTAGAAAATCTGCGGGTAGCCTGCTTCTCTTGTCAAAATAAAAGCGTAAGCCAGCGGCTTAAACCATGTTTGGACAGTCGACTCAAGCGATTGCCCCGGCTGTGTATCATGGTTATCAACAAACGTAACCGCTTTCACAGGATGCTTGGAAACGACTGTTCCGTTCAGCAATTTCCTCATATCATAGCCGCCTCCCTGTGTCGATGCAGCATGGAACTGGTAATGAAGCGGCACGTCAAACACTGAATGATTAAAGTTTGTTTTGTTCAAATAGTTTTCCAGCGCACCTAAGTCATTCTGCCAATATTCGGCTACCGTAAACATTTCCTTTCCTGTTTTTTCCCTGACATGATTGACCCAATCCCGCAAAAAAGAAAATTTAATGTGTTTGACGGCATCAAGGCGGAATCCGTCCAATTGCAGCTCATTGGCATACCACGTTCCCCATCTCTTTATTTCTGCCGTGACATCAGGATGATCATAATCGATGTCGGCATACATCAAGTAATCATAGTTGCCGTTTTCATTGGAAACTTCCCAATCCCATGCCTTTCCTTGAAACTTATAGATGCGGTTCAGCTTTCGGGACTCGTCCCAATCGGTTCCGTCAAAATGGTACCAATGCCATTTGAAATCGCTGTATGTGCTGCCGCGCCCCGGGAATTGAAAATGTGTCCACGCTTTGATTCGCTGTTCTCCTGATGTTACGCGGTTGCGGTCGGCGGGATCGACTTCAACAGCCGTTACATCTTCGGTCGCATCAGCGCCGCCTTTGTGGTTGATGACTACATCGCCGTAAACGTTGATGTCCCGGGAATGAAGACTGTTGATCGCAGATTGCAGTTCTCCCTTTGTGCCGTACTTTGTCCGAACCGTCCCTTTTTGATGAAACTCCCCTAAATCATACAGATCGTAAGCGCCGTAGCCTACATCGTCTTGACTCGTTCCCTTATATGCCGGGGGAATCCAGACGGCAGTAATACCGTGTTCAGCCAAATATGCCGAGTCATTTTGTAAGCGTTTCCAATGTTGGCCGTCATTTGGCATGTACCACTCAAAATATTGCATCAGCGTCCCATTAAGATTTGCCGCCGCAGCTGCAGAGTGAGGCAGCAAGAAGATGAGCGCAAATAACAGCGGCAGCAATCGGGCATAAAGCCGTTTGTGTTGTTTCATGATTTTCCTCTCCCCTTTCAAAGTGAAACACATGCTATTGTATAAATATTTTGAATTTTTAACAAATATCGTTTTCCCTATATTTTCTTGCAACAGAAAAGCGCCGATATGGCGCTTTCTTCTCATTTATTCAATATCCTCTCTGCTTCTTCACTTCTTCAAGCTGAGATACAGTTACCAATTGATAGCCCTTTGCTTTCAGCTTTTTAATAATCTCTTCCGCCGCTTCTGCGGACGTTGCATAAATATCGTGCATTAAGACGATTTTTCCGTCTCCCGCATGACTCATGACATGATTGACAATCTTTTGTTTATTTCTGTACTTCCAATCTTCCGGATCAACATCCCACAACGAGACCTTCAGATTGGAAAGCGAGCGGACGGAATCATTGATTCCGCCATATGGAGGGCGCAAGTGTGCCGGCTGGTGTCCGCTGATTTTTTCGATCATTTCTTGCGTGTCGTTAATTTCCTGATACGCTTTTTCATTTGACAGCCTTGTCAATAACGGATGGTCCCAGGAATGGTTGCCGACTTCGTTTCCTTCCTTCAGCATCCGTTTTATCGTTTCGGGATAATATTGGGCTCTGCTTCCAAGCACAAAGAAGGTCGCATGCCCTTCATGCTTTTGTAAAGCATTCAATATTTTATTCGTTGTAGCGGGATTCGGGCCGTCATCAAATGTGAGAGCAATCACTTTTTCATCAGGATTTATTTTCGCTTGTTTCGGAAGGGGGACAGGCTCCTGCTCTCGTTTGGCCTGAAGACGGCTCTTTTTCATATCCTGATATTGGTCTTTTAAAATATCTTTTACCCATTCTTTTTTTATTTTTACAGACTGCTCAAGACCGGTTTGTTTTTTCTCAAAATAAAATTCGACTTCATTTTCCAGGAGCGCGAAGCGGCTGAAATGCTCTTCCTGAGGGCTTGTCCCTTCTTTTAATAAAGCCGTGTCGGCAGACGGATTCCGATTTTTCAATTCCTGATAGGCAATGCTTGAAATCCTGTTCAGAAAATCTGAATTTTCTTCGAACAGGTCTTGAAGGGACAGCAGCTTTTTCTGTTTTAAATCGGCGTTAAACGTCTTGACAGACGTTGTACCCGAAACGCCCCCGGCCTCTATGTATTGATTCAGCACCACACTGGCTGCATCTTTTGTGTAATAGACAACCTTATATTTGATGTTCAGTTCAAAAGGCCCGTCTTCATGCTGAGCCTGGGCCTTTGCATTATCCTCTTTAAAACTGGCCAATTCTTGATTCACATAAGCTTTTATTTGTTCATCGATTTCTTTTATGCGAAATACCGGATAGTGGATGGCATACCGCTCTTGTTTGCTGTCGCTGACCATTGATTCGACGCCGAGGCCGGATTGTGCGCCGTCTTTTTTTGGTTGAGGGGGCTCTTGACTGTTGCTTGACACCTTATTGTAAGAGTACCCCGCCAAACCTATTAATATCGTTAAAAAAATCAACATTTTAACCCATCGAAATGATGGTTTGCCAGACATCGCTGCTCACTCTCCTGTTTCATGACTTGCTTTCTCTGTTTCTATTACAAATATTGTTTCTCATACCGGGACTAATATAAAAGCGTCGACGGAAGCTTTATTTCCTGATTTCCGGCCGCATACGGGGCGATATCATACTGCTGAAATACAATTGAAATTCCGCTGCTTGTATAATAGAAAGCCGTGTGTTCATCCAAGCGGATATCGCTCTTTTTAAGATCAGAATAAAACTGTTCCGGATGTTCGTTGATATAGCTGAAAATATAGTTTTTTGCTTTTTCGATTTTTGCCTGATTGTTTAATACGTCAGTCAGCACGACTTGTTTGCGCTTGTCAAAGTCAAAGTTGTAGGATGTAGCGGTGTACATGCCGTGCGCGCCGCCGGAGAACTGATAGTCATAGATTAAAAAACTCAGTTTGCCTTCCTCGTTGTATTTGACTTTGTAGGACGTTTCATAGACGTTCTCCTCGTCCTTATCCTTCTTTTCGGCATCTTTAACGATTTTTTGAAATTCTTTATAAGAGTTTTTTAAATGATGTTTTACCGCTTCGTTGGCCAGCTGGGCATCTTCTTCCTTCAAATCGCTGAATACCGGAAAAGAAAGCGAACTGATGTCTTTGTAATATTCCGTGTGAATCGCGGCTTTTCTATTTTGTGAAGCGTTTATTTGAGATGTTCCTTTATTGATGATGAATAGCAGCGATGCTGTGAGTACAAGGAATCCTAAAATAGCCATCGCTTTTTTCATAAGCATGCTCCTTTGTCAATCTTCTTTTAAACTCGTAACATATCATTTTCTTTTGTAACACAAATGTAATATTTATTTCATATTTGTAATGATACCCACTTTTAAATCCCCCGTCAACTTTTTTGGGTAAAAATTTCTTCTGACGGCAAAAATAAGACACTCTCAATTCCTGAGAGTGTCGTTAACGGAATGATGAATGAGACGTGCGTCTTCACGCTTTTTTTGAGGGGCTGTAAAATGCAGGAAAAACGCAGGCTGCGGTCTTCGTGATCAGTCTGACCGGAGTCTTCATTTTAGCCGTATTGTTTCAGCATGTCGGATAATGTCCGCTTCATCCTTTCGATTAATTCGGAAGGCTTCTGAATAATTGCTTCCCGGCCGAATGAAATGAAATAATCCGCAAAAAAATCAATGTCCTTCGGCGCGATCTCTCCTTTCAGCACGCCGGACCCGTCTTCTTTTACATCCAGCTCAAGGTGCGGCCATTTGAGTGAACCGTGCCGTTCTACTCCTTTTTTTGTCAGCTCCGCGGATAATTCCAATGTCTCCCTTGGCCGGGACACAGCTGAAAAACGGTTCTTTAAATTAAGATCGGTCAAATCGAGCGGGGCCGTATGTTCATCAAGCTCGGCCCGCTTAATCCGGTCACACCTGAAGATGCGGTAGTCTTGTCTTAAAAAACAGTAAGCCGGGCAATACCACTTCCCTTGATTGGCATAGATTCCGATCGGCTGAATGTTTCTCTTGCTTGCTGCACCATTTGCTTCATATTCGATGATCAACACCTTTTGCTGAACTGCCGCTTCAAGCAGCACCTTTAAGACCGGAATGTCGTCTTTTTGCTCATAAGGCGTATAAAAAGCAACGCGATCCTTCATACTGTCAATCGCATCCCGGATGTCTCCTGTAAGGTTCAAATAAAACTTCTTTTTGATGGAGTCGTACTGAGCGTCAAACGGCAGGGATATATAATGCTTCAGCGCATCGATCGCAAAGAAGATGGCGATCGCTTCGTTCTCGCTGAAGGCGATGGGAGGAAGAATCCTTTCATTTAACACTTGATACCCTCCGTGGGGGCCGGTTTCAGAATAGAGGGGCACCCCCATTTCGCTGAGCTCTTGCAAATCCCTTAAAACCGTTCTCTTGGAAACGCCGAATTCCTGCGCCAGCTCCCCGACCGTAAATCGTTTTTTCCGGTTTACCATCATGATCATTTCATTCAATCGTTTCGCTTTAGACATGAAAACCTCCAATCATTTTTTAACCATGACATAAGTTGTCACCATTATAATATACAATCTTCTTAGATCAACAAAAAAAGGAGATGTTCGCTCTATGAAAACGCAATTTACACCTTACATCCTGATGAATGGAAGAGCAAAGGAAGCGATTGATTATTATCGTGATGTACTCGAGGCTGAAGTAAAGTTCAGTCAGACGATTGGCGAAGGCCCCGCAGATGAGGCGGCGAATTTTAAGGATGACGAATTGGATTTCATCGCACACGCCGTTTTGACAATCGGCGACGCCGTCATGATGATCGCCGACATCATTCCTGAACTGCCTTTCCAAAGCGGAAACCAATTGTCCATTTGCGTAACGGCAGCTGACGTTTCTTCGGCCAAGCGGCTGTTCGGCAAGCTGAGCGAGCGGGGCGAGGTCAAGCTTGAGCTGAAGGAGACTTATTTCAGTCCCGCTTACGGCATTGTCACCGATCCGTTCGGCGTTACCTTTCAAATTTTTGCCGCGCGTCCCGCATAAATGAACAAATGAGACATATCAAAAAAGGCCGGGTTTCATGAACCGGCCTTTTTTGCACGGAAAAATTTTCAGGGTTTTTTGGCTAAAAAGCGGTATTTGACCACAAAAATTTAAAAAACTGCGTTTTTTCAAATTCACTTGACAAAGGGCATTTATGGAAACGCCTCTTCTTTTTGGTATAATAAGGGGTAGCAACAGTTCGGTTCTATATAAGGGCGGTCGGCTCACCCTCCATCTCTTGGAGAGAAAGGGGGTGAGCATGTGACAGTATCAGAGGCGTTGCAACTCATGGTCTCTTTCGGCATTCTTGTCGTGGCAATTCTGTCATCGAACGACAAAAAAAAGTAAGATCGCCCTTGATTCCCACACCAAGACGATCTTACTTTTTAATTGGGATCTAAAAATAGAGCCGACTCCTTTTTACGGAGCCTCTCTGTTGCTTCCGGGAGATGTTGCCGCATCTTCCGGTTTTTTTTCAGTTTACGCATTCATCTAAAGATTATTCTGTTTCACACCTTGAATATATCACGATTTCCTTTATTTATCAATATGGATGCGTTTATATAAAAATGGAGTCACGGTCAAATGCGATATGAGAAGATAAATTCCTGATGACAGGATCATCTCGTCAATTTTAACTTCAAAATCGGGAAAAGGCCTTTCTACATCAGAAAGGCCCCTCTTTTTTTACTCCCCGCTTCACATGTGAGGAGAGGTTGACCAATATCCCGGCTGACGTCAGCATGAACATTAACGAAGAACCTCCGTAGCTGACAAACGGAAGAGGAATTCCGGTAATGGGAAGAAGGCCGAAAACAGCGCCCAGGTTAAATAATGCCTGAATCATGATCTGGAAAGTAATGCCGACCGCCAGCAGCTTTCCAAACGGATCATCGATTTGTGCAGCGATCTTAACACCTCTGAACATGATCAACAGGTAGGCCCCGATGATCATCAACAGCCCGACACCGCCGAGTTCTTCACTGATGACCGCCATGATAAAGTCTGTATGGGCTTCAGGAAGAAACCCCAGCTTTTGAACGCTGTTCCCCAATCCATTCCCCCATACCCCGCCCGAATCAATGGCAAGGTAGGAATTGATCAACTGGTAGCCGTCTCCGTTTTCATTTTGAAAAGGATCGCTGAACGATGTCAGCCTTTTTAACCGGTACGACGCTGTCATAGCAAAATATGCGATGCCCGCCCCTGCCATTGTTCCGAGAAGCAGCAAGTGCCGTATTCTAAGGCCGGCGCACAACAGAACCGCTCCGCAGCTTAACAGGATCGAAACAGCGGTGCCCAAGTCGGGCTGTTTTAAAATCAAAAAAAACACAGCGGCCAAAATGATCAGCGGCGGCATGACGCCCTTTCCAAAATCGGCGATGTATCTCTGCTTTTTTGCATACACATAGGCGAAATAAATAACCATCACAAGCTTCACAGCCTCGGACGGCTGGATCATGAGCGAACCGAGTTGAATCCACCTTTGAGAATTGTTTTTCTCCATCCCGATTCCCGGCAGCAAAACGAGAATCAGCAGCAAAAAAGAAAGCTTCACCAAAAAACGGATGAGTTTGCTGTAAGCTTTGTAAGGGAAAAAGACGGCAGCCGAAAAAAAGGTCAAACCGATGAGCAGCCACTGCAGCTGCTTCATAAAAAAATAGCTGCCATCATGATACTTCATATATCCGAGGGGGTAGCCGGCACTGTATACCATCAGCAAGCCAAACGAGGATAAAAACAGAACCGAAGCAATCAATACATAATCCAGTTTCTTTAGATGGGAAAGAATCATTTTGTGCACCTTCATCCCCAGTCATTCCCAAACATGTAATGTTTAGATCTGATATTCACACTGAAAACGAGACCTAAGGCGATCATGTTGGTCAGCAGCGCGCTGCCGCCATAGCTGATAAACGGAAGAGCGAGCCCTGTGATCGGCATTAACCCGATCGTCATCCCGATATTTTGGAACACTTGGAATACAATCAACCCCGCAACCCCCGCACATATATAAAGACCGAACAGACTGTTGGACGAAATCGCGATCCTGATGATTCTGTAGATCATCAGAAAATAGAGACAGACTAATGTGACGGCACCCAAAAAGCCGAATTCTTCACCAATCACGGCGAAAATAAAATCGGTATGAGCCTCCGGAATCTTCCCTCCCTGCACTTGGGTTCCATGAGTAAAGCCGCTTCCTGACATCTGGCCCGATCCGATCCCCAATAACGCCTGCGTCAGCTGGTATCCATATGTAGAAGCATGTTCATGAGGACTGAGCCAGCCGTATATCCGGTCAAGCTGGTGAGGCTTAATTATCTTTGAAAAAATCTCAAAGTAATGATTGTGCAAATACGTCAAAAAGGCGACCAATCCCATGAATCCAAGCGACAAGGACATGATCATTCTCCCCGAAATCCCCGAGACAAGCATCAACGTGAATGCGATCGACAAAATCACCAATGCGGACCCTAAATCAGGCTGTACCAATATGAAGAAAAACGGAATCACCGTGTACACCATGATTTTCCCCGTCGGTATGATGCTCTCCGTGAAGGAGAACCTTTTATGCTGAAATTGGTTGAGTATCGAAGCCAACAGAAGAATCAAAATGATCTTCATAAATTCTGAAGGCTGGATTTCGATGACTCCGAAGCTGATCCACCTTTGCGAACCATTTTTATAAGTTCCAAAAAAATGAACGAGAATCAGAAGAAAAACGGCTCCCGCAAATAAACGAAGCGCCAATCGTTCTAGCAGCTCATAGTCGATGTAGGCCGTTCCCGCCATGACGCCAAACCCGACAAGATACCAAAAAACCTGCCGTTTCGCAAAATAAAAAGGGTCCTGTGTTTCATACTGGCCGGACCCGCTGTAAACGGCCAGCAGACTGATGATAAACAAACAAAATAGAATGAGCAGAAGGCTGATGTCAATGTTGATAGGCTTTCTTTTCATCTGTAACATGCTCCATCATGATTTATGTGACAGCTGGTTGAAAACGAATTGAACCGCTGCGGCATCATCAATATAGCCGATTGGAAAAATATAATCCGGTATGACATCAACAGAAACGATGAAATACAGCAAAGCGCCGCCCATCAGCAGCAATTCACGCGGCGTCCCCCGCCCTGAGGTAAATCGTCTGTACATGTCGTGCAAACGGGTCAGAAAAGGACCAACGCCGGCGACTTTCTCGACTTTGGATTCAAACTCAGCCAGAATGGTACGCTTTCCTTCCTCCGTCTGGGAATATTGTTCGTACTCATTCAATTTGTTTTTCAGTTCTTCCGTGGTAAAGGACCGATCATAGACATTTGAGGTTTGCAAAACATCTTCAATTTCGGCAACTGACGAGTGAATATCCTGACGTTCGCTTTCCCTCGTCTTCTCGATCGCATAGCCGGCCGCTGTCATCATCTCATCAAAAGAAACGCCGAGACTTTCTGAAAACCTTTGCAAATGGTTCAGGTTTGCTTTTCTTTTGCCATTGATGATTCTTGAGATGGTCGCTTTATCGATTTGAGTGCGTTCGCTCAATTCTCTTAAAGATAATGATCTTTTTCGCAAATGCTCTTTCAGCAGCGCCCCCAGCTGATTTTTCTTTTGTTCATCCACGAGCCTTTCTCCTCTCACACTAAAAATGTATCAATCTATCAGCCAAAAGGCCAAGTCGGTATAAATATATAGAACCGTTGTCAAAATGTCAACAAATAACCATAGACATCTGTTTTATCTCACTTATTCCACCCTATAATCGTTGACAAATAAACAAAAAAAGAGCGAGTCAAAACTCACTCCTTATCCGATATCAATCCAAACCCGTTTTAACGCCAAACCCGACAAGCACCAGCCCCGCGGCTTTTTGAAAGACCTTCTGGAATTTCACGCTTCTCAGCCATTTTTTTGCGAAATCGATCAAATATACGAGGATGAGGAACCAAAACACAGCAAGAAAGGTAAGGATTAAAGCGAGGATGATCAACTGCTGGTTGACGCTTTCTCTTAAATTAATAAATTGAGGCATAATCGTGATATAAACCAAAACAGTTTTCGGATTCAGAACGTTGCTGAACAATCCTTGCATAAACGAATCCTTATAATGCCGGCTTGATGCGTTTTCGGTTTTGTTCTTCTCGGCTTGTATGTCCTCCAAAGAAAACATTTTTTTCGCGAAAAAGCTTTTAATGCCTAAATATATTAAATAGGCCGCCCCCAAGTATTTGATCGTATTGAACAGAATCACCGATTTCGCAATCACCACCGCTAAGCCGAGAACGGCAATCAGCGTCCAGAAAGAAAGCCCTGTCGCCAAACCGAGAACATTGCAGCGCCCGGCGTTCGGCCCGTAGCGAAGCGTGTTTTTCACCACAAGCATCGTATCTGCTCCTGGTATCACCACCATCATGGCGGCAATCGATATGTATGACAGCAGGCTATCCATCAGATGTCTCCCCCCATACTGGTTTTATATAGTGACTACTTTAGTAACCACTTATTAAAAAGTGTATCAGCGGACTTGAAATAAATCAATACATCCAGCAAAATATGAGTGACAAAGGTAGCGACTCTTGTTGAAGCTGGAGGGCTTATGAAGGAAAACATATTAGACGTACTGAAAAACCTGAATTTCACCGAGTATGAGTCGAAAGCATACTTGGCGCTTTTGGAAGAATCGCCGCTGACAGGCTATGCGGTGGCAAAAAAATCGGGTGTTCCCCGGTCGAAAATATACGAAGTGCTGGAGAGCCTCGTGATCCGCGGCGATATCTTTGTCAGCTACGGCGGCACACCGCAGTACATCCCCGTTCCCGCCAAGGAACTGATTAAAAACCGGCGGCTGAAAGCGGAAGAGACTTTTGAACAGGCAGAAAAATATTTCGAGAAGTTTGAGCGCACTGCAAATGACCGGGAAAATATTTGGAACATCACCGGACGAAGCGAGATTATCGATAAAGTAAAGGCTTGTATATCATCAGCCGGAAAAAGGATTCTCCTCGAAATTTGGAAAGAGGATTTTCCTGAATTGGAGCCGGAACTCAAGCAGGCCGCAAAAAAAGGCGTCATCGTCACCATCATTGCGTACGGCGACATTGAAGCTGATTTCGCCAATGTCTATCTCCATGACAGCAGCACGCAAATTACAGAAGAGTACGACGGACGCTGGCTTGTATTCAGCGTCGACGATTCGGAAGTCGTGGCCGGCATTGTCTCGCACGGGAAAGACAGCCGCGCAGCCTGGACGATGCATGTAGGCTTGGTGATGCCGATTACCGAAGTGATGATTCATGATCTGTATCTGATGGAAATCATGAAGAAGCACAGAGAGGTATTGGAGGAAAGTTTCGGCGAAAACCTGATCCATTTGCGCCGAAAATTTTCGATTCATCCGGATTTCAAAAAGCATTATATGAAATAAAAGGCCCGCGCAAAGAAAGCGCGGGCCTTTTATAATTATGATCTTTCGGTTGCCTCCCAGCGGGATACTTCTTCCCTGACGAGCGGCGCCGTTTTTGTTCCAAAAAGTTCAATCGCCTTCATGACATCTTCGTGCGGCATCGAACCGACCGGAACGTGAAGCAAAAAGCGGGTGATCCCGACATTCTTGCGCAGGTGAATAATTTTTTCCGCCACCGTCTCGGGATCGCCTACATAGAGCGCCCCTTCAAAGCTTCTGGCTGCATCGAAGCTCGACCGGCTGTACGGCCCCCAGCCCCGCTCCCTCGCAAGTGTATTCATAGCCTGCTGGGTGGAAGGGAAAAACCGATCGGCGGCCGTCTCGGTATCCTCCGCAATAAAGCCGTGGGAATGGGAAGCGACTGTCAGCTTTGAGGCATCATGCCCTGCATGTTCCGCCGCTTTGTAATAAAGCTCAACAAGCGGGGCGAAATGCTGCGGACTCCCCCCGATAATCGCGAGAACCAGCGGCAGGCCGAGCAGGCCGGCGCGCACGACGGATTCCTGGTTTCCGCCGCTTCCGATCCATACGGGCAGCGGATTCTGCACAGGGCGCGGGTACACGCCTGTATTTTGAATAGCCGGACGATGTTTGCCGCTCCATGTGACCCTTTCCGACTTTTGCAGCTCGAGCAGCAGATCAAGCTTTTCTTCAAAGAGCTCATTATAATCATCTAAATCATATCCAAACAGCGGAAAGGATTCGATGAAAGACCCTCGGCCCGCCATGATTTCCGCCCTGCCGTTTGAAATCCCGTCGAGCGTCGCAAAATCCTGAAAAACACGGACGGGATCAGCCGACGACAGCACGGTGACCGCGCTCGTTAATCTGATGTGCTTCGTCTGTGCAGCCGCTGCGGCCAGGACGACGGCAGGAGAAGAAGCTGCGTAATCTTGACGATGATGCTCTCCAACTCCGAATACATCCAAGCCCACCTGATCGGCAAGGACGATCTCCTCCACTACTTCGCGCAGCCGCTCCGCATGGCTAATGGCTTTTCCGGTTTTGATATCAGGGGTCGTTTCTACAAAGGTGCTGATGCCTAATTCCATGTCGCTTTTCCTCCACATTGTATCCTTTAATTATTCTGTACATCGTTGATTGATGTATGCCGTATTCTTTTCACCCGGCACTCACATTGTTATATATAGAATACGGCGGGCGTTCTGATCATGCAATTGATCCGACTTGTGAATCAGGATCAGCTTCTGCTCCATTTGTTTTCCAGCTTGGTCTGCCGGCAATCATGCCGGTCTGGTATTCATGCATTCACAAAGAAGATACCAGCTTACACAAGTTTCTGCCCGCAGTTCGGACAGAAGTTGGCTTCCCCCGTTTTCGTTCCACAGTTTGGACAGAAGTTCGGCTTTGTCCCTGCCTGCGGCGTGCTTTGGGGCGTTGGTGTCTGCGCCTGCTGATTTTGGTTCATCTGATTCATCATTTGGTTCGCTACGTTCATCCCCATCATCATGCCGGCCATATCGGATGCGGCACTGCCGCCTGTCATCTTTCCTGACGCCATGCCGTCTGTCATGGAGATCTGCTGATATCTGTTCAGATCGCCAACCATGCCGTGGGAAGCGTTCTTCGTGATCATGTCCTGGATTTCTTTCGGATAATTGAAACTCATGATGTTAAAGCCTGTAACCGTCATGCCGTCGCTGACAATCTCCATATCAAGGTCTTCCTTGATCCCTTTTGCGATATCAAAGGCGTTGGCTTGAAGGTTGAACATATCTTTTCCTTCTTTTGTGATCCACTTCATCAAAAGCTGATCAAGGATAGATGTGATCCGTATTTTGATATCTTCCACAACATACTGATCTTTCACACCGGCAATTTTATCGATTAATGCGACATAATCATTCACCTTAAAATTAAATGTGCCGTTCGCTCTGATCGGCATGCCGCCCGGTAGTCCTGCAGCCGGGATATTGATGGCATTCTTCGTCCCCCATTTGACGGTAAACTCCTTCGTATTGACAAACAGGACTTCGGCGCGTATCCCGCTGTTAAAGCCAAATTTAAAACCTTTTAAAGTAGATAAAAAAGGAATAATTTCAGATTCGATATCATAGTCGCCTTCATCTTGGAATATGCCTTCAATTTTTCCATTGTTTAAAAAGACGGCATCCTGACCGGGACGAATGATCAGCCGGCTCCCCTTTTTGATTTCGCGGTTGTTCCATTTGTAGAAAATCATATCATCGCGAAATTCATCCCACTCTACTACATTTGCAAATTGATTTTTAAAAAACACCATTTGAGCTCTTCCTTTCCCTTTCTAAAAGCTTCCCCGGCTGCCGCTGTGCGAATGTCCTCCGCTCGTCGTTCCGCCGCCTGAGCTTTTATTATTGGACGGTTTTCTTTGATTTGTGACGGTCGTTCTGATGTACTCGTCATTCTTTCTGATCACTCCGGAAGTATCACCGTTCATATACGTGTTTGCACTTACGGTCACTCTGCCGCCTGAATTGTATTTCATAATGGCGACGGCAATTCCCGCGATGACTGCTGACACAAGCAATTGAAACCATGTCTTAAAAAAGATGCTGTCCGCCCATGGTTTCTTCTCCATATCATCATACGCCGCCTTCATAAACATTTCGAATGCGGCCTCATAATGATTGCCAGATATATCCGGCGTGATTTTTTCTCTAATTTTGTCCAGTCTGGCGTCATTCAAATATTCTTCAGCCTTTTTAAAGCCGGCAAGATAGACTTCTCTATGCTCCATATCAACCGTTAACACAGCTGCGTTTCCATGCTTCTTCTGATAGCCGGGCGCTTTTTCGTCATAGAAGTCCTCCGCATATTTCTTTACATCGCGGCCATTCGTATCATCGGTCGTCACAATGATAAAGTCGGTTTCCCGTTCGGCTCCCAATTTGGCTGCCAGCGTCTCCAGCTTCTCGATTTCCTGTTTGGTCAGAAGCCCGGCTTCATCATAAACATACCGCTTCTGTTCAGAGGCTGCCGCACCGGAGGCTATAGGGATGAAGACAAGGAAAATCATACATAGGATCATTGCGCTTCTCAATAAATTTCTCATCATGCCCCGCCTCCCATCACAGCAGCGATGATTTTCCAGACCGCAAATATGGAGACAGCCAGTCCGCTAAACCACATCTTTTCTTTAAATGAGCTGATCGGCGGCTTGCCGACGACTTTTCCCGTTTGTCCGTTCATCGCAAAAATGTAATCCTTTTGTTTGTAGTTGTAATTGACCATCCAGACGGGCAAAAGCACATAAAAGCTTTTCATTTTTTGCGTATCGACGTGTTTCGTTTTCACATCGACGGAGCTGTATCCGGATAAGGTGGAATCGATATATGACTCGATGTAGCCGCTGATTTTGCTTTTCGCCCGCGGAAAAAGCTCTTCATCATCGTAATTATATTTTTCAGCGATGTAGCCTGCCAAATAGGCGGTTTTAAAATCTTTCAGCTGATCATACGGATAAGGCTCCAATTTGTCCATCAATTCATCGTTCATCTTTTCTGATGCATCCACCGGGACTTTGATGTAGTCGAGATTGATATCGCGAAACGCATCATAATGTTCGGTCTTCGTATAGATGTAGTCGCCCTGTGTATACCTATGTACCTTTGTGCAGCGGGCGCTGACCTGCACTTTGCTGTTTAAATCGTACATCCAGAAAGGAACGTACATGCCTGTGATGCTTTTAATCCGGTCCGCCGACATAAAGCCCTTTGGTGTTAACAGCCCTTTTCTGCACCACTTGCGAAACGCGTCTGCCGCTTCCTCTTTGCTGATCGTAAAAGGAATGACCTTTGCCGGGGCAAGGTTTCCGGACAGGCGGTCGGCGATCACTGCCGCTCCCCCGCAAAAGCTGCAGGAGGTAGCCGTCGTTTCTTTTTCAGTGATCAAAATAGCGCCGCAGTTTTGGCAATGATATTCTGTTGCTTCGTCTTCAGTAAATCTCGCTGTTTTTAATTCTTCCGGAATGTTTTCAATCTTGTCCTGTCTCCCGCAGCTCCGGCAGGCCAGCGTGCCGGATTCAGCGTCAAAGGCCATGTCATCCCCGCAGCCCGGACATTTATAAGAAATCACCATGTCTCTTAACCTCTCACTTTATTCATTTCAAATTGTTATGACTTTTGACCCGCCATTTTTGCTTTCAGTGCGGCAAGCGCATCATCCACACCAGAGGGGCTATCATATTTAGCTTTCAGGTCTTCTACGTCATCTTGAGGAGCGGCGTTCAGTTCAGCCATCGCATTCGCTTCATCAAGCGCCCGGTTGGCCTTTTCTTCCATTCTGCCAAAAGCGGACATTGAATGGTTGGCATTCGCTGCAGATGCACCGAGTTTATTCATTCTTTCCTGTGTTTTCGCCGCTGTCCATTTCGCTTTGATCGCGGCCCGACGCGCTTCAAGCTCTCCGATATCAGAAACAAGCTTATCGTGCATTTTTTTCATTTGAAGCGCATTGGATGACGCCGTTTGTAATGCAGTTTCTAATTCGGACCCCTTCGTTTCCAGCACCGCTTTCTTTTCTAAAAATGTTCGGGCATCCGCCTCGCTGCCGGCTTCCAATGCCTTCATTGCATAGCGCTCAAGCTTGTCGATTTCCGCCCGGCAATCCGCCAGTTCTCTTTTTGCCCTTTGCTCGGCCGCCATGACAGACGCCGTTTCCGCCTTTACTTTGTTTAAGTCGCTGTTTAAGTTCCTGACGTACTGATCCACCATTTTTTCCGGGTCCTCTGCTTTATCAAGCAAAGCGTTAATATTGCTGGCCATAATGTCTTTGAACCTGCTTAATATACTCATCTAAAAACTCCTCCTTATAGTAAAATATACTTAGTTTAAATATACTATTTTTCCAGAGGAAAAGTTTCGGTTTTTTAATAAAAAATTGATATAATGGCAGTTTTTCGAGAAAAATTTTCAAACAAAAACAAAAATATTCAGACGGAATATTCTGATTTATATGTTGATTTATTTTTGATTTCGGAATAAAGTAATACTATATGAAAAACATTCGGAACAGCATGCAAGCTGGAACGGATGCAGGGTCGGTATCACCAGAAAATGACAGCGCTTACATATTCGCGTGACTCACGAAAGAAAAATCCAGCATTCAACGCATCAATCCGGCTTCTGTCAGAAAAGAATTCTGATTTGAAAGGGGAGCGAATCATGCCAGGGAGAAAAAAAGGCAGTTTGAAGTCGACGATCACGGTTGCCATGTCCAACTATTTGGAGGCGGGATCAATCGTCGCAGGGGCCGGCGGGCTTTCGTTATGGGTTGAATATTTAGGGTTGGACGACGCCCGGGTCGGGCTTCTCGGCGCCTTAAGCGCAAATGGTTTCGGCGCGGCGATCGGCGCTTTTCTCGGCGGTTTTTTAGTCGACCGTTACGGGAGAAAATTCATATACAAGTACGATTTATTAGTCTATATGCTTGGCGTTTTGCTGATTGCCGTGTCGTTTAATTTTCCGATGCTTTTAACCGGTTACATCGTGACGGGAATTGCGGTGGGCGCAGCGATTCCGGCTGCTTGGACTTATATTGCCGAGGAGGCGCCTGATCACGAACGCGCCGGACGCGTCGGCTGGGGGCAGCTGGCATGGTCGGTCGGACCGGCGCTTACGCTGCTGCTATCGGTTGCCTTGGCACCGCTCGGTTTGCTGGGAAGCCGGTTGATTTTTGCCCAATTATTCGTTGTCGCGGTCATCACGTGGATTTTGCAGCAGCAGATTCACGAATCGTCCATCTGGGAGGAGCAAAAGCGAAAAGAAGCTGAAGACAAAGCAAAAGGAGTTGCAGAAAAGGCATCGATCAAAGAGCTGTTGACCAACAAAGCGAACCTCCACGCCATGATTCTCCTTATCGGAATTTACGCGTTTTGGAACCTTGTTGCCGGAACAATGGGATATTTCATGCCGTATATTTATGAGACGGTCGGCGGTTTAACAGCGGCGCAAGCCAACCTGCTGCAGGCATTTTTATGGATTTTGACAGTGGCGTCCACATACTTCGTCTTTATCCGTCTCGGCGATAAAGTCAATCGGAAAACGCTTTTTGGCATAGGAGCAGCCATGGCAACCGCCGCATGGGTCATCCTCACCTTCGGTACGATGAACATCACGGAGCTTTTATTATTCGTATGCCTGTGGGGCATTTCTGCGGGATTTGGAGCGCAGGCGTTTTACGGGCTGTGGGCGGCAGAACTTTTTCATACGAAATACAGGGCGCTCGCCCAAGGCTTTATGTTCTTCATCGTCCGCATCGGCGTCGGGCTCATCTCATTGATCGTTCCTGCGATGATTACGGGATTGGGCTTTAAAACAGCCGGCGCCGTCATGATTGCATTTCTCGTCATTCATATGATCATCGGGCTCCGTATGGCGCCGGAAACGCGCGGCAAATCGCTTGAAGCCATTCAAAGCGAACGCTACCACCAAAGCGGCTGACCTGTGGTCAGCCGCTTGTTCTAAACCTGCAGGTTTGAGGCTGTCAACAGCTTCCTCTTCTCTGAATACGTGTCGTTTTCAATCGCGATCTCTTGATCAAAAATCAGCGTTTTCCGTGAGTCTTCATCATAATCAGGCCAGCTGACATCATCGGTGCTCGGATTTCCGGAGCGGGCAAAAGACACCCAGGCAGCCTGGATCTGTTTAGCAAGCAGCTGTGCTTCCTCCCCAGCCTTCGTACCTGTCAGTTGTTCCAAACTGTCCATATTGCCAAATACAAACGGAATCTCTAAGCCGTGCACCGCTTTGTTGAACGGCGGATGCTCCGAATCGGCATGCCAGTCAAACCGGTACATAAAGACAGATGCATGTCGTGATTGAGCCGAAGCGAACACAACGGACGGATGCCAAAAGACTAGATCTGTCATCATATCAACATGGCCTTTCAATGATCTCGGATACAGAGGCGCGGCGGCTTCAGCGGCCTCTTTTCCCATGTATTCTTCTAAAATCTCATTGATCTTCCTCTCAGGCAAAAGTTCCGAATCAGAGGCAAAAAACAAGGCGCCTTCATCGCGGTTTGTTCCGATTAATAGACCGATTCCTTTTGCCGCGCCCTTCGCGACGGCGGCCTCCGGCTTCAGCGGGAGGGTTTTTTCGTCAAGTGCAGGCTGAAAGATCAGTTCAAAAATATTTTCTCCCATTAAAGTACGCAGCTGATCGGCGGCTTGAAGAAGTTCTTGATCAGATACATCGCAAAGGCGCTCCAGATGATGATCAATATCGAGAATCGTTAAGAATCTTTCTGCTGCGGCTTTCGCAAGCTTTTCAGATATTGTTGCGGCGGCCCCGCTTTCCATAATGGCCTGTTGAAAAAGCCCCTTTGCTTTCGGCATCGCCAAGAGCGAAGCGATGCTCATCGATCCCGCCGATTCTCCAAATACCGTAATATGATGACGGTCTCCGCCAAAGAAAGCGATATTTTCTTTCACCCACTCAAGGGCCGCGATTTGATCCAAGAGGCCAAGGTTGCTTGTGTAGGAATCATCAATTGCAGAAAGATGCAAAAAACCGAACGGACCGAGGCGATAATTGATGGTGACCACGATCACCTTTCCCTGCTTTGCGAGCTGAGTCCCGTCATAGAACGGTTCACTGCCGGCTCCGAGATAAAAAGCGCCCCCATGAATCCACACCATAACAGGCAGATCCCCATCCGCCTCTTCAGGTGCGTACACATTTAAATAAAGGCAATCCTCAGACTTTTCAACCCCCGTTGACTCACCAGGCAACCCCCTGTCAGGCTGCGGACAAACCGGACCAAATTGAAAGGCCTCCCGCTCACCTTCCTAGGCTTCCATTCGCTGCGGTTCCCGAAACCTTAACTTGCCGACGGGAGGTTTTGCGAAAGGTACGCCTTTAAAGATACGGACACCGTTTTCCGTTCTGCCTTTCAGCTTTCCAAAGCACGTTTCGACAGTCGTTTCATACATTTTATTCCACCCCTTTCACTTTTCAATGATAATGGAATCGGACGATACCGTCTAATCGGAATACTTGCATTTTGGAAAATGAAGGGTCTAGTATAGGATCAGAAGAGATGTTCAACCTATTGTTTAAAAATTTGACGGAAAAGAGGGGTTTCAATGAAACTGTCGGGACACACAATACTGATCACAGGCGGCGCATCAGGAATCGGCTTTGCTTTTGCCGAACGATTTATGAAATCGGGAAATACGGTCATCGTCTGCGGGAGAAGGGAAAGCAAGTTGAAAGAAGCAAAGGAAAAATATCCGGAGCTGATCACGCGTGTATGCGATGTAACCGATGAAACGGAACGACTGGCATTATTTGAATGGGTCAAAGAACGTCACCCTGGCGTAAACGTACTTGTGAATAATGCGGGTATACAGCAGCGCTACCACATTTTAAAAGCAGATGTCATAGACAATTGGGCTGACTACAAAAAAGAAATCACCGTCAACATGGAGGCGCCGATCCACCTGGCCATGCTCTTTAGCCAATACTTTGCCAAAAAACCGGGGAAAACAGCGATCATCAATGTGACATCAGGCCTGGCGTTTACACCGATGGCGATCGCACCGATCTACTCATCGACAAAAGCCGCTCTCCATTCTTTTACGATGAGTTTAAGACATCAGCTTTCCGAGGCCGGCGTTGAGGTCAAAGAGGTCGCTCCTCCCGCGGTCAATACAGATCTGGGCGGTGTCGGACTGCATGATTCCGGAGCTCCTTTGGATGAATTTGCCGATGCGATTTTTAAAGGGCTAGAAGAAGGCCGATTAGAAATCGGCTATGCCAGATCGGAAAAAGCCTTGCGGATGTCAAGAGATGAAATCGATGAAAGCGTCAGCCAAATGTACAGTTCTTTAAAACATTCCATCGAATAAAAGGAATGTTGGCATTGTCATTTCAATAGAGGTTGTTCCTTCCAGACGGCCGTTTTATCATAAAATGAGAAGGAGTGATCCAAATGCCGTTTATTCTCCAGCGCATTTATCAAGAAAACCAGCA
This sequence comes from Bacillus sp. GM2, assembly GCF_056155945.1. Taxonomy (NCBI): domain Bacteria; kingdom Bacillati; phylum Bacillota; class Bacilli; order Caryophanales; family Bacillaceae; genus Bacillus; species Bacillus sp. GM2. The sequence goes on from NZ_JBRKSZ010000008.1 coordinate 292,445, forward strand.
AGCAGAAGGACGCCGCATTTTAATCGACCGTGTGTGGCCGCGCGGCATTTCAAAAGAAAAAGCGAACCTTGACTGCTGGATGAAAGAAATCGCTCCAAGTCCTGATTTAAGAAAATGGTTCGGTCATGACCCGAAAAAATTCGAATCGTTTAAAGAAGCCTATCAAAATGAAATCAAACAACAGCCTGAAAAACAGAGAAGCTTCAAGGAATTAAAAGAAATGGCTGCGGACGAAACCGTTATTCTGCTTTACGGTGCAAAGGATGAGCGCCATAACCATGCCGTCGTTCTTTATGAGATGCTGAACCGGCAAAGCCTTTGACCTTGAAACTTTTTTCAACGCTTTTCGTATGACAGATAAAGCAATATGCGAAAAGGATGGTAAACATGGAAATGAACCTGTTTTGGATCGGGCTTGGTTTAGCGGCTTTAGGCTATTTTATCGGTGACGGCTTGAAAAACTTTAAAAACCCAAAAGGGAGTTATTCAGGCTATCCCTATTTAGTTAAAGAAGGCGATTTACATTATTATTTAGGTTTAAGTAAAGTAGAAACGAAAGAAATGCTGAGTAAATATCCTGACATACCTAAAATTGAATTAAATGGCACAACCTATTATCCGTATCAGCATTTGATGGATTGGATGTTGTCCGCCGACCTTTATAAACAGTAAAGCGCAGCTTGAAGCTGCGCTCACTTTTATGATTCGAGTATTTCAACATAGCCTTCCGATCCGTTAATCCTGATCTTCTGTCCGTCTTTAATTTCTTTCGTCGCATGCTCAACCCCCACCACCGCCGGAAGCCCGTATTCCCGCGCAATGACGGCGCCATGTGTCATGAGGCCGCCCACTTCCGTCACCAAACCTTTGATTGAGACAAACAGCGGTGTCCAGCTCGGATCTGTAAAAGGCGTGACAAGGATATCCCCCTCTTCGATATCGGCTTCTTCCAATTTCAGAATCACTCTTGCCCTACCTTCGATGACTCCCGATGAAACAGGAACGCCCGCCAATGCACCCGCCGGAATGTGGTCTCCCAAAACTTCTCCCGTGATGACCTCGCCTTCTGAAGTCATCATTCGCGGAGGCGTTAATTTTTCATAATGCTGATATTCTGCTTTTCTTTCCTCGATCTTCTTCACATCGAGACGATTAGCGCAAACGGCCTCTCTCAATTCATCAAAAGACAGATAATAAATATCCTCCTTCGCTTGAATCAGCTTCTTTCGCTGCAAAACGGCGGCTTCTTTCATCAACGCTTCCTTATATATAAAATAGCGTTTGATCAGAGCATATTTGGGATATTCCCGATAACCGATAAAATTCCGCAAAACGCTGATCATCTTCTTTGTCTTTTTTGCCTTTTGTCTGCCTCCCTTTAGTTGTTGCAGACGGCTTAACAGATCCCTCTCCTTTTGCTCCGCTTCCAATCGTCCCTGTTCAAACTTGACCGTTCGCGCACCAGGTTCAAAGTTTTTGATGTTGCTCAAAATCACTGGAGCAAGAATGGAAGGGCGTTCGCTCCAGCGCGTCTTGGTCATATCGATCTCACCGGTGCAGCGCATGCCGTATTTCTCAAGGAATGCCCGCAATGCGCTGATAAAAGCGGGACCGCCGTCAAGCTGTTTGAGATCTTCGAAAAAGGTTTCATCATTGGCATGCGCTAAATATTTCTGAACCTCGGGGTATCCTCTGGCAGCATCGGAAACATCCAAAAGCGCCAATCCCATTTCAGATGTGACATTGTGCAATACCGATTGAGAAAGGGTATCGGCGACATTTTTTTCGCCAAGCCATTTCTCCATTTTTCGATTGAGCCAGTATACCGCATATAAACCAACCATAATCACAGCCATGCTCTCTGAATCATAGAGAACTTTTTTCAAGTTTTTTTGATCCTCTTCTATCTGTGCAAATAACGTTTCACCCGATGCATTTTTCAATCGCTGTTCAGCCTCATGAATGGATGCTTCCGCTTTGGACATGAGCCGTTTGACTACACCGGTGTCGTTTTTCCGGTAAATCTTCAGCGCATGACCAGGCAGCGACCATGACAGCCCCTCAGCCCCTAATCTAAACATCCGCTTCCCTTTCGGTAGCGTTTTGACAAGCTCCTTTCTTTTCAAAAAATTCACAAGAGCGCTATGCATGAAGGGATCATTTTTCCCCGCCGTGCTGAGGACGACTTTCCGACCAGCAAAAGATGCCAAATCGTGTGATAAATCAATAAAAAGCCTTCCGCCGGCACAGGTCAGCTCATAATCCGAGATCAACCCGAAAAACGATATCCCAAGCGGATTGATCGGCTCTGTCATCATTTGCTGATGCCCGACAGACATATAGACGCGCAGCTTGTCATCGCTCTGTTTCGGAAGAGGAAACAATGTCGTTACAGGCCTGCTCTGGACAAAGAAAAATTCGCCATCAGCCAGACACCATTCAATATCCTGCGGAAAACCGAAATGAGCTTCGATTCTCCTTCCCAGTGCTTCAAGCTTTATGATCTGTTCATCTGTTAATGTTTGCTTTTTCCGGCGTCCCGCTTCGACTTCGCGCGCCTCAGTGCCGCCGCTTTCTAAAGAATAGACTGCCGTCTTTTTCTCGGAAATCGTTTTTTGAACGATCTCTCCTTCGCGAACCTTGTAGTTGTCTGCCGAAACCGTACCAGATACAAGCGCCTCCCCCAAAGCAAAGCTCGCATCAATCGATGTGACCTTCCGGTTGGATGTAACGGGATCTGCCGTAAACAAAATGCCGGACGCATTCGAAAACACCATCTGCTGGATGACGACCGATAATTGAACTTTACGGTGGTCAAAACCGTTTTGAATCCGGTAGATCACAGCCCGCTCTGTAAACAATGAAGCCCAGCATTTGCTGATATGCTTCAAGATCGCCTCTATTCCTTTTATATTTAAATACGTATCTTGCTGCCCGGCGAAAGAGGCATGAGGCAAATCTTCCGCTGTAGCGCTTGATCGGACGGCATATGCACCGCCGCCAGCATTTGAGTGAGCGCTTTTAACCGCTTCTTTGATCTCTTCGGCGATTTCGGCCCTTTCAATACCATTGCGGATCTGTAGGGCGAGTTCGTTAATCTGCTCTCGATCGATCACTTTCAAAAGTGACAGCTGATCAATCAGTTCACTGACTCTGCCGTTTTCGCCAATCATCCTTTCATATGCCTTTGTGGTTACACAAAAGCCGTGAGGCACTTGAATGCCGCCCATTTTCGACAACTCGCCCAAGTTCATCCCTTTCCCGCCGACAAGCGGCAAATCGGCTCGATCGACCTCATGAAAGCCCAATACATAGTGTTCCATCAGAAATCCCCCTTTTTATTCGCCTTCAATACCGAAACGAATCATATCCAAAAACCGTTTTCGTTCTTCAAGAAGACGTCTGCTCCAGGCTGGATCATAATCGTTCTCAGCCGTTACTTTCGCTAGAAACTTTTGTTCAAAATGCCCCATCATGACCATGATGAGTTCGAACGCCTCTTCACGATCGACTCCTTTCCTCAACGGAACTTTCGCAAAAAGCTGTTTTAGAATACGATTTCTAACGGCAAATTGCTCCCCATACTTTGCGGCGATTTCTTCTTTTAATTCGGAAGGCGGTGAAAAAAAGGCTTCTTTCGTGAGCTTATATACGTTTGGATAATCCGCGAAAAACTCAAGCTTAGCCAGACTTATTTTTTCTTTCGCTTCAAAAAAATCATGATAAGACGACAGGTCATCAAGGGAAAGGCGCGACTTTACCTTTTCAATACAATAATCGAGCACAGTTAAGTACAGAATTTTTTTGCTTTTAAAGTGATGAAAAATCAGCGCCTTTGAAATACCGGCCGCTTCCGCCAGCATTCCAGTCGAAGTCTTTGCATAGCCATGCCGGGCAAAAACCTCCAAACAGGCATCGAGTATTTGTTCTTTTTCATAAAGCTGTAAAGGCATTGATCATCATTCCTTTTCGTTATTGACCAATCGGTTAGTATAAATTGCAGCGCTTACTGACCAGTCGGTCAATAAAATAAAACAAGAATATGGTTTTAACATATGAATTTATTGGTAAAATGAAGGTGGAGCTTACAAAATATGCCGGGGTGAAAAGCCAATGCTGATGTTGGTGGTAAAGTTTATTTTGCTCTTTATTTTATGTTCCATTTCGTTTTCTTTATTTAAAGCATGTGTTTACACAGCGGGTAAAAAGCTGATTGACCGGACCGCAGAAGGATCGGCGCTCAACTGGACCTGCAGCGTATTCATCAAAAACGGCGTGGCCATGACGGGCGATGACTGCTTTGTCATGGCTGTTTCAGCGGCCTTGTTGGCCATTTATATATAAAAGCCTCAAACTTTCAATAAACAAACAAGGGTGACTAAGATGTGCGGCAGGTTTACGCTCTTTTCTGAATTTGATGAGATTATTGACCGTTTCGAGATTGATCAAATGACGGTTGAAGATTACAGCCCCAGTTATAACATCGCGCCTTCCCAGCGCATTCTCACCGTCATCAGCGACGGTTCCCATAACCGGTTAGGGCGGCTGCGGTGGGGATTGATTCCGCCGTGGTCAAAGGATGAGAAAATCGGTTATAAAATGATCAATGCGCGCGCTGAGACTTTGGCTGAGAAGCCGAGCTTTCGAAAGCCGCTGATCAGACAAAGGTGTCTCATTCCGGCAGACAGTTTTTATGAGTGGAAGCGGACCGATGCAAAGACAAAGCGGCCGATGAGGATCAAGCTCAAAACAAATGGACTGTTTTCGTTTGCGGGGCTTTGGGAGAAGTGGCAGCCTGCCGGCGGCAAGCCCGTCTATACATGCACAATCATTACGACAATGCCCAACGATTTAATGAAAGATATTCATGATCGCATGCCCGTCATTCTTGATCGTCAAGCTGAAAAAGAATGGCTGAATCCGAAAAATCAAGACCTTGCATACTTAGAAAGCCTTTTAAAACCATATGCGTCAAAAGAGATGGAAGCGTATGAAGTCGCGCCTCTCGTCAATTCACCGCATCATAATTCTCCTGAGCTCATCAAAAAAGCCCCTTAAAAGGGGCTTTTTAGCGAGGCGGCCGGGTCATAATGGTGAGGGCACCGCCTCCATGATTCTAAAAATATTTATTGTGTCAAAAGGTAAAATTCACTGCTGAAGCCGATGCCTTCCCAAAAACGCAGCGCCGATTGATTATCGATATCAACCGATACTTGAACGTGAGACACTTGATGCCTTTCAAACCAATCCATCATACGATCTACAACAAGCTTTCCCAGCTTGTTTCTTCGATAGACCGGGGCTATGTACACTTCATCGATTTGCCCGCTCAGACAATCGCTGACCAAATCTTTCTTAATAGAGGCCAGCCCGTATCCGACCGCTTCTTGCTTCTCATTCACGACGGCAAAAACCGCTCCGTATGCAGATTGAACATATTGTTTCAGCTGCTGCTGTATCATTTGTCTATCTTGATCATCCAATGTGCAATCAGCCGTTTCCAATGCATTATCATTCCACAAATTAATCAGTTCATCAACAAACTCAGGCTTCAGAGGGGCATCAAGCTGTTGAATATGTATAGTCATGGCGTTTCTCCCTTTGCAAGACTTTTCATCAACCACATTTTAAATTAGAATAATATGCAATACAAGGATTTTACTGCTAAAGAAAGGTGATGGTGAAATGGACAGCCGTACAGCGCGGGAAAAAGAACCGCCGCTTGTCAAAGCATTCCATTATATCACGCTTGCCGGGATATTTCTTCTCATCATTCCATCCGGGTTCAATCCCGTTTATTTGAATGTGGGATTCATCCTGTTTGGACTGAACCTCGGTGTGCGTTCATTCGTTCTTTTGAAAAAGAATAAAAAAGGAGAATTTATCTTTACGATCGCTACTTGTTTATTTTTGATCGGTTACAGCGCTGTTAGGCTTTATTTCATATCATAATAAAAAAGCAGGTTTTCCCTGCTTTTTAAACCAAATCCGCCGTTTTGAGCCCCCTGCATGTTTGCAGACCGTCAGAACGCAGACAATAAGCGGCCGTCTTTTTCTTATATTGTTTAACGACGTCTATATGATCATCGTATCTGTAAACCAACAGCTTCACAGCGTTTTTCCCTCTTTTTGTTTCGATAACAAACGGTGTCCCGGCGTTTTTCGGATTTACAAAAAGCGGCTCGTCTCCCGGGTAGATGTAATACCGCTCCATAAATACGGCCTCATTAAAGTTTTGAATAAATTGACTCTTGTCAGATCCCTCTAAACGCTCTCCTCCGAACGTCACTGTAACATTCGCTTCCTCAAGCTTAACATGAACTTGAAATTTGCCGGTCAGCCACTCTACGACACCGCTCGGAAGGCAAGTGACCAATATTTTAAAAAGACTGAAGATAACCAAAAAGGTTACAAAAAGCCATGTCACTCGATCATCTCCTCTTGTCTGAAATTTAAAGATGTCCTTGATTCATCCTATCATACAGACTAAAGGATTTTATTGTACATTGTGTGAACAAGTGCAGCCCAGATGAACATTCACCTTTAGTGATCCCCGCTCTGATGCTCTTCTTTTGGGATTTCAGAAGGAGCCTTCGGAACTTTCCGCAGCTGATGATTGACCACATCAGAGGAATAAAGTGTAACAACCATCGTTCCTCCATGCCGTTTCGCCCTGATCAAGACCGGCTGGTTATATTTATTTTGAAAGCGCAAATCAGGCCCGCCCCAGCTGACCGTCGCGTCGCGCCCCGGCGGAACATAAGGGACACGCCGGCTGTGGGAATAACGCTGGACGATTTCCAGTCCTGCCCGGTCAACCGCATTAAACAATGTTGACGAAACCTGGCAAATGCCTCCGCCAACCCCTTCAGACAATTCGCCTCTCACGATCACCGGAGCCTTCATATACCCCTTGTCCGGCGTCCTCATACCGACAACTTTGTTAAATGAAAACGTCTCATTAGGAAACACAACATGATTGTCGATCGCTTTTGCCGCGAGTGAAATGTTGTGCGTCCTGCTTTTATTCCCGGAATTAAAATACGTCACATACTGACCGATCCGCTGTGTCCGGATATGGGAAAGCAGTTCGCTGTCCACTTTCGGGTAAATGTTCAATTCAGGCACTTCTATCGTGGACGGACCATCCCCATAAAAATACGCATAAAACTGCTCTCTAACCCCCTTCCTGGAAAGGCTGTAGCCAACCTTGCCGGGAACGATCCTTCCCTGATCATTGATCACGGCGTTGACGGGATCCTTGTGTACTTTCCGCTCAAGCCTGTCAACGAACTCGGCGTATTTTTTATCATCAATCAACGGTGTCCCGGGAAGCGGCATTGTAAAATCTTCGCGGTTCACAACGGCCACTTTCTTCCCTTGCTGGGTGATCGTTAAGCTGTCAGAATGCCCCGCAGGCTGCGCTAATAATAAAAGTCCAGTCATCCAAATTTTCAGCATAAGTCGATGTACCTCCCGCTATTAGTATGAACAGGAGATGATATTTGATGTACTGGACGTATGATGCTTTCATGATGATCTATATTTTCGGATTGAAAAGGTACACTAATGGAGAGAAGCTAAAATAAGTAAAAGCATGCATTAAGCCTGTTTATTTTCATTGATTCCTTTTCTTTTTTGCCTGAATAACATTACGGTGGTTGCGATCAGAACTGTCAAAAAAATGATACCTGAGTACAGGAACCCAACTAGCTCTATGCCATTAAATTTGCACGTCAAATAACTGCCGATAAAAAAGATTGTCCCCAGCAGGGAAAATGAATTCAATCGATTCACAATTTTTTTGACCATTTTTAAAACCCCCATGGTCTTGCGATTTTAATGCCATTTGCACATTTGCCCCAATATCAGATGCAGAATTAGAGGGACATTTATTAAAGCTACTCTTACCAGAGTTCATTCTTCTAGTAATATAAAGTATATGCCCTTCTCTTTGAGAAGGGCATACAATTACTTGTTCTGTTGATTTTCTTTTAAAGTGAGATTTAAAAATAGAAGGGCCAATAAAATGAAAGCAATGTTCACCAACCAGGACTTCCAGCTGGACGCAGGGTCAAAAATTGTACCGAGCAGGTGAATAATAGATGAAAATGTTAAAAGCAAAAACATTAGTTTGTTGTGCGACATCAGTTGTTTAACCTTTCTGTTAAAAGTTCAGAACCCATTATACCTTAATTAACCAAAATTCAACAAATTATCTTTCGATCAATTTACAACATCGCTTTTAAAGAATGATGTTTGATGAACAACTTAATTTCTTATTTTTTGGGGTCACTTCAAATAATGGAAAGTGCATCTACCATTCTGAGCCAATAAAAAATCGGCCTCCAATCAACTGTACAACATCCGTGTGCAAAAGATCAATGTCCGCAAGCTCTCCTTCTTGGACTTGATATCACGTTCGTTTTTCTTATCTCTATCGTATGACAAAATGGAGTAGAGAAAGTCCCCCATTTTATCCCACTTTTTGTCGGATTTTTCTCGGATTGGAACATAAAAAAAGCACTCAATCAGAGATCGGTGCGTGATATATGCAATTATTCTTCATCGTCCCACTCTTCGTCTTCTTCCCAGTTTTCTTTAGACTCCTTCAGGTCTTCCATGAAAAACTCTAGAAAATTATTTGCAACAACATCTCCGTAACTTGCGTCATTAGCCCATACAATTACAGGACACTCTCCGTCTTCCATTTTATTTGTATCGAGACAATAGGAGAACTCGTCAACATACTCTATTACAACTATCCCATCGGGTAAATCATAATATTTCCTATAGTCCTCAGTTTGCTCTACAACATAGGCCCCCTCAAGGTCATATCCGATTATTTCCACACCGGAAATTCCACCTGAGCCATAGTTTTTTAAAAACCATTTATAACTTTCGGGAAGAACAACATTGAGGTGATGCTCGATATAAGCTATCTTATCTTCACTCACGTCACCTGTAAAATCATCCTCTTCTGCATATTTTTCAATGAAATTTTGAACTTTAGAGTAATCCATTTTATACACCTACCAAATTCAATTTTCAAACTGTTCTGCTCTCCATTTCCAATAACTTTTTCTAAAGTTGTTATATTGTAGCCGGAGTTCTTTATCGTTCCTAAAACTCTCGCCACCTTTTTTCAGACCGTGTAGAACTTTAAAATTATTCTGATGTACTGAGGAAGGGATTTCAACCATTGGACCTAGTTCTTCTTGAATTAAATGATGGAGGTTGATGAGGGCATAGGGTATGAGATAGCCCTTGACAAAATAGTGAATACATCTAGTGATAGTAACCTTTGTTTTCGACCACTAGAGCCTAGACTCGAATCTGGCCTAAATATTATTTGGAAAAAGCATCAAGTTTTTTCCGCAGCTGCTGATATGTTTTTAAAAGCAATTTAGGAGAGATTTTTAAATTTAATTAAATGGAAGCGAGATCGTTTTTATAACCAGAATAAATATAATTTCATAAACAATCGAAATAAAAACTTTCTTGTCATATGGTATTCAGTATTCTGGCAAATCGAATGTTTCGTAACACGAAGTTGAGATAACCAATTGAACAAATATTAACGACAAGATAGCAAAAGTCCTTTGAAGATTTCATTATCCTCCAATTTGTTGAATTATATAGGTTAATACCTATAGTTAACGCTATGTCAAGGCTATAGAGAAAACCTCTCCAAACTAAAGGGAGGTTTGTTAGATTAAGTAACGATTTTTAAAAATCCGGTCAAATTTTTCAAACCCTGTTATATCAAGGGTTAGGGCGCTATCACATCATGCCGCCCATAGAACAACCACTTTCACGAGTGTATATTCTGATAAGCAAACTAATTTTTCTTGGCATAGGTTGTCTCTTGCCGTAAATAAATCCCAGGTAAATACACCTTCAATTTCCAAAAAAGTGACCGATTTTGTGACCAAAATAGCTAAAACACTGTTTAGACAATTAAAAAATGCAAACTTAATAAGGGGTAGCGTAAGGTCAGGAAAATGCTAATATTTAAAAGCCCAATTTCTCAGTATTGAATTTGAAAAATTGGGCTTTTTTCGCTCCGCAATCGCGCCCTTTTGCTGAACAAAGTTGCGATCTTCATATAGTGCTTATAGACAAGGGGGTATTCCAACAGAGGTATCCAATGGAGTTATCAGTTGATTAGCTTGGTGAAGATGATGAAAGAACCAATGAAGGACATATTAGAAAACATCCTTCAAGTTGAAAGCACCTTAAAAAAACAGTGACTAAAACAGTTTTTCTTCCTATTACACCTGCCTAAAGATAACTGGCCAAGTTTAATCAGCGACTGACATTCGTTAAATTACTTCCCCATTCTCCTTTTGGGGTTAAATAACTTATTATTCTATCCTCAAGGAGATCATCAAGAACTTCTTCATATTTTTTTCGATAAGGCTTTGGCAATTCTTCCTGTAACCAACTGTCTTTTGTACCTTGCCAGATTTCATAAATTACAATATCATCTGGTTTTTCAATATCATCACTTATAATAGCATTTATAAAGGTAGGTTCGTTTGACATCACTTCAACAAGTGAATAAAGTGATTTTCGAAAAGCTTCTTTTTTGCCTGCTTTAACTTTGAAACGAATGTTTAAAACAACTTGATTGGCATTGCTAGTCATAGTAATATGCAACCCCTCAAAAAGTTTATTTAAGAAATATTCCCGTTAAACCTAGTGTAATAGAATGCGCTTCCTTATTCAACAAAAGTTCCTATTTGTTCCAGAAATATGCGCCCCATTTTAACGATTAGCCTTCTTCCATTCCCTCGCAATTATTCAGCCTTTATTCTCCTTCAGTGATCCTCCACAATATGGCCCTTTAATGGAATAAAGAAGAATCTTCACTGATAAAGCTAAAAAAATCTTAAATGATCCAAAAACCTTCATCGCTGCCCGTGAAGAAGAAATAACACAGGAGATTTTAGATGCTGCCCTCGAAATCATTTCGGAGCAACTAAAAGAAGGGCGCAAAAAAAGTCAGACTAAACAAAAGTATTGCAATGCGAGAAAGGGCAACGTCATACTTTATAAAACGGTGAAACTTTTTACAAAAATGGTAATGACATGTTGAATTTCCATGAATTTTGTCCTAAGATAAAAGATGCACATATAAATTAACTGGGGGGCTTTACTTGAAGAAATTTTTGATTTTATCCCTTGCGCTCTGTTTAGGGATTATTTTAGGGGCTTGTGGTGCTACAGACACCGCAAAAAAAGATGATAACAAAAAAGAAACAACAGCAAGCGAGAACAAAAAATCTGATAGCAAAAAAGAAAATAAAGATGTTCAGGATGACGGGGACATGAAAGCTACAACCGTCTTCACTAATAAAAATGTAAATATTAAAGGCTCAACCGGCCCTATGAAATATGAGATCAGTGCCATTCAATTAAAGGAATTGGAGCCAAAAAACGAAGAAACCGCCTCGCTTCTTGATGCGAAGGTCGGAGATAAAATCAACGCAATAACAATTGAAATGGAAGGCGAAAATACTTCTGATAAAGACGTAAGCTTTTTTTTAGGGCAAGCGAAAATCATAACTGATACTAAGGAACAGCTTGAACCCGAGGTATTACTTTCTGAACATATCGAAGGTGAGTATTTAGGTAAAGTTAAAAATAAAGGCCATAATGTTTACATCTTGAAAAATTCATCTGTTAAAGACTTGAAATCAATCGAAATTCGGGTCGATGCTCCAATAGATGATAAAGCTGATAGTCTCGGAAAAGATGTAAAACATACAATTGAAGTCAATAATTAAAAATTGCCCTTTTTAGGGCTTTTCTTTAACACTAAAAACAGAACTATATTCTTATCAAGGTGGACTACATGCCTTTTTAAGCAATGCTCGAATTTAAAAGTTACAAGACATTGTATTGCCCAACACCAAAGCATCTGATTAAAATTTATTGCATCCTAACGCCAGCAACTGTAAGAGAAGTACCCGCTTTCCGATTTTAGTGGCGCTCTTAAAAAGGCTTAAAATTAAACAGGCAAAAATAGCATATGCAAACGGGCGGAAATTTAGCGATGAGGATTTCATTTTTGCCCGTCCGGATGGCAACCCTGAAAATATAAAGAAAATGGACACAAGAATGAGACGGATTTTAAAGAGAATGAACCTGAACAAAAAAATCACCCAACACACTTTCCGTCATACCTTCACATCTCTTGCAGCTGAAGCGGGTGTACCTTTAGATGAAATCCAGAAAATTTTAGGCCACGAAAAAGACGAAGTAACAAGAAAAGTTTATCTGCATACCACCAGAAAAAGTAAGGAAAAAACTTCTCAACAATTCAATTCATTTGTAAATGATTTATCGATGAAAATCCAATCCTCATGATGGATGTGACCATTTCGTGACCAATTTAATGAACAAAACAAAAAACCCCTTGAAAATCAAGGGGTTTTAAGTGGGCTTTACATCATTCCACCCATGCCGCCCATGCCGCCCATGTCAGGCATTCCTGCGCCGCCTTTGTTTTCTTCAGGCTTGTCGGCAACAACTGCTTCAGTTGTCAGGAACATAGCCGCTACAGATGCTGCGTTTTGCAGAGCTGAGCGTGTTACTTTTGTAGGGTCAACGATACCTTTGTCGATCATGTTCACCCATTCGCCTGTTGCAGCGTTGTAGCCTACACCAATAGCTTCGCCTTTCAGGCGCTCAACGATGACAGATCCTTCAAGACCCGCATTGTGCGCGATTTGACGGATTGGTTCTTCAAGAGCGCGAAGAACGATGTTGATACCAGTCAGTTCGTCGCCTTCAGCTTCAAGGGCAGCTACTTTATTGTAAACATTGACAAGAGCTGTACCACCGCCGGATACGATTCCTTCTTCTACCGCAGCGCGAGTAGAGTTCAGGGCGTCTTCGATGCGAAGCTTGCGTTCTTTCAATTCTGTTTCAGTCGCAGCGCCGACTTTGATGACAGCTACGCCGCCTGCAAGCTTAGCTAGGCGCTCTTGTAATTTTTCTTTATCGAACTCAGAAGTTGTTTCTTCAACTTGAGCGCGGATTTGGTTGACGCGTGCCGCGATTTGCTCTGTATCTCCCGCACCTTCAACGATTGTTGTGTTTTCTTTTGTCACAACAACTTTAGAAGCGCGTCCCAATTGGTTGATTTGAGTTGATTTAAGGTCAAGACCTAAATCTTCTGTGATCACTTCGGCACCTGTCAGGATAGAGATGTCTTCGAGCATCGCTTTGCGGCGGTCTCCGAATCCAGGCGCTTTAACAGCCACTGCGTTGAATGTTCCGCGAAGCTTGTTGACAACCAATGTTGCAAGAGCTTCACCTTCAACGTCTTCAGCAATCAGAAGCAACGGTTTGCCTTGCTGAACAACTTGCTCAAGCACCGGCAGGATTTCTTGAATGTTTGTGATTTTTTTGTCTGTTACTAAGATGTACGGGTTCTCAAGAACCGCTTCCATCTTATCGGAATCTGTCACCATGTAAGGAGACGCATATCCGCGGTCGAACTGCATACCTTCAACCACTTCAAGCTCTGTTGTGAATCCTTTTGATTCTTCGATCGTGATGACACCGTCGTTGCCGACGCGCTCCATCGCTTCAGCGATCAGGCTTCCGACTTCTTCGTCAGCAGCGGAGATTGAAGCAACTTGTGCGATTGATTCTTTGCCTTCGATTGGTTTGGAGATTTCTTTCAGGCTTTCAACCGCTACAGCCACAGCCTGCTCGATACCTTTGCGCACGCCTACAGGGTTAGCGCCGGCAGTTACGTTTTTAAGACCTTCGCGAATCATCGCTTGAGCTAGAACTGTCGCTGTTGTTGTACCGTCACCGGCAACATCGTTTGTTTTGCTCGCAACTTCAGCAACAAGCTTTGCGCCCATGTTTTCGAACGCGTCTTCAAGCTCGATTTCTTTCGCTATGGTAACACCGTCGTTTGTGATTAATGGAGAACCGAATTTTTTCTCAAGAACGACGTTGCGTCCTTTAGGTCCCAAAGTTACCTTTACAGCATCAGCCAATGCATCTACACCGCGCAGCATTGAACGGCGGGCTTCTTCGCTAAACTTAATATCTTTTGCCATGTTATTCGAACCTCCTATATAATTGTCTCGTTTTTATTTATGACTTAGCCGATAACAGCTAAAATGTCGCTTTCACGCAAGATTAAGTAGTCAGTACCTTCATATTTCACTTCGGTACCTGCATATTTTGAGAAGATGATGCGGTCGCCTGTTTTAACTTCTAATGCAACGCGCTCTCCGCTCTCTAACACACGGCCTGAACCGGCTGCAACCACTTTACCCTCTTGTGGTTTTTCTTTTGCGGAGTCAGGAAGTACGATTCCGCTGGCAGTTTTTTCTTCAGACTCAACGAGCTCAATGACAACGCGATCACCTAATGGCTTTAACAATGAAACAACCTCCTCAATATTTTCATATGTAATTTTAGCACTCGCACTCGGTGAGTGCTAACACAATTCTTATAATAAAGAATCTCCCAGGCAATTTCAAGTGATAAGGTCAAATTTTTTTGCGCTTACATTTCTCCGCATGTCCTTATCATCCTATAATTTAAAAAGAGTGTGTTACAATAAACATAGTCTGAATTAGATTTTTAGAAAAGGAGTACATAAAGCTTGAGAAAACAATACTGGTTTATTATATTGGCATACGTTCTCATGCAATTGTCGGCCGCCGTCGGCTTGCCTCTTCTTTACTTTTTGGGAGTGGGCAAAGGACAGCCAAAGGCTGAAGCCCAGCTTACATTGACAGGCGTCTGGTCTGTCATCGCGTTTACCCTCTGTCTCGTTATCGTGCTGCTGATTTTGCGGACGGTGCCGAAGACGACGCTTCGCAACCGGCCGAAAGCATCGGTTGGAGCATCAATCGGATGGGCGGTAGCCGGTGTTTTTCTCGCTTTGTTTTCGCAGTCAATTGCCGCTTCGATCGAAATGTACTTGTTCGGGGTCACCCCGGAATCGGAAAATACGCAGCGGATCATGGAAATCATCACCGCATTGCCGCTGATGGTGTTTGTCTCTTCTGTATTTGGTCCGATTCTTGAAGAAATCATTTTCAGAAAGATCATTTTCGGTGCAATCTATGAGAAAACGAATTTTTTCATTGCCGCTTTGTTCAGTTCGGTGCTCTTCTCGGTCGTCCATTTGGATTTCAGCCATCTGCTCATTTATACAGCAATGGGATTCACATTCGCCTTTTTATATGTCAGAACCAACCGGATTATCGTGCCTATTTTCGCCCATGTCGCCATGAATACGCTCGTCGTCTTACTGCAGACGTTCCGGGAGCCTATTGAAGAATATTTGAAACACGCCGAGAAAATGCAAATGATTATTGGAGGATTTCTATGATGAGAAGCCCTAAATTCTGGGGAGCGATTTATTTATTAACGGGTGTGCTGTTTACATATCTGGCGGCAACCTCGCCCGGAAGCATGTGGTCTTTTTACACGATCCTGCTGATGCTTTTCGCAGCCTATAATATCAGCATTTCCTTTAAAATGTTCGCCCTGGCCGGCAAGATGAAGCGAAAAGATCAATAGCCTTTTTTGTGAAGGAAAAGAGCCATTCTGAAAAAGAATGGCTCTTATTTTGTATGGTCGTTCAAAAACGCTTGATTTTCCTCTTGAATCATTGTTTTTTGCGCCTGCCTGTAGGATATTCTTGAAATCACGATACTGATTTCATAAAGAATGAGCAATGGCACTGAGACCATTAAATGCGACAAAAGCTCAGGCGGTGTAATGAGGGCCGCGATGACGAACAACACAAAATATGCGTATTTTCTGATTTTCGCCAAAAACATCGGCGTCACGAGGCCGAGCCTTGTGATAAACATGATGACCACAGGCATCTGAAACAATAAGCCAAAAGGAAGCGTCAACTGAAGCAGAAACTGAAAATATTCGTGTATTCCGATGACCTGGTTGACATTCAGATCATCTGAGACTCTCGTCATAAAGTCCACGACAAACGGAAATAAAATAAAGTAAGAAAAGGCAATGCCGCCTAAAAAAAGAATAATCGATATCGGAATATAGCTGAGCGTCACTTTTCGTTCCTTTTCATACAGCCCCGGGCTGATGAAAGCCCACAGCTGGTATAAAACAAGCGGCGAAGTCAAGACGGCGCCGATGATGAAAGCGAACTGCACGTACACAAATAAAGGATCGGTCAGCTTGAACGCGTTGAGCGTCAGCAGCTTCGCTTCATCCGTCTGCTGCAGATAGATAATCAGCGGCTTTGCCAATAAAAAGCCTGCCACAACAAATAAAACAAAAAAGAAAAAAGTGATCACAAGCCGTCTGCGTAGTTCTGTGATATGTTCTATCAGCGACATTTCTCTTTCCTTCATAAATATGTCATCCTATCCTACTGATCTTCTTTCTTTTTATCGGAATCGTCGTCAGCCAAACCTTTTGTCGCATTCTTAAACTCCCTCAGCGTGTTTCCCGCTGCTCTTCCCAGCTCGGGAAGTTTTTTCGGGCCGAATATCAGAAGCGCCACCACGACAATTAAAATAAAGCTTCCAGGACCGATTGGCATAAAGCCTGCCCCCTTTCCTTTATTTTTCGTTTTCCGTTTTACTTTTCCTGCATTGAATAATGTTTCATGAAATACACCAGCGACTGAAGTTCAACCGCCAAATCTATATGATGAATGCGAATGTGTTCCGGCACATTCAAGCGGGCCGGCGTGAAATTAAGAATGCCTTTAATGCCAAGCTCCACCAGCCTGTCTGTAATCGACTGTGCGGCTTGAGCCGGTACCGTCAAAATGGCGACGGGGATATCATCCGTCATATGCTCTTCAAGTCTATTCAGATCATAGACGGGAACACCGCCGACCTCGGTTCCGATTTTTTCCTCATTGATGTCAAACGCCATGGCGATTTTTGTATTATTATTTTTGATAAAATTGTAATGGAGAAAGGCTGTCCCCAAATTCCCCACGCCAATGAGCGTTACGTTCGTCATTTCATCCTGATCAAGCGTCTTTCTGAAAAAGGACAGCAAATAATTGACATTGTAGCCGTATCCTTTTTTTCCGAGCGCGCCGAAGTACGAGAAGTCCCTGCGGATGGTCGCAGAATCGACTTTGACGGCATCGCTCAGCTCAGCGGAAGATACACGCTGTTTTCCGGATGCATGAAGGTTTTTTAAAAAACGATAATATAATGGCAACCGTTTCGCTGTCGCTTGCGGAATTTTTGAATGATCCATGTTCATAAACTAATCCTCCATGTCTACATCAGCTTTTTCCCTTTTATAGTCACCGTTTTTCCCGCCTGTCTTTTCGAGAAGAAAGGTCGGTCCTATCACCATTCCCTTATCCGCCGCTTTGCACATGTCATATACGGTCAGCGCACATACGGAGGCCGAAGTTAACGCTTCCATTTCCACACCTGTGCTCCCTTTGGTCTTCACTTTAGATTGAATATGCAGGATGCTCTTCTGTTCTTTCTCCTCCCAGCGAAAGGCGATGTCGACTCCTTTCAGAGCGATCGGATGGCACATCGGGATGATGGCGGATGTCTGTTTTGCGGCCATGATTCCGGCCACTTGCGCCACCGACAATACATCGCCTTTTCCGATTTCCCGGTTTTTGATTTTTTCATGTACTGTTCGATTCATAGACACGCTTGAAACAGCCGCAGCTGTGCGTACTGAAGCTTCCTTTTCGCTTATATCAACCATCTTGGCTCTGCCTTGTTCATTAAAATGTGTAAACTCATTCATGTTCTGAACTCTCCTTATAACGATCATACACTATTTTTTTCATTCTGTCTTTTTCTTTGGCTAAAATCTTCCAGACTTCACTTAATTGTTTGCTGACTGCGCAGTGATAGGCTACACTTAAAATAGCAGACAAGAGGTGAAAGATCATGATGATTTTACAAGTGAACCAACTTTCAAAATCGTTTGGAGCCGATACGATTTTAACGAATATAAAACTCGAAGTCAGATCTCGGGACCGGATTGCGATCGTCGGACGCAACGGCGCCGGAAAATCGACTCTTCTAAAGATTATCGCAGGAAAACTTTCATATGAAAAGGGGGACATCATCAAGCCGAAAGATTTGACGATGGGCTACCTTGACCAGCACTCCGGCCTCGATTCCAAGCTGACGCTCAAAGAGGAATTGCTGTCGGTATTTGATTTTCTGAAAAAAATGGAAAAAGAAATGCGCGCGATCGAGGAAAAGATGGCGCAGGCCGGACCGGACATGCTTGAATCATTGATGAAGACGTATGACAGGCTTCAGCAGGAGTTCAAGGACAAAGGCGGCTACCAATATGAGGCAGAGGTCAGATCCGTCATGCACGGGCTCGGCTTTGCGGGATTTGACGACTCCGTCCGCGTCCAGGACTTAAGCGGAGGTCAAAAAACAAGGCTTGCCCTCGGAAAAATGCTTTTGACAAAACCCGACCTCCTCATTTTGGACGAACCGACAAACCACTTGGATATCGATACCCTGACATGGCTTGAACAATATTTGCAAAATTACAGCGGAGCGATTTTAATCGTTTCCCATGACAGGTACTTTCTTGACAAAGTGGTTACCCAAGTTTACGAGATCAGCCGGTCCCAAAGCAAAAAATATACCGGGAACTACAGCTCTTATCTCCAATTAAAAGCCGAACAGCTGGAAAAGGAAACAAAGCTTTATGAAAAGCAGCAGGACGAAATCGCCAAGCTGCAGGAGTTCGTCGACCGGAATCTGGCTAGAGCTTCGACGACGAAACGGGCGCAGAGCAGACGAAAGCAGCTTGAACGGATGGAGATCATGGACAAACCGCTCGGAGATGAAAAGTCGGCGTCTTTCCGCTTTGAAATTACAAGGCAAAGCGGAAACGATGTACTGCGGGTGGAAGACTTGACAGTAAGCTATCAGGAGCAGCCCCCGCTTCTCCGTTCATTGAACTTTCACATCACCCGCGGGGAAAGCGTTGCACTGGTCGGACCGAACGGAATCGGCAAGTCAACCCTTTTAAAAGCATTGATTCAAAAGCTGCAGCCGGTATCGGGAACAATCGCGACAGGCTCCCATGTCTCAATCGGCTACTATGACCAGGAACAGGCTGAATTGACGTCGTCAAAACGCGTGCTTGACGAGCTTTGGGACGATTATCCGGAAATGAATGAAAAGGATATCCGGACCTGCCTCGGCAACTTCCTGTTTTCGGGAGAAGACGTATTAAAACCTGTACACGCGTTAAGCGGCGGCGAAAAAGCAAGGCTTGCCCTCGCCAAGCTGATGCTCCAAAAAGCGAACTTCCTTATTCTTGATGAGCCGACAAACCATCTCGACCTGGACAGCAAGGAAGTCTTGGAGAACGCTTTGATCGATTACCCGGGAACGATATTATTTGTGTCCCATGACCGCTATTTTATCAACCGGATCGCGACAAAAGTACTGGAGCTTTCCCGCGACAAAGCAGAAGAATATTTAGGCGACTACGATTATTACACAGAAAAAAAAGCGCAGCAGCTTGAACTGAAAGAACTAGAAAAACAGACGGAAGAGCATCAGAAAAACGCTTCCGAAAAACCTGGCGCAAAAAAGAGCTATGAGGAAGAAAAAGAGCTGAAAAGAAAAGAACGCCAGCGGCAGCGAAGGATTGAAGAAATCGAAACAAGAATTACGGACATTGAAGAACAGATCGAAAAAAATGAGGAGCTCCTGTGTGACCCCGTCGTCTTCCAAGACCATGAGAAGGTCCAGGAAATCCACTCTGAAAATGAACGGCTGAATGAGGAGCTTGAACAACTGTTAACAGAATGGGAAACACTCTCTACAAATGAATAAAGGATGAACCGCTCCAAGCCGGAGCGGTTTTTTTGTCCACAATTAAAATCCTTTATTTAAAAGAAAGAAAGCGATTTACCCACAATATCCACAAAAAACATAATATTTATACACATTATTAACAGGTAAAAAAGGTCTGTAAATTAAGGTTTTTAACATTATACACAAGACTGTGGATATATGTTAATAACCTGTTAATAACTATTCCCGGGCAAAAAAACCTCACAGAGCGTGAGGTTTTAATAAGACGTCAGATCTAAGCCAGGCTGACCGTTCATATCATATTTTCCTCTGATTCCTTTTTCAAAAGCAACCGTACCTGCGGCGGCAATCATCGCGGCATTGTCCGTACACAGCGAAAGCGGCGGGATCAAAAGCTCAATCTCCGGATGGCTGCTGAACGTTTTTTCGAGCGCCGCTCTCAGCCCTTTGTTTGCAGCAACTCCTCCGGCAAGCAGCACCTGTTTGACGCCATAAACTTTCGCAGCGCGTTCCGTTTTTGTGACGAGGACATCAATGACGCTTTCCTGAAAGCTGGCTGACAAATCTTCCGGAGCTATCGTTTCACCTTTTTGTGAAGCGTTGTGAAGCGTGTTGATGACTGCAGATTTCAATCCGCTGAAGCTGAAATGATAAGAGCCTTCTTCAAGCCATGCGCGCGGTAGCGGCACATTTGCCTCGCCTTTTTGCGCAAGTTTGTCAATGTGAGGTCCTCCCGGATAAGGAAGCCCCATCGTTCTCGCCACTTTGTCATAGGCTTCGCCTGCCGCATCGTCGAGCGTCTCTCCGATGACTTCAAATGAGCCGTGCTCTTTCATATACACGAGTTCGGTGTGGCCGCCTGAGACGACAAGGGCAATCGCCGGAAATTGAATGTCCTGAACAAGTCTGTTGGCATAGATGTGACCGGCAATGTGATGGACGCCTACGAGCGGTATGCCCCGGGCAAAACTGAGCGCTTTCGCGGCATTCACGCCGATCAATAAAGCGCCGACAAGCCCCGGTCCTTCCGTTACTGCGATGGCATCAATGTCATCAAATGTCATGTCCGCTTGTGCAAAGGCTTCCTCAAGCACGATCGTCATCTGTTCCACGTGATGCCTTGATGCGATCTCGGGAACAACGCCGCCAAACCGTTTATGACTCTCGATTTGCGACGCTACGACATTTGAAATGATATCCGTTCCGTTTTTGACAATCGCGGCGGCCGTCTCATCACAGCTTGTTTCGATTCCTAATACATACAGATCTTTTTTATGATTCATTTAGTCTCACCCACATTAATAATGCATCTTCCCCATTATCGGTATAATAATTTTTACGAATTCCTCCCGGCTCAAAGCCGAGCTTTTTGTATAAGCTTTGTGCAATATGATTCGATACCCTTACCTCTAAAGAAAGCTGAGCCGCCTTTTTCATCCGGCAAAGCTTCATCGCGGCTTTCAAAAGAGCTTCTCCTAAACGGCGGCCCCGATATGCAGGTGAAACGGCAATGTTGGTGATCTGGGCATCATCCATGACGATCCAAATCCCGCAGTAGCCGACAACTTGCTCCTCAACTTCGAGAACGAGGTAATGAGCATACATATTGTGAAAAAGCTCATGATGAAAAGATTCTTTTTTCCACGGAGAAGAAAAAGAGCTTTTTTCAATTTCAAAAACCTGGTCCAAATCTTTTGGATTCATATCGCGTATGACCATTTGCGTGTTCATGGCTTCACCCGTTTACTTTTGTTTTTCAAGCCAGACGGCCTCGGCTTCGGCCAGACGAATATAGTTTGGAACAACGCTGTGCACAGGCTCGGCCTCTTTAAGTTCTCCGATTAAAGCCAATTCTGAAGGTCGTGGAAGCTGCAGGGCAGGGCCAGAAATGACCGCTTGTTCACCGAGAATCTGTTCGATCATCTCCTGATGAATCTCTGTGTCACTTCCTATGAAAAGGACTTGCTGATCCATGGCTTTCAGCTTTTTAAGCCAATCCTCAAGCATAATGTTTTGGTCCTCTTCCAAGCCATGCAGTTTGCCGTCCCTATACTGGTATAGTCCCGTATAAACCTGACCGCGTCTGGCATCAAACAACGGACAAATCAAGCCTTGGAAAAAACGGCCGTTTGCCGCCAGCACTTCAAGGCTTGAAACGGTTTTAATCGGAATATTTAATGACCATGCAAGCGTTTTGGCAATCGTAACACCGATCCGCACGCCTGTATATGAACCCGGACCTTTGGCAACTGCAATTTGGGTCAGGTCATTCGGCTCTAAACCGCACTCTTTAAGGAGTTCGTCGATCGCCGGCATAGCTCTGACTGAATGGTTTTTCTTTAAGTGGGATATATGCTCGGCTATCACTTTTCCGTCTTTAACTAATGCCACGCCGAGCGTTAAATTGGATGTATCAATCGCAAGTATCGTCATGTTTGCTGATCTCCTCGCAAAGATTTTCGTAGCGGCTGCCTTTAGGGGTAAAGGTCAGCTTTCGTTCATCATCGCCAAGCCGCTTAATGACCACCTCTAGGCGCTCTTTCGGAAGCTGCTCCTCAATCAAATGCGCCCATTCCACAAGGCAGACGCCGTCTCCCTCAAAATATTCATCTAATCCGAGATCTTCCGTTTCATCTTCCATTCTGTAAACATCCATATGAAACAGCGGAAGAGAGCCGTCCCGGTATTCTTTGATAATGGTAAAAGTCGGGCTGCTGACAACCCGCTTGATTCCGAGCCCTTCGGCAAATCCTTTTGTAAAAGTCGTTTTGCCTGCTCCAAGGTCGCCCTCCAATGTGATGACATCACCGGGCAGAACATACTTTGCTGCCAGTCTGGCAATGTTTTTTGTCTCTTCAGGCTCTGTCGTTTTCCACTCTAACGTTTTCACTTTACTTGTCACCTGTCTTATTTAAAATGGTTATATCCTTTTTTTTCGAGAAGAACGCGGTCCTGTCCATTATGATAAAACACGTCCGCCTGCCCTTGTTGTGTGACGCGGCCGATTTGATAAACCGGCACATGACGTTCAGAGCATTCCTGACTAAAACGTTCCCATTGATCGTTAGAAATCGTACCGACGAGTTCAAAATCCTCGCCGCCGAAAAGGACCCACTCTTCCCATTTTGTGTTCAGTGTATGTAAATCCGAATGGACCGGAATCATCTCTTTATATATGTCAATGGAAACACGGCTCGCTTCGGCAATTTCATTTAATTCGCTGGCAAGCCCGTCGCTGATATCATTAAGTGCCACATGATGATAGCCTGAACAGAGCAAACCTGCCTCAACCCTCGGCAAAGGCCTCTTGTGCCGCTCTATAAAATATTGAGACTGCTTCTCGTCTTTCATCTCTGCTTGGCCCAATATAAAAGCCAGACCGGCAGCAGATGAGCCAAGTTCTCCCGTCACAAAAACGACATCCCCGGGTTCGGCATGGCTTCTTAAACAAGTTCTGCCCTTTTCAATCTCGCCGATTACTGTTACGGTCAAAACGAGCGGCCCGTTGGCAGATACGGTGTCACCGCCGATTAAGTCCATTTGATATAGTGTCGCCAGTTTATTCATTTCTTCATACATGGCTTCAATATCCACCGCGTGCCAGCCGGAAGGAACAGCAATGGACACAAGATAATACTTGGGGCTGCCTCCCATCGCGGCAATATCACTAATATTCACAGCCAATGCTTTATATCCGATATCGGCAGGCGATGAATGGGATGATAAAAAATGAATACCGTCGACCATCGTATCGACCGCAACAATCTCCTGATAACCGTTCTTTGTATGATAAACAGCGGCATCGTCCCCAATACCGATCTCTATTTCTCGGTGAAAAAGCGAACGGGGCGTAATCCTTTGAATCAATTCAAATTCGTCCATAAGATCATTTGCTCCTTTGCTGTTGCAACCAATCAAAACACTATCATTAGTTTATCGAATTCTCACCAATTATCCAAGAAATAAAGAAACTCGGCAAACATTGTGAAAAACGCCGATGAAGCCAAGTTTTCAGCATAGACCTGAAAGAAGACATAAAAAAAAACGAAAACCTCAAAGATTTCGTTTGTGTACAACATGGCGGTCCGGACGGGACTCGAACCCGCGACCTCCTGCGTGACAGGCAGGCATTCTAACCAACTGAACTACCGGACCACTTTTTATTTATTTTCTTTGTATGGAAATTAGATTTGGTTGCGGGGGCAGGATTTGAACCTGCGACCTTCGGGTTATGAGCCCGACGAGCTACCGAACTGCTCCACCCCGCGATAATATAAACAGCTTGGCGGCGTCCTACTCTCACAGGGGGAATCCCCCAACTACCATCGGCGCTGAAGAGCTTAACTTCCGTGTTCGGCATGGGAACGGGTGTGACCTCTTCGCTATCGCCACCAAACTATTTGCCTTCAGGACGAAGGTACTGGGCGTTCCTCACAGGATGTGAGGGCCTTTAGCCGAGTTTCCTTGCCTTTGGCTTTCTGAGAGCATTCTCTCAAAACTAGATAACGGTCAGACATTCACAAATATTTAGGTTAAGTCCTCGATCGATTAGTATCTGTCAGCTCCATGTGTCGCCACACTTCCACCTCAGACCTATCAACCTGATCATCTTTCAGGGATCTTACTTCCTTGCGGAATGGGAAATCTCATCTTGAGGGGGGCTTCATGCTTAGATGCTTTCAGCACTTATCCCGTCCGCACATAGCTACCCAGCGATGCCCTTGGCAGAACAACTGGTACACCAGCGGTGCGTCCATCCCGGTCCTCTCGTACTAAGGACAGCTCCTCTCAAATTTCCTGCGCCCGCGACGGATAGGGACCGAACTGTCTCACGACGTTCTGAACCCAGCTCGCGTACCGCTTTAATGGGCGAACAGCCCAACCCTTGGGACCGACTACAGCCCCAGGATGCGATGAGCCGACATCGAGGTGCCAAACCTCCCCGTCGATGTGGACTCTTGGGGGAGATAAGCCTGTTATCCCCGGGGTAGCTTTTATCCGTTGAGCGATGGCCCTTCCATGCGGAACCACCGGATCACTAAGCCCGACTTTCGTCCCTGCTCGACTTGTAGGTCTCGCAGTCAAGCTCCCTTGTGCCTTTACACTCTGCGAATGATTTCCAACCATTCTGAGGGAACCTTTGGGCGCCTCCGTTACTTTTTAGGAGGCGACCGCCCCAGTCAAACTGCCCACCTGACACTGTCTCCCTGCCCGATAAGGGCAGCGGGTTAGAAGGTCAATACAGCCAGGGTAGTATCCCACCGATGCCTCCACCGAAGCTGGCGCTCCGGTTTCCAAGGCTCCTACCTATCCTGTACAAGCTGTACCAACATTCAATATCAGGCTGCAGTAAAGCTCCACGGGGTCTTTCCGTCCTGTCGCGGGTAACCTGCATCTTCACAGGTACTATAATTTCACCGAGTCTCTCGTTGAGACAGTGCCCAGATCGTTGCGCCTTTCGTGCGGGTCGGAACTTACCCGACAAGGAATTTCGCTACCTTAGGACCGTTATAGTTACGGCCGCCGTTTACTGGGGCTTCAATTCGCACCTTCGCTTACGCTAAGCGCTCCTCTTAACCTTCCAGCACCGGGCAGGCGTCAGCCCCTATACTTCGCCTTACGGCTTCGCAGAGACCTGTGTTTTTGCTAAACAGTCGCCTGGGCCTATTCACTGCGGCTCTCTCGGGCTTGCACCCTAACAGAGCACCCCTTCTCCCGAAGTTACGGGGTCATTTTGCCGAGTTCCTTAACGAGAGTTCTCTCGATCACCTTAGGATTCTCTCCTCGCCTACCTGTGTCGGTTTGCGGTACGGGCACCTCTCACCTCGCTAGAGGCTTTTCTTGGCAGTGTGGAATCAGGAACTTCGCTACTATATTTCGCTCGCCATCACAGCTCAGCCTTATGGGAAACGGATTTGCCTATTTCCCAGCCTAACTGCTTGGACGCGGATATCCAATACCGCGCTTACCCTATCCTCCTGCGTCCCCCCATTGCTCAAATGGTGAGGAGGTGGTACAGGAATATCAACCTGTTGTCCATCGCCTACGCCTTTCGGCCTCGGCTTAGGTCCCGACTAACCCTGAGCGGACGAGCCTTCCTCAGGAAACCTTAGGCATTCGGTGGAGGGGATTCTCACCCCTCTTTCGCTACTCATACCGGCATTCTCACTTCTAAGCGCTCCACGAGTCCTTCCGGTCTCGCTTCACAGCCCTTAGAACGCTCTCCTACCACTGTTCGTAAGAACAGTCCGCAGCTTCGGTGATACGTTTAGCCCCGGTACATTTTCGGCGCAGAGTCACTCGACCAGTGAGCTATTACGCACTCTTTAAATGGTGGCTGCTTCTAAGCCAACATCCTGGTTGTCTAAGCAACTCCACATCCTTTTCCACTTAACGTATACTTTGGGACCTTAGCTGGCGGTCTGGGCTGTTTCCCTTTCGACTACGGATCTTATCACTCGCAGTCTGACTCCCAAGGATAAGTCTTTGGCATTCGGAGTTTGACTGAATTCGGTAACCCGGTAGGGGCCCCTAGTCCAATCAGTGCTCTACCTCCAAGACTCTTACCTTGAGGCTAGCCCTAAAGCTATTTCGGAGAGAACCAGCTATCTCCAGGTTCGATTGGCATTTCACCCCTACCCACACCTCATCCCCGCACTTTTCAACGTGCGTGGGTTCGGGCCTCCATTCAGTGTTACCTGAACTTCACCCTGGACATGGGTAGATCACCTGGTTTCGGGTCTACGACCACGTACTCATGCGCCCTATTCAGACTCGCTTTCGCTGCGGCTCCGTCTTTTCAAACTTAACCTTGCACGGGATCGTAACTCGCCGGTTCATTCTACAAAAGGCACGCCATCACCCGTTAACGGGCTCTGACTACTTGTAGGCACACGGTTTCAGGATCTCTTTCACTCCCCTTCCGGGGTGCTTTTCACCTTTCCCTCACGGTACTGGTTCACTATCGGTCACTAGGGAGTATTTAGCCTTGGGAGATGGTCCTCCCGGATTCCGACGGAATTTCACGTGTTCCGCCGTACTCAGGATCCACTCAGGAGAGAACGAAGTTTTGACTACAGGGCTGTTACCTCCTATGGCGGGCCTTTCCAGGCCTCTTCATCTACCTCGTTCCTTTGTAACTCCGTACAGAGTGTCCTACAACCCCAAGAGGCAAGCCTCTTGGTTTGGGCTGTTCCCGTTTCGCTCGCCGCTACTCAGGGAATCGCATTTGCTTTCTCTTCCTCCGGGTACTTAGATGTTTCAGTTCCCCGGGTCTGCCTTCTCATATCCTATGAATTCAGATATGGATACTGCTCCATTACGAGCAGTGGGTTTCCCCATTCGGAAATCTCCGGATCAAAGCTTGCTTACAGCTCCCCGAAGCATATCGGTGTTCGTCCCGTCCTTCATCGGCTCCTAGTGCCAAGGCATCCACCGTGCGCCCTTTCTAACTTAACCGTTAAAAAGAATCACTACGTGATATCTTGCATTACTAATTGAATGTGATGTCTACTGTTATCTAGTTTTCAAAGAACACGCTTTGAAGGAATGATCCTTCAAAACTAAACAAGATCTAAACGCACCTGTCTATAAGACCGCAAGGTCTTATATTCCGTATAATATCCTTAGAAAGGAGGTGATCCAGCCGCACCTTCCGATACGGCTACCTTGTTACGACTTCACCCCAATCATCTGTCCCACCTTCGGCGGCTGGCTCCAAAAGGTTACCTCACCGACTTCGGGTGTTACAAACTCTCGTGGTGTGACGGGCGGTGTGTACAAGGCCCGGGAACGTATTCACCGCGGCATGCTGATCCGCGATTACTAGCGATTCCAGCTTCACGCAGTCGAGTTGCAGACTGCGATCCGAACTGAGAACAGATTTGTGGGATTGGCTTAGCCTCGCGGCTTCGCTGCCCTTTGTTCTGTCCATTGTAGCACGTGTGTAGCCCAGGTCATAAGGGGCATGATGATTTGACGTCATCCCCACCTTCCTCCGGTTTGTCACCGGCAGTCACCTTAGAGTGCCCAACTGAATGCTGGCAACTAAGATCAAGGGTTGCGCTCGTTGCGGGACTTAACCCAACATCTCACGACACGAGCTGACGACAACCATGCACCACCTGTCACTCTGCCCCCGAAGGGGAAGCCCTATCTCTAGGGTTGTCAGAGGATGTCAAGACCTGGTAAGGTTCTTCGCGTTGCTTCGAATTAAACCACATGCTCCACCGCTTGTGCGGGCCCCCGTCAATTCCTTTGAGTTTCAGTCTTGCGACCGTACTCCCCAGGCGGAGTGCTTAATGCGTTTGCTGCAGCACTAAAGGGCGGAAACCCTCTAACACTTAGCACTCATCGTTTACGGCGTGGACTACCAGGGTATCTAATCCTGTTCGCTCCCCACGCTTTCGCGCCTCAGCGTCAGTTACAGACCAGAGAGTCGCCTTCGCCACTGGTGTTCCTCCACATCTCTACGCATTTCACCGCTACACGTGGAATTCCACTCTCCTCTTCTGCACTCAAGTTCCCCAGTTTCCAATGACCCTCCCCGGTTGAGCCGGGGGCTTTCACATCAGACTTAAGAAACCGCCTGCGCGCGCTTTACGCCCAATAATTCCGGACAACGCTTGCCACCTACGTATTACCGCGGCTGCTGGCACGTAGTTAGCCGTGGCTTTCTGGTTAGGTACCGTCAAGGTACCGCCCTATTCGAACGGTACTTGTTCTTCCCTAACAACAGAGTTTTACGATCCGAAAACCTTCATCACTCACGCGGCGTTGCTCCGTCAGACTTTCGTCCATTGCGGAAGATTCCCTACTGCTGCCTCCCGTAGGAGTCTGGGCCGTGTCTCAGTCCCAGTGTGGCCGATCACCCTCTCAGGTCGGCTACGCATCGTTGCCTTGGTGAGCCGTTACCTCACCAACTAGCTAATGCGCCGCGGGTCCATCTGTAAGTGATAGCCGAAGCCACCTTTTATAATTGAACCATGCGGTTCAATCAAGCATCCGGTATTAGCCCCGGTTTCCCGGAGTTATCCCAGTCTTACAGGCAGGTTACCCACGTGTTACTCACCCGTCCGCCGCTAACATCAGGGAGCAAGCTCCCATCTGTCCGCTCGACTTGCATGTATTAGGCACGCCGCCAGCGTTCGTCCTGAGCCAGGATCAAACTCTCCGATAAAGTAGTTTGACTGACTACGCACATCGCTGTGCGATTTATAAAAAATGAATTAACAGGTACGTTTTGTCTTGTTTAGTTTTCAAAGATCATTCTAAAATTGGAGCGGGTGATGAGAATCGAACTCACGACATCAGCTTGGAAGGCTGAGGTTTTACCACTAAACTACACCCGCATTGCGAATATATGGCGCGCCCGAGAGGAGTCGAACCCCTAACCTTTTGATCCGTAGTCAAACGCTCTATCCAATTGAGCTACGGGCGCTTCATCAGGCGACTTAACTATAATACTATGAATATCAGTTAAAGTCAAGAAGTTTTTTTGAAGTTTTTCTACCGAAAGGATGAAGCTTTTTTGTTTCGACTTTATCCATTATACACATTTTAAGGTTTTTGTACACCCTTTAAATGATGAATATTATATCGGCATTTCGAAGTTGTAACTTCGTTGTCTTAGCGACGAATAATAATATATCATGCCTTCAATTCATCCGTCAACACTTTTTTCGTTTTTTTATACTTCTAAAAAAATTATGCTTACAGCCATTCATAATAGATGACGTTTTACCTGCCCTTTTCATCTTATGTGATGTTTTATTGAATGTTCCCTGCTTCATCAAGTTATATACGGAACCGAAGCTGTAAATCGTTAACTTCGACATCACTCTTGCACGATCATTTAATGAAGCTTTTATTTTACGAACGGCTTTTAAGATATCCTAAAGGCGCCTCCAATAGCCTGCTTTTCCGCACCGTATACAAAAATACAGGCAGAAATCTTGTTATAGGAAGATTTCCGCCTGCAAACTTCAAATCCTTCATCTATATTCTCCACCGATGGGACTCGACCTGTATGTCCCTCAACAAAATTGTCATCCGCTGATTTTAGCGCTCGCGTCGCTTGGTGCTTTTTCCGATTTGTAGTTGCGGAAATTATGCTCAAGCTGCTCAAGTGTGAGACCTTTTGTTTCAGGAAGGAATTTTTTCACGAATGCAATGGAAAGAAGTCCAAGTCCGACAAAAATGTAGAATGTCGATGACAGTCCAATCGCATCAAGCAATATCGGGAATGAAAATCCGACAAAGAAATTGACGATCCACAAACAAAACACGGTGACGCCCATCCCTAGACCGCGAACGCGAAGCGGGAATATTTCAGAAAGCATGAGCCATGTTACAGGAGAAATAGCACCTTGCTGGAATGCAAGAAAGGTTACTGTCAGCGTAAGTACGACATACGGAAGAGCAGCTGAACCTTGAAGGGCGTTTGAGAAGATGCCGATCAGCAGCAAAGCTGAGGTCGTCCCTATTAAACCGGTCAACAGCATCGGTCTGCGCCCGACCTTCCCTAAAAGCCAAATCCCCACGAATGTCGCCAAAACTGAAATGACACCGTTTGCAATATTTCCGATAAGTGCAGCTTTTGTTTCAAATCCGGCATTTTTGAGTATTTCTGTACCGTAATACATGATAGAGTTTACGCCGGTAAGCTGCTGAACGACAGCGATCCCGATTCCGAGAAATACGATTCGGCGCACCCATGGAACAGCCAGATCCTTATAATTCGCTTTTTTCATTTCAGATTCTTTCATGACCGCAGCTTCGATTTCAGCAACTTCCGAATGCGCCCTTTTTTCCTCGCGGATTCTTTTCAGAACGCCCAGCGCCGCTTCATTTTTCCCTTTAGAGACAAGCCAGCGCGGACTTTCGGGCATTCTCAGCATACCAAAGAACAAGAACACAGCCGGGACTGCGGCAATGGCCAGCATGTAACGCCAAACATGGGAACTATCCCCCATTGTGGTTCCGAGGATGGCATTGAAAGTAAATGCCAAGAGCTGTCCGGAGACAATCATTAATTCATTTTGGGTAACCATTCGTCCCCTTTTCTCTGAAGGAGACATTTCAGCCAAATAAGTCGGTACCGTAACAGATGCTCCCCCTACAGCAACTCCAAGCAGGAACCGAGAGATGACCATAATCGTCACATCAGGCGCAAGCGTACATCCGAGCGTCGAGAAAAAGAAAAGCACAGCTAGAAAAATGATGTTTTTGCGGCGCCCGATATAATCGGAGAGCCTTCCGCCGAATACCGCCCCCAATGCCGCTCCCAGGAGAAGCGAACTTGCGACCAGCCCTTCTGTAAAGGCAGTCAGGTTCAGCTGATCTCCTTCAGACATATAAGGCAAAGCTCCGTTGATCACTCCGGTGTCATATCCGAATAGAAGTCCGCCGAACGTCGAGACTAAAATAATAGTACGTAAAAATGATTTCTGATTTCCCTGTTCATTCATATTGATTTCCCCCGCCTTTGTTTTTAAAAATTGATTTATTTCCAAAGGTTTTCGAAAACATCCTTAAAAGGAGCTCATTTCTTTTCCCAAAAGACTCATTCCCAACTTTCGAAAGTTTCGCCAACCACCCCCTTAACAGAAAATTGAAAATTTTATTTTGATGGAAGCCAAAGCTTCCGCACAACCAATTGCCTACCACGGAATATTTTGGAATCGCTTTCATTTATATGCCGTTTAAATACATTGTTAGATTATAGTTATGTTTTTGGTATATCTTTGTTATGTCTGATATTATCATAATTTTAAAAGCGCTTTCAGTCAACATAAATTTCAGAAAATTTATCTTTTTTTCATTTTAAAAAGCCTAATTAAGGGCGTTATGATAGGAATTTCATCCAACTCACATAATTCCATTTCTTTTTTTATTATTTATCAGCATTTTTTCACTATTGTCATTTCATAGTTATATTTTTGTCACTTTTTTGTGATGTGTAGAATTTTAGTCCCAATAAAAAAATACCAAGGGGCTTTCCCTCAGTATTTTTTCCTGCCTGCAGCGGACATTTCAATTATCTGTGAACAGCAACATGAATCAGCTTTCCTTTAACCGCAAGGCGCCCTTCGGTTCTCACGGCTTTGTCACATGTCATCAGCGTAATTTCTTTTTCTTTCGTCTCTTGAATCACATCTGTGTCCGTTTCAGAAATGAATTGTTTGGATGTCACAGTGTATATATAGTCTTTTTTAAAGTCTGTGATTTTAACGGTGTCCCCTTTTTTAATGTGGATAAGAGGGCCGAATAAGAGGTTCTCCCGCTTCATATGATGTCCGGCCAACGGGTAGTTGCCCTCGCCCATTTTCTGATCGGGACGCATTGTTGTCGCTCCGTAGAGAAGATTTTGATTGGTTGTGCCTTTCAATATCGGCAGCTTGATATTGACGCTGCTTATGGTGATCCGGCCGATGACCGCTTTCGATTCACGATCGAGGCCGGCTTTTACTGCTTCCATAAAAGAAGGCGGCTGAATCGCTTCAAAATCAAATGACGCCTTTTGCGTATTGTTTTGTTCCGCCTGTTCAGCAGTCAATTCAAAACTTTTATTCTTGCTGAGATTGATGATGATGCTTTCTTTAATAAAAGGAGACAAGACGAATAGTATACCTGATATGACAAGTACGGCAACGATCATTTTTTTATACATGTCCCACAGTCCTTTCTAACCTTTATGTCAATTGAACGAATGCCGTTTTTCAAAAAAGCACCTGACCGGTTTCATGATCAGGTGCATAAATGATTCGTTTACGCCTTTCTTTGTTTCTTTCTTGTGTAGAAAGCGAAGACTCCTCCAGACAGAATCAGCAGGATGCCGATCATGATCGGAATGATGCTGTCTCTATCACCGGTTTTCGGAAGCGTATCTTTCAAATGGCCTTTAGGATCTCCGTTCGAATTTCGGTCCGGTGTGCCTTTGTTATCTGTTTTAGGGTCTCCCGAATTCGGGTTCGATGTGCCTTTGTCAACAGCCGGCGTTTTCAGCTTTTCATTGGATGCTGTGATCTCGACCGGTTTTGACTGTCCTTTTTTAATTTCAAAAGGAATCGGCGTTTCATCCAACTTATAACCGTCAGGCGCCTTCGTTTCGACAAATTGATAGCGCCCAGGTGCCAAACCTTCCGCAATAAATTGACCGTTTTGATCTGTAGTCCAGACTGCCGGCAGCTTTTTCCCGTTGCCTGCGGCTTTAACAGGCTTTCCATCGGCATCGAGCAGCTTGAATTCTGCTCCTTTCAACACAGCTTTTTTATCGTTGCGGTCCACTTTCGTCAGTTTCGCATCGCCCGGTGTCAATTGATTCTCTGCAGTCATTTCAATTGGCTTTGTATCAGTATTTTTGACTGTGAACGATATTGGCGTCTTATCCAATTGATAATGCTTAGGCGCTTTTGTTTCGACAAATTGGTAGTTACCGGGCTTAAGACCGTACACTGTGATCCGGCCGTCTGCGTCTGTTGCCAAACCGGTTTTCAGCACCTTGCCGGTTTCATCTGTCAAATCGAACTGCGCTCCCTGAAGTCCGGCGCTCTTGTCATCCTGGCCGACTTTTGTGAGCACAACGCTGTTTTTCTTGTTGAGAGCCGTCAGTTTAACCTGTTTCGGCTCACCTTCGTGTTTCCCGGTAATGGAAAATGGGATCGGATCTGTTGACAGCAGGTAACCGTCAGGCGCATGTTTTTCAACAAATTGATAGCTTCCCGGCGCCAAATCGCCAGCCTCGATTTTGCCGCCTTCTTTAGAGATCAAATCGTCTTTGACCGTTTTGCCTTCGCTGTCAATGATTTTAAACACGGCTCCTTCTAATCCATTGCCGTCTTCATCTTCTTTCTGCAAATAAACCGAACCTTTGTAGTTGATGGCTTTACCCGCATCTACATGGGCAGGTTTTCCTTCAGCGGCATCCGGGATGACAAACTCTATTTTCCCGCTGTTCAATACAAATCCATCAGGCGCTTTCGTTTCTACGAAAGCATAGCGCCCAGGCGCCAGGCCTGAAGCCGTAACAGTTCCATTTCGATCTGAGACCAGTTCCTCCTGTACGGTATTCCCGTTTTGATCTGCGATCTTAAAAACGGCTCCTTCAAGCTTGTGGCCTTCCGCATCTTCTTTTGTTAAATGAACCGAGCCTTTATAATTAACAGCGGCGCCTGCATCAACCGGCTCCGGTTTCCCTTCAGCTGAGCCCGGGATGGTGAATTCTATTTGATCGTTGTTTAACATAAAGCCCTCGGGCGCCTTCGTTTCCACGAAAGCATAGCGCCCAGGCGCCAGGCCTGAAACTGCGATTTTTCCGTCTTCATCGGAAGTGAGCTTTTCATGAACGGTTTTGCCTTCATGATCAACGATCTTAAACTCAGCGCCCTTCAGCGTACGGCCTTCCGCATCCTCTTTTGTCAAATAAACCGAACCTTTATAGTTGACGGCTTTGCCTGCGTCCACGGATTCCGGTTTTTCTTTTGCCGATTCAGATATGGTAAACTCGATTGCCTTGCTGTTTATCACATAGCCCTCGGGGGCTTTGGTTTCAACAAAGGCATAGCGGCCAGGCGCAAGATCAGATACTGCGATTTTCCCGTCTTGATCTGAGGTGAGCTTTTCATGAACGATTTTGCCTTCATGATCAATGAGCTTGAATTCAGCCCCCTCTAATTGACGGCCTTCTGCATCTTCTTTCGTTAAATGTGCTCTGCCTTTATAGTTGATCAATGTTCCTAAATCAACGTCAGGTACTTGATTCTTATCATTCGTTTTGACGGAGAAGCTGATTTCTTTTGTATTTAAGAGATATCCTTCTGGAGCTTTCGTTTCCAGCAAACGATAATTGCCGGGCGGTAAACCGTTGATTTCTACTTTTCCGTTTTCATTGCTCTTAATACTCGTACGTATTGTTGTAAAGGTGCCATCGCCGGATTTTTTCTCCAGCTTGAACACGGCTCCTTCCAAAGGATTCTTTTGTTCGTCTTGTTTGATAAGCGTCACCTTATTCTTTTCATTCACGACTTTGTAAAGCGCTCCGGCACTGGAAGAGCTGCTGTTAATCTCAACGGAGACCCCGTCTGCATAAGCCTCGCTGATCGTATATCCGTCAGGCGGCTTGATTTCTTTTAAAATGTAAGTCCCGTAGCGGATATTACCGAATGTCAGCTTGCCGTCGTCGTCAGTCGTTCCTGTCCGCAGAAGCCGCTTTTGTCCGCAATTGAAAATCTGCTCCAGAAAGCGGTGTGCCGCCTTCCCCCGTTTTAAGGATTGTCAAGCTGCCTCTTTCACCTGAGCCTGAACCGCCGCCGCTTGAAACGGCAACAAAGACCGAGCTGTTGTTTTCCTGGGTTTGTTCCTGAACATTCGTTCCCGAAATCGACACTTTGTTGTGAACATGACCGCTCGTGCCGGCAATATTGATTAATGATTGGTATTGAATCACATAGGCGCGGTCGATTTTTTTGTAATCACCTGTAAATTTCAGGACAAATGATTGTTCACCGGTTGCATTGTCGGTCTTGATGTCCAGTGTATAGTCTTCGCCTTTTTGAAGCTGAACATCATCCGGGACAAGATTTCCTCCGCTGTCTTTGACTGCACCTTTTTCATCGTATTTAGCTTGATAAACTTTAAAAGAATCTTCAGCTAAAATTTGGTTGGTATCCGGAGTATCGGTGACTTTTACATCCTCCAATACCGACTGGCTCGCATTGACATTAATACTCCAATCGACATAACCTCCGTTTTGTTTGCCTCCTTTGAAAACGAGGCTTCCTCCGTCGGCGACCGAAACGGATGCCGTCAACTCACGCTCTGAGTATCCGGCATTATAATACGTCGCCTTGTTGGTGTAAGGGTCACGCTTAATGACCTGCCCTTTAAGCGAAGTTTTAAATACAATAAGATACGGGACGGAATCGTCCGTTTTCAAATGGACAGTCAGCGTTTGTTTATTGTCAGCCGACGGCTCCTCCACATCATATTGTGAAGCGGGCAGGATGTCTCCTTCTGTGATGGAACCGTCTTTATTGACTGCATAGCTCTTGACGACCACTGAACCTTTAACAAATTGCTGGTCATCTGCTAAAGCATCTTTAACATAAGGATTCTTTGACGGCTCACCATTATAGTTGATGCCGATTTTCCACGTGATTTCTTTTGAAACCGCGTTATATGAGCCGTTTTTGAAACCGTTGTGGGATGTCTGGCGATTCGGTGTAAAACTGCTCGTTTCCTTATTTTTGCGTTCAGTGCTGCTGTGATCAGTCCAGGTTGATTCAGCCGTGTTTTTGACATTTTCGTTTGAAAAGTCGGCATTCATATTCGTCGTATAAGTGATCTTAAATTGGCTGTTTGTTGTTGCATAATCTCCGATGAGTTCCAGAAGAAAACCTTCATGATCCGGTTTTATTGTCAATGTATAGTCTTTGCCTTCTTGAAGCGTTTTGTTATTCGTCACATCCTGAAGACGGAATGATCCGTCGAGGAGCGCGAGCCCGCCGCTTTCGAAATTATCATCCAACTTCCAATTGTTCATCGTGTAGTTGTTTTTGTTGATTGCGATCGTCCAATCGACCGTTTTATTCTTGTAATCAATGTTTGAATAGCCTTTTATCAAATTCTGTTGAATGGCTGTACCTGAAGCTTTCTTTGATTCCCCTGTTCCAGTCACTGCGTTGTTCGTATACGTTGTCGATTTATCGATGATCACTCCGCTGTTTGACCTCGGTTTGATATGTGATTTTGTAAGCTCCGGTAACATTTTGGTTAAATTTGATTTCAAACCCGCTTCCATTATCGGAGAGCGTATAGTCTTTGCCTTCCGTTAGAGGCGTTCCCGCCTGTTCACTTCCGTTCTGATTGAAGGTAATCGGAATCACCTTCAAGGAATCTGAAACAAGCTGCAAATTAGCGGAACCAAACGAGTCTGTTATGCTCGCCTTGGATTCGTCAATCTTCTTCTCACCATAGTTATATAAAATCGTCCAGCTGAAAGTCTGTGAATCGCTTTTATAACCTGTCGACGATTTTTCGATCATTTTCCCGTATTTGGCTGTGACAGAGGCCTCTGCAGAAGCCGGTTCCAGATTGTCTCCGCCGAATGTCGCCTTGTTCGTAAATGCAGCATTTCCGCCTTCGTCCGGCTTTGCGGAGTCATCGATGTCCGTCACATAGATCAGGCGATAAGCCGAATCTATCTCACCGTCAAATGTGACATTCCCATTTGCGTCTACAGTGTAGCCTGAAAGAACTTCATCTCCCTGGCTGACTGAACCATCTATGTTGACATCGAGTTGATAAACTTTGACAGAACGATAGATCAGCCCCTCCGGAAAGTTCTCGGTCAACTTGGCATTTTTGACTTGATCCAATTTTTTGTTGAGGTCGACTGTCCATGTGACTTGCCCCGGATTGATGCCTTTATCAAAAATTCCTGATTTATCGATGGTTTTGCTTACGTTTGGTTTAAAATAAACCGTTACCTCCGGAGTGCCTGATTTCACCGGGAAGGGAATCTTTTGAGTCGTCGATCCTTTTATTTTTTGCGCGTTGAACTGCGTATTGACAAATAACGTCCCTTTGACCTTCGAATCTGTTTTCACTTCACCATTAAACGTCATCACAACATGGCCTTTTGTATCAATTGAAAAATAGCCGTACGTGATACCGCCTGAGCTTAATGGCTGATTCGTAATATCGTTGTACATAATGAAAGCTTCAGGCAGATCAAATTCATAGCGATCGCCGTCATTTATCGTCTTTCCGAGCTCATCCGGGATGTCCCAAGTGATTGAAATTTTTGCCGGAGAATTCGTGTCGGCCCGGTTGCTTTTGTCATAAGGCTTTCCGTGTTCATCTGTCAGCGTCACGCCGGTTAAAATATTTTGGGTGATTTGATTACCTCCGGACGCAAGGCTCCCGGCTGCCGCTAGTCTTGAAGATGCTGCCGGTTTTGAATCGCTGCTCTCAGTGCCAGCAGCTTTTGTCTTCGTTTCCTCTTCGTCCTGCTCCCCTGAAGATTTTGATTGATCGTCCGCTGCTGCCTGATCATCCTCAGATGACGGAGAATCGTTTTTCGCCGTTTCCGATTCGGAGCCTGTATTTACAGGGATGACTGCTTGCTGCGTCTTACCTGCTCCGAGTTGAAAGAGAGCGGTGACCGTTTTTGTACCGCTTTTCACAGCAGCGGCAAACTTTGCTTCCAGAGTGATGGACCCTTTTGCCTCTGCAGTGCTGTTCAAGGTTACGGTCAAAATGTTGCTGTCCGCTTTCACCTCATAGCTTCCGATGATCTGCTGATCTGCCGATTTCACATCTCCCTTGGCATCCTGAGCGAATTCGAAGCTTTTAGGCACCTCTACAGTGAAGCTTTTTCCGGTGCCGGCTTCTTCATCGTTTTTTAACGCCCACTCGTATGTGAGTGTCACTTTGTCACCCGGTTTTAATGCCGGGTCGTCTCCCTTTGACCCGTCAACCGTTTGATCTTCGCTGTTTTTGATTGTCACTGAATCAAAAAACACGCTGCTCCCTGTTGATGTGCCGGCAGCCACTGCCGTCAGCGTAAAGCCGACAACTTGACTGAAGATCAAATACAATGCCAGGCAAGTGATCAAAAATGATTTCAGCCCTCTTTTTTTGCTGAGGCTGAACGAATATTTTTTCGATCTCAAATTGTGATTCCTCCCCTTTTATCATGTTTTTGTGTACGGATCGATTGAGCCTGGAAAATGAATCCCTGAAAATACTTTTCTATTTGAAGAATGACAGGCTTTTAAATTCGCTGCTGTATGTTTAGCGGCGGTAATCAAGATATCGCGGCTATGAATTTTGCTTTATGTCAGCTGAGATCATCCGAACCAAACTACATTGTATGAGATGGAACTATACAATTTCTGAACATCGGCATGTAAGCTGAAAATGGCATAAAAAAAAGACCGGCTGATCCGGTCCTCGTGTTTACATTTCATTCATTTTGTCCTTGATGAGTTTGTAGCGCTCATACTCCTTGATCGCTTCTTCTACATTCCCGGTTTTATTAAACAGCTGCATCTTGTATTGGATGATTTTATGATCGTACGGTTCGAATTTCTCGACCTGCAGACATATATCAAGCGCCCGGCGGTAGTCTTTTTCACGAATAAGGAAATCGACCAGTTCATAAGCTTTTCCAAGCCATATCCGGGCAAGCCGTGTCTTTTCGGGTTCGGCCCACAAATAACCGTGTTCCATAAATTAATGGTTTTCGTATGCAAGCAGCAATTCCATGTGCCGGTTGATCGTCGCCATATGAATTGGAGGAGCCTCTTTCAGCGACTTTTCCCATTCGTCAGCATCCACTTTCACACCGGAAATCCGGAGGACATATCCGGTGTCAGTCTTCTCGATGGATTGGCTGAAAGGAAGCCTTTCGATTAACTTTCTGATTTGATAAATCGCCGTATACAGCTGGGTGCTCGCTTTAGAGACATCATGGTCAGGCCAGAACAGGTCGATCAACACGTCTTTGCTGATCACATGGCCGTGATGATGAAGCAAATATGCGTAAATTTCGCGTGCTTTGGACGTTCTCCACTTTACGGGTATATATGTTTTGACATCCTTCTCCGTTTTGTAAAATTGCAAACTCCCAAAACATTGAATGAAATAGTCTCCTCCGCCGTTTTCCGCGGAAGCCTTCAGCAAGCTGTTTTCTCTGATCCGTTCAACCGTCTTCACGAGCCGGACGTAATCGACGGGTTTAAGCAAATAATCCATCGCATTTAATTCAAATGCTTTTATGGCAAAATCGTTATAGGCCGTGATAAAAACAACCTGAATGTTTTCATTCATCGATTGAATCGCTTCAGCGAGCTCAATCCCGTTGATCCCCGGCATTTCAATGTCAAGAAACACCGTGTCTATATCCTGAATATCCGGATACTCCATAACATCAGCCGGATCTTGAAACATTTCAATGGATCGAAAACAATTTGTTCGTTCAAGCATATTTTTAAAATGAAGCAATGCCAATTCCTCATCATCCACAATTAACGCTTTCACGACACCCACCCCAATTTCATCGAGTCATCTGGAAATTATTATAATGATTATATCATGTCAATGGCCCTACTTAGTTGGATTCATTTTCTTATTCTTGTCGTTTATTAACATTTAAGAGTACAATATTCATATGGATTCGACAACACTGCAGCAGGCTGAATGAGGAGTGCTGATATTGAAAAAGCTATTTGTTTTCCTTTCGATTATTCTCGGCTATGCCGGCTTCTTTTTTATTTTCTTATTCATTAACAATCAACTGTCCGATCAGAATTACCCTGAAGCAAAGCAAGGAATCATCAATCTGGAAACATGGGATTTTCAGAAAGATGGGAACATCGCGCTCACTGGGGAATGGACACTCTATCGAAACCAGCTTCTCTCGCCAAAGGCGATCCATTCAGGCATTGGAAAAGCCCCCATTTATTCCGCTGTGCCTAACAATGTCAAACTTACCGATTCAGGAGAAAACGTGGATTACGGTACATACAGACTGATGATCCGGTCAAAGCAGGACAATGAGATGTTCGGAATCAGCACCTCTTTTATTAACAGCGCAAACCGAATTTATTTCAACGGCAAATTGATCGGGCAGAGCGGAACTCCTTCAAGCAAAGCGAATTTCAGGGCTCAAAACAGGCCTTATACGAGTTTTTTCGACATTCACCGCGGGGACAACGAGCTGATTGTACAATTTTCGAACTTCAAAAAAACACCTTCATGGGGAATAGAAAAACCGATTACCTTCGGAACGCAGCAGCACATTTTACACCAAAGCAAAATTTCTTTCTTTAATGAAACCAGCATGATCACGGCATTCTTCATTACCGGTTTATACTTTCTCGGCTTTTTCCTGCATCGAAAAAAGGATAAGCACTTATTCTTTTTTTCCACGATGTGTCTTCTTTTTTCAGTCATTGTGCTTTTAATCGGACGAGAACGAATGATCTTTCTTTTCTTTCCGTCTGTTTCATTCTCGGCTTTAAGCGTAATGAGGGCAACCACAATGGTGCTTGTCAGTATAGCGGTTTTTCTCTATTTCGCTTACAGAGAAATCGTTTCGAAAAAATGGATAATCGGCGCGACTGCATTTTCTGCACTGGTTTTGTTGATTGATTTTATATCATGGGGTTTTACAGACCGTCTCGCATATGTATTGCATTCCGTTCTTGCCGTCACGACTTTGATTTATATTACGTATGTGTTTGCGATTGCTGCCCTTCGGAAAATGAAAGGCAGTCTTTATCTTACGATTGCAGCGATTTCAATGAGCGCATTCGTCATTTTAACGACCGTTTCTGCTTACAGCGGCAAAAGAGGCTTTTCGTTCAATTCGCTCTATGCCGTGCCGTCAATCATCGCTTTGCTGGCGGCTGTTCTGATGATGGCGCAGCAATTCGCAGGCGCATTCCGCGAGAATGAAGTCCTATCCTTGAAATTGCTCAGAATGAATCGATTAAAAGACGAATTTATCGCCAAAACATCGCATGAATTTAAAACGCCGCTGAACAGCATGATTAATATATGCCAGACCCTTTTGGCAAGGAAAAGCAAAAGGACGGTAGAGGAAGAAAAAGAAAATCTGCAGCTGGTCATCCGCATGGGATACAGGCTCTCCAGCCTGGTGAATGACATTCTCGATTTGGAAAAAATGAAGCAGGGCATGCTGCAGATTCAAGACGTTCCTGTCGATACCCATTCAGCGATCAGTACGGAAATGGGCTTCTATCGGCTGTTGTCGAAAAATAAACAGGTCCGGATTGTAAACCGGGTTCCATCCGGACTGCCGCTCGTCTTAGCTGACGAAAACCGCTTCCGGCAAATCATGACCAACCTGGTAGATAACGCAATCAAGTATACGCCGGAGGGACAAATTACGCTCTCTGCCGAGAGGATCAACCAAGAGAAGGTCAAAATCACTGTAGCGGATACAGGAGTCGGCATACCAAAGGCCGTCCGTCAATCGATATTCGAATCTTTTCAACAAGCAAGAAACCATAAAGATGACGGAGCCGGGCTCGGTTTAAGCATCGTCAGGCAGCTCGTTCAGCTTCAAAATGGGGAGATCTGGGTAGAATCGGAAGAAGGGAAAGGATCGGCATTTCATTTCACACTGCCTGTCGCAAAGGATGACTCGCTTCTTGACGATAAGGAGAACATGCCTCAACAGCACGCCGTCAGGAGTTTGCCCGATGTTTCAATCAGCACGCCGTATTATTCAAAGAAAATGGATGCTCCAACTGTTCTGATCGTCGATGATAACATTGAAAGCTTAAAAATTTTGGCCGATATGCTTGAAGGCGTTCCTTATCAAGTCATCGCAGCAAAAAGCGGCAAAGAGGCTCTCGAAGTCGCCTCCCGTTCAAAGCTTGACTTGGTGATTTTGGATCTGATGATGCCCGATATGACAGGGTTTGAAGTCTCTATGAAAATCCGTGAAAGATTCACAATGGTGGAACTTCCGGTTCTCATTATTACGGCAGCCATCAT
The DNA here is from genome assembly GCF_056155945.1 of Bacillus sp. GM2. Taxonomy (NCBI): domain Bacteria; kingdom Bacillati; phylum Bacillota; class Bacilli; order Caryophanales; family Bacillaceae; genus Bacillus; species Bacillus sp. GM2. The sequence continues at coordinate 334,792 of NZ_JBRKSZ010000008.1, forward strand.
CGATCATGATAAATACAAGGCTTTTCACGCCGGGGCAAATGACATTTTGCAAAAACCGTACAACTACACTGAATTTGCAGCCCGCGTTAAAAACCTGATCATGATGAAAGATACGGCAGCCCAAGCGACCAATATGGAGATGGCATTCCTCCAGTCGCAGATCAAGCCGCACTTTCTTTTCAACGTATTAAATACAATTATCGCGCTCAGTCATTTGGATATTGAAAAAGCGCGCGAAGTAACGGCTGATTTTACAAACTACTTAAGAATGAGTTTTGATTTTCAAAATACATCAGGGATGAGTTCTTTCAAACATGAACTGTCGATTGTGAATTCGTATCTTTCTATTGAAAAAACGCGCTTCGGCGATCGGCTGGACGTCATTTACGATATTGACGAAGACATTGACTTTGCCCTTCCGCCATTAATGATTCAGCCTCTTGTCGAAAATGCCGTCCACCACGGCATCAGCAAAAAAAGAGGCGGAGGCTGGATCAAGCTGACGGCAAAAAAAGAAAGCGAAAACCGCTATTATATCAAGATAGAGGACAATGGAATCGGCATGCCGCCGGAAAAACAACACGATATCTTTTCCTCTCATTTCACTCATAGCGTCGGTATGAAAAATATCAACCGAAGACTGAAGCACTTCTGCGGGAGCGAACTGAATATCGAGAGTGCGCCGGATGACGGAACCGCTGTCTCAATGGTCATCTCTATCAACGAATCGGCGGACGTCTCAGTATAGGTTTTAACCTGAAGACAGAACGGCCTCCTCAGCTTGCCGGCAAAGTCGGCAAGCTTTTTTATGCAGTAAATCAGGTGTGTGCTTCCTCCCCTCTGTACAATTTGACCCTGTCCTTTGTAAGAACACGGCCTCTTTTTCTATACGATTCAATATGTTATAGTAGAAAACTGTTTTTACATATACCATAGGAGGTTTGTTCATCAATGGAAAATTTCAGCTATTACAATCCAACGAAATTGATCTTCGGAAAAGGCCAGCTTGAACAGTTAAGAAAAGAATTAAAGGAATACGGAAAAAATGTATTGCTTGTTTATGGAGGCGGCAGTATTAAAAAGAACGGTCTATATGACGAAGTTACGCGCGTGTTGAAAGAAGAAGGCGCTGACATGCACGAGCTTTCCGGAGTAGAACCAAATCCGCGTCTTGCTACGGTTAAAAAAGGGATCGAATTGTGTGCCCGGCATGAAATCGATTTTCTCCTCGCTGTCGGCGGAGGAAGCGTCATCGACTGCACAAAAGCGATTGCTGCCGGAGCAAAATACGACGGCGACCCTTGGGATATCTTCAGCAAAAAAACGACAGCAAAAGACGCCCTGCCGTTCGGTACGATTTTAACCTTAGCTGCAACCGGATCTGAAATGAACCCCGATTCCGTCATTACAAACTGGGAAACGAATGAAAAATATGTATGGGGAAGCGATGTCACGCATCCGAAGTTCTCCATTTTAGACCCTGAAAATACGTTCAGCGTCCCGGAAAACCAAACGGTTTACGGCATTGTTGATATGATGAGCCATGTGTTTGAACAATATTTTCATAATGTCAAAAACACGCCGCTTCAGGACAGAATGTGCTTTTCCGTTTTGCAGACGGTCATCGAAACGGCACCGAAGCTGTTGGAAGACCTGCAAAACTATGAGCACCGGGAAACCATTTTATACGCAGGCACAATCGCTTTGAATGGCACGCTGCAAATGGGCTATTTCGGCGATTGGGCTTCCCATACAATGGAGCACGCCGTTTCGGCCGTTTACGACATTCCGCATGCGGGCGGCCTTGCGATCTTGTTCCCGAACTGGATGAGATATACGCTTGATACGAATGTCAGCCGCTTCAAAGCCCTTATGCTGAACATGTTTGACATTGACACAGAAGGCAAAACCGATAAAGACATCGCGCTTGAAGGAATCGATAAGCTGTCCGCGTTCTGGACAAGCCTTGGCGCTCCTTCCCGCCTTGCCGACTACGGCATCGGCGAAGAAAAGCTCGATCTGATCGCAGACATCGCCGCTAAAGAAATCGAGCACGGCGGCTTCGCCAATTTCCAAAAACTAAACAAAGATGACGTACTCGCCATTCTCCGGGCTTCTCTATAACAACAAAAGGACGGAATCAAGTGATTCCGTCCTTATCTTTACCGCTCCCCCTGCCTTTCCCGTGTTAAGGCAAAAAAAGTGAAAGATCCGATCACAGCTGTAATAAACATGATCGCACCCATTGGAACGGCCGTTGTTTCATTCATTCCAACGAGAGGCGAAACGATCGAACCGAGCAGAAGCGGAAGCATGCCGAGCATCGCGCTTGCACTGCCCGCACGGTGTCCCTGGTTTTCCATCGCCAGCGTAAATGTGCTTGTCAACGTCATTCCGATGGTTATCATGTAGATAAAGATGGAAATGACAATCGCTGCAAGCGGTCCTTTCAAAATCGTCATCGTCAGGAGAACGGATGTCGCGATGACAGCGGTAATAACCGCGATCCGCAAGAGCTTCCTCTCATGAATGATTCCCCCGAAACGCCCGATGATAAAGCTTCCCGAAATAATGGCGAGGCCGTTAATGCCGAACAGCACGCTGAACACTTGAGGAGAAACCCCATAGATGTCCTGATATACAAAAGGGGTTCCGGACACGTATGCAAAGCTGCCTCCGTGAATGAAACCGACAGTCAGCGCATAGCCGATGAAAGACCGGTCCTTCAACAAGCTTCCCATCGTTTTGAGAGACGAACCGATTGAGCTTGGAATCCGTTTTTCAGGCGGCAATGTTTCAGTCAATTTCATTGAGATAACGAGCACTAGGAACAATCCGATCAATGACAGAGTATAAAAAATCGTATGCCAAGTAGCGAACGGCAAAAGCAAGATGGCTCCCCCCGTCATTGGTGCGACCATTGGCGCAACCGCGGTGATCACCATTAAAAGCGAGAAAAATTTAGAAAGCTCTCTGCCTGTAAACACGTCCCGTACAATGGCGCGCGACAGCACAATTCCCGCCGAAGCGGTAAAACCCTGTAAAAAACGACCAATGACCAGCATAATAATGTTCGGGGAAAGCGCGCAAAACAAAGAAGACAACGCAAATAAAAAGATGGATATTAATAAGGGCTTCCGTCTTCCTTGTGCATCACTGACCGGCCCAATAACGAGCTGACCAAACGTAAGCCCGATCAAACACGCTGTTAAGCTTAGCTGTACGAGCGAGGCTCCAGCTGATAAATCATCGGCAATTTCGGGAAAGCTTGGCAAATACATATCGATATTCAGCGGGCCCAGTATCGCAAGCATGCCGAGCAGAAAAGCCAATGCAAGGCGTTCCTTTCCTGTTGGATTATGGAGCATAGTATCAAACCTTTCTTTCAAGCTAGTAAAATATATTGTTTCATCATGAAATAAACTGGAGGATCGCAAAACATTTGTATATTGTAACATATTTTTTTGGCTGTGAAAGAGGATTGCTCATGACCGGTTAAGATCGGAGATCGAATCGGTCAGATGATTTATAATTGAAGTGAAACACAGGAAGGAGTTATCTTAACTTGAATGCAGTAAACACTGTAGGTTGCTTTACAATTGTGGAAAATAGCAAAGGAAAAATACTTCTGGTTAAAAGAAAAGATTATCCTGTCTGGGACTTGCCAGGAGGCAGAATGGAAAAGCACGAGCAGCCGGAAACATGCGCCATGAGGGAAATGGAAGAAGAAACAGGCTACCGTATTTCTATTATGTGCAAAATAGGAGAGTACGATCAACCGCAATATCATGACATACAGTACATCTATTCAGGAAAATTACTAGGTGGGGAACCCATTAAACAAGGGCCAGAAACAGCAAAAATCGGATGGTTTCGCAAAGATAGATTACCTTTGTTAATGGTTCCCCATAGAAGAAAACAAATAAAAAATTTTACAAAACATCATAACAAACTAGTAAAAGAAACTTTAAAAACACCTTATTTGATTAGATTTATCACGAAATTCAAGAAATAACAGCCTCTTTTTATGTTTAAGCATTATTTCATCGCTTTGACGATAAGCGATGCCAAAGCTTCGGTCCCTTTCGGCATCAGGTGTACGCCGTCAGCGGTGAAATATTCGGGATGTTTCAGGGCTTCAGTATGCCAATCGACCAATGTCACGTTTTGACGGCTGTCCGCTTGCTTCCGAAGCGATTCATTCACCTTGCTCTCCCACTGACGGGGGACGCGCGTGTTCACGAGATAGACATCAGCGTTTGAGAACGCATCAAGCAAAGCGTCCATCTGACTGTCCGTAAAATAGCCGTTTGTTCCCAGTTCAATCACGACGGCTTTGTCCGAATGATTAAAGGAAGCGTAGGTTGATGTCAATTGAAGCGCTTCCCTCACTTGCCTTCCAACCTGACCGTCGATTGTGATTCCCGGAATTTTCTTACGCAGGCTGGAAGCAATGTCAAGCATGACCGAATCCCCGACAGCCAATACCTCTTTCTCGATATGATCAGGCTCTTTTTCCGCAGACTGCTCATCTTTTGTATTTGACGATTCATCCCCGCCGGCTTTCTGCCGGCTTTTAGTTTCATCATCTTTCCCGCTTTCAGCTTGTGCTTTCTTATCATCCTTCCGTTCTTCACTTTTGTCAGCCGGCTGATCCGCTGAGGCGCTTGTTTCCTCATAAGATTTGGAATAGGCCTGTTGCGGCTGTTTCTTTTCGTCGGCCAATCCCGACAGGCCTCCTGCAAAAATGAGGAGTGCGGCAAACATCAGTCCGATTGATATTTTGCTGGGAACGGAAGCGGTTTTCCATTCCGTGATCTTATCCAGAAAAACCCGGCTGACAAACGGTTTAAAACCGTCTTGTCGGATTGGCTTCTCGATAAAGCGATACGAAAGTTCCGCCAGAATAAACGTAACAGCGACCTTAATCGCAACATGCCAGAACACCGGATTTCCAATCTCTTGAACAGGTGTGCTCAGCACGATGACGGGATAGTGCCAAAGATAAATGCCGTACGACCTTTTCCCGATCCAGCGCAGCGGCTTCACGGAAAGGACAAAGCCCAAGAAGCTGCTCGGATGACTGACGCATGCAATCAAAATCGCTGCGATTATGCTGATCAGAAGCATTCCGCCATGATAGAGAAACGGGCTGAATTCATCGACAAAATAAATGCTCATCATAAGCAGCGCGAAAGCGGCAAGCTCAGTTCCGTGCAACGCGTGCTTCAGGCTGCTTGGGAGCCTGTTCCCAGATAGTCTTTTCATCGGCCACACAAGGGCTAATGCGCATCCGATCAACAGCTCGAAGGCGCGCGTATCAGTCCCGTAATATACGCGGCTCGGATCGCCGCCAGGGACGTACAAGATGCTCATCCATACGGCTGAACAAAGCGCACACAGCACAACCGCCGCAGCCAGCCTCTCCCGCTTTTTAAATATGTAGATGCCCAACAGCAAAATGATCGGCCAGATGAAATAAAACTGTTCTTCAATCGCCAGTGACCACAAGTTTTTTAAAGGAGACGGCGATCCGAAACTATCAAAATATGAGAGGTCGTGAAAGATAAACCACCAATTGCTGACATATAAAAGAGAGGAGATCGCATCTCCCCGCACGGTATGCATCAGCTCTCTGTTAAACAAAGCGACCCATATGACGGTTGCGAAAATCATGAGCGTCGCCGCTGGAAGCAGCCGCCGTATCCGGCGCACCCAAAAATCTCTGAATGTGAGGGAAATGTCATTTCCATACGCCGGCAGGATAATCGATGTAATCAAATATCCTGATAAAACAAAAAAGATATCAACGCCAATAAAGCCTCCGTCGGCCCAGCTCATGTTGAGGTGGTAAGCGATAACCGCCAAAACGGCAAAAGCCCGAAGCCCGTCTAACCCCGGTATGTAACGGTGTTGTTGTGTCTGATCTCGCATGGTATTCCTCCAATGATATGTACGTACGGTTCTTCTTTATGTTTCGCGCCTTTTACGGCTCCGATATTATAGACGAAGTCAGGACCGTTTTTTGTTTCAAAAAATCGTCATTTTTATCTACCCTGAATGATGCCGTCTCTCTAGTATAAAAGTTTCAAGCTGAATATGGTGTTACAAAGTTGTAAAAAGTAAAAAATCCATGATTTCAGCGAATCATGGATTTTTTGACTAGCGGATGTAGCGGTCGCCGATCAGCAGGCTCGAAATCGCCTTAGTCGGAATTTCAAACTCTACCGCGCCCATATATCCGGGTGCGACTTCATAATCGTCAAATGAAATCACGAGTTTATGATTCTCTGTAATATAAAAATTTTGGTCGGCCTTGATTCGTTTGAATGGCTCGACTTCCTCGTCATTGATCCAATATATTTTATCAGGATCATCTTTCATTTGCTGTTTCATTTGTTCTTTAATGTTTTCGCTGATGGCCGTAATATACCGGTCGTCTTTAAACAAACTCTTCAAGGTAAGCAGAATTTCATTCTTTTTGTCAATGGTGATATAGCGCCGTTCGGTATAGCTGGACGCTTCCGTTCTTTCGACGCTTCGCCGAATCGAAATCAAATCCTTCGTATCCGTGACTGTCTCATAATCGCTGTAGATGCTGAGATGCCCTTTTTTATTCCGGGACGTCTCCTTCATGAATTCCCGGTAAAGCTGACGGCTTTCCTTTACATATTTCTCGTTAATGCCATTTTCAAGCTCCCGGTTATTCAAGCCGGACAGAGCCGGTGTTTTCACGTCAATACTCGATTCTCCATCTTTCTGTTTGATCTCGGTGAATGTGATGGCCTTAACGACCTTGCCGATGACGGGTAAACGCGACATGGCCTGGGCTGCTCCGGGATTGATATTCACGACGGCAGCCAATAGTACAGCCGCCGCGACAAGCGTTGATGCAGGCCATACCACCAGCCTTCTCTTCTTCTTCGGTTTATGCTGAAGCGCAGTTTCGACAACCTGATCCAGTTCCTTCGGAATGGGGACGTTTTGATATGCTTTTCTCAGCTGTTCCAATTTCTTTTCCATTAAGAAAGATCCTCCTTCGTCAATTGGATGCGCATAAGCTTCAATCCTCTGTAAAGGCGCGTTTTGATCGTATTCAAATTTTCGCCTGTGATTTCCGCAATCTCTTCCAGTTTGAGATCCTCAAAAAATCGCAGAACAATAATGGTGTGGTAGGGATGCGGCAACTCGTCAAGCGCCTCATGAAGGTCTGTATCCCGGTAGATATCTTCCTTGCCCTTGCTTAAAAATTCGATCGTTTGATCATCCATAACCTTTAGTTTTTTCCGTTTGCGCAAAAAATCGATTGCCGTCCGCACCAAAATTTTGTAAAACCAGCTTTTGATCGTATCCGGATTGCGAACAGAATCGACGGAATCGAGCGCTTTTTTGATTGATTCCTGGACAATATCTAAGGCGTCTTCTTGATTTTTCACATAGCTGTACGCCAGCCGGTAAAAGTCTTCTTTCCGGTCTGTTATGCAAGCGACAAGAGACGCTCTGGCTGCTTGTTTCTTCATTGCAATAAAGAACTCCTTTTTCGAATATACGTATATACGGCTGTTACATTAGGATAGACGCGGGAGCGTGAAAAATAGTTTGCGGACTGGTCATTCTTTTTAAAAATATTTTATCATCAAGTGCCGCCAATCTCGATTTCATTTATAATGAATAGCAAATTCGAAGGAGGTGATCACATGGCAAGCATCAGAATGCCGGATCATGCAGCGTCTCATGCAAAGCCTGTTATCGGAAAAGGCGATACTTTGCATGGGGTGGACAAATAAAATCGCCTGAGAGTAAGCTTTTCTGGCAATCGGCTTTGCCCCTTATTTTGCAATCAAAGGAATAAGGAGCTGGCAAACATGGCATACGTAAAGGCTGCCGCTGTACTACCTGAAAAGCTGATATCGGAAATTCAAAAGTATGTTCAAGGGGAAACGATCTATATTCCCAAGACTGAATCCGCCTACAAAAAATGGGGTGCACGTTCAGGAGCAAGAAAGCTGATCGATGATCGCAACACTGCGATAAAAAAGGCCTTTAAAAATGGCGAAACGATTGAGCACTTAGCAGCGGAACATCATCTTTCCATCGAAACGATGAAAAAAATCGTTTACACAAAATAAACTGGAGCACTGATCCTTGTGATCGGTGCTTTTTAATATGGCGAGTTTGTTTATTAGCTATTTTCTGCATTTTCTATGCTTTCTCCGTCATGTAATGTAAAAGTGATCATGCAACGAGAGGAGAATATTGTCATGAAACACGGTGTATTGGAAGTACTCGGAGCAAAGCTCTACTACGAAGTGCGCGGCTCGGGGCCTGTCTTGCTTATGATTCACGGGGGCAATGGCGATGCAGAATCATACCCGATTACAGACCGCCTATCCGACCGTTACACGGTCGTCACATACGACCGCCGCGGGCATTCCCGCAGCAGGCTGGAAGATCCGAACGAAAAGTACCAGGTTTCCGTACACGGCGATGATGCGAGCCGGCTGCTGGCCGCTCTGACGGATGAACCGGCCTATGTATTCGGCTGCAGCTCCGGCGCGGTCATCGGCCTTGATCTTGCCATCCGCCATCCTGAACAAATTCGCATGTTGGTCGCACACGAGCCTCCGATTCCGCAATTGTTGGCCGGCAGTGACCGCACCAAAGGGTTCGAAAGCTTGGAGAACCTTGAAAAACAATACAAACGAAGCGGATTACAGGCTTTAGAAGCATTCGCGAAAGCGATGGGCATTACGTCCACAGCCCAGCCGGAGCGTCCAAAATCCCGGACGGAGCAGCTCAGGGCCAACATTGACTATTTTATCCTGTCCGAGGTGCCGGGTTTAAGAGAATATTCACCTGACATCGGCAGGCTTAAAGCTTCATCAGTTACAGTCGTACCTGCCGGCGGCATTGATTCAAAAGGCTGTCTCCCGTACAAGTATGCAGAAGCATTGGCTGGTCATTTGAAAACGAAAGTGGTCGATTTTCCAGGCAATCATGTGGGATGCGTTTTATACCCGGAGGAATTTGCCGAAAGGCTGGACATGGTTTTTAGAAGATTTAACAACAAAAATACCAAGGGATGAAACCCTCGGTATTTTTAATCAATCCGCCGTTCGCAGGAAGCGTATGGCCTGTAATCGGCATTCGATTTTCAAATCAATTGCATTCGTTCATTGATACTCTAAACAGCACCCTAAATAAACATTTCCAAAAGGCCTAGCATTTTAAGAGCTGCAAAATTTGTTCATACGCATTCATATAAAGGACAGGGTCGGGATCTGCTCCTTTTTTCTTCGGCACGTTAAAATCCGATAATACAAAATGATGTTTTGGCTGAACATCATGCTTAGCTAAACAGCTCTTGACGCAGCATAAAGGGCAGCCGTCAATCGCAATGATATCCCGCCCGGATTTTGCTGTATTGACAAGCGGTTTCACATCGCCGCCGACTCCGGCAATGCACGACATTTCGGCCGTTTTCTCCCGATCCATTTTAATGGCAATCATGTTGGCCGTTTGCGCGGCCGAGGAACACCCGGAGCACGAATACACTAAAGGCAAATCTGTTCTTTTCATCGGTTGACTCATCCCCTGTTTTTCTTTATTTTCGCCGGCAAAAAAACTATCATTTACTTTACATGAGGTGCGTGATGAAAACTGTGAGCCAGATCACTTTTTCTGTTACTCTATGAGCTGAATCAAACAGCTCAAGCAAAAACAAAACGGCTTCACGATCCTTTCCCGTATTCAATGAGAATACTCGCCTCCTTGATCCCTTCAGTCAATATATGGAGGCCTCAGGAAAAAGATCAGGGGCTTAAAAGCCCCTGTGATTTGCATGAAAAATTTGCGCTGGCTTTTTAAAGGCGAACCGAATGATCCATTCGGCCAACGCGATGCAGAGCACAATCGCTCCGAAAACGCCTATCGTGTAGCTGATGTCATATATCAGGCCGAGTCCTTTATGGCACACGAAAGTAATCAAATGAATGAACATATTGGTAAAACAGAATAGATAGCTGCGAATCATCCAATTCCGGTGCTTGCTAAACTGATTTCGCCGGGCTTTGATGACGGAAATAACCGTGGCGGCAGGCCAATACATATTCACCATGTTAAAGGCTATGCTGACGGCCTTCCCTCCGGTAGAATGCGGTGCCATATAGCCTGACGACAGCGTTACAATCATCACGCAAACGATGTAGACCCAGCCGTTAAAACGGTGGATGTTGCGGCTTTTGGTCAACAAGGCGCTGGAGAAGTTGACAGCGCCCGAAGCCATCGCTAAACAAGCGGCAACAACGTGAACATACATCACCTTCAGCCAGACCGGGAGATGAAAGGAGTCCCGCAGGTGAGATTTATGGCTGAGAAAAGCTGTTGATTGCGGATCAAGAATTAAATTTTCAAACAAGGTATACAGAACATACACCGCGATGACGATCAGCATTGTCGAAAAAACCGATTGACTGCGTTGAAATTTCCTTTTGTTCAGCTTTTGTTCCTCCTAAAACATCATGCTCTCTCAATGCCTATATTGTATCACGAAAGCGAACGAGCGCAGCAGCTTGGCATTTTAAGCCCTCAATGACAAAACCTTTCCCATTAAAAACAGGCCGGGTACGATTTCTGCGTTTTTCCGGAAAGCCGGAATAATTCTGTCATCTTTTGCGGCATACTTTTGAATGATGTCTCTGCTGAAATCGCGAGAACCGTCATCGATGACAATGGCTTCAACAATTTCAAGGGTTTGCCTCAGCACGCTGTCCAAACAGACGGATATGTATTTTGCAGCATTGTACACAGGTATGACAATACTTACGGACGGATTCATTCCCGCTTCTTAATCCGAACCAAATATGATGAATTAACAACGACCATTGTATAAAAATCTGGTTACAAAAAGAAGGATCAGTCTACTTCCACGCAAACTACCTCGAACTTGTGGGACTGACAGCGGGGGAAACGAAAGATCCGGAAAAAGTCATTCCTAAAGCGATCAACAATATCCCCGTCCGTGTTTTGCTTTTTTATATCGGTGCGCTCCTTGTGATCATGAGCATCTATCCGTGGAATGTCATCAATCCTAATGAGAGTCCGTTCGTCCAAGTCTTTGCAGCGGTCGGCATCATTGCGGCTGCAAGCATCATCAATTTTGTGGTGCTGACATCGGCAGCTTCGGCAAGCAACAGCGCGGTTTTCAGCACGAGCCGGATGATATACTCGCTTGCGAAAGAACATAATGCACCCGGCGCTATGACCAAACTGACCTCCCGCAAAGTGCCGAGCAATGCGTTGTTTTTCTCAGCGGTCGTGATTCTGATTGGCATCATGCTGAACTATATCATGCCTGAACAAGTGTTTACGCTGATTACAAGCATCTCGACGATATGCTTCATCTTTATTTGGGGAATCACCGTCATTTGCCATTTGAAATACCGCAAAACAAGACCGGATTTAGCGAAAACAAACAAATTCAAGATGCCGCTTTACCCGTTTTCAAATTATGTGGTTCTCGGTTTTCTTACGTTTATCCTCATCGTCCTTGCACTGGCGCAGGACACCCGCGTTGCCTTATTTGTCACGCCGGTTTGGTTTATCATGCTGATCGCGATTTACAAGCTGAGGAAACCTAAGTCACAGCAAGTGTAGAAAAATGCGAATCGCCTGCAGAATGTTCTGCAGGCTTTTTGTATGGCTCATCATGTAAAATAAAAAAGATAACAGCTTGATCGCCTACAATTTCAATGGTCAGCCGCCTAGGCAGAAAGGGGAAAACAGATGAAAATCAATCAAATTGTAGATTTGTCGGTATCGTTAAGAGGTGATATACCGTCTGATCCGCCGGGGTTTGTCCCTGAAATCGAATATGCGGATCATAAGCAAGGAGCTAAACAAATGGTCCAGAGCTTTCCCGGCCTTTCCTCGCAAGATCTTCCCGGGGGAGAAGGCTGGTCGCTGGAAAAAGTGAAGATGTCTACGCATGCCGGAACGCATATCGACGCTCCATATCATTACCGTTCTGTTACAGACGACGGCAAGCGGATGATGACGATTGATGAAGTGCCGCTTGACTGGTTTCATGGCCCTGGCGTTAAGCTGGATTTCAGACATTTGAAAGACGGGCATATCGTTACCCCTGAAGAAATCGAACAGGAGCTTCACCGCATCAATCATAAACTCGCGCCCGGCGACATTGTTCTTGTGAATACGTCGGCTGGCGCCAAATACGGACAAAACGATTACCTGCACAGCGGCTGCGGGATGGGGCGTGAAGCCACTCTATTTTTAACGGAGCGCGGCGTACGCCTTGTCGGAACTGACGCCTGGAGCTGGGACGCTCCATTCAGCATGACCGCCAAGCGCTTTGAACAGGAAAAAGACCCATCCATTATTTGGGAAGGTCATTATTCAGGCAGCACCATTCCTTACTGCCAAATTGAAAAGCTCGCCAACCTTGATCAATTGCCTTCCACTGGATTTTACGTCATGGCTTTTCCGGTAAAAGTTGAAAAAGCGTCTGCCGGCTGGGCGCGCCCGGTTGCGATTCTTAGCGGTGAAAACGCATAAGAACGTCAGCAGCTTTTCGTTTGTGGGGATGCCGGCTAGACAGATAACAAAAATAAAAGCAGACATCAGCCTGCTTTTATTTTTGTTTTATATTCAGTCACAACACTTGCGTAAACAAACAATGAAATGAATACAAGAAACACGCGGCTCCAGCCATCACATTGAAGGTTCCCGATTTTTCATTGTTTGATTTCAACATCATGAAGAACAAACCGGAAAAGAAAAATCCGATAAACCAGCCGATTGGAATCTGGACAAAAGCTAAAATAAAACCAATAATCCCTATCGTTTGAAAAACTTGAGGTGCAAATTCGCGCAAAAGTATTCCCGCCCTTTTTCAGAAGAAATCCGCTCCCTTTTTTTGTATCATATCACATCTCCTCAACAAAATAAGGAAAACAAGTGAATCTTTTGCTATTCATGTTGAAGCCAGGCTCAATATTGATTTTTGTTATGATCTTAAAAAAGGAGGTTTGATTACCATGAATACCTTATGCCGCAGCAAACAAGCTCCATTTGAATACACCTTATCTCTTATAGGTGGTAAATGGAAAATGAGAATCCTCTATGAGCTGGCGTGTGAAAAAACGATGAGATACGGGGAGCTCAAACGGGCTATGCCGTTAATCACCCATAAAATGTTAAGTTCCCAGCTGAAGGAGTTGCAAACTGACGGTCTGATTCACCGGGTGGAGATTTCTCAAAATCCCCTCAGAGTGGAGTATTCGTTATCAGACAGAGGACTGTCTTTATACCCTCTCATAGATGAAATGTGCAGATGGGGACAAAGAGAAGGTTTGCCTTATGAGTAAAAAATACTTACTAAAAAGTGCGTACTTGTTTCCCAACGGGAGGGATTTTATACTGAATAAAAATTATTTGTAAGGAGAACAGGATGACAAAACAAATTTATATCATTCATGGCTACAGAGCCTCCTCAACCAACCACTGGTTTCCTTGGCTGAAAAAACGTCTGCTTGCAGACGGAATACACGCAGAAATTTTAGACATGCCTAATCCTCACCAGCCAAGGCTTAAAGATTGGCTTGATACGCTCTCTTTAAATAAGCACACATTAAATAAACATACTTATCTGGTTGCACACAGCCTGGGGTGCGCCGCCGTTTTGAGGTTTTTGGAACAAACGCAATTGCGTCAACCACTTGGCGGAATCTTGCTCGTTTCCGGCTTTGCCAAGTCACTGCCCGATTTAAAGATGTTAGATGAATTTACCGAGGAATCGTTTGATTTTCAAAACATCATTGAGTCAGCTAAGCATCGTGCTGTCATTGCCTCTAGAGACGATCAAATTGTGCCATTTGCATGGAGCAAAGATCTGGCGCAACAAATTGACGCTAAGCTTTACGAAGTTCAACACGGGGGGCACTTTTTAGAAACTGACGGATTTACTTCTTTGCCGATTGTTTATGATGTTTTAAACTCTTATTTCTCAAAAGAAACTTGCTAAAAACAGTAAAGGATATTCGGATTTTGTGGCGGCAAAAAGCTTAGAAGCCGCCCTTCTCCAATTTCTTAATAAGTCTTGAAAAAATCAGCTCCAAAGTTCCCTATCTTGAAGTGGTCTGTCATTTAACGGGTTATATTCAAATTTTTAACCAACCAGGGTTTTATCAATGACAGAACCGTTACAGGCTGCATAGCTTTTGTGTGATCCATATCATTTCCGCTTAAGATTTTTATATCCCATCCAAGGTGTTCTAATTCTTGTTTGTTTTTTTGAAGTATACCGATAATATCAACTGTTACATTGCCGAAGTTTTCTCCATAAACAATTGTGTCTTTTTCCCCAGCAAACGCCAATCTCGGAATCTCTAATTTATGTTGAATGCTCCGATCATCAAATTCCATCAAATTTTCGTACATTGTAACAAACTGTTTTGTTTGATTCGTGCCGATTCTTACTTGTATGTTATCCCAATCAACCTTTTCTGGACTGATAAGGTTTTGTTCATCAATAACAGAAGAATGTTGTTTACTTAATGTTTGTTCGTATGTTTGATTTGTCACTACCATCATTTCTTTATATGGACCATCTATTGGCGGAAACCCACCCATGATCAAGCTTTCTAACCTGTCTGTCCGAATGGCTAATTGTAAACCAACTAAAGCCAACCAAGAGTATCCATAATAGCTAAACTTTTTAACGTTCATTTCATTAGCAATTGTGAGTAGATCTTTCACTATGCTTTCAGGTGTGAGGCTCTCTGGATTCGGCTGTTGCAGACGATGTCCTTCGTAGTCGAAATATAAAACCTGAAACTTGTCCATGAGTTCCTCGACAAAATGTTTTCCTGATTCAGGGTCTACTCCCCATAACTTTAAGTTTTCAGCTTCTTGTCCATATACAGATTCTTTAGCAACGGGAAGCATGATTGCTGGAGAGTCGGGGTTCCCGGCTAAGCCAACGTTTATCTCTGATTGATCGGTCAGTTTTATGTTTTTTTCCATTTTCACCACTCCTGAACTGTTTATACAATCATCATATAACATTCATGCAATCTTTCGGATTTCTGCTTCCCGCCCTTTATATATAGGGGATTCGTTTGAAGTATGTTATTGTAGCACTTGAAGGTTTTACTTTAAAAAGGAGCTAACAGTAAATGAAGACATACACCCCTAAACAAATGGCAAATATCTTAAAGGTTAGCACCACCACTTTGAGAAGATATGAAGAACAAGGTCTTATTCCTGTTGTCCCAAGAACGAAAAGTAATCACCGTTTCTATACACCGATACACTTCCAAGCTTTTACCACCATTAGAGCTTTATTAAAAGGATATGACATACCCATTGTTTACGAAGTTATGAGAATGAGTAAAAATGCAAAAGTTGAAGAAGCCCTTTGGCTGGTTAATGAACAGCAATTTCATATTCAAGCGGAGAAACAGAGGGTCGAAGAAATACTAACGATGATACAAAATGCCGATTTTGCTAAATATAAAAATGTTAAATTAAAAGAATATATGAATATTGGAGAGGCTGCAAAAATAGCGGGCGTGAATACTTCAGCGATCCGTCATTGGGAACATGAAGGTTTAGTCCATTCAGAAAGAAATAAAGAAAACGGCTATAGAATGTTTTCAATATCTGAACTGCGTAAAATACTGGTTATCAGCAGCTTGAGAAAAACCGTTTATTATATAGAAAATATGAAGAGTTTATTATATGAATTGGACACACAAAACTATGGCAAAATCGAACATTCCTTTCAGTTGGCTTTACAAAATTTGAATAACCAACTATTAAATCAATTGAAAGGCATCGCAGAACTGATAAAATATATACAATTTTACCAAGAAACCAATACCTGAAAATGTGATAAGCAAATAAGCCGATTCCTTAGTGCAAGGAAAATCGGCTTTGAAGAGAGCGTAACTTTTTTATCAACCTTACATTCCTTCAATAATGTCGCTAAACGAGTTATTTAATTCAATAAACTGTTTTTCTATAGGTGTAAATTTATGATTTAGTCGTGTAATGAAATATAAATCGACGTATCTATAAGGTGATGGAACTTCTAAATAATGATGGATATTGTAGCGACTTGCTATGCGCTTTGATACTAAGGAAATCCCCATACCCATCATTGCAAATTGCACTAAGGATTCCGGGTCGCCCACTTCAATGATTTCCCCCTGTTGAATGTTCAAATCTTTAAAAATATTACGTAATAATGAGAGATACAAGCACTTATCTGATAATACAAGTACGTTTTTTCCGCTTATATAATCATCAAATCTCGTATATTGATCTATACCTTGGCCTATGATAACCAATTCTTCATATCCCACTTTTTTATAACTTATTTTTTTATTGTTTAGCGATCCAATCGTATAAGCAACATCAATTTTTCCAAGAAGAACTTGATTTTCAATATATTCTGTTGAACCTGTTTTTAATGTTACCGATAAATCAGGATATGTATGATAAAGTTTATTTAACGCACTTGAGAATTGAGTTCCACCGACAGATATCATCGTGCCAATACGGAGTTTTTCATCGTGTTTTTTCATGATGTTTTCGGTTTCTTCCCAAACGAACAATATTTTCTTGTATTGATGATATAATTTTTCTCCCTCTTTCGTTAGTTTTACTCCTTTTGAATTTCTGACAAACAGTTGTTGATGATAATGAGTTTCGATTTTTTTTATTTTTGCAGTCATATTGGATTGAAGGTGATTCAGTTTAATTGCAGCAGCAGATATGCTTTTTAATTCCGCCACTGAAACAAAAGCTTTCATGTTTTCAATATCCATTCATATTTCAACTCCCATCAAAAAAAGTGATATAACCATCATAACTTAACATTTAAAATGATCTCTAATTTTAATTATACTCGGTTTAAAGAGTTTTGGAGGGATAGCTAATGAAGAACGACGTGATAAAAGTAGGGATTATAGGCGGATCTTTGAATAATCAATGGGCTAGTCAAACACATATTCCGGTATTGAAGGAAAATCCTTTTTATCAAATAACGGCGATTGGAACATCAAAAATGGAAACCGCAAAAAAAAGTGCTATGATGCTTAAGGCTTCCTCTGCTTTTACAGATTATAAGGAATTAGCGCAATCAAAAGATGTTGATTTGGTAGTCGTTAGTATAAAGGTTCCTTTCCATTATGAAGCTTCGCTTGCAGCCATAGAAGAAAATAAACATATATATTGTGAATGGCCTTTAGGCATAGATACTGTGCAGGCTGAAAAACTGGCAAAATTGGCAGATGACGCAAACATTCATCATGCGATTGGATTACAGGGAAGGCAATCTCCAGAAGTCAATTATTTAAAGCGGGCAATCAAAGAGGGGGAGATCGGCAAAGTCATCTCCTGCACGATGCAGGTAGCAACACAAGGAAAGGGAGGAATAACAGATGAAAAAAGCAGTTACCTTTTAAAAAGAGAAAATGGGGCGAACCTTCTTACAATCAACGGTGGTCACTCGCTTGATGTTCTTTGTTATATCCTGGGTGATTTTAAAGAACTATCAGCTGCAATGAACAGCCATTATACAGAAGCCGTCATACAAGAAACAGGGATAAAGATACCAAAAAACACAGCTGACCAAATTTTAATCCAGGGGACGCTCGTTAATGGCGCTTCGGCCTCTGTCCATATTCAGGGCGGAGTTTATCCAGCTTTTCAATTAGAGATTAGAGGGGAAAAAGGTGTTTTGCGTTTAACACAGCATCATTCCTCAGGACACGTACAATTTGGCAATCTCAAAGTCAAAAAGATTACGCATCCTCATGATTTGTTAAATGCTGAAGATGTTTATTCTGAAGAAGTGAAAATATCCCCAGTGAAGGATAATGGTGCAAAAGGCTATGTTGAAACTGCCTATACTATTTTGGCGGAAGATATATTTGAACATAAAAGCCAAACCCCAAACTTTCATGACGCTGTCAAACTGCACCGGTTGTTAGACGCCGTTCGGAAATCGGCAAAGATCGGCAAAAAAGTACTCTTAATAAATTGAGTAAGAACCGTATATCTTTGCCCTGGCACATGCCTGTCCAGCATTAGCAAATTGTCCGGAAACCCACATGATATAAAAAAACATACCAACAAGATTTGGTATGTTTTTTCTTAGGAAATCCCTAATTAATGAATATTAGGCTTTCTAAAATTACTGCCCTTAACTTCAGCTACGTCATATACAGTGACAAAAGCATTTTTATCAACTTCATTAATGATTTCCTTTAATTTGGTGTCTTCTAAGCGATTGATGACACATGTAATTTCTTTAAACTTTTCGTGGGAAAAACCACCGTAAGCTTCTTTATATGTAGCACTTCGGCCCAATTGATCACGAATTGTCTCCACCATCAACTCAGGTTCTGTTGTAATAATTTGAAAGGTTTTAGAACCGCTTAACCCCTCCTCGACAACATGAATGACTTTGGACGCAATGTAGTAGGCGATGACTGATAGCAATGCCCCTTGCAAGCCAAATACAGCGGAAACAAAAATAAACACAAAAAGGTTAAAGAATAGAATGAGATCGCTCGTTCCAAATGGCAATTTGCGCGATAACAGCACAGCAAGCATATCAATTCCGTCCAATGCTCCGCCATTACGCAGCGCCAGCCCCATTCCAAAACCAAGGATGATCCCTCCGACAACAGTGACTAACAAGGTGTCCCCTTCGATTATAGCCGGAGTGTGGTGCATAAAACTTGTACCTGCTGCAAGTGATGCGATTCCGATAATCGATAATAACGCAAAGCTTTTCCCGATTTGCTTATATCCCAGCCAGACAAACGGGATGTTTAAAGCCGCGATAAGTATCCCAAGCGGCAAGTCAAACAGTTGTGAACCAACAATGCTGAGTCCTGTCACTCCGCCATCAGATACATTGTTTGGAATCAGCACTGTTTCCAATCCATATGCCGCTATGATTCCTCCGATCATGACCATTATAACTTTGAAAATCATTTTCGCTTTAAATTTCTTATGTTTTTCGATTTTATTCATGCCATTCCTCATTTCAAATTTTACGTTATATTTAAATATACCATAATAAATTTTTAAGTTAAAAAGTTCAGTCATGTCATTTTGGTAAGACGGCTGCTGCAAAACCGCTCTTTGCCTTGAATTAAGGTAACCCTTTTAGACTTGGAACATTCGGTTATATTGCAAGCACCCCGTTTTAGCAACTGGTGAATAACAAATAAAGGCCCTAATGTTTATGGACATTTCCGGCCAGACAAAAGGATTGTCGGCAATCGAACGAAGTTTTTGGATTCTTCCCTCTCCAAGATGAATAAAACCTTAACTTTATTGGTTTTTTAAACCCCATTCACATAACCCTTCTAAAACCGGCAATAGTGATTCCGCTTTACCAGTGAGACTGTACTCGACCTTTGGGGGAACTTGAGGGTACTCTTTCCGTTTCACCAGACCATCCGCTTCCAATTCTTTAAGTTGTGAGCTCAATGTTTTATAAGTAATAGCCCCTATTTGTCTTTTCAGCTCATTAAAGCGCACCGGTTGATTTTCCGCGAGGAGGTAAATAATAACCATTTTCCATTTGCCGCCGATCACGGACAATGTGTAGCCAAAAGGTGTATCTTGAATATTTTTAACTTTGCCTTTATATTCAGCCATACTCATATTTACGCTCTCCTTTTGGATAGTACCTGTCATTAAAGTGCGTACTATTTTTTTGTTTGCGCTCATTTTATACTAACCTTACTTTGAAGTAAAGGAGACGATAACATGGATAAAAAAACGATACGTCTGTTGATGCCGCAATGGCAAGGGGGAAACAATCCCAACTATTCTTTTGGAGCGGAACTGCTTGCTTGGCTGGCTCCTGAAAATGATCAGCCCCTTATTCATGTTCCGGTTCAAGCTTATGATGGGACTCCGCTTGAAAACGAAAACGGGATAAACGGGAGAAAACAACTGCTGGAACAATTGGAGGCTGCTCAGCATCTCATTCATGCTCATAAGCCGGATCGCATTGTCATGTTTGGCGGTGACTGCTTAGTCGAACAAGCACCATTTGCTTATTTAAACGAAAGATACGGCGGGGACTTGGGGTTAATTTGGATTGACGCTCACAGCGATTTAGTCAGATATGTCGGATATGATAACGGACATACATTACCGCTCGGAAATCTTTTGGGGGAAGGAGATGAGGAGTTCGCAAAACATGTGAAAATTCCTCTTAAACCTGAAAATGTCTTTATTGCGGGATTAGCAGCTCCTACAGAAGAAGAAACAAACGTGATATCAAAAGAACTTCAAAGACAGGGTATAGTTTTCACAGAACCAGACATTGAAGTGATTCAAAGACTTGGAATTAGAACTGCCGGAACTAAAGAGTTAATGACCAGTACCGAATCTATAAAAGAATGGATAAACGAAAGCAACATCAAGTATCTGGCAATACACCTTGATTTAGACGTGCTTGATCCGAAGGCGTTTCGTTCTTTATTATTCGCCAATCCTGAAGCACCTGTATATTTTTCTCCTGAGGGAACAATGCAAATGCCTCACCTGCTTTATCTTCTGAAAGAACTCTCTTCCGAAACGGATGTAGTTGGATTAGGTATAACCGAGCATTTGCCGTGGGATTCTATTCATTTGAAGAAATTGCTTAGTGAAATCCCCATTTTAAATCAATAATTTCATAAACTGGACAACAACAAAATAATGGAGTCGAAACTCTCCATATCGCCTGTAATGTTACATTCACATGTTGCTCACTAGAATCAAGAGGAAGAAATAAATACCAAGGGCTCATAAACCCTTGGTATTCTGATAGTGCGGCCGAAAGAACTCGAACTTCCGCGGGGTTATCCCCCCTTAGGTTGATTCGACCTTTTCACAATAGACAACTCTGCACAACATCAAAAAAGCAAACCATTCGGCCTGCCTTTTCATTTCCCGCTCGATCTTTAAGATGCTGCATAAATGACGGCGACCTTTAATTCCTGCATGGGGTTGAAGGTGGATTTATATTTAATTTTCAAGCCTCTTTTTCATGACTGCCGCCAATTGCTCCGCATTGGGATCTCCTTCATTTTGCAATTGATCAATGATGTTCATATAGTCTGTATCACTTCGGTTCTGACTTAATTTATATGCAGCCTGAATGTTTCCCACCCGAATCTTAAACCCGACAATCGCTTTCAGTTGATTTTCTAATAGTTGAGGAGAAAGGTTATCCCATAAAATTGGATGTTCTCGATGCTTCTCGTATTTTTCCATCATGACTGTTAATTCTTCTATTAATTCATCTCTCTCTAAAATGCTTGCTTGACCGTATATATGGACGGCTTGATAATTCCATGTTGGCACTTCTTCTTGCGCATACCAGGAAGAAGAAATGTATGAGTGCGGACCCTGAAACATAACAAGCACATCTTGACAGGTTTCAAAAGTTCTCCATTGCGGATTTCCATAAGCGACATGGCCGGTGATATAGTAATCATCACCTTTTTTATTGAACCCCAAGGGCAAATGAGTGGCAATTGGCTTCCCCTGTTCTGTCGTAACGATCGTGCCAAAAGAGTTTTTTTGAACAAAATCCAAAATTTCATTAACATTATCGACTTTAAAATATTTTGGAATATACATCGTCATCCTCCTTTTAGAAAAGTTATAGGAGTGTTTTGGTCATGATAAAGTCCGTTTGCTCTTCATCACCCATATAAAAAGAGTGGGCACCGGTTTGCACAAACCCCATTTTCTTATAAAAAGCAATCGCATTTTCGTTTTTTTCCCATACGCCCAGCCAGATTTTCTTTTTATTCAGTTCCTTTGCAATTTCCAAAGCTTTATTGAACAGATATTTGCCAAGCCCATGTTTTTGAAACTCGTTCTTGATATAAATTCTCTCAATTTCAAGTGATTCATCACCCATTTTTTCAGTTTGGGCCTCATCAGTATTGACCTTTAAATATCCAGCGGCTTCATTGTTACAATAAACAAAAAAGAATTGCGAAGCGCTGTTGGCCAGTTCTTTTTCTAATTGTTTTAAGTGAAATGCCTTTTCCAAATAGGCTTTCATATTTTCTGGAGAATTCTGATCTTTAAATGTCTCATTAAACGTTTCATAACTCATTTCTTGAAGTTTGATTAAGTCTTCAAGGGTGCACTTTTTTATCTTTACTGTCATTTCAATCTGCCGCTCCTTTATGCCGTCAATAATTTCTCTTGTTCCCCTTTTTCACGAACTCCCAGTCTTTTTCTACATTTTTTCTTACTCTTTGAAGAAGATTGAAGATGGTCTCCGCTTCCCCCTCGGAAAACCCCTCTAATGCCACACAATTCGAATGATCATTTTCTCTTTTTATAAAAGGAAATACCTCATTCCCCTTTTCCGTCGGAAAGAGTTTTTTTATTTTTTTGTTATATTCATCATCTCTCCGTTCAATAAAGCCTTTCATTTCAAGTTTTTTTATAGCGCGGGCTGCGGTGGTCCGGTCCACTTTAATCATTTCAGCTAACTTCTCCTGAATGATTCCCGGGTTTTCGCATATTCGGACAAGGTACAAATATTGCCCTTTTGTCAGGTCATGTTCTTTAAATTCGATATTGCTTATAGAATCCAAAGCCCGGGCAATCATTCCAATTTCACGAAGAATATCCTTCATCATAAACTCCTTTCGAACATGTTTTTGTTGCAAATACAACATAAATGGCGTACATTAAATATACCGAAATTTTGTTGTATTTGCAATAAAAATAAAGAGGGCGAGTTAAGTGAAATATGTTTTTTATGTATTAGGAATTTTAATCTTAACCCTTGGGATTGCTTTTACGATTCAATCAGATCTTGGCGCTTCGCCTTTTGACGCACTTTTGGTGGGACTGTCCATACACGTGGGGCTTACTGTGGGAAGTTGGGAAGTCATCATTGCTTTGCTATTCATAGGCTGCAATTCTTTTTTAAAAAGCCAAAGACCGGAAGTTTCAGGGATGCTAACGGCGTTTATAACGGGGATCGGCATTGATATGTGGCTTTTTTTCCTGCACTTTTTTATCACACCAGAACAATGGTGGAGCAAAGTGATTTGTTTTGGAATCGGCTTGGTTGTTACAGGTTTAGGAACCGCGACATACTTATACACAAATTTTGCTCCGATGCCAATTGACCGATTCACATTCATCATAAAAGAATTAACGAGAACCAACATATTTGTTTCGAGAACCATCATTTACCTCGTCTTCTTGACAGCGGCCGTCATCTTCAAAGGACCGATTGGCATCGGAACTTTTTTAACCGTTTGTTTAGGAGGGCTTGTTCTTCATTTTTTTATGCCGTTTGCTGGAAAAGTATTAGGCCGCTTTACAGACGCTCGTATATTACGATAAGAAATGTTTTTAATGCCACTCCCTACTTTTTCACAGAACTTTTATTGAAAATTATCAATATGATTCCGGATGCTATTAGACTTACAATCAAGGAAGAGAGAGATAATCTAAATATATTTTTCACTCCATTAATGAACAATGACCATAAAACATATATGGTGATTGCACTTAAAGTAAACATTCTGAACCATCTAGGTATTGCGAGCCAAACTTTCAATAGATAAGTTGAGAGTTTCCCCATTTTGCGCCTCCTTGTTATCTATTCGACCTTTTACAAAAGCCTAACATAGTTAAAAACAAAAAAGAAAAAAATACCAAGGACTCATAACCCTTGGTATTCGGTGATACTGCCGAGAAAACTTGAACCTTCATGGGGGGTTCCCCCATAAGGACTTCAATAAAAGTGAAAGTATTTTGTCCGTTACAAAAGTTATTTCAAGCATTTGAAATTTGTATTTTGGGCATAAAATGTTACTGTTCAAGCAACATGAATGTGTTCTTATCGAAACGAATGAGGGATTTATACTAAGTTTTTGTCTTGGACTCCCGAATTGAATGCATCCGGCTTATCTTTTACCTCCACGAGACCATGCCACCACAGGAATGAGTAATAAGGATAAAATTCCTCCAGTAAGTGATAATGTTAGATAACTTGAGCCTGCCACAACCATTCCGGACAATGCTCCGCCGGCAGCTCCTGACAATGCAATCAGAACATCCACCGTACCTTGTGTTTTCGCCCGTGTGGCCGTTTCAGTTGAATCAACTATCAGTGCAGTCCCGCTTATCAAACCAAAATTCCACCCTAATCCCAGCAAAGAAAGAGCAATTACGATAAGAACCATAGAATCTCCCGGTGCAAATGCTGCTATTAAGCCTGCCAGAAGCAGCGTAGTTCCAGATGCAATCGCCATTGCAGTACGTCCCAACTTATCAACAAGAACCCCTGTAACAAGTGAAGGGAGATACATGGCACCTATATGAAAGCCAATAACAAGACCAACAGCACCCAAGTCATGTCCATGATGTCTCATATGAACCGGTGTCATTGTCATAATAGCGACCATTACAATTTGGGTAAGAACCATAACGGCCGCACCAACGATTACGCCTCTTTTGTTTTCTGTGTGTTCAGTTGTTGTCAAATGTCCTTTATCACTTGGTTCTTGCTTGATCGATTCGATTGTTCTTGCGATAACTAATGGATCTGGACGAAGCATGATGAATAGGACAACACCTGCTAAGATATATGCCGCCGCGGCTAAAATGAAAGGGCCCGCTAATGACGGAACACCGATAGAATGGGCGAAATCCCCCATCACATTCACTAAATTCGGACCCGCAACCGCGCCAAATGTTGTCATAACCATCGTCACACTGACAGCAGTCGCCCGCTGCTTACGATTTGCCAAGTCCGTACCCGCATAACGAGCTTGTAAATTTGTCGCTGTTCCAGCACCGTAAATAAGCAATGAAGCAAATAACAAGAAAATACTATTTATGATTGCTGCAATGATAACTCCTATTGCTCCAAGACCGCCAATCACAAAACCGGCTGAAAGGCCTGCACGACGACCATAGCGTTGAGAAAGTCTGCCTACAAATAAGGCTGCCCCCGCTGATCCTAAAGTAAATAAAGCTGTCGGGACCCCTGCGTAAGCATCCGTTCCGAGCATTTGCTGAGCAATAAGGGCACCGACAGTAATTCCTGCCGCCAGCCCTGCACCGCCAAAAATTTGTGAAACACTTACAACAAATAATGTACGCTTGTATAACGTTTTTTGTTTTTCTGGGGAACCAATGTAGCTTTTTAATGAAGCTGATTGAACGTCTAACGATTTTACACTTTCTTTGTGCAGCATGATCTAACCTGCCTTCCTTGATCAACCTCCAACTAGATTTGAATCATCATAACACGCGCAAAAAAACCATACAATATTGAAATTGTATGGCGGACAATAATTAGGCAAGATCGTTTAGCAAGCGCCTAAGGATTATTAATCCTTTTTCAAGCTCTTCGAGCGTTTCTGGTGCACATACAGAAACCCTTACCGCCCTTTCCGGACAACTATTCCCAACTACGAAGCGTTCAGCCGCATACACTTGCACTCCATGTTCAGCAGCTAATTTTTCAAATTCAGCACCTGTAATCCCACCCGGTAACAACAACCACCGAAAGATGCCTGTTTCACCACCTAAACACGTATAATCAGCAAAATATCGATTTGCGATTTGGTTTCTGCAAATTGTTTGTTCACGATGCCCCTCAATTAAGACTTCAAATTGATTTGATACAATCGTGCGCGCAGCAAGTTCTGCTAATAGCGGGGAAACCGTTATATTTAAATTATAAAGCGCCCTCGAAACCGGCTCCTTAAATTGATACGGCACTGCAACATACGCCAGTCGCAGCCCCGGTGCCAATGATTTAGATAAACTTGCGATATGGATCACCTGTTCCGGCGCGAATGATCCAAGGGCTGGAAGTGGATTTTTGCCAAGAAGATGGTACGATGCATCTTCAATAACAAACAAATTATACTTTTTTGCAATTTCTGCAATGACCTTTCGATTCTCTACAGACATAAAGGAAGCTGTCGGGTTATGGTAATCCGGGATCAAATAAATGCCTGTAATGTTTTCATTTTTATAAGCATATTCAAGTGACTCCGGCTTCATTTCACCGTTCTCGGATTTTATCGGTACGATTTGCACACTTAGCATTGATGCAACAGTTTTTAATCCGGGATATGTATGATGATCAACACCAATGCGGTCTCCAGGCTTACAAAGACCCGCCAATGCGGCAGCGATCGCATTTTGTCCCCCATTTGCAAATAAAATGTGCTCAACGGTTGTTTCAAAACCGCCTCTTCGAATTAGCTTTACAGCTGCATCCTTTTGCCAAAGGCTTTCGCCCGCCCGGCCATAACCAAACCATTTTTCATAATCTGTCTCTTGCAGCATGCTGCTCAAATGGAGCATGAGTGGCTCGTAAGAAGCATGATCCGGCAGTGTTGCGCCCATTTCAATGAGCTTTGGCTTTGTATCCTCAAGTAAATACGCATTTGATAACGCATCATACGATACAAATGTGCCGCTCCCCACAGTTGCACTTAACAGGCCCTTTAACTCACACATTTTAAACGCCTTTGAAATGGTACTCAAATTTAAATCCAAATAATCAGCCAGTTCCCGCTGAGGAGGAAGCTTTGTTCCAGGCAATAAAACTCCGTTTACTATATCCTGCTCCAATTGCCTTGCAAGTGCTTTATAAATGGGCTTTTCAGTTTTATCAATCGATGGCTTCCAGCTCATCGGATAGTTTTCAAAAGAATTGATCGGCATGATACGCCATCCTTTTTTCGTTCTATTATATGGTTGTGCTGTTTATAAAACAATTATAAGAAATGACGGACAAGTTAGACGGCGACTATTAAGTAATAGGTACTAAATCGACAACATCAGGTGGAAGTCCGGCTTTTATAAATGCAGCAATTCATTTTTCTTGAATGTTGAACTTTTTCAATGTAGTTTGCTACTTTATAAAAACCGTTTTTCGCCTTTTTGGCATAATTTTTTAGCAATCACGGCTTTTCCAAGTATGTACCGGAGTGCTTGTTCAGCTAGTTTTTTGGCTAACGCCGAAGCCCAGTGCTGAGTATGGAAACTCTTTGATGTTTAGGATTATCATGAGCGCCATAATATGAATTTCTTTTTGAGACAGTTGTCCTACAGATGGATAGCTAACAGTCTGGGTGATATTTCTTTGTTGTGTCTGCGCTGTAGTAGAAGTTGCACTTACACTAGGAGCTAAAAACAAAGACAATATTGACATAATCTCAAAAGAGTGCAAGTTTATTTATAGAAGTATTAACCTAAGGAGCCAATAACAAATCATGAATAATGTTTCATTAATATATAAGGAATTTGGTGATCCGCTTCAAAAATTACAGCTATATACCGGAGAAAAGCTTCCTATTCAGCCAAATGAAATTCTTGTCAAAATGATTGCCAGTCCAATTAATCCATCAGATTTGCTTCCAATTAGAGGGGCCTATTCTCATAGAATTAAGCTGCCGGCTGTTGCAGGATATGATGGTGTGGGAATTGTCATAGATCAGGGCAAATATGTATCATCATCACTGATTGGAAAAAGGGTCCTCCCTGTAAGAGGAGAGGGAACTTGGCAACAATATGTAACCACCAAAGCCGATTATGCAATAGAGCTGCCTCCATCAATAAGTGATAACGACGCCAGTCAACTGTATATTAATCCATTAACAGCCTGGCTAATTTGTACGGAATCATTGCGTGTTCAGCCGAATGAAATTGTGTTAATGAATGGCGGAGGTACATCTATTGCAGGTTTGTTTGCGCAAATTTCTACTATACTGGGATTCCGTTTAATTGTCATTACAAGAAACAGCCGCAAGATAGAAAAACTTCAAAAACTTGGGGCATGGAGAGTCATCGACGCTTCCAACGGTTCTATATATGAACAGATTTCTGATGCTTGCGACATCGGTGTTGACCATGCAATTGACTCTATTGGAGGAGAAAGCGGCGAACTGCTGGCGAGGACGTTAAAACCTGAAGGAACGTTTGTCAGTTATGGTCTGTTGTCAGGTATACCAAACGATTGGCGAAAGTTACACAATGTATACCATGTGTCACCACAATTATTCGCCTTAAGACTTTGGAACGAGAGACATTCCGTTTCTGAATACCGCAATCGCTTCTCGCAGGTGATTAAGCTCGTTGAGAGCGGAAGAATGGTCATCAATGCTTCAGAAAAAGTATATGATTTTGAAGATTTCTATGATGCGTTGAAGCATTATGAACAGCCGGATTTGAATGGAAAAATACTGTTGAACTTTGCAGTGAAGAAGAAGATGTAACACTTGATTGATTTTCATTAACAAATTCGAGATGTGGGAGGAGAAAATGCAATTGCCCCATTCCTTTTGTCGATCGAGCTCAACAAAATACAGTTCCATAAATACAAATCTGAGGTCAATTCCGAACGGGATACTGTGTACTTCTTCCTCGGTGAAGGGAATGACTGCGCATATGTTAGCTCCTGACGTTGATCTGACTACATATGATCAATGATGACTCAAGAAAACAGAAACATTGCATATCCTTAATATGGAAGTACCGAAAGTGAAAGGTGGCAACTATTTTTTCATAAAGGAACAAAAAGCTAATTAAAGTTGGTTATTTTAACAGACTTGCCACCAGTCACGTTATGTAAAAAAGCTGACAAAAATTTCACCAATTTTATCGTAGGTAGAGGTTTCTGCTGATAAATTTAAACTTCGTAATGAGGTTAAAAGAGAAACTGTAGAAGATATACAGGCGAAAAATATAAAAATAGAAAAAGAACGAGGTGACCTTTCCTTTTTGCGATACGACACGTTCACTATTGCTTTGTTGTTTTTGCTTAATCTAATTTTTTAAAGAAATTTATTGACATCAAAAATATGATCATGTTATTATTAAATATTTGATGAAAAAACGAATATATGGTAATCTTAAGAAGGATACCATATATGGAGGTGGATGATATGTTTCAAATTGGCGATAACATTATTTATCCAATGCAAGGAGCAGGTATAATTGAAGCCATAGAAGAAAAAGAATTCTTAGGGGAAAAACAACAGTATTATGTCATAAAAATGTCAATCAGTAATATGCAAGTTATGATTCCAACGGGTAAAATATTGAGTTCAGGTATAAGACCTGTTACTGATATACTTGCATTAAAACACATTATACACATTTTCCAGCATGGAGAATCAGATCGGTTACTGCCGTGGAAACAAAGGTTTAAAGTAAACACGAACAAAATAAAAACGGGTAAAATACAAGAAGGCGCTGAAGTTGTACGTGATTTAATGCGTATGAATAAAGAAAAAGCACTTAATGCAAGCGAAAAAAAAATGTTGGATAATGCATATGAATTTTTGATTAGTGAACTGGAAGTAATTAAAGGAATCACTGAAAATCAAATAAAAAGTTTCAGTTAAAGTTCATTATAGATAATATATTGCATCCAAAAAAACATCCTGTAATTTCCGGTAACATTATGATAATTAAAAGTAAATCATTTCAAAGACGTTTAACTTCTTCAACTTATTTTTAGAACATTAACCTCTTTTGTTATTCCTACAATTAATCCATTTTTATTACTTAAATTTCTTTTACGAATCAAAAAACCCGATTAAATCGTCACTTGATTTTTGTAATCCTGATTCACACTGGCACGGACAAGGAGCCGTAAGGATGGAAGAGAGGCAGGGCTTCCATTGTTTTAGGTATATCTAAGTGATGATTTCTAGAAGAAAGAACAATCAATCTCACCTTTATCTTTAAGAATTTTTTTTATTCACTTCGGCAGTGAATCGTTTATCTTCCTTCCATAAAAGAGATACGCGAGTTGGTAACATCTAAATATATGGACAACAATAAAAAATGATGGAATTTCTATAACTAGATTACTTCTATTAAGATTGAGTCTTATGTAAAAATTGAAGTTGGCAGAATTCTTGTAGATGGACCAGCTGTTATTTTCATTGATCCAAAATATCTAAAAATTGTTGAATGAACGAAGAAAAGGATGATTCTTTACGAAAAGGGATGCTTTTTGTTTGATGTTTGATGCCAGTGATTTGTAGGACTTAGATTGCGAAGTCTTGTACTTAAATTAACGAGCAAGTTAGTGAAAAAAAATAAAAAGTAATTGCATTCGAAAAAAAATAAATAATTTATATACATTCCGCATATTGTCAATCCAGTATGTTATACTGTAAACAACCTTTGAAGCGTTAAATCTTTTTCTATTACCTTTTACCACCTCCCTACTCGAACGTTGAGTAGGGTTTTTTATTAAGCATTATACAGAGAACATAAAAAAACAGGCCCTATATATAGAGCCTGTTTGTATAAACGATTGAAGATTAAGCAGTTTTTTGAACGTTAGCAGCTTGAGCTCCGCGAGGACCTTGCTCAACGTCAAATGTTACTTTTTGACCTTCGTCTAATGATTTGAATCCGTCACTTTGGATTGCAGAAAAGTGTACGAATACATCGTCTCCATTTTCACGTTCGATAAATCCAAAACCTTTTTCTGCATTAAACCATTTAACTGTACCTTGTTCCATTTTTGTTGCCTCCTAGTGCGTTACCGCACATTGTATTACTATCCTTGCCCAAAGTATCATCAAGACGAAAAGTCAATATTCATACTATCCTTTACACCGAACAAAAATAATTCTTCTTTATCATAACAGGAAACGGAAATAATTGCAATTCATATTTTTGTTTTATTCATGGCATTATTTCCTAAATGTGGATGTCAGTGCAGAAGCGGAGTCTCAATAATTCTGCATTGAATTTATAACATGTCTAACAGGTCTAATAACCATGGTTTAAAAACACCGTGAAAATGAATCAGAGTGTCTTCAAACCTTACTAGTAATGTCCTCAAACAATCAATGCTCACGGACTAAATAAACCGATTCCCTAGGGGAGCAGGGAGAGCGTTTGGCCCGATAAAGAGCCGGGTATAATTTTCATACGCATTTGTATCCCGGCTGGCTCTGCTAATAAACATTTAATCGAGCTGGAAATCAGCTTCTCATTTCCAATGATTTTATAGAAGAATAGGAAAGATACTTGTCATTTATAGTGGATGACGCAGGGACTTCAAAGGCAATAAAACGTTTTCTAGATCATCATAGGAGGGAAACATTAAAAAATGAATGAGCAAAACCTAAGGACTTTGAGAAAACTGGTTACACCTTATGAAAAGTCCGATTTACAAAAAAGTATTTCTCAAATCATTAACACATTGGTGCCATTTTTCCTGTTATGGTGTTTGGCATATAAGAGCTTGTCGATTTCTTATTTCCTTACATTAGCGATTTCTGTTGTTGCGGCAGGTTTTTTAGTGAGAACCTTCATAATCTTTCATGATTGCTGCCACTACTCCTTTTTTAAAAACAAAATGGCGAATCGAATCCTTGGAACAATTACAGGAATTCTGACTTTGCATCCTTTTGATCACTGGGGACGCGACCATTCTGTCCACCATGCGACAAGCAGCAACTTGGACAAACGCGGTACAGGCGATATTTGGGTACTGACCGTTGAAGAATATAAGGAAGCCTCAACTAAGACAAAAATAATGTACCGTTTGTACAGAAATCCGTTTGTTATGTTTATGATTGGGCCGATTTACGTCTTCGGGATTACCAATCGTTTTAATCGTAAAGGGGCAAAACGCAAAGAACGGATGAATACGTATGTAACGAACGTGGGAATCGTCGCTTTGACAGCACTTTTATGCTGGGCTATTGGCTGGCAAAACTTCCTGCTGGTTCAGGCGCCAATTTTTATGATATCGGGATCTCTCGGAATTTGGATGTTTTATATTCAGCATACGTTTGAGGATTCTTATTTTGAAGAAGATGAGCATTGGGAATATGTAAAAGCAGCAGTTGAAGGAAGCTCTTTTTATAAGCTTCCAAAAGTCATGCAATGGCTAACAGGCAATATCGGTTTCCATCATGTTCATCATTTAAGCCCGAGAGTCCCAAACTATAAGCTTGAAGAAGTGCATAACAACATTAAACCATTGCAAAACGTTCCGACCATTACACTGGCAACAAGTCTTAAGTCATTAAAGTTCCGCCTGTGGGATGAAGAAAGCAAAAAATTTGTTGGTTTTAGCCACTTAAAAAAAGCTTCTAAAAACCAAATATCAGCACACCTAAGAAAGGATTAAACAACTCCCCATAATCGATGATAGCAGGCAGTGTATCTTGCAAAATAAAAGTGCAGACTCGCACAACGGTTTTGTGCAGAGGTCAGCACTTTTTTAGTGCCAAATATACTTGCATACTTCACCACACGGTACATTTATTGCCGTATTTTCTGCAAAAAAATAATACTAAAGGTAGTTAAACCCTCGGTATGATTGGTATGCGGCCGAGAGGACTTGACCCTCACGGGGTTGCCTCCACTAGGCCCTCGATAAAGTGGAAGCTTATCACGATTTATGAAAGCTTGTTTTCATGGTATCTCTTTACACCAATTACATAAAACTTCATTGTTTTTAAGAATGATGAAGTAAAAATGGAGTAAGCTTTTCAAACGAATTTCGTAAAGCTTACCAAAGTGGTTCTTAAGATTTTTTTGTTTTTTAAAATGGTCTATCCATGAGATTGATAACAAAAAAAAGGTTTCACTATTGTCTTTTTTTTTCGTTAATTCGGACCCTCGACCAATATCCTGGAGTTATTTTTATTTGACGGAATCCTCGATTGAACCCTTTTATATTTGTTGTAAAAGCTCGTGCCTTCACAACAGAAAAGTCTAAATATAATTCAATCCTTCCAATGATCGTATTCTGTACTTCTTGCTCGTTCTTTGTATTTATCAATTTGCTCTTCGGTTGAAAATTTTAGAGAAAAATTAGCCGAAATAAAAGGAATTCCTCACTTTACGAATGAAGCAACTGAGGAAATACTTGCAGGGTACAAATCAGATAGAATACATGCAAAAATCATTAATAGCGCATTAAAATAAAGCAGGCATATGCCTGCTTTAAAATTTATACTGGTTCAAATTCTATAACCTTGCTTTCCCTTTAATCCAGTGTTTTCCTATCAAGGCCTAAACAATCGTTTTCCCCACTCCGAGGAATACATTGGAATCCCAACTAAAAGACCGGCGCTTCTTAGTCACTCACATTAACAATGATTATAAAATGTCTCAAGGAACGATCAACAGCCGCTACCCCTGATTAAAGATGATCTGTTACCACACTGTTACGTTAGAACTTCCACTACTTTGATATCCCTCTGTCGCTAAGACTTGGTAAGACCAAATACTCCCCAGATTCATTCCATGACTCTTCCATGCTTTAACATGATTGCTGAAAGTGATTTTAGCGTTGTTTCCAGTTGGTCTCTTAGACCGGCGAACACTCCAATATTGCGTAAAAGTAGAATGTTGGCCCTCAATGGAAGGTGCGTTATAACGTTTAGTTGTATATATGTCATATGTACCCCCATCACTGTATACAGTACCCTTATACGTTCCAGTAGGTCTATAAGTACCCCATGAATCCACTACATAATATTCTATGAGCGGTGATCTCGTCCAACCATATAAAGCCAAATATCCATTGCCATTCGGCGCCCAAACTCCGGCATTATAATTTATTGTTCTAGATGGCGAACCTTTAGTCCAACCTTTACCAACAACGAAATTTCCGGTATTAGACCAATTAACACTGTAATTCCCGCCAGACCCATTGACCGCGTTTACTGTTCCGCCCCCATCGGTCCAATTTTGCCAGTAGTCTGTACTAGCTGCAGAGGCGGTTGCCGAAAACAAGCTAATACTCATTAAAGCTGCCGTTAATCCAACTAAAAAATTCTTTTTAAACTTAAACATATGTTATCTCCTATAAAAATTATTCTGACTTTGACATGAGGTGGCACTCGTATAGATTAAAAACATTAATAATTACTAATGCCAAAGCTTTTGATCGTTCCCTTCAATATAATACCATGAATTCATGAGTGAATATCATAAATAAATGTAATTTAATTACAAAGACCTAAAAAATCACATTATAAGTGTTCTTGTAAAACTATAGCCTTATCCTCTTTTCGCAGAATCATAAATCTGACGGTGTAATATTTGTAATTCATAACCATTTATACCATTTCGTATAAAGGAGATATACATGAGAGATTGTGAAGTCATTGTAGCTGCCCCAGGTGGTGCTCCTGACTTTGAAGCTGTAATGGAACGTTTCATGTCCAAAAAGTCAGCTCATCAGATTGTTTACTGTGTTTTCGATGTTTCTACAAAGACAGTCGGTCAATCGCCAACAAGCCGCTCACTGTGGCGTAAGACAGTTCTGAATTCACTTGAACTGAATCATCCTATCGAAGGAATTCAAGGAAACGGACTAGCTTACTTTGCCGTGGTCAAAGAAAAAATTTCAGAGGGAATCGTGCTCAAGAAAGCTGACTCGCCTGATGAAATTAATACACGTTCTCATTATTGGCTGAAAGTGATCAATTATCATTACACCGAAGTCGTTATTACCGGCACACCAAAACGGATATAAAATTTTCTACCCCATCCCGATAGAACTGCAGCTGGGTTTATGGAATTCATGCCACATGCAGAACGAAGTAAGTTCCACTCTATGAAACAAGTAAAGTCTGAATCTGATGAATATGTATTTATTGAGCCTATTTTTCATTAAAGTAAAAATACAACAACAAAACAAAAAATACCAAGGGTGTCAAAACTCTTGGTATTCCTATGATGCGGCCGAGAGGACTTGAACCTCCACGGGTTATTCACCCACTAGGCCCTCAATAAAGTGGAAGCTTATCACTGCTTATGAAGGCTTATTTTCATTACATCGTTGATTACACAAAATTTGATTGTTTTTTATTAATTATGGAGTAAAAATGGAGTACTAACTTACCAAAGTGGTTCTCTATTCCCTCTTTATTTAACAAGGTCTATCCATGTTTAAAGCAGCTAAAGATTTTTTAATTTTAAAGGCTAAGGTATGTTGCAAATCTTCAGAAGTTAAAGCTTTATCATGGCCTGTTCTGCTTCATCAAGCAAATAGAGCGCATCCTGCATAGAATAAATCCCCCCTTTTTTTTCATGAACAAGAATTAATACACCAAAGAATAGGTGAAAAGCCCTTGAAAAACTATTGTGAAATATTTGAAGAGGTTCTTGAAGAGTGGTTTTCTGCTGAATTGATTCTTTTAAGCCAAGGTGGTGATGGTACTGATGACCTTGAAATGAGAAAAGAATTGTACGGGTGGCGTTTTGTTGAGGCATTGAATAAAGAATAACCGCTACCTCTTCCCTTCTGCTCAAGATACATATATATTGCTATGCTGTGCTTATTCTTTCTTAGCGTACAATAAAGCTCCCTCGTAGCAAGGGAGCTTAAATTAGAGAGCTTTATTTAACTCATGTTTAATCCAAAGTTCGAAGTATTGAGTAGCTTCATCTTCACTTAAATCTTTACTTGTTATCGAGAATATCTTACAACCGAATGGATCGATTTTTGAAAACTTCAAAGGCGGCTCATCAATTGCATGATCCTGAAAGTTAAAATACACGTCCCAAACATCAACATCTAGTCTCTTTAATCCTACTGCTTCAAGATCTAATCCATTTTTATCGTAACTAATATGTAGATGTTGCGTTTCATCATAATTCATTAGGAAACCCTCCCTTTAGAAAATGATATGATGTTTTTTCATGTTAGGCGGCACATGGTAATGAAGTTTATAGGGGCCTCCCGTCTTAACTGGATAATAATCTAATCTGAAAATTGGTTTTCCGGTAGATTTTAAACGAACTTGAATAATTCTGCCACCACCACCGGGGCCATCAATCTTGTATTTACTCGGCGCCTTTAAAGCTTTTTCAACATATGGTCTCGCGATTGCCCAACCTTTTTTCATTCCAGACCTGCCAACTTTGCTAATTAAGACCCTTAAAGCTGTAGCAACAATTGGCACCCACATCGGCTTTATTTCAGCGTCCTTAACCTCTTGTTCGGCAAGCACCTGTTCTAACTGCTGAAATACTGTGTCTTCTATTAAAAAATCAAACTCTTTTTCAAACTCTTCATTATCCAAACTTTGAATGTCCTTTTTATTGATTGTTGAAATTGATGATATTCCATCAATGTTTTTTGGAAAAATCTCATTCAATGTATTGAGAGTTGAGTTGAAATCAATGCTTTCATCCTCTTTCCCCTCTTCAATTGCTTGAGATAATGGACTTAGAACACCCATAACCAACACAAAGACCAAAAGTGAGACAATAGTTTTAATAAACTTTTTCGCCATATTTGACCTCCTAGTTAATTATTTTTATTCCAAATATATCAATATATGGTATGAAAATCAACAGCTAATTTTACTTTAAGTAATCAAGTATTGCGTGGATGGTGTTTCCATTCTGCTCAAGAAAAATAGGTTTTATTGAATCAAAAAAATCCTGTCTTTAAAGTGACATGTTCCTTCCTCAGCATCAATAAATGCAACATAATCTTTGTTTTGGATTTTCAAAATTTCATTATAATGCTACAGCTTTAGGAACAGAGAGTTTATCAGCATTTAAAAAACTGCAAGGTCGACAGCAAGCCAAATTATTACTCAATTCAGCAATACACAATAAATAAACACATTCGAGAATATTTCAAAAATGCTGATCTACAAAAGATCTCGCACACCCATATCATCGATTTTAGAAATCACTTACTCGATAAGAAACTGAGCAATAAATCCATAAATAATATCATATCCACTTTAAATAAAATATTCGAGACAGCCCAAAATGAAAAATTTATTCAAAACAATCCATGCAGCAAAATCAAAAAACTCCCTCTTGATCGAAAAAAGATGAAATTTTGGAGACCGGAGGAATTTAAAAAATTCATCAACTTAATTCCTGACGATCAAGTCATTTTTAAAACATTTTATGCACTAGCCTTTTTCACCGGAATGAGGTGCGGTGAAATGTTAGCCCTCCAATGGAAAGACATAGACCGAATATTAATGGAAATAGATGTTCGCAAATCTGCAACATATTTAAACAAAGATTTTATAGTGACGTTACCCAAAACAAAAAATTCTATTCGACGCATAAGCATTAATAGAAAACTTTTCTCTCTCCTAGACTATTGGAGAGAGAAACAAGAGGATTTATTTAAAAAACTCAATATTCTTCATTCAGATGAGTCCTATATTTTTCAATATAAAGACACTCCATCATCAAAGGACATTTTCAGTCGTAAAATTAAATACTTCTGTAAAAACAACAATAGATGTATACGGACACCTATATCCCAATAAAAAGAAAGAAATGACGGACAAGTTAGACGACTTATTTTAAGTAAGTGGGCACGGTGTGGGCACAGGAGACAAAAAACTAGATGAATATAAAAAATACCAAGGGCGCTTAAACCCTTGGTATTCCTATGATGCGGCCGAGAGGACTTGAACCTCCACGGGTTATTCACCCACTAGGCCCTCAACCTAGCGCGTCTGCCATTCCGCCACGACCGCATGATATGTTGTTTTTAAAGTGCGGGTGAAGGGACTCGAACCCCCACGCCGTAAAGACACTAGATCCTAAGTCTAGCGCGTCTGCCAATTCCGCCACACCCGCGTGAAAAAACAATGGTGAGCCATGAAGGACTCGAACCTTCGACCCTCTGATTAAAAGTCAGATGCTCTACCAACTGAGCTAATGGCTCAAATATAATGGCTGGGCTAGCTGGATTCGAACCAACGCATGACGGAGTCAAAGTCCGTTGCCTTACCGCTTGGCTATAGCCCAACATATGAGAAATGACCCGTACGGGATTCGAACCCGTGTTACCGCCGTGAAAGGGCGGTGTCTTAACCACTTGACCAACGGGCCATATGAAGTCAGCATCATATTTTCCTAATGGCGGAGAAGGAGGGATTTGAACCCTCGCGCCGCTTACGCGACCTACACCCTTAGCAGGGGCGCCTCTTCAGCCACTTGAGTACTTCTCCATTGGCTCCACAGGCAGGATTCGAACCTGCGACCGATCGGTTAACAGCCGATAGCTCTACCACTGAGCTACTGTGGAATGATCAGACTCATTTTATTATAAATATGTCGACAAAATGTGTCAAGAAGAACAATTTGTCTTTGTGGCTCGTCTTGCGACGGCTTTTATAATTTATCATAGACAAGCCTGATCAGTCAACCCTTTTTTATGATTTCTTTTATTTTCCCTCCGCACTTGCCGCAAACGTAACGGCTTGTATCCATTTTCCGCTTTCGGAGAAACGTTTGTCCGCATGCTTCACACTTGTATGTGCGTACTTTTCTTTGCGGCTTTTTCTCTTTTTCGAGCGGCGTGCAGAACCGCGGCGCACCGACTTCCTTTAATAGCGTTCTAAAATCCTTGTCGCGGTGCTTGTAGCCTTTTCCTTCAAGATGGAGGTGGTAATGGCACAATTCATGCTTGATGATGCCTTCAAGCTCTTTTTGCCCGTGTTCTGTCAGGTATTTTTTATTCAGCTCGATATTGTGGGAATTCAGCAAATACCTGCCTCCTGTCGTTTTCAGGCGGCTGTTGAAGTAAGCGCGGTGCCGGAACGGTTTTTTAAAGTATGTGAGCGAAAGCTGTTCTGTCAGCTGCTGCAGTTGTTGTTCGTCCATTGCTTCGGTCCACCTCATTTTTAAAAACATTGAACAGGACAAATTCCGGGCGGCATAAACTAATACACGACACCCATACTCTTATGATAAGAGCCTGAGGAGGGATGAGCAATGCCGAATTGGCTCAAAAACCAGATGCAGAGAGCTTTTTATGAAAAAGATCATTACCAGATTAAATTGCTGAATCAGTGCTGGTATTTTTACAGAAAAAAACACTGCTGATGAGCAGTGTTCATCCGAGTCCGAATGGAATTTTCTTCTGTTTCCTCATCATCTTCACCGGTCCTTTTATCATCTCACACAATGGCGCCCGTTACTCCCCAAATGGAGCTGACCGCCCGATTTCGGGGAGCATGGGCGAATGGTTCTTCTGCGGATGGACGAGCCGTTTATTCTTTTCTTTTAAACGGAAACCAGTTGGCTGAGCCGAAGATCTGAACCATTACAGGGACGAACAGCGGCAGCATGACGAATGCATACAGCAAAAGACCCGTCAGCACAAGGGTGGCGATTTGCAGAAGCGATAAAACGCCGGACGGCAGCATCGCCGCGAAGGTTCCCGCCAAGATGACAGCGGCTGAAATAATAACCGATCCCATATTTTTCATCGATTCCGTCATCGCCGTCATAATATCCGTTCCCCGGTATTCGTTAAACCGTTCCATCAGGAAGATCGAATAGTCCACACCAAGCGCCATTAAAATCACAAAGCCAAAGAAAGGCACCGCCCAGTTGAGGCCGGGATAGCCGAAAAACGCCGTGAAAATAAACTCGGTTATACCGATGGACGCAAAGTACGTCAAGATCAACGATCCGACCAAATACACCGGCATGACAATAGAACGGAACAGCAGGACGAGGATCAGGAAAATTCCGATCATCATATAGATCACCGTGTTGCTGAAATCCTGGTCTGACAGCTGCTTCAGATCGGCATTGATGCTGGAAACGCCGCCGACGCCAAATGATGCATCTTTCAAATGCGTATCGGGAAGAGCCCGTTTTACGGACGCTTCAATATCTTTAACATTAGCAATTGCTCCGTTTCCGTACGGATTGCCTTCCAATATCACATCGATCGTCGTGATATGGCGGTCGTCTGACATATAGGAATTAAACACCTGCTGAAACTGCTTGTTTTTCAGGACTTCTTTAGGGACAAACCAACCGGACATTTCTTGATCCGATGCGTTTTTCAGCTGATCCAGGTAGTCGCCTGCCCCCATCAGACCGCTTGAAATTTTTTCGAGGCCGTCCACGCTTGAATTCAAACCTTTTGTTAATTGATCGAGCTGGCCGGCGAATTCTCCGACTTTTTCCTTCATCTGCTTTTGGCCTTCAGCGACATCGCCCGCTCCTGATTCGAGCTTAGGCAGCGAATCGGCGAGCTGTCCCTGCCCCTTCGATGTCTCTTCAAGTCCTTTTTCGATTTGGCCGAGGCCGTTGATCAGAGCATCGATTTTGCTTGTGTACACTTTTTGCTCTTCCTGCGCTTTTGCGATAAATGCATCTGCTGCTTCAAGCTGCTTTTTCGCGTTTGCCGCCTGCTTCGTGTAAACGGCCGCTTTCTGCGATCCCTGCTTGATTGCCGATGCAAGCTCTGTGTAAGAGCCTTTGATCGCTAAATAAGAAGGATTCTCCTTCACTTCGGGAATTTCGTTTTCAAGATTTTTGAAATTTTGATTTGTCTGCTCGATCATCTTTTGCACGTCAGCCGTTATGCCTTGGGCACTTTCTGCTTGTGACAATGCTGCTTTCAAGACTTTCGATATTTCTTTGTAGTTTTCGATTTGTCCATTTAATTGATCGACCTGCGCCGTCAGCTGTTTTTTCGCAGTTTGGATTTCTTTTTTCGCCTGGGCGACGCCTTGTTTGCTTTGGTCTGTTCCTTCCTTCAGCTTTCTCATGTTGGCTTCAACGTCGCTGATTCCGGCTTGGATCGATTCGGTTCCTTTGATCAGCTGGTTGATTCCTTTTCCGGACGCTTCGATTTGCGGATTTTGATCCGCGATTGACTTGCTCGCTTCTGCAAGCCCGTCTTTAATCTTTTTCAGACCTTTATTGCCGCTTTCAAGGCCTTTATTCAGCTCGTTCGCCTGTGTTTTGACGTACAGGTCGCTCAGCCCTTTTCCGACCGGCCGGGTCGCACTGCGAACTTTGCTGACGCCGTTTGTCTGTTCAATGGCGCGGCTGATTTTTTCAATCGCGATCAGCCCGTCATTGGTATCGAGCGCATCCGATGTTTTGAGCACGACCGTGACCGGCAAAGATTCTCCCGGCCCGAACTTGTCGGAAATGGAGTTAAATGCGCTGACGGATTCGTATTGATCTCCGATTTCGTCAAGGCTGTTGTAGGAAAGCGTTCCTTTATACATCAAGATCGGCGGCACGGCCACGGCCGCTACGATCAACAGGCTGATCAGCGGCTTACTGAAAGCGAAACGGCCGGCGGTTTCCCATAGCTTTGACTGCGGGTGCCCGATATTTCCTCTGACAGGCCAAAACAGCACTTTCCCCAAAACAGCCATGAAAAACGGCACGATCGACAGAAGCGCCAAAATCAAGACCGCGACACCCACCGCTACTGCGACCGCAGACTTGTAAAGCTGGAATTCGGCAAAGCCGATGCAAGTAAAACCGATCAAAACGGCGATTCCGCTGAACAGAACGGTTCTCCCCGCCGTTTTATACGTTGTCAGAATGGCTTCGATCTTGTCTTTCCCGCGGGCGATCTCTTCCTTAAAACGGCTTAAAAGAAGAATGCAGTAATCCGTGCCGATTCCGAACATGATCGCCACCATAAAGATTTGCGTAAACGTGGACAGCGGAAAATCAGCGTATTTGACTAGATAGGCGACGACGGACTGGCTCACAAGGTATGAAAGCGCGACCGCCAAAAGCGGAACAAAAGGCGCAACCGCAGAACGGAAGACGAGAATCAATACGATTAAAATAAAACCGACCGTGATATATTCGGTCTTCTTCAGGCCTTCCTGTGAACTTGTTATAACATCATCATCAATGAGCGGCTGTCCGGTCATCTCGTCGTCAAGCTTTAAAGGTTTGAGCTTTTCATTTACCTTTGCTTTAAAATCGGCCGCACTGATTTTGTTCGCATCAAATGTGACAGGTACAAGCAGCGTCGTTCGATCCTTTGACAACAGCTGCTTTTGAATATCCTCCTCCGCATCAAAGTATGATGTAATATCTGAGACGTGAAGGGAGGAATCCTTTTCTAAAATGGTGATCGCTTTTTTTAAAGCCGCCTCCCGGTTCGGCAGGAGCTGTTTGTCCTGAAATACGACGACAACCGATTTGTCCGTATCCCCGTCTTTTGACATTTGTTCGAGAAGCTTGTTCGCGTAAGAAGACGGATAGCCTTCAGGGACCGCTATCTGGCCCTTCTCCTTTGTTAATTGCCCCATATCAGGCGCCGTGATGAATAAGACGGCGGCCATTGCAATCCAGAGCGCCGCAATGATCCATCTCGCCTTTATAATCGTTCTCATTGACGTTTTATTCCTCCTCTATGAGCTGTGCGGGTTTTTCATTAAAAAAAGACGGCTGGTTGCTGCCGTCAGACAAAACATTCGTGTTTTGCTGATCAACATGAAAGCCGTCGTACTTTTTATATCGGCTTTCTAATACATTAGTAAATTGTTCTTTTGAAACTCCAATTTCCTATTTCACGGCCGAATCGCTTAAGGGGAAATGCACTAAATTCATCGAATCCGTTCTTTTTGTAAAACGATCGATTTAAATTCGTGTTGGTGATTAAAGCGAGGATCCCGCCTCCGTTTCTTCGGATGAAAGGGACCAGGCAGTCATTGATCATCTTG
The DNA here is from genome assembly GCF_056155945.1 of Bacillus sp. GM2. NCBI lineage: Bacteria > Bacillati > Bacillota > Bacilli > Caryophanales > Bacillaceae > Bacillus > Bacillus sp. GM2. Next base: position 377,322 of record NZ_JBRKSZ010000008.1, read on the forward strand.
CTGCCGAAACTTTTGCCCTGATGGAAGCAGGAGACCCCCAACGCCTCCAAATACCATTTCTGCTGTTTGATGCCCTTGTACGATCTTTTCGCCTCTTCCGCCACATTCACCATATTCCATACCGCGGAAAGGCCCCCTTTTATAAACAACTTTATTCCTCCAGCTGATATATAATCCATCACTCCAACGTCTGGATCATCCCGATGTTTTAAGAGGGCCGCGGTGACGATCTCACCATTCACAACACCGATAAAGCACCCCCGCCTATTTATATATGCCTGAGTGATGACTTTATGCAGTTCATAAAAGAATTCGGGGTTTTTCTTTTCGGGTCTTACAAGCAAATCCATAAACGGATAGTTGTCAAAAGACTCATGAAACAGTTGTGCCACCTCGTCCAAGTGATCAGCTGAAGCCAGACGATATTGAATCATTGAAAACCTCCTCGAAAATATGAACAGCTATTGATTAATAAACACATGTTCATTATAATTTGAAGCAAAAGCAATGTTCAATCGGCAATCGTGATTAAGCTGTTCAATAATGAACAACACATGAAAATTTGTCTATAAACGGAGGGCAAAACGATGGAGGACAGAAGATCAATCAAGACGAAAAGAGCGATAAAAGAGGCTTTTTTAAAACTGCTCCATGAGAAAGAAATCAATAAAATCACCGTTTCTGATTTATCGAGGCGCGCGGATTTAGGACGCGGAACCTTTTATCTTCATTATAAAGATATTTTTGACTTGTATGAACAAATAGAAAATGAATTGTTTGATCAGCTGGGGAGATTTTACGATGATTATTTTCCGAGCGAAGATCCGCACAATTTGCTCACCTTCATCGAAAAAACGACCGAATATATTTATCAAAACGCTGCGATTTTCACTTTATTGACGAAACCGAAAGGAAACATTTTGACCATCAATAAATTTAAAGACTTTTTCCAGAGGAAAATTTTTGAAGAATTGAGCATGATAGAGCAATCGGAAAACGAGGTTACATGCGATGAAATGGAAATATCATTTGTCGTCTCAGGAGTAGTCGGCGTTTTGGAGGAATGGATCAATGAAGGGATGGTTCAGACGCCGGCTCATGTGGCTGGCGTCATCCACCGCATTCTGTTAAAAATCGGAGTGTAAAAGATCAGCCCGCCGGAGAAACAAAGCTCCGGCAAGCTGGACTATCGATCCCTCACCATTGATAAGGATACCCTTCCTTTTGCAGCATCGACATCTTCCACCCATACGGTAACAATGTCCCCGACCGATACCACGTCAAGCGGATGCTTGACGAAGGAATGGCTGAGCTTGGAAATGTGGACGAGCCCGTCCTGTTTCACGCCGATGTCGACAAATGCCCCGAAGTCAACGACGTTCCGCACTGTCCCCTGCAGTTCCATCCCTTCTTTTAAGTCCTCCAATTGAAGTACATCGGTTTTTAAGAGCGGTTTAGGGACTTCATCCCTCGGATCGCGCTCAGGCCTTGTCAGCTGGGCGCAAATGTCTTTCAGAGTGATTTCCCCGATTCCAAGCTGTTCTGCTGCTTCGGAAATATTCAGTTCGTTGATTTTGTCCTGAAGCTCTCTTGTACCGATGTCGGCTGTTGATAGGCCGAGCTTTTTCAGAAGCTCTCTCGTCTCCTTATAGCTCTCAGGGTGGATGCCTGTGCGGTCGAGCGGTTCACCGCCGTCAGGCACCCTTAAAAAGCCGATGCATTGCTCATACGTTTTCGCGCCCAGGCGCGGAATGTCTTTCAGCTCTTTCCGGCTCGTGAATTTTCCGATTTCATCCCGCTTTTTGACGATGTTGGCCGCGACTGTTTTCGATAGTCCGGCTACATATTGCAAGAGCGCGGCTGACGCCGTATTCACGTTGACGCCGACTTGGTTGACGACGGTTTCCACCACGAAGCGGAGCGAGTCGTTTAGTTTTTTCTGGCTGACATCGTGCTGGTACTGGCCGACACCGACCGACTTGGGATCGATTTTGACAAGTTCGGCGAGCGGGTCCTGGAGTCTGCGTGCGATCGACACGGCGCTCCGTTCTTCAACCTGCAGATCCGGGAATTCTTCCCTCGCAAGCTCTGATGCCGAGTAGACGCTGGCTCCCGCTTCATTGACGATCAGATAGTACACCTTTCTGTCGATGTCCTTCAAAAGATCGGCGATAAATTGTTCCGTCTCTCTTGATGCCGTTCCGTTCCCGATGGCGATGACCTCAATTTGAAAATCTTCGATGATGCGTTTCACTTTTTCAATGGCCGCGCTTTTTTTATTGACGGGAGGGTGCGGATATATGACATCGATCTTGAGCATCTTTCCCGTCTCATCGACAACTGCAAGCTTGCAGCCTGTGCGGAATGCCGGATCGACGCCGAGAACGAGCTTTCCTTTCATCGGCGGCTGCAGCAGCAGCTTGCGCAGATTCTCGGCAAAAATGTGAATCGCTTGATCTTCCGCCTTTTCCGTCAATTCTTTTCTGATTTCTCTTTCGATGGACGGCTGAATGAGGCGCTTATAGCCGTCTTCGATTGCGCTTTTCAGCACATCTTGAGCACTTGTTTGCTTGTGTTGTAAAATTCGTTTTTCCAAGTAAGCTTGAATGCGGTCTGCCGGCGGCTCGACCGACACTCTCAAAATCTCCTCTTTTTCGCCGCGGTTAACCGCAAGCACGCGATGAGGAACGATTTTTTGAATCGGCTCTTCATATTCATAATACATTTCATAGATTTTCTTCTCATCGGCTTCGGCGTCTTTCACCGCGGATTTCAGCGTTCCTCTTTTAAAAGTCTCCTGCCGGATCCACTTTCTGTATTCCGGTTCGTCTGAGATCCGTTCAGCCAGTATGTTTTTTGCTCCTTCAAGCGCTTCTTCGGCGCTCATGACTTCCTTTTCTTCATTTATGTACTTGCGTGCTTCGGCTATTACGTCTTCGTTGCGCGGGAGCGCGATGATGAAATCAGCCAAAGGTTCAAGGCCTTTGCTTTTGGCGATCGTCGCCTTCGTTTTTCGTTTTTGTTTAAATGGTCTGTATAAGTCTTCAACTTCCTGGAGCTTGTCCGCTTTTTCGATATCGAGCTTCAGCTGTCCGGTCAGCTTACCCTGTTCGTCGATCAGCCGGATGACTTCGTCTTTCCGCTGATTTAAATGCTGGATGTATCCCCAGCGTTCGGAGATTGTTTGAATTTGGACTTCATCCATGGAGCCCGTTTGTTCTTTGCGGTATCTCGCGATAAAGGGAACGGTGTTTCCGTCCTCTAACAATTGAATGACACTCTCGACATGCTTTGACGCAAGCTCTGTTTCTTTTGCGATTTGTTTGACGATTAACGCTAAAGTATCCATTGTAGCCTCCAAAAGAATGTTGTCTTCTTAGTGTACCAAAACAAACAGAAAAACACCTATATCAAAGGGCAGCTTCTTTAAAAAAGCTGTCCGATGATATAGGTGAGATCGTCTTTTCCCATTAGTGTGTATGATTCAAGCTGATTCGATATATCTCCAGGTGTGTGGTGCTGTTTTAAATAAGACCGGAGAGCGGGTACTTCCAATCCGTCTGAATAAATGATGAATCTTGACCCTTTTTCATACGTGTAGGTGAATGTTTTGTATGTTTGCGGCTTTCCCGACATGTATCCCGTCACAGGGAGAGGGTGGATATATTTGTCCGAAGGAGCGTACAAGATAAAGCGGATATTGCCTACAGAGCTGTAAGCAATCGTTCTTGTTCGAAAATCGGCTTTTAAAATCGCCACAGTTGCGCCGCGCTTATGTTTCAGCTCTTGATTGCACCGTTCCATCAAGCTTGCGACTTCTTCATGACCGTGCGCTTCGACAACTTCGCTGATAACCGCGGAGGATTCTTGTGCCATCGCACCGCTGCCAAGCCCGTCGGCCAGCGCGCACACCATAGTTTCGTCAGTCGCATGGAAATAAAAACTGTCTCCGCAGACGGCTCTTCCTTCTTTAGGAAGCTGATAAACAAGCGCTTGCATATGTTCATTCGACTCAGTCCAAATCATGGTTTAAGCTCCATAAACGGATCTTCAGCCAACGCTTCCCGCAGCTTTTTGACAGCTTTGCGCTGCAGACGTGAGACGTGCATTTGCGATATGCCCAGCATGTCACCGGTTTCTTTTTGGCTTTTGTTTTGAATGTAAGTCAGCTCAATGATTTGCTTTTCGCGGTCGGACAGTACGTGCAATACGCTTTCAAGCATCAGCTTTTGGTTCACCTTTTCATAGCCTTCCTCCTGCGAGCCGACGATGTCGAGGATCGTCACCGTGCTGCCGTCTGCATCCGCTTCAATGCTGTGGTCGACGGAAAGCGCCTGATAGCTTTTGCCCATCTCCATTGTTTCCAGCACTTCTTCTTCTGTGACGTCAAGAAACTCGGCAATCTCATCGACTTTTGGGGACCTTTGCGTTTCATTCGTTAAATGATCCACCGCCATTTTAATTCTCGGCCCGAGCTCCTTGATCCTTCTCGGGACGTGGACGCTCCAGGTTTTATCACGGAGAAACCGTTTGATTTCTCCGATAATGGTCGGAATCGCAAACGCTTCAAACGATTTTCCCACATCGGGATCATAGCGTTTGATGGCTCCAAGCAATCCGAGCATCCCAACCTGGCATAAATCTTCATGAAAGCTTTTTCCTTTTGAGTATTTTTTGGCGAGTGTTTCCACCAGATTTTTATATGTCTGAACAAGGGTCAGCTGAGCGTCTTCATCCTGGCTATCCTGATATTTTTTGATCAGCGTGTCGACTTCGGTTTTAGTTAGTTTCGTAGTTTTGGACGGTTGTGCCATCATCAACTCGCTCCCTGTTTAAGAACTTTGTCATCGAGACGGTTACGCCTGAGTCAATCTGGACACGCACTTCATCCATGAGCGTCTCCATTAAATATAAACCGAGCCCTCCTTCTGACAATTGATCTACCGTATGTTCAGGGGAATATGGCCCCAGCCCTTTCTGTTTATCGTGAATGTCAAAACTGTCTCCCTGATCTGCGACGATGATTTCGAGGCGGTCTTCAAACACGCCGAATCTGACGGAGACCTCTCCAGTTTTGTCTGCTTTATAAGCATGCTGCACAGCGTTTGTGCACGCTTCGCTGACCGCAATTTTCAAATCTTCGATGTCATCATAAGAATACCCCATCTTGCTTGCAATCCCCGACAGGGTTAAACGAATGATTCCTACGTATTCAGGTTTGGCAGGTGACTTCATTTCAATGTAATCAGCTGCTCTCTTCATTATAATCCACCCTCTGACTTTCCAGAAATATCAATGATGTCCTTTAAGCCTGTAATATCAAACAAACGGATCAAACGCTCTGACAGATTTTCAAGCACTAAAGAACCCCCAGTTCTGTTTACCGCTTTGTAAATGCCGACAAATACACCCAGCCCTGTACTGTCCATATATGAAACGTCTTTCAGACAAACTTTGAGATCTTTTCCTTCTTCCGCGAGCGGCATCAGCTCATCCCGCAATGCCGGGGCCGTATGCACATCAATTTCGCCCGCCACTTTTACTTCTATCACATGATCATTTTTTTTCGTATCAACTGCCAAATTCACAATATCACCTCTGGTTCTCTTAATGAGCTACTGGTTTATTACCCAGCGAAGAGAAACTTTAAACCTTTCTTTTGAAAACAATGAGAGTAAAATCGTCATGAAGCTGAAAATCCTGAAGCTTGAGCAGATGTTCGTATATACAGTCAACCATTTGCTGAGCCGGTTTCTCCATATGTACAGTGATTAGGTTCTGCAAGTCAGACCGCTCCAAAAATCCGCTGTCTGTCCGGCATTCGGTTACACCATCTGAAAAAAGAACGATCATATCGCCAATATCCAGTTTTTGCTCGTACTGCTCATAGTCGTATTGTGATGAAATGCCAAGAACGAGGCCTTTTGCGTTTAAATCGTAACATTTATTTTCCCTGCAAGAATAATAAAAGCCAGGTTCATGACCGGCAGATGAAAACGTAAATAGGTGTTTTTGGAGATGATAATTACCGTAAAACATTGTAATAAACATGCTAGGGTCCACATTTTGTTCGACGACCCTGTTCAGGTTTTTCAGCACCTGTGAAGGAGACGTGCCCGAATCCGGCAGAGAGTCCATCGCATATTTGATCATCGACATGCATAACGCGGCCGGTATTCCTTTTCCGATCACATCTGCAATGGCGATGTTAATCGATTCCTTGTCCCGTACAAAATGATAATAATCACCGCTCATTTGCTTAGCCGGAACACTGACCGCTCCGATTTCGAGCGCTTCAACTTTCGGGATCTTCGTCTCGAGCAGCGTTTGCTGAACATTTGCAGCAATTTCGATTTCCGATTTAATTTCCTGCTGAATTCCTCTTAATGTCTGATGTTCTTGATAGGCCAAACCGTATCCAATCATCACTTCAATTAAAAAATCGAGAGAATGGAACACATGGTCCGGAAGATCCGGATATAATTCAGACAGAACTTTTCGGTGTATGCTGATAATCTCTTCCGGCGGCACTTGATGTTCAATCGTTTTTCTGCTGAATTTCTGTCCCTGATAAAGGGATGTCTCTGTTAATTCAGATATATAACGGCTAAGCAGCTGTCGATAGCGCTGCTCAATCACTTCCCTGAAATCCATTCCTTCCCTCCTACCGCAGCCACTTTATGGCTTGTATATCCGTTCCATTTTCCGCGTCCGAATGCAATCCAAATTGGTCCATCAAACGCTTTACTCCCGGCAGGCCCGCTCCGAGACCGCCAGAGGTTGAAAAACCATCTTCCATCACTTTTTTGATGTCAGCGATTCCCGGCCCCTCATCCTCCGCTACGATTTTCAACCCCTTTTTTCCTTCTTCCTGAACCTGTTCGATGCAGATTCGGCCTTTTCCGGCATACAAATAAATATTACGCGCCAACTCTGAGATGGCTGTTGTGATTCTGGCCTGGTCCACTGTGCCGAACCCCAGTTCTTTTGCGACATTTCGCCCGAGCTGTCTGGCGGCCACTATGTCCCATTCTGTCAAAATCTTTACACAGGATTGGTCTGCCATAATTATTCCTCCAATTCCCGCTGCAATGTCTCGAGCCCCTTTTCGAGATCGAGCGCCGTCTCGATCTCATCCAAAGAAATGCCGAGTTCAATCAATGTCACCGCAACAGCCGGCTGGATGCCAGTCAGAACGACTTTGGCGCCCATCAGTTTTGACATTGCAATAACATCGCCAAGTACTTTGGCGATGAATGAATCGATGATGTCCACCGAAGTCAGATCGATCACCACTCCGTTCGAACCAGTTTCATATATTTTGTTCAGCAGGTCCTCTTGAAATTTCAGAGCGGTTTGGTCATCGAGCTCCACTTGAATGGATACCAATAAACAGTTATATAACTTCAAAATTGGAATGTTAGGTACCCTCAAAGATTATTCCTCCAATGAAACGATTTTTCTGTCTGTCATTTCCAATGCGGTTTGAATTCCTTTTTGCAGGGTATTTTTTGTAATAACCTGAGATAAATCGATTCCCAAATTCACAATCGTCTGCGCGATTTCCGGGCGGATTCCGACGAGCAGGCATTTAGCGCCGACCAGTCTGACGGCTTCGGAAGCCTGCATGATGTGGTGTGCGACCATCGTATCGACGACAGGCACGCCCGTAATGTCAATGAGGACGACTTCAGACCGGTGTTTGACGACGCCGCTCAACAGGTTTTCCATAATCTTTTTGGCCCGCTCCGTGTCGATCGTGCCGACGAGAGGCATCACCGTAATATTTTCAAAAACCGGGATCAGCGGCGCCGAAAGCTCCTGTAATGCGACCTTTTGCATAGCAACGGTTTTCTCCCAGGAGATCGCATACTGATTCAAGATTTCGCTGTTGATCGGTTCAATAAATCTATCGATTTCCCAAATCAGATCATAGCACTGCTGATCTTCCGGGACGTCCTTGTTCATTTCATAGTACAGGTGCTTCCAAAAAGCTGATAATCCCGACGACAGAAGCTTCAGCGGAACGCCGAGCTGTACGGCTTTTGAAGAAAACTGGTAGATGGTGTCGATCGATTTTTCATTCCCGTCTCCGGACTCATTCATGAGGATATGAATGTATTCATTGCTGATCGTCTCGTACATGTGTTCAGTCAGCTTCACGTTTGTCATGTTGCTGTTTAAGTCTTTCAGAATATCAGCCAAATTCTCGGCGAGTACATTTTGGTGTTCCGAGATAAATTTTAACACTGCTTGATTCGACATGTTCATCCCCCTAACTACATCTCATAACATTTTTTGGACTAACAGTTCCATTATATCGTTTGTTATTTTTGAACACAAAAAAAGTTGCTCTTTCGCCTCGAGCAACTTTCATCCATATTAAAAATCAATGAGTGCCAAACTGATTTGTAAGGCTTCGTTGACCTTTTCCATCATTTCATCATCGAGATGGGTGATTTTGTCCGTTAATCTTTGCTTGTCAATCGTCCGAATTTGTTCGAGCAATATAACGGAATCTCTTTCAAAACCGTAGCGTTTCGCATCAATTTCGACGTGGGTAGGTAATTTTGCTTTCTGTATTTGGGCTGTTATGGCTGCAACAATAGCAGTTGGGCTGAAGCGATTGCCGATGTTGTTTTGAATCACTAAAACCGGGCGCACCCCGCCTTGTTCTGAGCCAACAACAGGAGATAGGTCAGCAAAATAAACATCGCCGCGTTTAACAATCAAATGATTATCCTCCGCTTACTAAGCGCTCTACTGTGTTTTCAGCCTCATACTCTGCAAATTGAGCCTCAGAAGAGATGTTCAAATTAATCTTGGCCATCTCCATATAACCGCGTCTCATCGATTCCCGAATTTGTCGATTTTTGCGCTCGCGCAAATACATTTTTGTGGCTTGGTAAATCAGTTCATTTCTGCTCCCGTTATCTTGCATGACGACACCATCCAGTTCTGATACTAAAGCTTCTGGCAAGCGAATCAATATTTCAGTTGTTGCGCTGGATTCAGACAAAAACATACACCTCCACCAAACTTACGGATACAACACTCTATCCATTCCATCCATAATGATATCATTATTCTTTTCGCAAGCAAAGTTGTTTTTCCGCTAATTCATCAATTTTCAGGATTGATCAGGCAAGATCGGATTCCTTATTTCCATTATACTCCCATTTTCCAAAAACATACGGGGCACCCTTGAACTTATCATACAGGTAATTTCATAATTGATCGTCTGCAAATGTTGGGCGATTTCGTCGACCGAAATCCATTCGTCTTTTTGCTTCCCGATCAAGGTAACCTTTGTGCCGACAGGATATTCTTCGGCAAGGGAAATCATGAACTGGTCCATGCAGATTCTCCCTGCTATTTTTTGGCGTTTTCCGTCGATCAGCACTTCCGTTCCGGCCAGACGCCTCAGCCATCCGTCAGCATACCCGACGGGGACTGTCCCGATCCATTCGTCGCGCTTGGCCGTATATGTCGCCCCGTAGCTGACGCTCTCGCCTTTTTTGATTTTTTTCACATGGGTGAGTTCGGTATGAAGCGAAAACACTTCCCGCAGACGGAACGGCAGCTCGTCTTTTATTTCGGTTGACGGCGCCAAACCGTACATGCCGATGCCGAAGCGGACGGCATTAAAGAGCTGTTCCCTGAAGCGCAGACCCGCAGCGCTGTTTGACGAATGCACCATTAAACGGTCAAGCGGGAGAGGGCTGATCAGTTCTTTAAAGCGGTCAAGCTGCATGTCGAAATAATCGGTGTCCTTTTCGTCCGCCGTCGCGAAATGAGTGAACACGCCCGTACAATTGAGTTTATCGCTCGATTCGGTCATCTCCATCATTTCTTTGATCTCTTCTTCCGTTTTGCAGCCAAGGCGGCCCATGCCCGTGTCGATCTTCAAATGATATTCAAGAGCAGCTTCGGTCTCACCGAGAAAACCGAGCACGTCTTGCAGCCAGCCGGCGGAGTAGCCCGTCACGGTAATGCGCTTTTCCGCGGCAATGCCAGCATATTCGGGCGGCACTGCACCGAGGACAAGAATCGGTTCTTCAATCCCCTGCGCTCTCAGCGAAAGCGCTTCATCCAGTAAAGCCACAGCAAGAATGGACGCCCCTTCTGCAAGAGCCGCCTTCGCTACCTGTGCATCCCCGTGTCCGTAGGCATTCGCTTTAACGACGGCCATCAAGTGGACATGCTCACCGATGTGCCGCTTCATATTGCGAACGTTTTCTTTTAATGCCGTTAAATCGATTTCGGCCCATGTCTTTCTATAGAATGGTTTTAAGCTCATCATGACACTTCCTGTTCCTTGTTTCAATCGTCCTTCCCATCATACTAAAAAGTTCGGAGAAAGGGAAATTTTGTACGGGAACAACTGCCCAGAACAAGAGAAAAATTGCTGGCACGCTATACATTTTACGGAAAAGCTGTCGAAAACATACGCTTGCGCCGCAAATATAAAAACAGCCTGCTTTCCGCTTCCGGGCGGAAAACAGGCTGCCGGATACGGCACAGTCTATTTTGAAGACTGGCCCTGCATGCTTTTGGCAACCATCAGAAGTTCATCTTGAGAAAGGTCTTCTGATGAGATGAAATAGTCGACTCCGTCATAAGTCCATGACAACGATTTATCCGTCAGTGCGCCGACCGTGAAGCCGAGGTCAACCGGCTCTCCGTTCATGGACACGGAAGTGGACGTTTTGGCGACGCGGGCTTTTTCCTGAATCAATGTAAAGGATTTTTCACCGCCGTATGTGATGACGATTCGTTTGCCGTCTTCAGTCGCCATTTCTTTCTCCTCAAGCTTTTTCACGCCCTGAGGCACATCGAGCGGCGTTTTGACGGCGAAAGAGTCTGACACGTCCGCGCTTGTCGCTACGTCAATTTGAGACAGCGTCATATTTTTCTTTTCATCAAATGCGTCTTTATCGAGCGGCTTATCGAATTCAAAGCTTGTAAACTCAACCTTTACCATCGGTTTGCGGTCCGTATCCATCACTTTAACCGATGAAGGAGCCATGGTCTTTTTATGGAAAACGATTTCCTGGATCGGCAGCATCTGATTATGCTGATAATTCGTTTTCGTTTCAAAAATGTATTTTGAATCCTTTGCGGAAAAAGAAGCTTCCCCATCATTTTTGACATCTTTTACGAGCGATTCGAATAAGTATACTTGGCTGCTGTTATTGGGCCAGTCGCTGTGAAAGCGGAAGCTTTTATTCAGCGACGGAGTCAAAACAAACACGCCGTTTTCATTGCGCAAGATCACCTGGCTCTGGTCTTTTTTCGGGTTTTCCAAATAGACCCGGTAAAGAGAAGGTTTTTTATGCCAGATTTCCACATTGTACTCCTGCGGTTCATTTCCCGTTTCAATCGTCATTTTCGCTTTTGCCTTATAGGACGTGTATTCTTTTGCCTTCTTGTCGAGCCCCGTCACAACATCTTCTTGCGATTTTTGGCCGCAGGCAGAAAGCATAAGGATTACAAGCAGCCCCGTTAAAAGCAAAACAAAGCTTTTTCTCACCTTTTTTCAACCCCTTTTTAATCATTGATGTAAAAAGGAAGAAACCGCTTGTTCGACTTTAACGGTACGCCATAAGAACAGGGCCGGCTGTATCGGCGTGCGTACCATAAAAGCCTGCAACGACTCGTCTCCCTTATTGCACTACCCAATATATGAGCGTGTCTCAGACAATATGCAGACTAGCATGACAACCTTTCAAAATCATTTTTCTCCTCCGTACTAATCACCGCTGCCTGTTCATAAACGTGTTACTATATATGTACGAGATCATTGTAAAGGGGCTTAAATCATAAGCATGTTTATCAGAACAGAAAATTTTCAGACGTTTATCAGGCTCTACCCGGTCACATCCGCCATACTGGCCCTGCAGCTTGCCATCTGGATTCTTTTTTTACTTCCGTTGACGGCCGTACAGATGTGGTCTGATTTATTGATTGGATTTAACTGGGGGATAGCGAATGGAGAATGGTGGAGGTTTGTGACACCGATCTTTATTCACGCCGGGTTCGGCCATCTGCTCTTTAATTCGATGTCGATCTTTTTATTTGCCCCCGGGCTGGAACGAATGCTCGGGAAACTCAAGTTTCTCATCGTTTATATTGGGACAGGAGTAATCGGCAATATCGGCACGTATTTCATCGAACCGCTGGAGTATATGCATGTCGGTGCTTCAGGAGCGATATTCGGATTGTTCGGTGTGTACCTGTACATCGTGCTGTTTAGAAAAGAGCTGTTGGGAAGCGCCAATTCCCAAATCATCGTCACCATCCTCGCCATTTCGGTTTTGATGACGTTTGTCAACCAAAATATCAATATCATGGCGCACATCTTCGGACTGCTGGGCGGACTCGCTCTGGCTCCTCCGTTGTTAAATAAAAGAGTGAACGGCTTTTAACCGTTCACTCTTTTTTCATAAGAATACCATGCAAAAATATCGTCCGAATCTTTCTCCTCGACATCAGCCACCGAAAACTTCTCCATTAAAGCAGATGATTTTGTTGATGTATGGATCGAAACAAGCTGTCTTCTGCGCTGGAAATACGAGCGGCTGACTTCGTACACCTGCATGCGCCTGCGCTGAATGACAGCGGTTGTTCTGCCGATGAAGCGCGATGACATGATGATTTTGCTGCCGCTGATCTTCCAGCCGGCATCGCGGTATGATAAGTAGCCGATGATCCAGTAAAAAGGAATCAATACAGCGGACAAATAGCCCCACGGCGGAAACAGAATAGAAAGCGGAACGACGGCGAGGACCGGCCAGGATGCGCGCAGGATATAACGGCGCAGTGCGCGTTTCGGCAAGCGGTTCAAATCGTCTTCCGGCGCATAATCCGGAATGAGTTCTCCGAGGTGCTGTTTGATCATTTTTTTGCTGATAATCGGAAATAGGACGGCTGATTTATCTTCTTCCAAAACGTTTCCGCCTGCGCTGACGATCGTGACGGCTGCAAGTCCAAAAGGCTGCCTGATCAGACTCTCCTTAATTTTAATCGCTTGAATCCGCTGCAGCGGAATCGTGATTTGATGCTTTTCAATCAGCCCTCTGGAAATGACGATTTCTTTCTCTTTACGCACGACTGTAAAATTCGCGTATTTCAAAAGCATCCCGACAATGCTGAGAAGCCATGCAATGAAAAGGGCAACAAAAGCAGCTAAGGCGATGACAGTCGCTCCAGCGCTATTCAAAAAAGCAAAACGGTCATACAGCCAGTCCAAATCAAAGAAGTCGTCGACTTGAGTGAAAAAAGCGAATACCCCTGAAATAATGACGCCGATCCCGCTTGATGTTGACGCTGCAGTTAATAGCTCCTGCCCGGTCATTTTGTACATCATTTGCGGTTCTTCCGCTGTTTCCTCCGCCTCTGCAGCAGTCTCTTCCTGCGGATCCGTGACATCGGCTCCAGTGCTTTCCGCCGCTTTTTTCCTTTCGAAAAGCGCTTGCTGAATACGTTCGGCTTCTGCCTGGGTAATGGCGACCAAGGAAACTTCCGCTTCCGTTCCTCCGCTTGCCGTTTCGACTTGAAGCTTCACCAGCTTGAATATTTGCTGAATGAGGCCTGCGCTCGTGTTGATCGTTTGAATCCGTTCGATCGGAATATACCTTTTTTTCTTATTGATCAGGCCTTCCTCTATTCGCAATTCATCCTCTTCGATACGGTATGTAAATTTGCTCCACTTAATGATGCTCGTCACGACCAAAGCAATGAAAAACAGCACGGCCGCGGCGATCGCCAGCATTTTGACTGTGTGCGACTGATTTAAAAAAAGCACTACACCAAATGGAATGATAAAGTTTTTAACGGTCTCAACAAGGCCTTTGATAAAGTTGAGAATGACGGCGGCGGGGTGCATGCGTCTCGGTTCAGACATCATCTTCAGTCACCCTTGCCAGCCTGGAAATGGAGTCCCTGAGCTGATCCGCCTCTTCAACATCCAGAGCGGGAATGGAATGGGTCGTCGCGGCTGTTGAAATTTGCACGGAGGCGAGATTATATTTTCTGAGGATGGGGCCCTGCGATGTATCAACATGCTGGACTCTGACCATCGGAACGATCACGCGGGTCACCACAAAGATGCCGTGCTGAATATCGATTTCGTTCTCATGGACTTGGTAGCGCCATATTCTGTGGCGGATATTCGGAATAATAATAATGATGACAAATGAAATCACCAGCCAAACGGCCGCTGACAAAATGCCGGTCCATACCGGCCATTTAAATATCAACCCTGCGGCAACAAGGCCTGCTGCAGCCAGCATTAAAACGAATGATGTGATACAAGCTGTGATTCTCCAGACTTTTACGCCATCGCGGCTAATTTGATTTTTCGGCTCGCTTCTCAAAACTCGATTCCCCCAATCTAGTTCTATTTACGGTCTAAGGCTGAAAATGTTTCGGATATAGGCTTTCGTTTTTAAAAAAAGGCGAATCCGTAAAAAAGGATCCGCCTTTTGATTATGAATTATATGATTTTTTTTGGCGTCTGTCATTCGAAGAACGCTTTTTATCATAAGATGAACGATTGTTCTTTCCTCTGTAGCCGCCGCCGTCTCTGCGTTTTGATGAACGGGGGTGGTGACTTTTATTTCGCTTCGTTCTGAGCGGAGCCTCTTCCGTCAAACGGACAGGCGTGTTGTCCGGCTCTTTGGTCATCATTTTAATGGCAGCCGCAACAACTGTCACAGAATCATGGTCTTCCAATAATTCCGCTGCAGCCGTCATATAGAAGTTTAGGTTATTTTCCTCGATGATCGTCCGGAGGCGGTCAACCGTCACCTGCTGCTGTCCTTCAATCGCCTCATCTAGAGTCGGTGCTTTCATGCGGTCCATTTTGCGTTTTGTCGTCTGCTCGATGGCGCGGAGCATGTCTTTTTCGCGCGGTGTAATGAAGGTCATCGCCATTCCTGTTTTGCCTGCGCGTCCCGTTCTTCCGATGCGGTGAACATAGCTTTCAGGATCTTGCGGCACATCGAAGTTGTAGACGTGCGTTACCCCTGAAATATCAAGGCCACGCGCCGCAACGTCTGTCGCAACGAGCACTTCAATTGCGCCTTGCTTAAATTTCCGGAGTGCCACCATCCGCTTCGCCTGAGTCAAATCGCCGTGGATTCCTTCAGCTGTATAACCGCGCAGATTAAGCGCTTCTGTCAGTTCATCGACGCGGCGCTTTGTCCGGCCGAATACAATCGCCAGTTCAGGAGACTGGATGTCAAGAAGACGTGTCAGCGTATCAAACTTTTTGCGTTCATGTACTTCAAGGTAGAACTGCTGAATGTTTGATACTGTCATTTCCTTCGCTTTCACTTTCACGTGCTCCGGGTTGGTCATGAAACGTTCTGCAATCCGTTTAATTGGAGCAGGCATTGTTGCAGAAAACAGCAATGTTTGATGCTCAGCGGGCACATTGGAAAGGATGGATTCGATATCTTCGATGAATCCCATGTTCAGCATTTCATCCGCTTCATCAAGCACAACGGTGTTCACTGTTTGAAGACGCATTGTGCGGCGGTTGATATGGTCAAGCAAACGGCCAGGTGTTCCGACGATAATATGAGGATTTTTCTTAAGCGCGCGAATCTGGCGTCCGATATCCTGTCCACCGTAAATCGGCAGCACGCGAGCGCGTTTATCCTGTCCAATTTTATATAGCTCTTCAGAAACTTGAATGGCTAATTCACGAGTAGGTGCGATAACAATGGCTTGAATGTTAGGAGACTCGGGGTTGATTTTCTCAACAAGGGGGATGCCAAATGCAGCCGTTTTTCCTGTTCCCGTTTGCGCTTGTCCGATCACATCTTTATTTGCAAGGCCGAGCGGAATCGTTTGTGCCTGAATCGGTGTTGCCTCTTCAAATCCCATACGCTTGATCGCTTTTGTGAGATCAGAACTTAATTGAAAATCTTGAAACGTTATTGTCAATGTATTCAAACTCCTTCTGCTTACTGTTTCAGTAATCGTGTTTTATCAATAAAAACTGCCCTTTGTGCAAAGGACAGGTCCATACTTATGCAAAGCCCGAATTACTTTACATGTTATATTACCATTCCGTTATACGTTTTTCAACAAGATGAAAATGAGCAGTGTGCTCTCTCGCCGGTTCGGCAGCCATCTATAGACCTCTGGGACAACCGTCCGCGAAACGTCAAGCCCGCCTGTTGACGTCTTTTACACATTGTAACACAGGCTTGTGCGGCTTTCGACAGCATACACTCATTTTTCTCTGCCCGCATCCCCGATTATTTTTTGCAGATTGCCGTTCAATTATTTATTTTTTTATGGATTCAATCGGCGTTTTTTTGAGAAACGCCTCAACGGTTTGAAAGAGGACAGCGGAGTTTTCTTCAAGGCAGACATGGTGCTTGGATTCCGGCAAGAGGCACAGCTCTTTCTCTTCGGAAGGTATGGTTTCATAAAGATAATACGCGCTTGACAGCGGCACGATTGAATCGCATTCCCCCTGAACAATGAGCACAGGGATGCGGAGGTTTTTCAAAGCAGGCTTTGTCATCTTAACGAGCTTGCGAAACTGAAATGCTGAAGACACCGGGGTGCTTGTCAGCTTTTGTTTGTACCTTTTGTAAAGCAGATTATCCTCAAGCTTGCCTTGCAAAGAATCTTTGATCACATTCTTCAAATCCTGGATCAGCTGTCCCGGGCTGATGTACTGGGCAGCCGCGCTCAACAGGACAAGGCGGTTGACCGGATATTTTCCGGCTAAATAGGCGGCAATCATCCCGCCCATTGAAAATCCGATTAAAAATACCGTATCACACGTTTTCAACAAACGGACAAGCTCCACTTCTGCGCAAGCGATCCATTCCTGAAAACAGACGCCTTTTAAAACCGGCATCTCCCCGTGCCCGGGCAGCGTGATCATTTCGACTCGCCAATCGGCCGTTTGTTTTAAATGAGAAGCCAGCGGTTCCAATTCATACGGTGCTCCGGTAAATCCGTGAATGCATAAACATCCTATCATGACCATTCACCCGTTTTCTTTTACTGATGATCACATAAAAAACGACTTTATGATTCAATGTTCCCTTACAAATCTTTTATAACATCCTCAAGACGCATGCCTCTGGACGCTTTGACAAGGATCAGATCCCCTGTATTCGCTTTTTCTTTCAATGTCTTTTTCAAACCGTCTTTGTTTTCCGGGTTGAAATGAAGGACGCGGTGTTCGGGAAAATGTTTAAGCGCCCCTTTTGCAATATATGCACCGAGATCCCCGTACGTAAATAAAAAGTCGATTGAGTCCGGATTGACTGCCTGCCCGATGTCTTCATGAAACGCTTTCTCTCCTTCGCCGAGCTCCAGCATATCGCCGAGAACGAGCATTTTCTTGCCGTATCCCTTCATCTGGTCGACAAGCTCGATCGCCGCTTTCATGGATGTCGGACTTGCATTATAGGCGTCATTAATGATCGCAACGCCGGCCCGTGTCTTTACAAGCTCAAGCCGCATACCGGTCACTTTCAGTTTCGTCAGCCCTTCTGCAATATGAGTCCTGCTGACATTCAGAAGGTCTCCGGCCGCAATCGCAGCTAAAGCGTTTTTCACATTATGCTTTCCGAGCACCGGGATGAAGAACCGGTTTTCGATCCCTCTGACGCGGAATGCCGTGCCCTCTTCCGTCTGCGTCATATCCTCAAGCTGATAGTCGAAAGCCGGATCCTCTCCAAACGTCTTTGTCTCGTAAGGCGGCTGGTTCAGCCTTTCAGCGAGCAGCGGTTCATCTCCGATATAAATGAGTGTGCCCTCTTTTGAAAGCCCATTGACAATTTCGAGCTTTGCCTCTGCAATTCCTTCTCTTGATCCGAGTTCAAGGAGGTGCGATTCGCCGATGTTTGTGATGACGGCGATATCAGGACGCGCCAGACGTGTCAGAAAATCAATTTCCCCTTTGGCGCTCATCCCCATCTCCAAAATGGCGATTTCCGTATCTTCCGGCATCGCCAGAATCGTCAGGGGCAGGCCGATGTGGTTATTATAGTTTCCTTCTGTCTTATGCACTTTATACTCGGTGCCCAACACAGCATGAATCATGTCTTTTGTCGTCGTTTTCCCATTTGAACCGGTCACGCCGACGATTTTCACGTCCAGCTGATGCCTGTATGCCTTCGCAAGCTTCTGCAGCGCTTCCAGCGTATCGTCAACTAAAATGACCGGCTTCCCTTCCGGAGGATTCGGTTCGCTCCGGTTCCACAGCACGGCTGCGACGCCTTCCTGAAAAGCCTGCTCTGCAAAAACGTGACCATTGAACCGCTCGCCTGCAAGCGGAATAAACAGTTGGTCTTTCGCCAGTTTTCTCGAATCGGTTGAAACGCCTTTGACGAGACGCCCTTCAAAAGCTTCATTCGTCAAAACGCCTTCCGACATTTCAGCAATTTCTTTTACCGTTCTCGTTATCATGTATGTCCCTCTCTTTCTCCAGCAAGGAAAAGAGACACTACCACAAATAAGGATAGTGTCTGCAGCTGTATATAAGGGCGAACCGCTTTCCCCCGGATTCGGTCCGCTCCGTCCCGTTAAAATGTATGTTTGATCTGCTGTTTTTCTTCGTGCCGATCGATTGCCAAAGCGACAAGTTTTTCAATCAGTTCAGCATACTCAACCCCTGATTGCTTCCAGAGAAGCGGGAACATGCTGAACGGTGTGAATCCCGGCATCGTATTGACTTCATTGATCAGGACCCTGCCTTCGTTTGTAAGGAAAAAGTCCGCTCTCACAAGGCCTGAGCCGTCAATCGCCTGAAACGCTTTGACCGCCATGCTGCGCATTGTTTCGTATTCGTCCTCTGTCAGGGAAGCCGGAATAATCAAATCAGTGTCGCCGTCTTCATATTTTGCTTTATAGTCATAAAAATCTTTCTTCGGAGCAATTTCCCCCGCGACTGAGCAGACAGGTTCATCATTCCCCAGAACGCCGAGTTCTATTTCGCGTCCGATGACGCCCTCTTCAACGACAATTTTCCGGTCATATTGAAATGCAAGCTCAAAGGCTTGGTCAAGCTCTTCACGGTTTCTGCATTTGCTGATCCCGACGCTTGATCCAAGGTTAGCCGGTTTTACGAAGCACGGATAACCAAGCTCAGCTTCCACTTGATCATAGCTTTCTTCTTTGGAGTGACTCCATGTTTTTTTCACAAATGAAACGTATTTCGCCTGGTCAAGCCCTGCCTGTGCAAATAGATGCTTCATGACCACTTTATCCATGCCCGCAGAGGAAGCTAAGACTCCGTTGCCCACATATGGCACATTCAATAGTTCAAGCATGCCTTGAATGGTGCCGTCTTCCCCATTCGGTCCGTGCAAAAGCGGGAAAACAACATCAATCGAGTCTTCTTTTACATCAGCTTCGCCCGGAAACATATCGCGGTTCAGCAATGCCGGAGAAAATGTCTGGCCCGTCTGTTCAAACTGAAGCATTTTCACATTTGAAACCGGTTCTGTCAGTTGCGGCCCTCTCACCCACTCGCCTTTTTCTGTTATATAAATCGGGTGTATATCAAATTTTTCAGTATCTAATGCTTTCGTGACGGCCAGCGCGGTTTGCAGAGAAACGTTATGCTCCGCTGATTTTCCGCCGTATACCAATCCTAATCTTGTCTTCAATTCGTACTCCCCCCACTGGATTCATCTTTACTATCTTATCACTTTCCCGGGAAAATGATCTAATTATTTTAATACGGTCTAAAAACAGCATATAAAAAGCATTTGTATGTAAATCCTTTTCATTTTATATTAAAATGGCATTGAAAAGGAGAGGTTGCAATTGAAAAAAATCACAACAGAAGCACAATTTAATGAACTGATCCAATCCGATAAAGAAATCATCGTCAAATTTTATGCTGACTGGTGCCCGGACTGTAC
The DNA here is from genome assembly GCF_056155945.1 of Bacillus sp. GM2. Taxonomy (NCBI): domain Bacteria; kingdom Bacillati; phylum Bacillota; class Bacilli; order Caryophanales; family Bacillaceae; genus Bacillus; species Bacillus sp. GM2. The sequence continues at coordinate 397,229 of NZ_JBRKSZ010000008.1, forward strand.
ACGCATGAACATGTTCATTGGAGACATTCTTGAGGCTTATCAGGAAAATGACTGGTATGAGCTGAATAAAGACGATCTTCCTGAACTTGCCGATAAGTATCAGGTCATGGGCATTCCAAGCCTGTTGATTTTCAAAAACGGCGAAAAAACGGGTCACCTTCACAGTGCAAATGCCAAAACACCTGAAGAAGTGAACGAGTTCCTGGCTGAACATATTAGCTAATTCGTTTAAAGTTCTGATTTTTTGTCTGAACCGCAGGACATGGGAACGCCCATGTCCTTTTTATACAAGACGGGACAGCAGCAATATTTGTTTCATAAAAGTGAGCTTTCATTAATAATTCGACACGAGTATTTCCCGGGAAACGAAAATGTCGAAATTTCGCAAAAAGTTCTTGATTCGTTTTTTATATTCAGGTAGAATGTTTTTTGTTCCTATTTTGCAATTATTTTTTCTAGTTGTGAAGCCCTTGTCGGCTTCTTTTTTTATATACGTTTTTGGATAATAATTCATATTTTTCAATTTATTTCAATATTATTTTAAGGATGTCTCTTTACATTTGGTGATACTATTTAGTATAATATCCTTTATTGATAATGATTATCAATATCACTAATGGTTGACGAGGTGATCACATGGCCCCTCAATTAAAGAAAGCGGTGGAAATGAGAAAGAAACAACTCATTCAGCGGCTTATCCAGCTTGGCATATATAAAAAAGAAGAGCGCCACCTTTACGAATTGTCTTTAAGCGAACTCGAAAGCGAATACCAATCCAACAAGAAAGGCGGATAATCATGTCAAAACGGAAGATTAAAACCTTTCATCAGCTTGTCGAAGAATATAAGAAAGAAATCGCCAAGAACCCGAAAGAAATGGAAGTCATTTATGACAAGATCGACCGCAGACACGAGAACCGCCTTTTGGCAATGTCTAAAGCAAAACAAACTTAAAAAAGAAGCCGCTCATTTTGAACGGCTTCTTTTTTACTATTCACTGAATGCAATGCCAGCAAGCTTGGCGATTGTCGCATCATCCATCGGCGGGTTGTGGAGGCCCGCCCGGACATCGCGGTAGAATCTTTGGAGCGGGTTCGTTCTTGCGAGACTTTTCGCTCCGACGACTCTCATCGCCTTGTCTACGACAGCAATGGCCGTATTCGTTACCGTGTGCTTAACCGCTCCAAGCTCACCTGTCAAAAGGGCGCGGCGCTCCGGATCATCATAAAGCTCTGCAACATGATACATAAAGTGGCGGGCTTTCATGAGTTCCAGATCGATTTCGCCGATATGGCGCTGAACAGCGGGCACCTCTTTGATCGGACCTTTCAAGCTGTTCGGCTGATAGTCTTTTGCAAATTGGACAGCATAGTCTCTCGCTGCTTGTGCGATCCCTAAATAGACAGCCGGTATATGAAGCAGCCAGCCGTTGATTTTATCGGTTCTTTTACCAGCCAACAGTTCAACAAGCATGGATTCGTCCAGACGGACATCGGTCAGCACCAAATCGTGGCTTCCCGTGCCCCTCATCGCCGCCATATCCCACGTTTCTTCTATTGCCAAGCCTTCCGCATCTTTATGGATCAAGAAAACGCCGATCATTTGCTTCTCTTCAATCCAAGCGGTGACAAGAAAATAGTCGAGAACCGGAGACATCGTTGTGAATGTTTTACGGCCGTTTACAATCCAGCCGCCGTTCTTTTTGACTGCATGGGTTCCGGGGCGTCCTCCTCTTGTCGGGCTGCCTGTCTGCGCTTCACTTGCAGCTCTGTTGATCAGCGCGCCCTTTAATGCTTCATGGGAAAGCGATGAAAACACATCCCGGTCCCAGCTGTTTCCCTCCGCCAGTTCCCCCATCACGCTTAAGTGCCAGCCGATGCTGAGAGCCGTCGGTCCGTCTCCTTTGGCAAGCCGTTCCTGAAACAAAAGCATATCGTAGAGCGAAATGCCTTCTCCTCCGTAATCTTTTCCGACCGTCAGCGCTGTGTAGCCTGAATCCCGCAGCTTTTGAATATGTTCTGCGGGAAATTGTGCATGTTCGTCATAGTACGCTGCTGTTTTCTCAAATTCATCCGCCAATTTTCCGATTTTATCGAGCCATTCCTGCTGCCTTTCCGTTTTCACAAATATTGAACACACGCCGGCATCCTCCTGACCAAATTCCGATAGATTTAATAAGTATTATAGTTCGTTCTCGGCTCGTTGTGCAAATGATAGCCTTGGCAAAACAAAAAAGCCCACCTTCAGCGAGGTGCGCTTTTGACTAAACGGCTTGACCGCCGCGGCGGTCAACCTTCATACCGAGATAAATCAGCATGTAGGTTAAGTAGCCCATCGTGATCGTGAGGCCGCCGAAGAAGAAATCGGAAAAAAGCGGTTCTTCATATGCGGCGATTCCGGCCAGCACGATCCAGCTTCCATAAAGGTATGCCATAAAGAGGCGGACGCCGTTTTTCAATTTATATAACAGAAACAAACCTGCAAGCGAAAATAGTCCGAGCGCAAGTCTAAAATATACGAGATGATCAAAGTTAAAGGCAAAAGAAACAAATGAAAATGACAGCAGCAATACAATCGGCAACGCCGTAATAAACTTTTTCATAGATGTCTCATCCCCCATTCCCTTCCTAAAATTATAATTGAGAATAGGAGATTCACACGGTAATTACGACATATTTCACAAAAATGTCATTCCTTTTGTCACACTTTGGACAATTATTTATACCTTCATATCGCGTTTGCAAAAGCCCCACCATGCCGTTCCGAGAAAAAACACGAGATGGATAAAGACGATGAAGAGCGAGAATAAAGGCGTCATCCCGGCAAAAAGCGGCTTTGCCTCTCCGGCGTACTGCGTTAAATCGGTATTGGCGAACAATAAAAACTTGCCGAGCGGCTTTTCCAAATACGCCATAATCGTCACAAGCATTTTGGCGCCGTACAGCACGACAATCGACACCATGATGCTGAGCGCGCTGCTTTTGAATAATGCCGAGCATAAAAACGCAAATGAAACCATCATCCATACTTCAAACCACTGCGTCCCGATCATTTTCACCGTATTGATAAAGAGCGGCTCCGCTTTTTCGTCGAGCTTCACGCCGAAAAAGAGCAGGCCGAACAATATAGAAAATCCGTAGTAAATAATAAAAAGCCAAATGCTTGCGAGCACGCTCGTCACGTATTTAGAAACGAGAATCTTTTCTCTTCTGATAGGGCGGATCAGCAAAAACTTGATCGTCTTTTTATCATATTCAAAGGATATAATTGAAGCCGCCACCACAATCGAAAGCCCCTGCAAGAGGATATTCAGGTTTGGGGTGAATGAAAAATAGCCGATAAAATGATCCTCTGCCCCGGCGCCCATCAGGATTCTTTTGGTGATGAGCGCGAGGAGAAATTGAAAGACTACAATCAGCGCCAGCGATACAAATGTTACTTTGCGCTTCAGCAATTTAACATGCTCGTTTTGAATCAGTTTAAACATCAGCATTCCTCTCTTCTATTCCATTCGTCCGCGCCATATATTCATCCTCAAGAGACTGCTTAAACGGAGCGATCGAATAGACGTCAATATCATTGGCGACAAGCTGTTGATTTAAAGCCGGAATTTGCGCTTTCTCCACCTTTACGGCAAGCAGGCCTTTTTCGGTGCGAGCTTCGTATCCTTGGTCTTTCAGCCACTGAAGCGCTTTGTCATGAGGCTGTACCTCCAGCATCGCCTTTTCCTGTTTCTCGTCCGCTTGATTAAGGACGACAGTTGATTTGATTTTCCCTTTTTGAAGGATGACGACCCGGTCGCATAAATCTTCCACTTCCTTCAGCAAGTGAGTCGCAAACAGGATCGCCGTTCCTTCTTCTTCGGCGAGTTCACGCAAGTGTTCGCGGAAATCTTTCATTCCCGCCGGGTCCAATCCGTTCGTCGGCTCGTCCAAAATCAGCAGTTTTGGCCGGTGAAGAATCGCCTGGGCAATACCGAGGCGCTGTTTCATTCCAAGCGAGTATGTTTTGACCTTGTCTTCTGCGGCATCTTCAAGGCCGACTCTGCTGATGACTTCCTCCAGTCTTTCCCGTCCGATTCCAGCGTGCATATTTGCATAGTGCTTCAGATTTTCATAGCCTGTCAGATACGGATAGAATTCAGGATTTTCTACAATGGCTCCGACGGACTGGATCGCTTTTTCAAATTGGCGGTCAATCGGAAAGCCGTTTATGACAATTGATCCGCTCTTCATTTTGATTAAACCGGTGATCAATTTGATGAGGGTCGTTTTTCCTGATCCGTTCGGACCAAGCAGACCGATGATCTCCCCTTCATCCGCCGTTAAGCGGATATCTTTCAATATCGTTTTGCCGTCTATGATTTTATCAACATTTTCTATATGTAAAACAGGCTGCTTTGTCATAGCCCCCTCCTCTTTCCAAAAAAATAAACAGTGCCGAAAAGGCACTGTTTGATTATATCATTTCTTAAGTTACACGGACACTTCACTATGAGGGGCTTCGATTTTGCCGTGTTTCTTTTCCGTCTCGGTGACGATGACCGCACATGCTGCATCGCCTGTTGTATTGACAGCCGTACGAATCATGTCCAGAAGTCGGTCAATTCCCAATATTAGCGCAATTCCCTCAACTGGAAGGCCAACTGTTTGAAGAACCATGGCGAGCATAATGAGTCCGACACCCGGAACACCCGCTGTTCCGATGCTGGCAAGCACTGCCGTGAGAACAACCATCAACAGCTGTGTGAGCGACAGGTCATTGCCGTACACCTGAGCGATAAAGACTGTTGCCACCCCTTGCATGATCGCCGTTCCGTCCATGTTGATCGTAGCTCCGAGCGGCTGGACAAAGCTTGAGATCGGCTCTGGAACTTTCAGCTTTCTTTGAGCGACATCCATCGAAACCGGAAGCGTCGCGTTGCTGCTGGACGTACTGAAGGCAACAAGCATAACCTCTGAAAAATCTTTAAAGAATGTGAGCGGGTTCCGCTTTGCCAGAAGCGCAATCGCTGCGCCGTATGTGACGATGGTATGAATGAACAGCGCCAGAATAACGACGATCATATAAAGCCCCATTGCTTTAATGGCGTCCCAGCCCTGGCTTCCGATTGCCCCGGCAATCAAGCCGAACGTACCGTACGGCGCGAACTTCATGACAAGATTGACCAGGTACATCATCAGATCGTTACCCTGTTCAACCACTTTGAGAAGAGCGTCCGCTTTTTTGCCCAGCATCGTAATTCCGAGACCGACCAAAATGGAGAAAGCAATGATTTGCAGCATATTTCCTTCAGCCATTGCCTGAACCGGGTTTGTCGGAATGATATTCAAAAGCGTGTCAGAAATGCTTGGCGCTTTCTGGGCTGAATATTCCGCAGCGCTTGTATCATATGTTCCGATCGTTCCAGGTTTGATGACCAACGCTAAAACAAGTCCGATAATAATGGCAATTGCAGTAGTTATTAAAAAGAAAGAAATCGTTTTGGCACCGATTCTGCCCAGTTTCTTTGGATCTCCAAGTCCTGCTACCCCTAAAGTGAGAGAAAAGAAAACAATCGGTACAACGAGCATTTTAATTAAGTTGAGGAAGATCGTGCCGAGCGGCCCGAATAAAAATGTATTAAGCTTGCTAAATAAATCCGGCGAAGTGACGTTCAGTATAATACCGACGGCTGCACCGAGTAATAGAGCGATAATAATTTTTGTTGCTAACTTCATATAACATATCTCCCCTTTCCAAAAAAAGCCCATGAGAGATCTCCCATGGGCTTTTACCATTAAAATTGGTTCCACATGACTCTCTTCACGTTGATGAGGTTAGCTGACGGGTTCGGACGAAGAGATGTCCGTCTTTCAGTTCGCACGGGAACAGAAAAATTCACCCCAAATGATCGGGTCCCCCACTCCTACTAAAGGATTAAACGTGTGGCGCTATTTCGTTATATAACAGTTATACCTGAAAATTCGAAATATGTAAACCAAATTTTCTGATTTACAAATATATGCTATTTTCGGGTGCCCGCTGTTCGGCTTTTCTCTTGACTTGTGACATCAAGGATATCAAGCAGGAAAACAAATATCGGAATACCGATAATTAAACCCCAAATCCCTATGAAATGTTCAGAAAAAATCAGCACGATAAACGTGAAGAAAATCGGCAGCTCCGTCTTGGCGGACATCAGTTTCGGATTGAGGAAATAGGCCTCTATCGCATGGACGATCATGATGACCAATACCAGTGATACGATATAAGCGATTCCGCCGATACTGTAGGCGATAATGCTTAACGGAATAAGGGAGAGCACAACGCCTGCGACCGGAACCAGCCCGAGGAAAAACACCATGACAGCAAGGCCGAATAGCTGAGGAAAACCCATAATCGCGAGGGCAATGGTCGTCAATGCGCAATTGATGGAGGCGATAATAAACTGAGCCTCAAGCACCTTTCCGAACGTTCTCGTGAATTTTTTACCAAAGTAAGCAATTTCCTCGTAGAAAATGGCTATTTTGCTCGTCTTAAATTTATCCATTAAGCTCAAGACCTTGTCTTTTTCGATCAATAAGAACATGCTGAGAACCAATGACATAACCACCTGCAGGCCAAACGCGCTAATATCTGTGATATATGTATAGATAAAGTTAAGACCTTTTTCCAAATAGGATGTCAAATTGATATCGCCGAACATACCGGTGATCATATCGAGAAAAGGAATGCTGTCAGGGTGAGAAGCAATATACTTTCCTTGTTTGATCAGCTGCTGAATCTGGGTGACGATCACGGGGTAATAGACCACACCGCCGATCGAAAGCGCGATGGCAAGAGCCGCATACAAACAGGAAATAATCAGTCTCTGGCTGACTTTAATAAAGCGGTTTAAAAAACCGCGGATCACATTTTCCAGACGGTTCATCAAAAACGTAAAGATAAATGTGAGCAATATGAGATTCATCATGCTGCGGAACAGATATAAAACTCCCGCCAATACAACAAAAACTGAAAAACGCCTGACCCCAGGATGCTGAAAAAATTTAATCAACGCTGCCATTCGGTACACTCCCACCAGTACTTTAGTCCTTAACTTTTAGCATTCAAACTTTTATAATTACAATTTGATGCATCATCTGTAAATTATATAACAAAACAGACCGGAAATCTCTTCAGAAGATCAATAATTAATAATATTTTAATATGAGCGCTCGTGCGGCAGCGGCAGGCATCTTCCAAAAAAAGAGAGGGGCTGATGTTCAGCCCCTCCAGATTATTGACAAAATCCTAAAACGATTTTTAGTTTTAGGATTTTGTCATCCTTTCAGCGTGACCCTCAACCCTTGCAGTCTAGGAAGGCCGAGCATTGGGGCGGAGCGAATGTTGCAATTCGTGAGCACCGACGCAGGCCTGACAACGAATGCGAGGGTTTGTCGACACGCTGAGAGGGACTGTTTGTCAGCCCCTCTCTTCACCGTACATTAACCGCTTCTTCTTTGGCGTCCGCCTTTTTCACCGTTTTCTTGATAGAACTCCTTGTCATGGTTTCGGCTTGTGGCTTCTCCGCCTTTTTGACCGATCTCCTTGTAGAATTCTTTGTCATGGTTTTTGCTTGTGGCTTCTCCGCCCTTTTCACCGATTTCCTGGTAGAATTCTTTATCATGGTTTCGGCTTGTGGCTTCTCCGCCCTTTTCACCGATTTCCTGGTAGAATTCTTTGTCATGATTACGGCTTGTGGCTTCCCCGCCTTTTTCGCCGATTTCCTGGTAGAATTCTTTGTCATGATTTTTGCTTGTGGCTTCTCCGCCTTTTTGACCGATCTCTTGGTAGAATTCTTTATCATGGTTTTGGCTTGTTTTTTCTCCGCCTTTTCTGCCTGCTTCTTCCCTGCTCATTTTGTTGTTGTCATTATTGTTTGCCATTTTCGATTCCTCCTTTTGAAGTGTTATGGTTTTTACATTCCACATTTCAAAAAGAGTAAACACAAATAGCACATTCACGAAAGAGTCCGGGAATCATGCAATCATCCGCTGCCTTTTACCGTCCATTCCGGTACCGGAGCCGGCGTATTATTCTGCAGCGTCTTAGATATCTCGGCAGGCTCTTCAAACAGGGTAATGTTGATGGATTCGAACGTACCTTTCTGATTCGTTCTTTCATATATTGCATCATGATGATCGGCCATAAAGTTCAAATAATCGCGCTTTGATTTCCAAAGCACGAGGACAAGGGCTTCCGGCCCGTTTTCTGTTTCCATCCATCCGCCCCACTGTCTGATGAATCCGCTGACGTTTTGCAGCGGAGCCCATTTGGCCTGCGCCTCGCTGAATGCATGAAGCTGTTGTCCGGCTGGTTTGCACCGTATCAGCTTCAGCACATTCCCTTCCGCGAACGGGACGGTTTCCGCATTAGTTTTTTCTATACAAAGGTTAACCGACCTTACATCAGCGCGCGTCCGGTGAATGACGCCTTTCGGAATCAGCAGGGAATCGTTCGCTTTCAGGACTTCTGCGGGACGGTCCTGAAAGTCGATCAACAGCTCTCCTTCCAAAACAATAAACAGCTCATCTGAGCCGGGATGGAAATGCCATACGTATTCGCCCTCCAAAACAGCAATTCGCATACAATGGTCGTTCACTTCCGAAACGGAAAAATTGGCGTGCTTTTCTGTGACTTCCTTTGTCAATTCAAGAAGACTCGTTTTGCGATCCATCAGCTTCACTCCTCTTTCATTTGATTTTCTCCCGAACTTATTTTACCATTTGACTTTTGAGCGTTCGCCTTTTAAAGTGTTGGATATTGGTGAAAAAACGGTTTGAACCTATAGAAGAGGTGTACATCATGCAAAATCAAAACGGAAAAGCTTCAGGGCTTTTGCCGCTGTTTTTATTTGTTTGTTTATTCGTTGGATCAGGCTTGATCACAGGCGATTTTTACAGCCTGCCAATCGTGGCCGCGGCGCTTGCGGCATCGGTTGTCTCACTGGCGATGAACCGTAAGGAGAAGCTCAGCCAAAAGACGGAGTGGTTTGCGAGAGGCGCCGGACACCCCGATATTATGATCATGGTGATGATCTTTATTTTGGCCGGCGCGTTTTCATCAGCCGCAAAGGCGATGGGGGCCGTTGAATCAACCGTTAATCTTGCGCTTTCGTTTGTACCGGGGCAGTTTATGGTTGCCGGTTTATTTATCATCGCTGCGTTTATCTCTGTGTCGATGGGCACGTCAACCGGAACGATTGCTGCGCTCGCTCCGATCGCAGCAGGGATCAGCGCCGAAATCGGCGTTCCGGCGGCCTATTCGGTTGCTGCGGTTGTGGGGGGCGCGATGTTCGGTGATAACTTATCATTTATTTCCGATACGACCATTGCCGCTGTCCGCACACAAAAGACGAAAATGTCGGACAAGTTTAAAACGAATTTCCTGATCGTCCTGCCTGCCGCGGTTGCCACGGTCATCCTGCTGATGGTGTTTTCAGCCGGAGGGCATCCTGCCGCACAAGCCGGGACTTACAGCTGGGTGAAGGTGCTGCCGTATCTCGGTGTTCTGATATTCGCCCTTCTCGGATTTAATGTTATGGCCGTTATTTTCGGCGGCATCGTGTTAGCCGGAGTAATCGGTATTTCCGAAGGCAGCCTGACGCTTCATACGTATTTAACCTCGATCACCGAAGGCATCGGCGGGATGTCCGAACTGATCATTTTATCGCTTCTGATTGGCGGAATGGCGGAAATGATGAAGCGAAACGGCGGGATCGCATTTCTCCTTCAATTTGTATCACGGAGAATCCGTTCAAAAAAAGGAGCGGAAGCGGGCATTGCCGGCCTTGTCAGCGCGGCAAACCTGGCGACGGCCAACAATACGATTGCCATCATTACAGCGGGGCCGCTGGCAAAAGATTTATCCGACCGGTACGGAATCGACAATAGGAAATCGGCGAGCATCCTCGATATCTTTTCCTGTGTGATACAAGGATTGATTCCTTACGGCGCGCAAATGCTGTCAGCTGCACAAATCGCGAAAATATCGCCTGTCAGCATTCTTCCTTATTCTTTTTATCCGATTTTGATCGGCGTCTGCGGCATATGCGCGATTATCTTCAGACTGCCTCGCTTTACGGAAAAAGCGTAACTCTATGAAAAAGGCTGCCGTTATCGAAACGGCAGCCTTTTTATCACTCTGTTTCTGCGGCGTCCAGCTCCGCAAGCCTTTCCATGATCCTCCGCTTTTTATACATCATCATTCCTGTTTCGGCAACGCCGTTCACCATTGAACGGTTTGAGATTGCGCCAAAGAGGATGCCTGCGACGGGCACCATTTGAAACAGCTTTTTCCATCCGAAAGAATCGCGGTATGTATAAACAACCTCCCGCCAGCCTTGAATTTGCGAAATCATATTTTCCCGTGAGCCTGACTGTAGATGGTATCGGCTGAGTTCCTGAATGATCGCCCTTTTCCCGACAATATCAGCGGCGCTGAGCTGCAGGCATTTAATAATGAACATCCGCTCCGTTTTTTCTTTAGGATCGTAGCCGTAAGACACCGCGATGTCCTGTAATGTCTTCAATGAAAGGCCGAGGATGGCGGGAATATCGACGGCAAGCGTGAATAAGCCGCCGACACCTGTTGTCGCTCCTTGGACAGCCGCGGTATTCGCCCTGTTTTTTCCGAGGTTTTCACACATTTGATCCATCACTTCCAAAGGAGCCCTTTGAATATCTTCGACCGTTTCGATCGTTTCATCCGGCAGCTTTTTTTGAAACTGGCGGATCAGATGTTTTTCGGACGTCAAATATTGGCCGCCATTTTGAATAAAGCCGCCGATTTCGTCGAGCAAGAGACCGATTTTATCTTGAATGAATGCCGGTGTAAGCTTGTCCAGAACCTTGAACGGCAGCCGCCCGATCCTTTCCCAAAACCACGCTTTCTGCTGCTCTTTTTCCCATTTTTCAATTTTTTTCAGTTCGTTTTCCAAATCTGTTTTATCGTTGCGCACAGAAGGTTCGCCCTCTCAATCGTGTTTTTTTATAGTATACAATGATTCACTTTATGAATCCGTGTTATTTAATCGGCAGCCGGAGGGTAAACCTTTATGTAAAAGGAGGAATGATCAAATGCCATGGTCAATGGAAGACTATCCCGCTTCATTGAAACATTTGGACAAACCGGTAAAAAAGAAAGCCATTGAAATTGCGAATGCAATGGTAGACGAAGGATACGACGAAAGCCGGGCGATTCCGATCGCGACGAGTCAGGCGAAGGAATGGGCGGATAACAGGAGCAAAAGCGAACTCAAATCCTATGCGGAGGAAGCTGATGAAACGGTACGCGGTGACAGCGGTTCGAGCAGCAGGCCGGAGCTTGCGGAAAAGTGCGAGCATGTCATTAAACACGAAAAAGGCTGGGCAGTCAAAGCCGAAGACGCCAAGCGGGCCAGCGAAGTAAAGGATACAAAAGCAGAAGCCGTCGAACGGGCGAAAGAAATAGCCGAAAACAAAGGCACTGCCGGCATCGTCCATAAAAAAGACGGCAGTGTGGAGCGGAAGATCAGGATGAATTAACGGGGCGCTCCGTTTTTGGAGCGTCTTACTTTTTTCCCCGCCAACTCCAATACAGCATCAGCTGCTTTTTGATAGCCGCCGGCATCGCGGAGCGAGCGGCCGATTTTGGCGGCGCCGTCTTTATAGGAGCGGTTTTCAAGCATATCTTCAATCGTTTTTTGTAAAACAGCCGGAGAAAGTTCATTTTTATCAAGCTTGATCCCGGCCCCTGTCCGTTCCACCTGAGCTGCGACGAAAAACTGGTCAGCACCCATCGGAATGACGATGAGCGGCGTATCAAAATACAGGCCTTCATTTGTACTGTTCATGCCGCCGTGGGTGACAAATACATCGGCTTTTTTCAAAACCTCCAATTGCGGGATATACGGCCTCACGATAAAATGATCCGGTATGGTGCCGAGATCCGCGGGATCCGTTGATTTCCCAACAGCCATAACCACCTTGCCGTCAAAGTCTTTCAACGCTTCGATACACATATGATACAGCTCTTTTTGCTGATTAAAGATCGTGCCCATCGAGATCACGATGACGGTTTCCCCCTCCAGCTCAGCGAACGGGAAGCTGCCTGGATCCTGTCTGCTCGTAATCGACGGCCCGACAAACAAATAGTCATTTCCAAATCGCTCGGCATGAGGCTGAAACTCCCTGGAGGTAAAGACAATCGTAATGTCCCCCGGACAGGAGAATACGTCAAACGGCTTGTCGAGACTGACGGGGTACCGCTCACTTAATTCGCCAAGGGATTGCTTCAATTTTTCAAAATACGGCGAGCTTTCAAGGTCGCCTTGCAGGGTAAACGTTTTTGCGAACGTCTCGTCCATTGCAAATGTCGTACATAACGAAACACTCGGCAGCCCAAGCATTTCAGCAATGATTTTCCCCGCCAAAAAGTGATGGTCATATATCACATAATCATAAGACTCGTCCCTGACTTCCTGGCAGATGAGCTGAACGATCTCATCGACTTTACCTGACATATTGTATACCAACTCGGCAAAGTCCATCTTTTCTCTTTCTTTCCCGGGTGATAAAGCCTCTCTGAAATCCGGGTATAAACGGACTTCCGCCCCTGTTTTTTTAATTTTTTCAGCGTATTCCTCAACTGCATAATAGACGATGCTTTCTCCTCGTCTTTGCAGCTCCTTTGTGACGCCAAGAGAGGGATTGATGTGCCCCTCCCCCGGGAAATTGATCATCAGTACATGTCCCATCACAGCTCTTCCTTTCTCATACGAAAATTTATATAAGGAAATTTACTACAAAAAGACAAATGAAGTAAAGAAATTTAATTAAGTTAATAATACATAAACATAACTATATAACCATTTGTCTGTTTCTGCATATCTTTCCTTTAAATTTTTTTGCCATTCAAATGAGCGTATATTATTAGAGAAAACAGGCTCTTTATTACTTGACAGCCCCAATCAGAAGACGATTTTCCTTTTTTTAAAAGTAAATTAAAACACGGCCGATCGAGGCACAATACATCATAAGAAACAACCTACGGAGGTTTTGCCATGGATACGAAAGCAACCAGGATCGAAAAGGATTTTCTAGGCGAAAAAGAAGTTCCGGCTGACGCCTATTACGGCGTACAAACCATGAGGGCCGTGGAGAACTTTCCGATTACAGGCTACCAGATTGATGAAGAGCTGATTAAAGCTTTGGCAATGGTCAAAAAAGCGGCGGCTCTCGCCAATATGGATATTAAACGTTTATATAAAGAGCTCGGCGAAGTCATTGTAAAAGCGGCCGGCGAAATAGCGGAAGGGCTCTGGCACGATCATTTTATTGTCGACCCCATTCAAGGCGGCGCCGGCACTTCAATGAATATGAATACAAATGAAGTGATCGCAAACAGAGGTTTGGAGCTTTTAGGAAAAGAAAAAGGTGATTACTTCCATTTAAGCCCGAACACGCATGTCAATATGGCCCAATCTACAAATGATGTGTTTCCGACAGCCATTCATCTGGCCACATTGAATCACTTAAGACAGCTCATATCGACGATGGAGCATATGCTGGATGCCTTCCGCAAAAAAGCGGAGGAGTTCGATTCCGTTATTAAAATGGGCCGCACCCATCTTCAGGATGCTGTTCCGATCAGGCTCGGCCAGGAATTCGAAGCCTATTCCCGGGTGATCGAACGCGATATTCAGCGGATCAAGCAGTCGCAGCATCATCTCTATGAAGTCAATATGGGAGCCACCGCAGTCGGCACAGGTTTAAACGCCGATCCGAGATATATTCAAAGCGTTGTCGCACACCTGTCAGATATTAGCGGCTATCAGCTGACCGGCGCAGACCATCTTGTCGATGCCACACAAAACACGGATGCCTACACAGAAGTATCGGCTGCTTTGAAAGTCGGCATGATGAACATGTCCAAGATCGCCAACGATTTACGTTTAATGGCGTCTGGCCCGAGGGCAGGTCTAGCCGAGATCCGGCTGCCGCCCCGCCAGCCCGGCTCCTCTATCATGCCCGGCAAAGTAAATCCGGTGATGCCTGAGCTGATGAACCAGATCGCATTTCAGGTGATCGGCAACGATAATACCATCTGCCTTGCATCAGAGGCGGGTCAGCTTGAGTTAAACGTGATGGAGCCCGTGCTTGTCTTTAATTTGCTGCAGTCGATTAAAATCATGAACAACGGATTTCGCGTATTTACCGATTACTGCATCACCGGGATTGAAGCGAATGAGATCAGGCTGAAGGAATTCGTTGAAAAAAGCGTAGGGACCATTACGGCTGTCAATCCGCACCTTGGCTATGAAGCCGCCGCACGAATTGCGAAAGAAGCGATCGCCACAGGACGATCAGTGCGCGAGCTGTGTTTGCTCCATGATGTTTTAACAGAGGAAGAATTGGATCTCATTCTGGATCCTTATGAAATGACGCATCCGGGCATCGCAGGCGCTTCGCTTCTCGAGGAATAGCCATCCGTCTTTCTCAATATGCTTTCAAGCGTTTATAGACGCCCGAGACGGGCTAAACATTTAATATAAATCAATTGAAAGAGGGTGGAAAGACAATGTTAGGATTTCTCGTTTCTTTAATCGTAGCCATTGTCATCGGATTAATCGGAGGTGCAATCGGAGGCCACGGTGCACCGGGCTCCATGGTCATCGGCTTTATCGGAGCTTGGATCGGCCACGGGCTGTTTGGTACGTGGGGGCCTGATATTGCGGGATTCGCCATCTTTCCGGCGATTATCGGAGCCGCAATTCTCGTCTTCATTTTAAACCTGATCTTCCGCGGAAGAATGGGTTCTCAAGCATAACTTCCAGCCAGCATCGCCCGAAAGCGGTGCTGGTTTTTTTGTTTGGCCGAAACCATTCTCGCATATACTATAGCATCTTATGGTTGACAATTGATCATTGCGGGCATATGATGATGATATAAATTTGCACTAAGGAAACTTTTATGTACAAGGAAAAACAACTGAGAATATAGGTGAATAAAATGGTCAGTCACGATTTGTCCAAACACTCGCAAATATCAAAAGAAGCCCAAGATGCACTGGATGGAAAAAGCAAAGGCTTCAAAAGGCTGCTCCCTTTTTTGGGTCCGGCGTTTATCGCGGCTATAGCCTATATTGATCCAGGCAATTTCGCCACAAATATCGCGGCTGGTTCGAAATACGGCTACTTGCTTTTATGGGTAATCCTTTTTTCAAATATTATGGCTTTGCTGATTCAGTCATTGTCAGCCAAACTGGGAATTGCAACGGGTAAAAACCTGCCCGAAGTCGCCCGGGAAGAATTCCCCAAACCGGTCTCCATCGGCTTGTGGATTCAGGGAGAGCTTGTCGTGATCGCGACGGACTTGGCCGAATTTATCGGAGCTGCTCTCGGGCTCTACTTGCTGTTCGGCATACCGATGCTTGAAGCATCGATTATTGCTGCCGCCGGATCTTTCGCCATTTTGGAACTGCAAAGGCGCGGCGTCAGACCGCTTGAAGCGGCGATAACAGGAATGCTTTTCATCGTCGTGATCGCATTTGCCTTTCAAACGTTTTTTGCAAAACCTGATATCGGATCGGTTTTGGAGGGCATGTTTGTCCCCCGCTTCGATGGTGCTGACAGCATCCTGCTGGCGGCGGGAATCTTGGGAGCGACGGTGATGCCGCATGCCATCTATCTTCATTCCGCTCTCACACAGCGAAGAGTGGTCGGAAAAACGGAAGCGGAAAAGAAAAAGATATTCCGCTTTGAGTTCATCGACATTTTGATCGCCATGCTGATTGCCGGAGCAATCAATGCGAGCATGCTGATCGTAGCCGCTGCACTGTTTTATAAGAACGGCATTTTCGTCGAAGACCTTGATGTGGCCTTCAGCCACTTCAGCAGCATGGTCAGTCCGCTTTCCGCCGTATTGTTCGGCGTCGGCCTGTTAACAGCCGGTTTATCAAGTTCGTCTGTCGGAACGCTTTCAGGAGATATTATCATGCAGGGCTTCATTAATTTCAGGATTCCGCTTTATTTAAGACGGTTCATTACGATTTTGCCGCCGATCGCTATTATTGCTTCAGGGGTGAATCCGACAACCGCTCTTGTCTTGAGCCAGGTCGTCCTGTCATTCGGCATCGCCTTTGCCCTTATCCCGCTTATCTTATTTACGAGCAATAAACGCATTATGGGGAGCCTGAAAAATGCAAAGTGGATAACAGCCGTCTCATGGCTGATCGCTGCCTTAATCGTCGCCCTCAATATTTTCCTGATTTACGATACATTTTCTGGTTAAAAGTCGGCCTCGGTCGGCTTTTTTATATTATACTGAGAAAAAGGGGGATTCTGGATGTTTAAATTAATGGTACGTGATGATCTGTATTTAAAAATGCTCGAACCAAAAGATGCCAGGGCCGTTTATATGCAGATCCAACAGTCTAAAGATGTGTTGCGGAAATGGCTGTTTTGGGTGGACGGCACAAAGCAGCTGGAAGATACCGAAGCTTTTATCGAAGAAAGCATGAAACAGGCCGCTGCAAACAACGGGTTTCAAGCGGGAATATGGCATCAAGGCCAATTTGCCGGAATCATCGGACTCCACTATATCAATTGGATTAACCGTACGACTTCGATCGGCTATTGGCTCGGCGAGCCTTTTCACGGAAAAGGCATCATGACAGATGTCTGCCGGGCGCTGATCGACACGTTGTTCAACGAATACGATTTAAACCGTGTTGAAATCAGAGCCGCTGTTCAAAACGTAAAAAGCCAGGCGATTCCGGAAAGGCTCGGCTTTACGAAAGAAGGCTGCCTCAGGCAATGCGAGTGGCTCCACGATCACTTCGCCGACCATTTCGTATACGGGCTCCTGAAGGAGGAATACCTCGCCCGCAGCAAATAAGTTCGGGATTTGTCACACGCATTTTACACTGCAATCTGGTATGATAGATAAAAAAATATGGAGTTTTGATCATGAAAGTATTTATACTGTTTTACCTATGGATTGTCCCGCTCGTCATCGGGCTGATATTTTTTCGGGTGACCCAGCGGACAAGCTTTAAAAAAAGGTTTTATCCAGGCTATATCATGATCGGTCTTGCTGCGGCTGTATTTGCCGTCTGCTACCTGATCGGACAGCCTTATCTCGGGAATTTCTTCGGCGGCACAATGCTGTTCGGCACCCTGCTGCCGTTCATGGCTGCCGCAATGAAGAAAAAGAAATAACAAATATCAAAAACCCCGGCATGTTTTGGGAAAGCCGGGGTTTTTGATTACTTATTTTCTCTGTTTGCACCAAAACCCGCTGATTCACAAACCGATTTTCAGACGACTGGGCTTTATTTGTTCACTAGATCAACGTCGATCACCTGATAGAAAGCGTTTTCAGTATCAGCTACATCCCAAACGGCCAATATGACATGATACCCGGAGCGGTCTTCTGGAATGTAAATTTGGTGAGATAAATGGCTGGATGCAGGGGAACCATCATGCGGAACGGTTCCAATCCGTTCGAAATCTGCACGCTTTAGCGGTTTGTCAGGATCCCAGCCTTTTTTGGTGATATAGTAGTGCCATTGGCTGGTGTTGTGGGGGGCGGTATATGTCCAGGTAAAGGTGTGTTCCCCGCCGGTCATGATATGTTTAAACCAGCGATTTTCCGACTGTTGATCAAGAATCCCGCCGAACAGTCCGCCCGCGGATGCTATTTGTCCGTCTGCCGGGCCGTCATGCGGAAAACCCTTTTTCGCTTCCAGGCTTTGCGGCTCATACATCACGCTTCCGCAGTTCAGATTGAGAAGTCCGTAAGCCTCACTGCACAGAGCCGCTCTGCTCCCCGGTTTTTCGACAAAACCATGAGCGAAGGCGTGCTGAGGAACGATTGACATCAACAACAATCCGGCTGCTAGTATGAAAGCTGTACTGAAGGTACTTTTCATAAAATAATCCACGTTTCAATCCCCTCTCTTTTTATTGTGTTGAGACGGGTTTTGATGCAAAAAGAAAAAACGCGGACATTCCAATACTATCCATCAAATTTTAACATCTGAACATGATAAAGCCAAGGGACGATCTCCCTTGGCATCATACTAAAAAATCCTTTTCAAACTTTTTTTCAGCGGCGGCAAGTCGAGCTCTTTTTTCTCAACCAGTTTTTTGATCATATATTTGCTGTAGTTTACAGCTTGTGTATAGGATATTTTTCCCGGAAGCGGCGGTTCATCTGCTATTGCCACATCGATAATCGACGGTTTTTGTGATTGAAAGGCATTTTTCAAAGCCGGTATGAGCTCTTCGTGCTTTGTCACGCTGAAGCCCTTCCCGCCGCAGGCCTCGGCAAACTTGGCATAATCGACGTTTTCGAGCGCTGTCGCATAATTAACATGCCCTTTTTCCTGCTGTTCATATTGAATCATTCCCAAGTTCTGATTATTTAAGATCACGACAACAATGGGCAGTTCATATTTGACAGCAGTCGGAAAATCGTGCATGGACATGCTGAAGCCGCCGTCTCCGCACACGGCTACAGCTTGGCGCTCCGGATTGGAAAGCTTTGCCGAAATCGCGCCTGGAAGACCGCATCCCATCGTGCCAAGCCAGCTTGAAATCAGAAAATCTTGATTGGTCATATTAAAATGGCGCGCCGTCCAAACCGTCACATTTCCGACGTCAACGGATAGGACCGCATCATCGGCGACTGCATCCTCAAGCCTTGCAATCACCTGCTGAGGCTTAAGCGGTGCTGTCGCCACCTGTTCGTCTTTTTCAATTTCATAGCGCCACTTCCTCATATGTTGTATACAGCTTTCCAAAAATGCGCGGTTCGATTTCCGTTCAATGGTTTTCGTCAGTTCCAAAAGCCCTTTTTTCGCATCGCAGACAAGGCCGGCGGTGACAGGATACCGTTTGCCGATTTTCGCCGGGTTGTTATCAAGCTGAATAGCCGGCGCATCTTCCGGCAGATAATCGCGGTACGGAAAAGAAGTCCCCAGCATGATCAACAGATCGCTTTCCTCCATCGCTTCATATGCGGGTTTTGTGCCGATGTGTCCGAGGTTCCCGAGCATGTGCGGGTGCCGATCGGGTACGACTCCTTTCCCGGGGAGCGTAACGATGATCGGGGCGGCCGCTTTATCTGCAAACTCGAGCAGCTCATCTCTTGCCGATTTCATTCCTTTTCCCGCTAAAATCACCGGCTTTTTCGCATGATTAATCAATTGTGCACACTGCATCAGCTGGCTTTGCTTCGGTTGAAGATCGCCCTCGATATAAAGCGCAGACGTATAAACCGGCTTCCGCTTAATCTTTTCCGCAAACAGATCATCGGATACGCTCAGTACGGCGACCCCTTTTTGGCTGTATGCGGTACGGATCGCCTGATTTAAAAGGTCAGGCAGGGCTTCGGCCGAATGAACCTGCTGATTAAAGACAGCCACATCCTCAAACATTCGTTCAAGACCGATCTCCTGAAAGTAATCTCTTCCGATTTCATTCGAAGACACCTGCCCTGTAATCGCCAGCACAGGCGCCCCGTCAGCTTTCGCGTCATACAAGCCGTTCAGCAGATGAACGGCGCCCGGGCCCGCTATCGAAAGGCAGACGCCGATTTTGCCTGTCAGCTTCGCATCAGCTGCGGCAGCGAGAGCAGCGGTTTCTTCATGGCGCACTTGAATGAAGCGGAGGCTGCTTTCTTCATGCCGCAATTCATCGATAAATTCGTTGACGCTGTCCCCCGGCATGCCGTAAACATGATCAATATTCCATTCCTTCAGCAGTTCTGCAGCTATTTTTCCTGCGGTTTTGTTTGCCATATCACGTCCTCCTTTTTCTGTCTGGTTACCACCTCCCTTTTCTGTTCAAACGTTCCGCGGCATACTGCAGGCAAAAAAAGCTTGCAGAGACTCATGCTCTGCAAGCTTTTTACTTTTTAAAATGGTATGGGAGCGTGGCGATGACGATGTCTTTTTTCCACAGCAGCCTCAAGCGCAGCAAAAATGCTGACTGATTGTGAAGAATATTGTGCCAGCTTTTTTTCGGAATGAACTGCGGAACGAGAACCATGACAGAATAGTTGTAGCTCGCCGCTTTCGCTTCCACCGTTTCCAGGAATTTTTCCAAAGGATGAATTAAGCTTCGGTATGAGGAGTGCAGGGTAACGAGTCTGACGCCGTTTTGCAGCTCCTCCCATTTTTTTTCGATCTTTTTCTCTTCTTCTTTGTCAAACGATACGTGAACCGCGATGACCTGGTCTGACAACGTTTTGGCGTATTGGATCGACTTTTCGACGACGTGCGTCACACCGGCGACAGGGACAATGACGACGTTCCCTTCGATCGGCTCCAAAGGCTTACCTGTCATTCTAAGCTGTTCGCCGACGGCATCATAGTGCCTTTTGACCACATAGAAGATCCAGATGACGATCGGCATGAAAACAACGATCGGCCATACAACATGAAACTTCGTGATAAACAGAATGAGCAAAACAACTGCAGAGATCGCCGTGCCTGTTGCATTAATGATCATTTTCAATACCCAGCCTTCCGGCTTTTGTCTGATCCATTTCAGGCACATACCCGTTTGAGAAAGCGTAAACGGGATGAACACGCCGACCGCGTATAAAGGAATTAAATGTTCTGTCTGTCCGTTAAACAAAAGAATCAGCAAAATCGAAGCAAAGCCGAGAAAGATGATTCCGTTTGAATAGCCTAAGCGGTCTCCTCTGACCGTAAACATTCTCGGCATGTATTTATCACGGGCCAGGTTAAACGCAAGCTGCGGGAAGGCTGAAAATCCGGTGTTGGCGGCCAATACTAAAATCATCGACGTCGTTCCCTGTATGAAAAAGTAAAGGAATGAGCGCCCGAACGTTTCCGATGCGATCTGGGACACGACCGTTTCTTCGCCTTTCGGCATGATGCCGTAGCCGAAGGCGAGCACCGTAATTCCCGAAAACAGAACGGCAAGCAGGATTCCCATCATCAAAAGCGTGTTTGCGGCGTTTTTCGGCGCCGGATCCCTGAAAGCCGGGATCGCGTTTGAGATCGCCTCAACCCCGGTCAAAGCTGAACAGCCTGATGAAAAAGCTTTGAGCAGCAAAAACAGGGACAATCCGGCGACAGGCGTCCCGATTGCCGCATGCTCAGCGGGTTCAACTTGTCCGGTCATCAATTTAAAAATCCCTACCCCGATGAGAATCAAGAGAGCCGCGACAAACAAGTAAACCGGATAGGCCAAGATCGAAGCCGATTCCGTTAACCCGCGCAAATTTAATATCATGATGAATAGAACAAGGACGACCGCGATGATCAGGTGGTACGGATGCAGAGACGGAAGCGCCGATGTGATGGCATCTGTTCCCGCCGACACGCTGACCGCTACCGTCAGAATGTAATCGACGAGCAGGGACCCGCCTGCGACAAGCCCCGGATTTACCCCAAGGTTTTCCCTTGAAACGACATACGCCCCTCCACCATGCGGATAAGAAAATATAATCTGCCGGTAGGAAAGGATCAAAGCCGTCAAAAGAATCAAAACGCCCACCGCTATCGGCAGCGAATACCATAGAGCAGCCGTGCTGACGGCAGCCAACACGATCAAAATTT
The DNA here is from genome assembly GCF_056155945.1 of Bacillus sp. GM2. Taxonomy (NCBI): domain Bacteria; kingdom Bacillati; phylum Bacillota; class Bacilli; order Caryophanales; family Bacillaceae; genus Bacillus; species Bacillus sp. GM2. The sequence continues at coordinate 418,828 of NZ_JBRKSZ010000008.1, forward strand.
GCTCTGTACCGTAAGCGACAGAAGACAAGGCATCAGAAGACAATAAAGCAAGGGCCTTCGTCTTTGTGATCTTTTGTTCTCCCAGCTCTTTTGATTTCAATGGTTTACCGATTAAAAACCGCTTTATTGTACTGTACATGATTTTAACTTCTCCTTTTTACTGTCAATTTCCATATTTTCCCGTACAAAAAAGCACAGAGGCAAAAGCCCCTGCGGAATCGGATTTTATTCCCAGGTTATCTCCCTCTCTCTTAACGCTTACGAGGTTAGCTGACGGATTCGGGCTCACGAGAGTTTGCCCTACCTTTAAAAGGATTCACCCCTAGAGGCAATGTTATGCCCCAAAATGGTTCCCCCGCTCTGATACAGACTAAGCGAATTTGAAATATACGTTTTATAGAGAGATCATACTCCCGTTTACGAGCATTGTAAATACTTTTTTAATATAAAAAAAACCGTCAGAAGATAGGCTTTCTGACCTATTGATTGTACATCATTCCCTTTCTTAAACCCGGCAGAGCTAAAGAGAAAATCGAGATATCATGCTTCGTGTTCCCAGCCGTGCTCGTCTCGCTTAATATCTCCCCACCACACTGCTGAACTTGAAGCAGCGCCCGGAAAATCCGAATCGAAACATGAGGATATTCCGGATGATGATCAATGATGAAATCTTCGTCAGCCGTTCTTGTATAAAGGCCGACTCCGCCTTTTGAAAATCGTCCCACACCTTATGGCAAGTAGGTCTGAATGGATTGTTGAATATCTTATTCGGCAGACGGATATGCCCCAAAGCTCCGATTGATCATATCCGGATCTGTCGTTAGGCCTCCGTCTTGGCAGCGATTTTGATTCCGCTCCCTCCGAGGCTCGTATTCCATAGTAAAATGGCCCTCCAAGTTCGAAAAAGAATGCCGGTTTTCATAAAGTAATTCTTCTGCTTCAAACCATCCGATCCTAAACACCACTCATGTAAACTGCCGCTCATTTTGATATAACCCCAAAAATCAGACAATAAAACGTCATGAAGCAGTTTGCCTGGCATGAATCCGGTATTGTACTGGATTCATGCCTTTTCATTTGATCTTAATCCGTTTGTGATTGAGGTAATCCAAATACTCTGCGAGTTCTTTTTTAAAATATTCGGTCCCCAGTAATAATACGTACTGCACGGTATTCGAGCCGGTTGAAGCAGCGCTGTTAGATGGTGTCCTGGGGTGCAGTTCATTCACACAAGTGTTGAAACTTTTTTAATATTTTAATTGTTATTATTTAGGTTCGGAGTTATAATTTAACAGAAAAACAAACCGAATTTTCATAACTTCAATCCAAGTTAAGGTTGTTAAATCCTTCGTCAAACACAGGGGTGTTCGTGGCGACACTTTTTTATAATCTTCTTTTATAAAATCGAGCATCACAGGTGCAATCTCGCGGCTGTTGCTCCATATCACTGGATTATTCATCCAATGAGCCTGCACTGATTGGATAGCAGTGCTCGTGCGGAGGTGATTTAACACCTGATGTTCACGAGGATGTTGTCATTGTAGAAATAGTTGATTTGGATATTGCGGTTACACCATTGAACGACTCTGGCATGGCGTTATTCCGTTTGTTTGCATACTTCAACCTGTCATGTGGCAGTGTATCAAGGTTGCTCCATTTTAGAAGGACAAGCTGGTCTATCTATTAATGTAGATACCATGACAATCTTAACCCACTTGTTGAGTCTCCTCACACACTAGGAATTCATAATGCTGTAAATTGTCAAGTGCTACGGAAGCCATCTACCTTCGAGATTCGGTTGTTGCTATCTGCTGGTATTTTCACTGAAACTATAGTCGATACACTAAGAATCTTCTTATCTTATGAGTCTTATCCTTAATAACCCTTAATTGTCTAAGTTTTCGGCGGAAAGAGGATACACGGATCGTCAATAGGTAAAGTCCCTCTCTTTTATCAAAAGAATTTAGAATTGGAGGAAATTTACATGTTATCAGAAATTGAAAAGGGGCTTGAGGGCCTGCGTGTAAAACTTGATCGTATTGATGAACAACTGTTGGATACATTGAAAGAACGTTTAGAATGCTGCATTAGGATTGGATTGTACAAACGCGAGTATAATATTCCGATGATGCAGCCGCACCGAATTAACTTTGTCCAGGAACGGGCAGCTCGATACGCTGACGAGAATGGTTTAAGTCAAGAGTTTTTGCGTAACCTTTATGAGCTCATTATTTCTGAAACGTGCAGGGTTGAGGATATCGTAATTGACAATTCAGAAAATCGCAGACAGGACATTTCTTCAAGCCTGGCCGGCCAAAAAGGAAAAAGGGAGGAATTGTTTAATGGGGGCAGGGATACAAACACTTCTAATTGACAACTATGATTCATTTACTTACAACCTCTATCAATTGATCGGCGAAGTAAATGGCCGACCGCCAATAGTTGTCCGTAATGATGTAGACTGGTCACAAGTGCCGATTGATGAGATTGACAACATCGTGATCTCCCCAGGCCCCGGTCGACCGGAACGGGTTGAGGACTTTGGTATTAATGCAACTGTTATTCAAGAAGCTAAGCTGCCAGTTCTCGGAGTCTGTCTTGGACATCAAGGCATAGCTCATTTATTTGGCGGGAAGGTGAACCACGCTTCTGAGCCCATGCATGGACGAACATCAGTCATTCACCATTCAGGGGTTGATATCTTTGACGGGCTTCCTCCTGAGTTCTCTGTCGTACGCTATCACTCCCTTGTCGTTACTGATCTGGGTGATGGTGTGGAAGCGATAGCGTGGACTAAAGATGGTTTGATTATGGGGCTTCGACACCGCAATCTGCCGATTTGGGGTGTGCAATTCCACCCCGAGTCAATCTGCAGTCATTATGGTCATGAGTTGCTTGCCAACTTTCGAGACCTGACTCCGAAGCGCACTGGACGATCAAGACCGTCTCCCAAATTAAAGGAGCCTTCTCATTCTAAAAGCGATTTCTACCGGATCCATTTTCGAAAATTATCGGGATTTCCTGACGCTCAGTCAAGTTACCAGGCACTATTTGCTGATGCACCTCATGGATTCTGGCTTGACAGCAGCAGTGTCATCGAAGGCTTGTCGCGATTTTCATATCTCGGCGATGGTACCGGGGAGAATGCTGAATATATTACGTATAGCGTAGCAGAGGGTGTTGTAAAAGTACAACGTTCGGGTCAAGAGACTCAGTTCATTCAACAGTCATTTTATGATTATCTTGATGAGCAAATCCGCCGTCGGGCAACATCTGCTCCGGAAGGCCTTCCCTTTGACTTCAATCTCGGCTATGTGGGTTACATTGGCTATGAGCTAAAAGCTGAAACTTGCGGGAGCAGCCGGTATCAATCTGAGATCCCTGATGCGGCCTTGCTTTTCGCAGACCGCATGCTTGTTTTTGATCATCTTGAACAGGAAGCCTATCTGTTGTGTCTTTCGACTGGGGATGAGAATAAGCAAGCACTCAACTGGCTAAATGCTGCAGAGCGAATCTTGGATGACATTCCTGCTGCAGCAAACGATTCGGACAAGGATTCAGTACTTACATCCGTGCCAGACCACAATATCCCAATCGAGTTTCGGCATAACCGGCCTTCTTATCTTCAACTGATCAACAATTGCTTAGAAGAAATCCGCAATGGTGAATCCTATGAGATATGCTTGACTAATTCCGCAACTGTTTATACCCCTATAGATCCTTGGATTACGTATACGCACCTGCGAAGAATCAGTCCGGTTCCCTATGGGGCATTTTTAAACTTTGCGGATGCGGCAGTACTAAGTGCCTCTCCGGAACGGTTCCTCTCAATCAGTGCTGATCGTATCGTTGAGTCCAAACCGATCAAGGGTACTCGTATGAGAGGCAGGACTTCTGCTGAAGATCTTCAATTACGAAATGAGTTACTAAATGATGAAAAAGATCTCGCAGAGAACTTAATGATCGTTGACTTAGTCAGAAATGACCTTAACACTGTTTGTGAAATAGGATCTGTTCATGTCCCTAAGCTGTTCGATGTAGAAACATATGCACCAGTCCACCAGTTGATCTCGACGATTCGCGGCACTATACGTCCGGACAAATCAACGGTTGATTGCGTCCGTGCTGCTTTTCCAGGCGGTTCTATGACCGGTGCTCCGAAAATTCGGACGATGGAAATTATAGACCGCCTCGAGGATGGCCCCCGCGGTGTCTACTCGGGCAGCCTCGGCTGGTTCGGACTGAGTGGCGCTGCGGATCTTAGTATTGTTATTCGTACAGTTGTTGTGACCGATGACAAGGCGACTTTTGGTGTCGGAGGAGCGATCGTAGCATTGTCAGATCCAGAAGAAGAGTTCGAAGAAACTCAGGTTAAAGCGCGAGCTATGGTCTCAGCTATCGCAGCAGCGGAAGTCTCTGCAGTGGGAGGTTCAAGATGAGTCAGGAAATAAGGCAGTGTGTGATTGCGGGGGGAGCCGGCGGCGTTGGCGGGATGTTTGCAGACCTCCTTGAAAGATCTGGTGTTGAAGTATGTATTATCGATATAAATCCTCCTTCCGTTCGTCGACAATTCAAGAAGTGTGACATCACTGTTCCGACTCCACAGGCCAAAGATATGATCCAAAAGGCGGACATGGTGATGCTCGCTTTACCAGAGACCGCGGCTCTTCATGCAGTAAAAGTTGTCGGGTCGTTAATGAAGCCTGATTCTCTCTTGGCGCACACTCTTTCTGTCCAGTCACCCATATTTAAAAAAATACACGCTTTGGGTTTGCCTTTCGAAAGCATAGGTCTTAACCCTATGTTTGCTCCCAGTCTTAGTATCGCGGGTAGACCGGTAGCTGTCATCGTTCAAAACGATGGGCCTAAAGGAAATCGTTTGATTCAGATGATTTTAGATTGGAAAGGTCGTCCTGTGCTATTAGAAGCTGAGGAGCATGATCAATTGGCCGCGGCTATGCAGGCACTCACTCATTCAGCGGTACTCACCTTTGGATTGGCGCTCGCAGAATTAGATGTTGACATTGCAAAACTTAGTTCTCTTGCACCCCCTCCGCATGCAACTATGCTTGCGCTACTGGCACGGATTAGTTCTGGAACACCGGATGTGTATTGGGACGTCCAATCCGTGAACCACCAAGCAATGGCGGCGCGTGCTGCACTGGCTGAAGCAGTTGGATCGTTGAATGAATCGGTGAGTGATAAGTCCTTATTCATCGAACTGCTGCGTAAATCCCGAGAGGTATTTGGATCTGAAATAGCCCATTATCAAGATCTCTGTACTAGTATCTTTGAAGGTCCAATCGCACCAAAGGAGGGAAAGCACAGCCAAACCAACCACCCGGTTAATTGAGTAGAATCAAGGATTTTAAAAACAACTGATTCCTTTGAACAGGGAACAGCTTTCCGGGACAAATAGAAGTATGAAAATGTCGTGTAGATTCGCGACTTTTCACTGACAAGTTCTTCTTCATAACAGCTAGTTTTGGTGATATTTGGTCACATTAAAACAGCCTGCCGTTTCCGGCAGGCTGTCTGATGATTATTGATCAAGCTTCAGCTTCTTCAGCTGTTCGGCGAGCGCGTTGTTGATCGGCTCATCCTTGTTTTGCTTTTTCATGTAGGAGTGTACATCGCGTTTTGATGCTTTTGAATTTTTGTCTTTTGCCCTGCGCTTTTCGAATACGGAGAGCTTTTCTCTGTGGCCGCAGACGCAGGCGAATGTCTGGCCTTCTCCGTGTCCGCGCAGTTCCATTCGCTTATGGCAGTTCGGGCAGCGGGCGTTCGTCTGTTTGGCGACTGTTTTGCGGTGGCCGCACTCCCTGTCCTGGCAGACGAGCATTGTGCCGCGTTTGCCGTTTACTTTCAGCATCAGTTTTCCGCAATCAGGGCAATGGGTTCCTGTGATATTGTCGTGCTTAAACGTTTGATTGCTGCTTTTGATTTCTCTGATCGTCTGCTTTGCGTACTCCTTCATTTCTTTGATGAAGGCGGAGGATTTCAGTTTTCCTTTCGCAATGCCTGACAGCTTCTGCTCCCATTCGGCGGTGAGGGCAGGAGATTTTAAATCTGACGGAACAAGCTCAAGGAGCTGTTTTCCTTTTGAGGTGATATAGATATCTTTTCCTTTTTTCTCGATCAGGAACGTGTTGAACAGCTTTTCGATAATGTCGGCGCGTGTTGCCACCGTCCCGAGTCCACCCGTCTCTCCGAGAGTTTTCACAAGGTTTTTTTCTTCTCCCTGCATAAATGCGGCCGGATTCTCCATCGCAGACAGCAATGTTCCTTCATTAAACCGCGCCGGCGGTTTTGTTTCACCCTTCGTCTCTGTCAAAGACCGGACGGACAGCGTGTCGCCTTTTGCGAGTTTTGGCAGGGTTTGATCCTTTTCTTCCTCGTCATCATCTTCATCTGCGAAATCGTACACCGCTTTCCAGCCTTGCGACTGAACGGTTTTCCCTTTTGCCGTAAAGGTTTCTCCGCCGATTTCGGCAAACACTTTAGTTTCTTCATATTCAAACGGCGGCATTAAAACGGCGAGGAAGCGCTTCGCGATCAAATCGTAAAGCTTTCTTTCCTTTTCGCTTAACGCGCCGAGCGCAAGCGGCTCTTCCGTCGGAATAATCGCGTGGTGATCAGACACTTTCGCATCGTTGACAAAGCTTTTATTGGCTTTAACGCCACGCTTTAAGATCCGGGTCACATGCTGAGCATAAGGCTTCACCTGCATGCCTTCCAAACGGTCTTTCAGCGTAGGGACGATATCATTGGAAAGAAATCTTGAGTCCGTCCGCGGATAGGTGACGAGCTTGTGCTGCTCATAGAGCTTCTGTAAAACGGACAGCGTTTCTTTTGCGGAAAATCCGAAGCGTTTATGGGCGTCCCTCTGCAGCTCGGTCAGATCATAAAGACCGGGGGCAAAGCTTTTTTTCGCCGTTTTTTTCAAGTCGACAATGGCGGCCGGTTTGCCTTGCAGCGCTCCTGCAAGCTGTGACGTCACAGACGCGTTGAAAGTGCGGGTCTGCTTTGTCTTCTTGTCCTGCCATGTCAGCGTCATACCGTCAACCGCTGCACGCAAGCCGAAATAAGGGACGGGTTGAAAGTTCTTGATATCTTCCTCTCTTTTCGCGATCATCGCCAATGTCGGCGTCTGTACGCGTCCGCAGGAAAGCTGGGCGTTGAATTTCGTTGTCAGCGCCCTCGTCGCGTTGATGCCGACGATCCAATCGGCTTCAGCTCGAGCTACGGCTGAATGGTAAAGGTTTTCAAAGTCTTTGCCGTTCTTTAAGTTTTTAAATCCGTCTTTGATCGCTTTGTCTGTGACCGATGAAATCCACAGTCGCTTCAATGGCTTCGTGACCTTTGCTTTTTCGATGATCCAGCGGGCGACAAGCTCGCCTTCCCGGCCGGCATCGGTTGCAATAACGATGTCTTTGACGTCTTTTCTGATCAGCTGCGATTTAACCGCCTGAAACTGCTTTCCGGTCTTTTTAATGACGACGAGCTTTAAAGGCTCGGGGATGATCGGCAGATCTTCAAGCCGCCAAGACTGGAATTCCTTTCCGTATCCTTCAGGGTCCGCCAATGTGACCAGATGGCCGAGCGCCCATGTCACGATATAGCGGTCGCCTTCAAGATATCCGTTTCCTTTTTTATGACACTTCAGCACGCGGGCCAAGTCACGGCCGACTGAAGGTTTTTCTGCTAAAACGACTGTTTTAGACAAGTCCATCACATCACTTTCTTGTTCATGCATCCTTTTATTATAACAGATGATACAGAGGCATCTCTAATGTTCACGATTCCTTTATTTCAATTTCAGAAAAAATGACGTGTGTCACGGTTTGGGCATATGGTGATGTTTCATTGATAAACGCTTCGATCTGCGCCAGGCTCTCTGCATTGATCTTCAGCATGTAGCAGGCGGCTCCCGCGATCCGGTAGCAGAATTCAATGTTCGGGAGGCGTTCGATATACGCTTTAAACCTTTCGTATTCCCCGTTTTTCACCGTTGCTTCAATGATGCAGGATACGGGAAGACCGACCTTTTGGTAATCGATGTCCAGCGTATATTTTTTAATGACGCCGAACGATTCGAGCCGCCTGACTCTTTCGGTCACAGACGGCGCGGAAAGGCTGATCTTCCTGCCCAGCTCCCGCATCGATAAACGGCTGTCTTTCTTTAATTCGGCTATGATTTTAAAATCGAGGTCATCAATTTTCATATGTAACTTTATTCCCTTCATTCTATTTCATCATTTTAATATTATCATGAAAATTCTTTCGTTCGAAATTCATTTTTCACTTCTGCTTATATATGATTATGAAGAGGTGATCATCATATGACAAGAATCAATTTTTCAGACAGAGGAGAGACGCCGTTTCAGCGGCTGCTCGGACACTCCGAAAGCCTGATGTCAAACTGGACGGCTTTAGCTGAGGAGCTGTCAGGAGACGGCTTTTTATCAAAGGAACTAAAGGAGCAGGTGCGCCGCGTGCTGGCTCAGGGAAACGGATGCGAATATTGCAAGGCAAAGGGGAAACCCGAGATCCCGAATCAGCAGAAAACGAGCTTTGCAATGGGGTTTGCAGAGGTCTTTTTGGCGCAGAGGGAGCGCGTGTCAGACAGGCAGTTTGATGTTTTAAAAGAAGTGTTTTCAGAAGAAGAAATAACGGAATTGACCGCATTTATTTGTTTTACGACTGCCCAGCAATACTTCGGCGCTTTAATGAAGCTTCCGGCAGACGCATAAATCCAACGGAGAAAAAACCTGTCATATTTGTCCCCTTTTGGTTTATAGTATAAAGGTAGACTATCACTCCACAGGAGGTATACTATGCTGCAAACGCCGATTGGCCGCCTTCGGTTGATGGGTTTTATTGAAGGCATGTCGCTTTTAGTCCTGCTGTTTATCGCCATGCCGCTTAAATATTGGGCGGATTATCCGATGGCCGTTACGATTGTCGGATCGCTTCACGGCGGATTGTTTATTTTGTATTTGTTTGTTCTGTTGTATGCGACTTTTGTGCTGAGGTGGTCTGTGAAATGGCCGGCTGCCGGTCTTGTGGCCGCATTTGTTCCGTTCGGCAATTTCCTTTATGACCGGGGACTAAAAAAATATGATCAGTAAAATCCGCCGGGTTTTCCGGCGGATTTTTTGATCACTCATTTAAAAAGCGTTTCAGCTCTTCCTTGTTTTGTTCAAGGTCTAAATCGAGGACCGCCCCGTATTTTGGATCGTCTTTGTTCGTGAATGATCCGTCAACCGGGAGCCTGAAGCTTTTGGTTTCTTTTACGCTTCCGAGTAAAAAGTCTTTGCCGACGGACAATATGACGCCGTTCGGTATGTTTGTTTCAATATACGGATCGACGAGCCCCCAAAGCTTCGGAAGCTGGGCGATATTCCCGATGCTCACCGCTTCTTTTTGAAGTTTTGAAAAGACTTCCTGCTGTCTTCTGACCCGTCCAAAATCGCTTTCTCTGTCATGCCTGAACCGGACATAGCCCAGCAGTCTTTCACCGTGAAGAACTTGTTTTCCCGGCTGCAGTGTCATGCCGATTCCGTACGACATTTTTTTCGGAACGTCGACTTCGATCCCGTCAGGCGCCACCGCATCCACGATTTTGGCAAAACCTTTAAAATCGATGACGGCGTAATAGTTAATGTCCAAATCAAAGGATTCTTTTAATGTTTTTCTGACGAGTTCCGGGCCTCCGTATGCATAAGCCGCGTTGACTTTTTGCTTGTCATATCCCGGTATGTCGACATAGCTGTCCCGCATAATCGATATCAATTTAGGCTGTTTCTGCTTTTTATTATAATGGATCACCATCATCGAGTCAGACCTTGAATGGTCTTCCCCTCTTGAATCGATCCCCAGTACGAGGATGTTCACTTCATCAAGATCAGAGCCTTCCCCGTTAAATTCAAACTGACCGTCTTCTTTAAAATCTCCGTCAGATTCGGATAAGCCTTTTTTGTATTCAAAGTAGGTATAACCCGCTGCTGCTATGATAACCAGCAACGTTAATGTAAACAGGCGCTTTATGATTTTTCGCCTTTTTCTTTTCGGTTTTCTTACTCTTACTCTAACCCTCTCCACTTTTATCACCGCCACACATAAGACTATCACAGGATCAAACAGCGGGCAATTAATAAAAGAAAGATCAAGCCGTCTAATCGTGTCGAAAAAGATAACCTTTTGTTTTCATTTGTTTCATTATGAAAGAAAAATGATCGAATTTTGTTCTTTTCGTCAAAAAACGACTACATCCACTTCGTCATCCATGCGATATAGTAAGAAGCCGGGATAAACAGAACTTGGGCAAAAATCGTCCCGGCCACCCTCGATGTTGCCATCGTGATCGAAGCCCATTTCAAATAAGTATAGCTCCGCTTCCCTTTTGCTACATCATCTGCAAGTACCGACACCTTCGGATCGACAAACAGCGCCAGCAGCATCGTTGCAACCCCGTTGACAAGGCCTGAAGCCATCACCGCGGTCGTATGCCTTTCGGGCACGAGGACACCCGCATAAAGAGCGGCAAGAACACCGATTGTATAAATCGCCGTGATGGCCATGTTCAAGACAAACAGCCGCTTCGGTATATAGCGGAACCGAAAGTCTTTCACATATTCCAGGCTCGGTCTTCTCGAATAATGCTTGGCATGCTTGAAGATATTTTTTGAGAACGCCTTGCGAAACACTTGCAAAACGGAGCCGTTTTCCCCTGCCAAATGAACAATCGCTCTCGTAAATACGGCGACGAACGTCGGCAGAAGCAGCATTCCGAAAATGGTGCCGACAGTTGAACCAAAGATTAAAAACCGAAATTGGCTGCCGACGAGGGAAAGTGCGTCCGCACCCGCAACATCGACAAGCTTCCCCGTCACAGGCTGCTGAACCATGTTTGACATTCTTGAGACGATGACCATCACATTAAATAATGATAGCGCTGATGCGATAAATCCGACTCTCGCGCCTGACAGACGGGCGGCATATGCGAGCGTTTCGATGGAATGGATCAGCAACAGAAAACAAAAAATCAATAGTACCTTAGATGTTAAAAAGTCCATTTCTCTTCCTCCAGTCTATAGGTAAGACTGTTTTCAAAACGCAAACGTTTCGGCAAATCAAAAACCGCCCCGGCAAAAGCCGAAGCGGTCTCAATTATCATATTTATTCGAGCAAATAAATCTATCCGCTGCCAAAGGCGGTCATTTGAATTTCGTAAAAGATCAGCATCTATCGTTCCGAGTTGAAAGTAAACACCATGGAATTTCTGATACAAGACAACGAAAGCCCTACCTCTCATTCGTCCTTGCGGCTCCGAAGCCGCGCCAGTGTGAATTGTGAAACAAAAAGTCTTTTTTCCCTCTATCCTGTTAGGGGCGGGTCAGAGGAAGAAATCAGTATCTTCTAAGAAAGAAAAAAGAAGTCTACTTTCCATTTATTTGCTCTTTTGCGTGTTCCTGTTTTTTATTATACTACAGTTCGTCCTTCATGACAAACTGATTGAGCACAGCGCTACAGGTCAAGCGTGACCGGGGTGCTTTCGCCTTCATTCATCAGTCTGATTTCCGAAGGCTCGATCTCAAGCACGGTTAAGTTCGGATCGTCCTTTCCGTCAAACCATCGCTCAAGCCTTTCATCCCAGATTTTGTCCTTTAAATCTTGAGAATGGTTGAGCTTTGCCGTACCTGTGATTTCAAGGTATGCATCGCCTAATCCTTCACCGTTATAACCCAACAGCACATGGACGTTCGGATTGTTATCAATTTCTTCCGCCTTGTGCGTCTCATCGCTTGTCGGTGTATAAAGCGTCAGCCCGTCGTGGAAAAAGGTCATGTAGCGGGAATGAGGCTTGCCGCTTTCGACCGTTGCAAGCGAACCGATTTTATGATGATCGAGAATGTCGAGCACCTTGTTCTTCAATTGCTGCTGATCCATTTTGAGTTCCCTCCTTTGTATCGTCTCCACTGTTACTTTTCCACAATGTTTTGTATATTAAACAATTGAAAGGAGGTTTTTGACGTGAATATTTTCATATCGTTTGATGCGGAGGCTGATATGGGCTACATTGCTTTGACGGAAAACCGTGCCGGATCTGCCGCAGCAACAGATGATATCGGCAATACGGCTTTGGCTGCAGACTTTGACCGCCATCAGCGGATTATCGGTGTCGAATTTCCGGGGAAAGCGGCTCCGGAAATAGCGCGGCTTGGAACGCTCACCGGCAGAAAACACAAACTTGAACCGGCTTTCCTAAACGGCGCCCGCGTTCAGCGATTTCGACCGACGGCACAGGAAGCGGTCAAAACACTTTGTGTGAACGGTGTTCAATTTTATTTTGCCGATTATGACGGACAGCGCTTTATCGGCTTTGATGTGCTTGATCGAACGGAAAAAAGCGAATGAGATCGGCTCCCATTCGCTAAATTCTCGGGTCTGTGAACACATCGTGATCATCGGTGCTTGTTGAAGAAAACTCCGTAACCACAGCACCCTCACTCCCCGCTTTGAACCAATGTTTCGTATCCGGCGGAATCGTGTACTGTTCGCCGGGTGTGAGCTGAATTTCGTGCCAAACGGTGAAATGCTCGATATCCTCGTGCGGCGGCAGAACGGCCGGGACTTCCGTTTTTTCTCCTTCTACATACAAATACACTTTTCCGTATCTGCACCTGAATGTCTCTTCCTTCCCTTCCTGCCCGTCTACGGGAGGATGCCGGTGTTCGGGGCATGTTTGTTCAGGGAATAATACAAGCTCTTTGGCGCAGTAGCGGTTTGTGTTGACATAGACGAACAGCTGGAGCCCCAGCTTATTCAGCTTATTTAATCCGTAGTCCATGATTTGGATGTTTTCTTTATCATCGTCGCTCAGCGTGATGCCCGCTTTTTCGTAGTATTCGATTACATCCTCCTTTGTCACCTTCACACGAGCTCCCCCCTTTTATGTCGTGATAAAGTCTCCGCCGTTGACGTGGAGGGTCTGCCCTGTCATATACGAAGAATCGTCAGATGCTAAAAGCACATAGCAGCCCACATGGTCCACCGGCTGACCCGGACGGCCCATCGGGGTATCTGTACCGAACTTCGCCACTTCCTCCCCTGAAAATGTGGATGGGATCAGCGGCGTCCAAATCGGTCCGGGTGCAACGGCATTGACGCGGATGCCGTCTTTGACGAGCGCCTGTGACATCGACCTTGTAAACGCATTGATCGCACCTTTTGTTGCCGTGTAGTCAATCAGCTGCGGATTGCCCCGGTAAGGGTTGATCGATGTTGTATTGATGATCGCACTGCCCGGCTCCAAATAATCGATCGCTTTTTTTGTAAAGTAGAAATAAGAGAAGAAATTTGTTTTAAATGTTTTCTCAAGCTGTTCACTGGAAATCTCTTTAATGCTGTCTTTAGGATGCTGTTCGGCCGCATTATTGACAAGAATATCAAGACGGCCCAGCTCCTTTACAGTTTGTTCAACCGCGTCATTGCAAAATGCTTCGTCTCTGACGTCTCCGGGAAGCAGCAGGCATTTGACGCCTTCTTTTTCAACCCGCGCTTTCGTCTCCTGAGCGTCCTCGTGTTCATTTAAGTAGACAATCGAGATATCCGCGCCTTCTTTAGCATAGGCAACGGCAACTGCCCTGCCGATTCCGCTGTCGCCTCCTGTAATCAGCGCGACCTTTCCTTTCAGTTTATCCGTCCCTTTGTCATTTTCATCTTCATAGATCGGACGCGGGTTCATGACGCTTTCGATGCCGGGCTGACGGTCTTGCGTCTGTGCCGGCTGTCCGTTTGTCTGCTGATTGCGCAAATCCATTTGTGATTCCTCCCTTTAGCTGATGTTACTAGACTTTTAACCGGAGAAATTTTTGTTTAAACATGACCGTGTGCGCGAAAAATGAAGAAAGCCCCGGGGTGACCGGGGCTTGCAGACCGTTGACAAAACAGGTCGGATTTTAAAAATCCGACCTGTTTTTGTCCATTTTATTCTATTATTTCGATCAGAAGGCTGGCGGTTAGGACCTTTCCAGGTCCAATTCGCCAGCTTTTTCAGATTCATGGCAGCGAAAACAAGCATCGCCTGCATGGACAATTTTTTCTTTCCCCGTAAGGTTGTCCAGCGCAAGCCATGCTTATGTTTTAAATCGGCAAAAACTCGTTCGATCGTCTCTTTACGTTTGGCATAGATTTGTTTATTCTCTTCCGTATGCCGAAGATGATCAGCTTCGTCTAAATGATCCTGCCAGATATGTCTGTGAATCATCTTTCGATGATCTCTACTTTCTGTACACGTATGTAGTAATGGACATTGTTTACATCGATTTGGATCTGAAGCATACTCTCGATAACCTTGCCGATTGGTTGTGCGATAGGAGAGAATATGGTCTTGCGGGCAGATATAGACATCATAAAATTCATCGTAAACATACTCGTGTTTTCTCATGAATCCTTTTTTGGTTTGCGGACGCGTGTAAGGCATAACAGGGCGAACGTTTTCTTCATGAAGAAATTTTGCGATAACCGGTGTTTTGTATCCGGCATCAACTGCGACCGTATGAGGCTTGGCGACGCGCTCTTTCACTTGTTGAAACAGGGTCGTGAACACTTGGCTGTCATGAATATTGGCAGGCTCAACAACCGTCCCCAGCACAAATCCGTTCCGGTCACAAGCTGTATGAAAACCATAAGCAAAAAGGCGTTCCCGTTCACCCTTTACAAAATAGCCGCTCTCAGGATCTGTTGTACTTTCTTTTATTTCTCGTTCTTCTGAGCATTGCCTGGGCTTTAAGGGCTTTTTGCCGTTGGCTTCGCGATCGGCATTAATTTCTTGATCTAACTGTTCCTGATAAGCTCTTGTTTCTTTTCTTACGATCTTTTTCACAAACTTTTTCTTATTGGCATTCGCTTTGACATGTGTGCTGTCGATGAAGGCAACCGAAGGATCGACGAGGCCGAGATCCATGGCCTGACGTAAAATCCTATAGAAGATTGTTTCAAATAGGTCTGTGTCATGAAAGCGACGTTCATAGTTTTTACTGAAGGTTGAAAAGTGAGGGATTTTTTCAGAGAATCCATATCCAATAAACCAGCGATAGGCTACATCAGTTTCGATTCGCTTAATGGTTTCGCGCATGGAGCGATGACCAAACACGTATTGAATGAGCACCATTTTAATCAGTACAACAGGATCAATACTTGGACGCCCTTTTGAAGAATAAAGAGGGGCAACTTTTTGATAAATAAATGAAAAATCAATGGCTTCTTCCATCTTCCTGACCAAATGGTCTTCAGGTACAAGCTCACTTAAGGCAACGACTTCAAGCTGTTCACGCTGATCTTTAGAGTGTTTGGTCAACATGGTAAAACCTCCAAAAATTAGATTCCACACACATTTTAACAAAAAAAGCTTGTCGATCAAGCCACTTTTTTGTGACTTTGTCGACAAGCTGAAAGCCCCGGGGTGACCGGGGCTTGGCTTTTACCACTCTTTATCCTGTATAAACCGGTGAAACAACACGTTCAGCCTGCCGTACAGCTGCTCGCGGTCTCCGGTCTGGTACGCTTTTATACTTTCGTCACTTTCAATCATCGAAGAGCTGATCAAGCTCAAAATCTCAGAACCTTCCGGAGACAGATCGGCCGGCGCCAGCATGATGAGCATCCGCGTCATCTTCATGGCGCTTCCGTCCATCCCTTTGATCTCGAACGGTTTGGACAGATCATAAGCTTTAAAGAGGGGAATCGTGGCCGCTTCGCTTTTTAAATGGAACAGTGCGAAGGTGGTTCCGGGAATGCCGAGGCCCCCCTGTGCTTCTCTTGTCATCAGCCCGCCGGCCATCTGCCCTGCATCTGTAACCAGACCTTGATCTTCAAGGGTGCTGCAAATGCGTTTGACCGTATGTTCCAGGCTTGATTCAGCTTCCAGCGTTTCAACTGTAAAATGGCTCAGTAAATGTTGAATGCCGGCTGCGTAATGGCCGATTTTCCGCGCAATTTGAAGCATATCGGGAAACGGCTCCGGTTTTTTGGGAGCCATCCGCTTTTTCCGAAGGATGAGCGGGATTTTCCGGGTGAGCTGGTGTTTGATCTGTTTCACATCTTCTGTGTCAAGGAGCGGACTGACGGTGACGCAGTCAATGTTTTCATATGGGATCGGCACGGTTGAAACGATGATGTCATAGGCGCCGGTATTTTTCGATTTCAGCTCCATCAGAGAGGATATCTCAAAGGAAGCGATTTCAGGAAGCTCTTTTTTCAGCCGCGAGGCCAGCATCTTTGATGAACCGATTCCGCTCGAACAAATCACGAGCGCGCTGATGTCTACTTTTTGTTTGCTCATCTCAAGCGCCGATCCAAAGTGAAGGACGATAAAAGCAATTTCTTCATCTGGAAACCGGATTTCCGGAAAAAATGTTTCGACGCCCTCCTCTATGGCCATATATAAGAGAAAATAATCTTTTTTGACCTGTTCTGTTAACGGATTATGCACCGACATCTTTTCTTTGATCCGGATGATCGCCGGTTCAAGGTGGGCGATTAATCCTTCATAAAGCGAATGGTTGCCTGTTAAATTCGTGCCCGTTTTTTGCGAGATGAAATCGATCAGCTTTTTCGTCCTGAGCGCGGTATCCAGCTCGATATCTTCCACTCTGTAGTCGATTTTGAAGCTTTTGTTGGCACTTCTTAAATGCATCGTAATATACCCCGCCTCAGCTTCGGGAATCTTCACGTGAAACGCATCTTCAAGCGCCTTTGCAAGCGCAATCGCAAGTTCAAACTCTTTCGTACGCTTCAGGTCCGTCAATTCTTCTTCATTCATATTGATCATTTCACCGAGCTGTATCCGCTCGATCGCAAACGTCAAGTGGACGACGAGAGCGATGTATGCACTGTCGGAAAGGGAAAGTTCATACTTTTCTTTCATCTGAAACAGCACTTTTTCCGCTTTCAGCAATTTCCCCCTGCTGACGACACCGAATATTTTCTCCGGCGCTTCGTTCTTGCCTTTAATATTCATTTCGATCGTTTCCAGAAACTGCTGAACATCGAGTTTGTCGGCCATCAAGTTTCCGACGATTTTTCGCTTGGCATCCTCCGGCCCCCTCAGCTCTATGCCGTAGCCTCTTTTTCTGATCAGCGACAGGCCGAACGGAGCGATCCACTTCTCCAGCTCGTCAAGATCGTTGCTGATCGTTGCCGTCGTCACCTGCAAGTCATTGGCGATTGTATAAAGCTTGATCGGCTCTCCCGCTTCAATCATCGCGCATAAAATCAAAAGCTTTCGTTCATCGGCACTGTATTCGACATGGCTGTCCCGGGACAGATCTTCAAGAAGCCGCTGTTTGTCTCTGTAGACACCGACCAGTTTCAAGCCCTTTCCCGGCTGCTTATCAAGCTGAAGACTGTACTTGTCCAGAACGGATTTAACCGCTTTGAGCTCACGGTGGACCGTTCTTGTGCTGACTTCAATATAGTCGGCAATTTCATTGACCTTGACATAACGGTTTTGATGCAAAAGGTATTTCATCAATTTTTGTTCCCTTGCTGTCATATACATAAAACGCCGCCTCCGGTGTTGTCGTTTTTGCGGGAGTGAAAGGGGGTCCGGCGGTTGAAACGGTATCCCTATCATAAAACGCTGTTAAGAAATCTTCAATTCGAACTAATTAATTTTTTATTAAAATCTTCAAGAAGTGAAAAAACACCAGCCCTAGCTGATGTTTCAAGGTTAGGTTGCATCTGCGCCGCCCTGTTCATACATTCTGTTTCGGCAGCCCCCGCCCAGCTGCCGAACTTTTCCCGATTCTATCTGAAACTATGCTTTCAAATGGCTGATCACCAGTTTGAATAAAGAATGATCCTCTTTTAGTCCGCATACGTCCCGAAGCACGCCTTCATAGCCTTTTTCAGCGATCATGCTTTGAAGCTGAACGGCTTCCGGATCATCGGCACAATCAAACTGCAGCGCCAAGGCAATACCTTCTGCAAGGCGGACAGGTTCAAAGCCGAGGTCGCAAAGCTTCCTGGCCGGGCCGACAAGACGGTCATCCCTGCCAAGCTTGCGAAGCGGCGACCTGGCCACACGGGTGACATCGTCTGATAGGCATTCATTTTCAAAGCGCCCGATAATTTTTGTCATATATGCCCGGTGCTCTTCCTGTGTAAAATCGTATGTTTGAACAAGGTACTGGCCTGTTTCTTCAAGCGCTCCTGCCACCGTTTGGCGGACCTCCGGGTGATGAATGGCGTCTTTTATCGTCTTCAAACCTTTCTTATAGCCGGCATACGCCGCCATGGCATGTCCGGTATTGACCGTAAACAGCTTTCTTTCGATGAATGGCGCGAGATCCGGTACATATGTCACACCTTCAATATCCGGCACTTTTCCGGCGAATTCCGTTTGATCGACGGCCCATTCGAAAAAAGGCTCCACCGTTACTTTCAACAGATCATCATGATGCTGGATCGGCACAATTCTGTCGACTGCCGAGTTCGGAAAGCCGACTGAATCGCTGATTGCGGCGCGCTCTGTTTCAGTTAAGCGGGCAAAAATTTCCTCGCGAAGATGAGCGCTGCCTCCGATCATATTCTCGCAAGCTATGATATTTAAAGGCTGGGTATTTATTTTCATCCGGCGCTTCAAACCTTCTGCAATCGGCTCTGCGATCAGCTTAAGCACCGCAGGGCCCACCGCTGTGGTGACAAGGTCGGCTTTCGCTATCAAATCATACAATTCGTCAAGCTGGGTCGCACTGTTGATCGCCCGAACCGGGCCAATCGTTTCCTGCTTCCTTCCGGCATCGGCCAATTCGACGATATAGCGGCCCTTGTCGTTCAGTTCCTTGATCATGGCATCGTTTACATCGGCGAACACAACATCATACCCCGATTTGCAGAGCAAGGCTCCGATAAATCCGCGGCCGATGTTCCCCGCACCGAAATGCAGTGCAATCATATTTGGTCACCTTCTTCAAAAACCGCCATTAACTCGTCTTCATTTTTCGCATTGATGATTCGTTCGACATTGTCCGCTTCTGAGCAAACGATCGCAATCTTTGACAAAATCTCCAAATGCTCATCATTTTTCCCGGCAATGCCAAAAATCACTTTAGCGATATTGCCATCGCCGTATTCAACACCTTCCGGAAGCTGGATCACGGATATTCCGGAATGAAGAACATCGCGCTTGCTGTCTTCCGTACCATGCGGAATAGCAATTGCGTTCCCCATGTAAGTGGAAGTGAGGCCTTCCCTCTCCAACATTTTCTCGATATAATCCGCGGTCACATAGCCGGCGTCAACCAGCGCCTTTCCGGCCAGCCTGATCGCTTCTTCCTGCGTTGCGGCAGATTGATTGAGATGAATGTTTTCTTTTGCAAGTACTGGTTTCATTGGGAAATCACTCTCTTTCATACATGTTGTGTGAGCCTGAATAACAGGCTCACGGGTTCTCAAACTTTACTTTTTTAGCTGATTGATCAGTTCATCGTATTTTGGACTGTTAAGGAAATTTTCCACCGATATGTGTCTGGCGTTTGGAAGCTTCGCTTTTGCCCGTTCCGTTAAGTCTTTATGCGTGATGACGATGTCGGCATCTCCCGGCAGATTATTGATCGATGTATTGGATACGTCGATATCGAGTTCTGCTTTTTTGACTTTGTTTTTCAAAATGGATGCCCCCATCGCACTTGAGCCCATTCCGGCATCACACGCGAAAATGATCTTGCCGACATTTTCGTAAGGAGCCGCTGATTCTTCCGCTTCATCAGCCGAAGTCAATGCAGAAACGGCTTGGCTCTTCTTCCCTTTCATTTGCTGCATTTTTTCTGCTGCGGCTGTTAAATCTTCTTCGCCGGCTTTAGACGTTTTCAAAATCAAAGAAGCTACAATGAATGAAACGGCTGCCGCGACGAGAACACCAAGGATCACACCGATGTGGTTGCCTTTCGGCGTCATCGCCAGCACCGCAATAATGCTTCCCGGTGAAGGAACAGCCGCCAGCCCCGCATTAAAGATGGAGAATGTCAGCACACCGCTCGCTCCGCCCGCTATTGCAGCCAGGATTAACAGCGGTTTCATCAGAATGTAAGGGAAATAAATTTCGTGAATCCCGCCAAGGAAGTGAATCACTGCAGCGCCCGGTGCGGTCTGCTTTGATGTGCCTTTTCCGAAAATCATGTAAGCTAAAAGAATCCCGAGACCCGGACCTGGGTTCGCCTCCAAAAGGAATAAAATCGATTTTCCTGTCTGGGCGGCCTGTTCAATACCAATCGGGCTCAAAATACCGTGGTTAATCGCATTGTTAAGGAAAAGAACTTTCGCAGGCTCTACAAAAATACTTGCCAATGGAAGCAGATTCGCATTGACGATCACTTCCACGCCGGCCGCCAATGTTTTGTTCAAGCCGAGCACCACCGGACCGATCGCAAGAAAGCCGAGCACTGCCAAAATGAAACCGAGAATTCCAGCTGTAAAGTTGTTGATCAGCATTTCAAATCCGGAACGGACCTTATCTTTGAAAAGCCTGTCCGTCAATTTCATCAGGTAGCCGCCCAGCGGCCCCATGATCATCGCGCCGAGGAACATCGGAATGTCCGCGCCGACAATAACGCCTATCGCTGCAGTCGCACCGACGACGCCTCCGCGGTGGTCGTACACCATCTTACCGCCCGTGTATCCGATCAAGAGCGGCAGCAAAAATTTGATCATCGGATCAACCAATGAAGCTAGCGCCTCATTCGGCCTCCATCCCGTCGGAATAAACAGGGCGGTAATGATCCCCCATGCGATAAATGCACCGATATTCGGCATGATCATTCCGCTCAAATAGCTTCCGAAACGTTGAATCTTTACTTTGAAATCTGGATTTTGTCTTTCTTCCATTTTTCATAACCCTCCTTTGTTGTCCTTTCAAGCCTCTGATAAAAAAATGATGTCGAATAATGTCGGCTCCTTATCTTTATATTAAAACGCTTACAGATGACTGCTCAATTGAAAGAAAACGGCACTTTGGCAGGAGCCGTGTGACAAAATTTAATAGTTTCATTTTTTAGTCTGGTTTCGGCTGCTGCGGCCGACTCGAGGAAAATAAAGGCTCGCTGAAGCATTGCATAAAAAAAGACCATTCCTGATTGGAATGGTCTTTCTTCATCATATTCAGCTTTTCAGCGGCCCGTAGCCCGCCGCTCTCAAATTTTCCGCCATCGCTTCATACCCTCTGCTGTTTGGATGTACGCGGTCAATTGACAAATATTCTTTTTCGCGTCCTTTAAAGACAGCATAAGTATCGATCACCTTGATTTGCGGAGCGGACTCGAGCTGCTTTAAATGCCTGTTAAAGCCGGAAATCCATCTGTCCGCTAATTCGATCGACGGAAAAGGGTTGTATAAATTGAGAAGACGGACGAGGTAACGCGTATCTTTGTCTCCCTTTATGTCTCCGATTTTCTCAAGCATGCCTGAGTAGTTTTTCTGACAGTGTGAGGAAGCTTCCAAAAAGACGTGTTCATCCTTTTCTTTTTCATATATCTCCAGCGATTGCAGAAGGTCATTGCCGCAGCCCGTTATCGTGATGACGTCCGCTTTTTTGACCTGTTCCATGATGAACGGCTCGTTCAGCATCGCCAGAATGTCCGACGTTTCAAGACCCGATTTCGCAAATACAAGCAAAGAAACGTCTTCGTTCAAATCCTCTTCCATTTTCCTTTTATAGCGCTGGACAAACCCCGGCTCAAACAAACCTGCACCGACCCCGACGGTTAGAGAATCGCCGAGAGCCGTATATTGAAGCGTCATATCCTTTCCCCCTCCGGTATGCCGTTTTTTCGCGGCAGCTACCATATATGTACTCGGGAGAGGCTCGAAAGGATACTTTTCTTTTTTCCTAAAAACCTAACTTTCTCGAAATATCAAGCGCCGCCTTTTTCACTCTTTCGGTCAAGTAAGGAAGACGGTCTTTCTGAAAGCGGGCTTCAAACCCGGCGATGCTGATCCCCGCCACGACTTCGCGCTTATGATTGAAAATCGGCGCGGCGATCGCGGAGGTGTAGTCTTCGAGCTCCGAATGACTGACCGTGCATCCGCTCCGGTACGACTCATTCAAAATGCGGAGCAGCTCGGTCTTATCCCGGATCGTACCGGAAGCGATCGGCACCAGCTCTGTTTTCTTGATATAGGCATCCCGCTCCTCTTCAGGCAAAAACGTCAGAATGCTTCTCGCGCAGGCTCCGGCATATAAAGGGGACCGCCTCCCGATCGCTGTATAGAGGCGAACAGTCTGCGTGCCCTCAATTTTTTCGATATACATCGCTTCATTTCCCTGCCTCACGATCAAATGGACGGCTTCATCCACGTCATCGCGGAGTTTTTCCATGATAGGCAGAGCGATTTTTCGAATATCAAGCCTTTCTGAAACAAGGTGGCCGTATTGCAAAAACAGCAGTCCTAAAGCATACATCCCGTTCTCGTCACGGTCGAGAAAACCCATTTCTTCGAGAGAACAAACCATGCGGTAGACAGATGTTTTCGGCATGCCTGTCAACTCAATCATGTCGCCCAGTGAGAGCCTTTCTCTCGTCAGGAACAGATTGAGCAGGGTCATAGCTTTGACAACTGTTTTGTTTTTATGTTCCATGCCTTCCCCTCCTGATACACATCACACCTATCATAACATGTATTCAAGCTTCAACCGGGCGGAAAGTTCGCTGATTTTTGTCTCCCGTTCGATGTACATGCGCTCTGCTTCCTGAAGGCTGACAAGCTGAAACTGCACCTGCTCGCCCGGCATCATCTGCGTCACCTGCGAAAAATCGGCGGATACGATATGGGCGATTCTCGGATATCCGCCCGCTGTCTGTCTGTCTGCGAGAAGAACGATCGGATTGCCGTCAGGCGGCACCTGAATCGTTCCGAACGATACAGCTTCAGAGATCATTTCCAGCGGCTGAGTGAGTTCGAGCGCTTCTCCTTGAAGTCGGTACCCCATCCGGTCGGATTTGGCCGTCACCCGGAATGTGTCCGCGAAAAAGCGTTCTTGCGATGATGAGGTGAAGCAAGCGAACTGATCGCCTTTAATGACACGAATGACCGGGTTCTTTTTTAACGGGAGAAAATATTTGCGGTCGACAGCCCACTTCGGAGCCGCAAAGCCCAAGCCATTGCCATGGTCTGCAAGCTTTTTGCACATCGCTTCCGACAACGGCGCCGGGCTGCCTGGCGATAACACGTCTCCCTTTTGAAGCGCCCTTCCTTGAAAGCCGCCGAGCCCTGCTCTGACATATGTGCTTTTGCTTTCCATCACAGGCGGCACATCAATCCCCCCGGCTACCGCCATATATGCACGGCTGCCGCGCTTGCACATGCCGAATGTCAACACGCTGCCTTCTTTGATGAAAACCGGACGCCAAAGCGGGACTTCTTCATCATTTACCATCAGTGAAAAGTCAGCGCCCGTCACCGCTATAAGAGCCGGTTTTTGAAAGCGGAGAGACGGCCCCGGTCCCATTAGCGTCACTTCAAGCGCAGCTTCGTTCTGGCTGTTTCCCGCGAGGAGATTGGCAATCCGCAAAGAATCGGCATCCATGGCCCCGCTGACAAGCACGCCGTATTTTTGAAAACCTGCACGGCCCAAGTCTTGAACCGTCGTCATCAGACCCGGCTTTAACACTTCTATGCTCAAGATTTTCCCTCCTTCAGCGCGTGATACTCCTCTTCTGTCACGCTGACAAATTTCACGATATCCCCTGCTCTCAGAAGGCTCGGAGGCTGTTCATAAGGCTTGAATAATTCAAGCGGCGTATTGCCGATCAGCTGCCAGCCGCCCGGCGTTGAAAGGGGATAGACGCCTGTTTGCATGCCGGCGATTCCCACTGAGCCGGCGGGAATCGAAGTCCGCGGAGAGGACCGCCGCGGCGCGGCTATCTTTTCAGACATTCCGCCTAAGTAAGGGAAGCCCGGCGCAAAGCCGATCATATAAACGAGGTACTCACCCGAGGTGTGAATATCGATGACTTCCTGAGCAGTCAGTCCGTTGATGTCGGCCACTTCCTCCAAATCAGGGCCGAAACGGCCGCCGTAACAAACCGGAATTTCCACCGTACGCTGATTTGTTTCTTCTTCCATTGTGAGCTCTTGGAGATGATGTTCGATGAGGGCTTTTACCTTTTTATACGGAGAATCAACAGCCTTGCCGCTCTCCATCTTGCGGTATACTTCAAATGGCTGATAGAAAACGGTCACACTCGTGAAAGCCGGCACACACTCAATAAAACCGGGAAACGGATCGTTTTCAATCCGCTTTGTCAGCGCGCTGACGACACGATGCGTCTGTTCGCTTATCCCCTCTACGAGCTGAATGATAACCGCAGAGTCGCCGAGCGGAGACATTGTCACATTCGATAGATTTTTCAATTCTGTTTCACCTTGCCTTTCATCCCCTTAAATCAAAAATCAATACAGATAAACTCCTCTGTATTGATTTTGAGATCCTATAACACGCCAAATTGTTCGTCCCGAACATCGGTAACCAGCATATGGCCGGGCGAATGCGTGATCATCAGCTCCGGCTTTACGTGCATTGCGACGGCCTGAGGGGTGACGCCGCAAGCCCAAAATACCGGAACTTCCCCTTTTTTTATCGTGACCGCATCGCCGAAAACGGGTTTTGCGATGTCTGTTATACCGATGGCTTCAGGACTGCCGATATGGACAGGCCCTCCGTGAACGGCGGGAAACCTTGATGTAACCTGAACGGCACGCACCGCCTGCTCTTCCGGAACCGGCCTCATACTGACGACCATCGGCCCTTGAAAACGGCCTGCCGGGACACAAGGAATATTCGTTTGATACATCGGAACATTTCGCTTTTCTTCAATGTGTCTGACAGGGATTCCGTTATTGATTAACGCTTGTTCAAACGTAAAGCTGCAGCCGATTAAAAAACCGACCATGTCGTTTTCCCATAAAGAATGGATATCGGTCACTTCATCCGCCAATTCGCCACGCCTGTATACGCAGTATTTCGGAAAATCGGTGCGGATATCGTCGTCCGGCGCCGTGATGAACGGAACCGGAGATCCGGGATCTGTGACATCGAGAATCGGACACGGCTTTTGATTGCGCTGGCAAAACAGCAAAAATTCAAAAGCGAGCTCTTTTTTCAAAATCACCAGGTTTACCTGGGTAAAACCCCCGGCCATACCGGCTGTTGGACCCGTTATTTCCCCTTTTCGAATCAGGGCCCTGACTTCGTCAGGGCGCATTTCATTTACATGACGCAACGATATCATCCCCATAACTTAGGAATTTCAGTGATTAACGTATAGCCTCCCATGACCGCCATGACAATAACGACCAGAATACCCGGAATTGTAAGCCAGATCGGATGCCTGTAGTCGCCGACGATATTCTTCTTATACGCGCCGATCAAAAGGGAGCCGAGTGCGATCGGTAAGATTAAGCCGTTTAATGCGCCGGCAAGCACGAGAAGGTTGACCGGCTTTCCAATTGTTACAAAGCAAATCGTTGATACAATAATAAAGACATTAATAATGCCGCGCGAATTCTTTTCAATTTTCGGAGAAAACGTTTTAAAGAAAGATACGGACGTATAAGCAGCGCCGATTACAGATGTAACGGCAGCTCCCCACATGACGAGGCCGAAGATTTTGTATCCGACATTTCCTGCGGCATGCTGGAATACTGATGCCGGCGGGTTATCCGGATTAATGTGCAGGCCTTTTGAGACGACTCCAAGTACGGCAAGGAAAAGCGCAATCCTCATGACAGACGTGATCAAAATGCCGGAAACAGAACTTTTCGTTACTTCAGGGATTGAATCCTTCCCTTTAACACCCGCATCAAGCAATCGGTGTCCGCCGGCAAATGTAATGTACCCGCCGACCGTACCGCCGACAAGCGTTATAATCGCAAGATAATCAATGTTATCAGGCATGACTGTCTTCGTTATCGCTTCCCCTACCGGAGGTCCGGTGGTGACAGCGACGTACACCGTCAGTAAAATCATGACAAAGCCTGCGATCAGCGTAAACCTGTCCATCGCTTTTCCCGCTTCTTTAATGACAAAGATCAAAATCGCGATGACGGCGCTGATGATGGCTCCCATCTGCGGCGAAATGCCGAATAAAACCTGAAGGCCGAGACCGGCGCCTCCGATATTGCCGATGTTGAAGGCAAGCCCGCCCAGAACGACAAGAAAGGCGATAAAATAGCCGAGTCCCGGTAAGACGAGGTTGGCGATTTCCTGCCCTCTTTTTTCAGAAACCGCAATAATTCTCCACACATTGGTTTGGGCGAAAATATCTAAAATGATGGAAACGAGGATGACAAAGCCGAAGCTTGCGGCCAAAGATTGTGTAAATACTGTGGTTTGTGTTAAAAATCCCGGCCCGATTGCAGATGTGGCCATTAAAAAAGCGGCGCCCAAAAGCAACGTCCAGTTGCCTGCTGGCGCTTTTGTTTTTTTATTTTGTTTCAAATGGTATTCCTCCTTTTGTCAACATCATGTAGAAAAAGCTTGTATTTTAATATCTGCTGCTCTGAGTTCGCGGCGGATTTTTTTCGCAAACTGAAGCGCGTGTGCACCATCTCCGTGAATGCACACCGTATCTGCTTTAAGGCTGACATCCGTTCCTTGCAGGCTGCGGACTTTGCCTTCTTTGACCATGCGGATCACCTGACCGACGGCTTCATCATCATCATGAATCAGCGCATCATTCTGGCGGCGGGAAGTCAGCGTTCCGTCTTCCTGATATGTACGGTCGGCGAACACTTCGTGAGCCGTTTTCAAACCGGCTCTTTCACCGGCAAGCACAAGTTCGCTTCCCGCCAAACCGAATAAAATCAGTTCCGGGTCCGTTTGATAAACGGCACGCGCGATCGCATCCGACAGTTCCCGGCTTTGCGCCGCCATATTATACAGTGCGCCATGGGGTTTCACATGCTGCATGGTCACGCCTTCTGCTTTTAAAAATCCTGAAAGCGCACCGATTTGATACACGACAAGATCGTATGCTTCTTCAGGCGAAATCGCCATATTGCGGCGCCCGAATCCCGCTAAATCGGGAAGTCCCGGATGCGCGCCGATTTTCACGCCTTTTTCCGCCGCCATTTTGACGGTTTTGCGCATGACACCAGGGTCTCCGGCATGAAATCCGCAAGCGATGTTGGCTGATGTAACAAATTCGAGAATCTCCTCATCGAGCCCGATTTTATAAGCGCCGAAGCTTTCTCCAAGATCGCAGTTTAAATCAACTTGATTCATCAAATCCCCCCTATATATTGATGCACATTCGGTCGAATTTTAGTATATCCCTCATTTTGTTCCGATTTTCGGAACCTTAATTCCGAATAATCAAACTTGAATAGATTATATCAAGGATTTGCCCGCTTGGCATCATATTGTTAGAAAACCTCACATAAAATAAATCATTTTTCCTAAAAAGTTTTAGCTGAAAAACCTGATTTCACAAGGTTTTTTCAGCTTGCTTCAGTCCATGAATATTTTTTATTTTGCACAAAAAAAAGAGCCGCAA
Organism: Bacillus sp. GM2; assembly: GCF_056155945.1. Lineage (NCBI taxonomy): Bacteria > Bacillati > Bacillota > Bacilli > Caryophanales > Bacillaceae > Bacillus > Bacillus sp. GM2. The sequence goes on from NZ_JBRKSZ010000008.1 coordinate 446,388, forward strand.
ATCGGCTCTTTTTTCGGCTAGGACAACACCCAATGCCTGATCGCTTTTGCGACTCCGTGTTCGATATTGGAATCCGTGATCCAGTCTGCGGTTTCTTTGACGATTTCCTGGGCGTTCCCCATGGCAACGCCTAAACCCGCTTCTTTGATCATGGCGATATCATTTAAACTGTCTCCGACCGCCATCACATGTTCCATCGTAAAGCCGAGGCGCTCGCATACTTTTGCCAAAGCGGCCGCTTTATTGATCCCGATGGCGTTGACTTCAATATTGGTCGGGCTTGAATTGCTGACTTCCAATTCTTTGTTCTTTTTCAGCTCTTCCAGGACCCGGTTTCTGACGTCGTCATCCGGAATATCAAAGCCGAATTTCAGCCATTCATACGCCTGAATATCCTCAGGAAACTCGCCTCTCCACACTTTATCGACGCTGGCGGCCCAGAAATCGGTGTTGTGCAGATTTCGCAAATCCCACATCATTTGGACATGATCGGGATGAAGCAGCTGGCGCTCGACCAGGTTAAAAGACGAATCCCAGATTTCACTGCCGTTTGCCGTGATCAAAAAAGAAGACAGTTCGAGCGACTCCGCCAACTCCCGGCACGTCATCAGCGTCCGGCCGGTGCTGAGCACGACATAAATCCCTTTTTCCTCGGCTTCTTTAATCGCATTTCTGTTTTCATCAGAAATGGTCTGTTCATCATTTAAAAGTGTTCCATCCATATCCAGAGCTACTAGCTTCACATCGATTCGATCTCTTTGACTGACTGACACGATATTTAAGATACCTCACTTTTTTTAGGCTTTTATCTATTCTAATATAAAAATCGGCCAGGACAAAGAAAACTTAAACGAGCTGTTCCGCCGCCCGTGCGATATGTTCTGCGGTCAAACGGTAATATTTTTTCAAATAATCGATCGTCCCGACTTGTCCGAATGCTTCATGAACCCCGATTCTCTTGAGCGGAGCGGGATGATGTTCACTCAGCACTTCCGCGACTGCGCTTCCCAATCCGCCTATAACATTATGGTTTTCTGCCGTGACAATCGCATTCGTTTTTTGTGCGTAACGAATCACGGTTTCTTGATCGATCGGCTTGATGCAATACATATCGATGACCGCTGCATCGATCCCTTTTTCTTTTAGCAGTTCCGCCGCCTGCAAAGCTTCGGCGACCATGATGCCGCTGGCAAACAATGCCGCATCGCTGCCGTCTATGAGAATTTTTGCTTTTCCGTCTGCAAATGTTTCATGTTCATCATAAAGTCTGACCGCCTTTTTTCTGATCGTCCTGATATAGTGAATGCCGTACTCTGCCGCAGCCTTTTTGATCAAAAATTGGAGCATTGCTGCATCGCTCGCTTCATAAACAAAGGCATTCGGGATTAGCCGGGCGAGTCCCAAATCTTCAAAGGCCATGTGGGTTCCGCCGTTATGTTCAGCCGTAATTCCCGAATCTGAACCGAGAATCTTGATGTTTGTTTTGGCATAGGCACCTGAAACAAACAGCTGATCAAAGCAGCGTCTTGTCGCAAACTGGGCGAACGTGTGAACAAACGGGATTCTTCCGGTTAACGAAAGCCCGGCCGCAATCCCTATCATATTGGCTTCCATAACCCCGCAATTGATCACTTGCTCAGGAATGCGCCGTTTAATTTTGTCCATGGAAATCGAGCTCATCAAATCCGCTTCCAACGCCACGATGTCCGCGTTTTCCTGAGCCAGTTCATAAACGGCCGAGCTGTATGCCTGCCTCATTTCGACAGCATCCAGCTTTAGATTTGCTGCCGCCTCATTCATGCCCTCACTTCCTTTTCTTTAAGCGTCATGATGATCTTTTCGATGATGCGGTTTTGTTCATCATTCGCTCTAATATGGTGGCTGTTCTCCATATTTTCAAAATAAGGGATGCCCTTTCCCTTCACCGTATCAAGGATGACGGCAACCGGCCTTTCCCGCTGGGCTTCTCCTCTTTTGACCGCTTGATAAATCGCATCAGGTTCATGTCCGTTTACCCGTTCGGAATAAAACCCGTAAGGCTGAAAATTTGCTGACAAAATCCAGCGGATCGATAATGTCTTTAGTCGGACCGTCCAGCTGTTGTTTATTATCATCCACAAACACATAAAGATTGTGGAGCTTATGGTGTGCCGCGAATTGGATCGCTTCCCAGCATTGACCTTCGTTCAGCTCTCCGTCGCCGACAATGACAAAGGTCCGGTTAGTGCGTCCTGAAAGCTTGTGCGACAGCGCGACTCCTGTCGCAGCCGAGATTCCCTGGCCCAGCGACCCGGTCGTCATATCGACTCCCGGGGTTAAATTCCGGTCAGGATGCGACGGAAGAGCCGTGCCGTTTCGGTTTAGCGTATAGAGCACATCTTCTTCAAAATAGCCGGTAAGATGAAGCGCTGCATACAAGGCGGGGCCGCCGTGCCCTTTTGAAAGGATCAAGAAGTCCCGATCTTCCCACGACGGATTGGCGGGATCTATTTTCATCACCTTTCCATACAAAACGGCCAACACATCGGCGATTGACAAACTGCCCCCATAATGCCCAAAACCGAGGTGATGAAGCTGTTTCAGTATCAGCAGCCTGATTTGATCACGAAAACGTTCCATATCGATTTCCCTCACTGATTGCCCACTCCTTTACGCTTCAGCTTTATGATCGGACTTCTCCGCCTTTCCGCGTTTAAAGCCCAGTAAGACCGCACCAGCCAATACCGCTGCGATTCCAATTACAACTCCTCCGGCCCCCAGCAGTTTCAACGCATGGCCAAGCACGATTCCTGTCGCGGCAAAGTCGGTATCGGAAAATGTCGTATTGGCAAAGCCTAAATCACCCATGACCGGCAGCAGAAACACAGGGAAAAACGTAATGATCAGACCGTTGACAAAAGACCCCAAGACCGCTCCCCGTATCCCCCCTGCAGCGTTTCCGAAGACGCCGGCCGAGGCTCCTGTGAAAAAGTGGGGAACCACTCCGGGAAGAACGATGACGGCTCCGGCTGCTCCGAGAATCAACATGCCGGTAATGCCGCCAATGAAGCTGCAAAAAAAGCCGATTAATACGGCGTTTGGCGCGTACGGAAAAATGATCGGACAATCCAGTGCCGGCTTGGAATCCGGCACAAGTTTGTCAGATATGCCTTTAAAAGCCGGAACGATCTCTGCAAGCACGAGTCTGACTCCCGAAAGAATAATAAACACCCCTGCCGCAAATGTGACCGCTTGAATAACGGAGAAGACAAGGTAATGTGTACCGCCGCTCAACTCGCGCTCCACATAGCCCGCCCCTGCAAATAAGGCTATCAAAACGTACAAGATGGTCATGGTGAGCGCAATGCTGACAGAACTGTCCCTTAAAAATCCGAGGCCCTTCGGAAACCGGATTTTTTCAGTCGAGCGCGAGCCCTTGCCTGCTGCTTTGCCGATTAACCCGGACACAGCGTAACCGATTGAAGAAAAGTGGCCGAAAGCGACCTTATCATTGCCGGTTATCTTTTTCATAAAAGGCTGAACCATCGCCGGAAACACACTCATTGTCAAGCCGAGCGAAACCGCTCCGACGCCGATCAAAAACGGACCCTTCAAACCCGCCACCGCCAGTATGACGGCGATTAAACAAGCCATATACAATGTGTGATGGCCCGTCAAAAAAATGTATTTTAATCTCGTAAAACGGGCGATTAAGATGTTGGACAGCATCCCGAAAAACATAATCAGCGCTGTCGCCGTCCCGTATTCATTGAGCGCCATCGCGACAATCGCTTCATTGTTCGGAACGACGCCGTTCACATGAAAGGCCGCTTGAAACATCTTTCCGAACGGCTCAAGCGAACCAACAAGAATACCCGCCCCGGCTGAAATCACGATAAAACCTAAAAACGATTTCGTCGTCCCTTTCACGATTTCATTAGCCGGCTTTTTTTGAAGCAGAAGACCGATAAGAGAAATAGCTGCAATTAATACAGCTGGCTGGCTTAACACATCCATCATCAGCTTTAGCGCTCTTTCACCCATTTGCAGTTCCTCCTTTTCTGTGATTAAAGCACTCCTTTTTCCTGCAATGTTTTAACCAGTTTTGTTTTCAGTTCATCCATGTCTATAATGCTTTCAAGCACGACGATATCCCGCAGGTGGGCTGCTCCTTCCGCAATATCTTTGGCAACGACAAACAAATCCGCTTGATCAGGAGACGCTGAGCTCAAATCCGAATGATCCACCTCGATCTCCATTAACCCCATTTCCTGCAAAATATCCTTAATATTCATTTCCAGCATAAAACTGCTTCCGAGTCCTGATCCGCAAACGGCCAATATCTTCATGGTACCCCTCCTGTTTTTAATTGGATGAATAGGCTTCGATTAAACGTTTGATATGCTCCAACGACTCGGTTTCCTTTAAGGACTCCTGATTTTCCTTATTGCTGAGAAGCCGGGTCAGTTGGGAAAGTGCTTTCAGATGTGTCGTATGGTCAACCGCCGCAATGCAAAACAAAAGCCTGACCGGGTACTGTTCATCATCCAAAAAATAGACCGGTTCCTTCAGTTTCAGGAGACTCATTCCCACCTTTCGGACGCCCTTTTCAGGTCTTGCATGCGGGACGGCAATCTCGGGGCCGATGATCATATAAGGTCCCATTTTTTTGACATTGTCAATCATGGCATCTGTGTATTCCTTCAAGATCACCTCCTTATCAAGCAAAGGCTTTGCCGCTGTTTGAATCGCTTCTTCCCAGCTTTTGATTTGGTCAGCCATTTGAATGGTTTCGTCTGTCAGCAGATCTTTCAGCACTGGTCGTTTCCCCCTTGTTTCCGTCACTTTTTGAATAAATACAATATTTTCCAATGCTTCTCTTAGGCCTTTTTCGTCTATGATTTTGGCATGCTTCTTGAGGATGTGAAGAAATTCGTCTGTCAAAAGCTCCTTTTGCTTCACGCCGAACAGTTCCTGATACACTTCATTGACAAGCCTGCTTTTTTCAGCGGGCGTCATCAGCGGCCCGACCATGTAGTATCGCTTTTTAGTTTTAAGCTCAACGGTGGAAAACACGGCATCATAACGGTCAAAGACGTCAGGTGTGAATTCCTGCAAAGACATCGCCTTCTCAACGACAATCTCTGAAAATAGCGATTCAAGCTGGCGCCTGACCATCAAGGATGAGCTGACGCCGCTCGGGCAAATGACGACAGCCGTCTTTTTCGATGATCCGGATTTTACCGGCTGCTCAAGCAATGCACCAAAGTGAATCGTGATAAAGCCGATTTCTTCTTCTGGAACCGGTTTGTTCAGCAGCGCTTCAAGGTGCCGCATCAGCTTTTGAACGATGGTAAACAGTTCTTTGTGCTCTTTCTTAATTTTGCTGAGCAGGGGATTGTGAATCGGGATGCGGTATTTCATTCTGAAATATGCCGGCTTCAAGTGACGGTAAAGAGATTCCGCCACCTCGCGTCTCCTTGGAAATGTGATGCATGCCCTTGATTCAAATTCAAACACAAGCTTTTCACACAGCTGATAAAGCGGATCATGCGCCGGCTGTTGTCCGAATGAAAGCCCGAGCAGCTGGATCAAAATGTAGCAAAGTTCGGTTTCATGGACGGGAATCCGAAGTTCATTCACAAGCCTTACGGCTGCGTTTTTCAGCGGACTTTGCTTTAAAAGCTCCCCCTCCTCCTGGTGAAAACGGACAATTTTCCCTTCGGCCACTCTGATCGAATACATCATCAGAAAGTAAACAAATTCATTGAGCCTTTCTTCAACGAGTTGAATCCTGTATTCTTTCGAGACAAGTTCAACCGCTCTTTTCGTTTCTTGTTGTGTGTGATCGCATGAGCCGGAAACTTTTAAAATATAATGAAGGATTTCTTTGCCGTAAGGCTTTTGTAAAAAGTAAGAAAGGTGGTGCATGACCGGAACTCTTTTATCAAACTCGCTTCCTATTAAATGATAGCCGCGCTGTCTTGTATATCTGATCGCCACCAAAAACGGAGTCAGCGCTTCATTCGCTTTTTTCACATCATTCATGACCGTATTTTTGCTGACCTGCAATAACTGTGTCAGATGAGCGGATGAAATCGGCTCCCTGCGGACAAACAGGAACATGTACAAGGCTTTGATCCGCTCTTCCTGTGTAAAAATAAACGAGCGGCCGATGTCTGAACAGGCTTCGGAGAACCGCAATTCAAGCAATTTTTCCGGAACGGCCAGCCGGTTTTTTCTTTTATATTCGATTTCAGGCAGCTGCTTGCCGGTCAGCCAATGATTGATTTTGTCCAGGTCATAGCAGATTTGCCGTTTTGATAATTGAAAATGATCAAGCAGCTGATGCATTGTCGCTTCTCTGACACGCAGCAAATATTGGAGCAATTGAGCCGGACGTTTCTCGTTGATCATTTTTGCGCCCCCCTTATTGTCATCATATAATAAAGCGTTTTCATTTTGTTTGCCGATTGGGTACAATTCATGGGACTTCCGATCTTCAAGATTGGTCTGATATCCTTCTTTTTTATCGTACAAGCATGAAAAAACCTCTCAAAAGATGTTGAGAGGTTTTTTTCTATCAATCAGCTGTCATGCCAATATGCTTTCATCAAATCTTCCGACCACTTCGGCTGTATGATTTGCCCTTTCGGAAGAAACTCTTTCATCACCGGTTTGATATCGATTACAGGTGTTCCGTCAATCGCATCCAACCCTTTTACTACAAGCTTGCTCTCCGATTTTTCAAGAAGGGTGACAACAGTCGCGCCGAGCCTGTTCGGCCTGTTTTTTCCGCGCTGGGCGAAAATTCCTGTCTCAGGATAGTTTTGATTGTTTCTCGGGCGCCTCGCTTGATATTGTATTTGATCCTCTTTTACTTGATGAAAGTAAAAGATAATGTCCAAATGGGAAAATGCTTCGATCCCTTTTAAAGCGTCCGGATGGATATCTTCAGCCAATTCAATTTCAGAAATCACATCGCCCCAATGATCATCCTTCGGCACAGTCCGCAAGTTTTTCACAAACGCGACAGGCTTTATTTCTATCAAATTTATCCCCCGCTTTCACTTCGCTTCCATAAAAATCCCGATCTCCGCTTTCGCTGCCGGTTTTCCGTTTACTGAGGCGGTTCCGTTGCCGAATAAAAACCCTCTTTTAAAGCGGGAAACTTCAAAATAAAGATCAAGTTTGTCTCCCACAACGACCTTGCCGATGTATTCAGCTTTTTTCACCGAAGACAGAAAGCCGATCTCAGCTGAGTCTTTGAGCGCAGTAAATGCAGCGGTCTGAGCCAGCGCTTCAATGATGATGGAAAATGGCATTTCCTTTTGGTTTCCCGTCATAAACCAGTCGTTTTCCGTTATAAATTTATATCCTTTCACCCATTTTCCCGGCTCGCTTTCTACTACGCGGTCAATGAATAGAAACGGGTATTGATGCGGCAGTACAGAATTGTTCACGCTGATCATCCTTTTTTACATGATTATACCTTACTCTTTTAATTAGCGCGATGACACAGAATGAAGCTGCTGAGCGCCCAAAAATTCCACCAAGACAAAAAGCCGGGGCCTAAGCCCCCGGCTTTGCTTCATCCATTCGATTTCAGATTGTCCGGGAAGACGGTCAGATCCACTCCCCATAAATTCGGCAAAATGTAGAACACAGCTCCGACGATTAAAATCAGTGTGAAAATATTAATGACAAAGCCGGTTCGAACCATCTCGCTGATCTTCAATTTGCCCGATGCGAAAATAATTGCATTCGGCGGCGTGCCGACCGGCAGCATGAAGGCGCAGTTTGCCGCCATTGCAGCAGGCACCATCAATGCGTACGGATGGACATTCAGCGCTAAAGCGAGCGAGGCCAGTACAGGCAGAATCATAGTCGCCGTAGCCGTATTCGACGTAATCTCCGTCAAAAACAGCACCAATGCCGCTGAGATGACAACAATGACCACAAAGTTAAATCCATCCAATACCGTAAGCCTTCCGCCGATCCACTCGGCCAGACCCGTTTCTTTAAAACCGGTTGCGAGTGCCAGGCCTCCTCCGAATAAAAGGAGAATCCCCCACGGCAAGTCCTTCGATACCGACCAGTCCAATACCCTGCCCCCTTTATTGAGCGAAGGGATCAAGAAGAGCAATGAAGCTGCGAATATCGCAATCATCGTATCGTCAATACCCGGTATTTTGTCATCCCATAAAAACGTCCTCGTCACCCACATAAACGCGGCAAACCCGAAGACGAGCAGAACCATTGTTTCTTCAAAGCTCATCTTTCCGAGCTTTCTTTTTTCTTCGAGAATCAGTTCTTTTCCGCCCGGAAGCTCCTTCATCTTGATCGGATGCGCCACTTTCGTCAAGTACAGCCATACCGCTACAAGCAAAATGACAACGACCGGAACGGCAAAAGCCATCCATCCACCGAAAGACACTTCAACTCCGTACAGCTTCTTAATATTGGCCGCCAAAATAATGTTCGGCGGTGTGCCGATCAGCGTACCGAGTCCGCCGATCGTTCCCGCATACCCGATGCTGAAGATCAGCGCTTTTGAAAATTTCGCTTCTTCTCCGGCTAAATCTTTTCTTTCAGATTTCATGACGGCTGATACCTGATGAATGATAGCAGTCCCAATCGGAAGCATCATCATCACCGCGGCCGTATTTGAGACCCACATCGACAAAAACCCTGTGGCAGCCATAAAACCGAGGACGATCCTTGACGTGCTCGTACCCACTACAGAAATGATATTGAGCGCGATCCGTTTATGAAGATTCCAGCGCTCCATCGCAAGTGCAATTAAGAAGCCTCCTAAAAATAAAAAGACGATCGGATCGCCATAGCTTGACGTGACAGCTGCCCCTTCCAGCGCCCCGGTCAGCGGAAGCAGCACGATCGGCAGCAATGATGCAGCCGGAATCGGAACAGCTTCTGTAATCCACCATACCGCAACCCACAACGTGGTCGCCAATACCATTCTTCCTTCATAGCTCAGCCCCTCGGGAAAAAAGAACAAAAGGACAGCGAAAAACAATGCAGGACCAAGCAGCAGCCCGATTTTCTGAGGCGTTTTATAGCTCGGCGGTTTTTCTTCCTTCATGGTTTGCTCAGACTTGATCTTTAAATCGGCATCTTTTCCCGCCCTGACAGGCATGGCGAATAAAAGCAGCCTCTTTGCTTCCCGGTGTGATCTCCAAAGCATATCCCATGCTGACACAACGCTTGATTTCATCAAAAATCCCCCTTCCCCTCTATCGATAAAGCGCTTACAATAGTAACTAAAAAGTAAGCTGCCGACTGTCGACAGTTATAACTTCATTATAACGGACAGCTAATGGCAGTCAACACTTTTTTGTCACAAAATACTCAATATTATGGTAATTTTAGGTTGGTGGTATTTTTCTCTTTTTGCTAGACTATTAGTGATTTCCGCAGTGAAAAATAAACGAGGTGAACAGCGTGAAGTTTTCGATCCAACGTGCAGTCTCTTATCATGATCAAGTCCATCATTATTTAAAAGATATGATTATTAAAGGAGGGTATCGGCCCGGCGAACGGATCTACGAATCCAAAATCGCCAAGGAGCTGCAAGTGAGCCGCAGCCCTGTCAGGGAGGCGATTCGGACACTTGAACAAGAAGGTCTGTTATTGATAGATGATAAATCAAAAATTACAGTTTATGAACCGACAATCAAAGACCTTGAAGAAATATACCAATGCCGCCAGGCGCTCGAATCCCTGGCCGTTTCATTGGCAACCCGCCTTGCTTCAAATGCAACACTGGAGCACATTTCCGAAACGCTCTCTGAAGCGCGTAAACACCAAGAAAGTCAAAGTCCGGAGTCTGCCAATGCGCTGCTTCTCCTAAATACGCAATTTCATGATCTCATCATCGAAACGAGCGAAAACGAACGCCTGCAAAAACAGCTGCTTGATTTGCGGTCGCTGACCTTTTTTTACCGGAGCAAAAACCTTGAAAAACCGGAACGCACCCTTGACATCATCAATCAGCACGAGGAGATTCTGCGTCACATGCAGGACAGAAATGACGCCAAGGCTGCCGAATCAATGTGGAAGCATATAGAGGCAGACCTTTGCTATTTAAAAGAGGTGTTGTTCGGAAGCAGTTCCGCACGCTAAAAAAGCAGGGTTACCCCTGCTTTTTTCAGCTCTGGCAGACAAATTCGGCTGTGCGGTTGATCCCTTTGATGATATCCGGAAGGCGGTCACGTTCATTCACAACATGAACGCGCTGAAACCCTGCGGCTGCAGCCTTCTTCCCCGCTTCTTCCGTGAGGCAGACCGCCTGCAGGCGGGCAGCCGTTTTTTCCGGATGGAGGCCGATTGTCTCCGCCTCGTTTATGAACAGCTCGACGCATGTGCGATTCGCAAACATCACGATATCAACAGGAAACTCCTCGATCTCCCGTTTAATGATCGATGTAAAGCGGCTGTCGATCATCCTGTCATGTGTAATCAATATCTCACACCCGGAGTGCGGTTGATGTTGCACGGCTTCCCTGCTGCCGATCAGCAAACAGCTGCCCGAAACCGGCATTTCCGCCTGCAGAAAAGCGGAAAATCCCCGTTCTTCAAGAGCTGCTTTTACATGCAGATCTGAAGCGTAGAGCCGGCCGAGCATTTCCCTGACATCGATCTTCAAAGCGGCAAGCCGGCTGAAAAATCTGCGCAGTGATGCACTTGACGTGAACAGCAGGCTGTCAAAAGAAGCAATTCGATCTAAAACCGTATCGTCAGGCACCGTTTCGGCTGATTTCCATTTCGGCCATTCAACAACTTCAGCGCCTTGTTCACGAAGCGTCTCCACCGGGACTCGTTCTTCTTCACAGCTTTTGACTGCCATGATGTTCAGCCCGATCAAAGGCTTTTCTTCAAACCAGCTGTTCTGCCTGAATGATACGATGTCGCCGATGACGATGATCGCGGGATTTTTGATTTGATGCTCGGTTATTTTTTCCCTGATATTCTGCAATGTCCCTTTCACGCTCCGCTGCCTGCCCCATGTGCCCCATTGGATGACCATCGCGGGAACAAGGGGAGACTTGCCGTGTTTCATCAGCTGCTCGCATATATAACCAAGGTTTTTGATCCCCATGTAAAAGACGAGGGTTTGGACGCCTTTGGCCAGCCCTTCCCAATTCATCTCCGGTTTGCCCGATTTATCATGGGCGGTGACTACGGCAAAGGATGAAGCGAAATCGCGGTGGGTCACAGGCAGTCCGGCATAAAGAGGAGCGGCGATTCCCGATGTAATGCCGGGCACCATTTCGTACGGGATGCCGTGTTCGCTGACGGCTGCCGCTTCTTCTCCGACTCTGCCGAACACGCTCGGGTCTCCTCCTTTCAGCCGGACCACTTTGAGGCCTTTCAGCCCCTTTTCAATGAGCAGTGCATTGATTTCACTTTGTTTCATATAATGGCGGTCCGGGAGCTTGCCGCAGTAGACAAATTCACATGATGCTTTTGCATGCTCAAGCAGCCGGGAATTGACGAGCCTGTCATACAATATGACATCCGCCGTCTCGAGCAGTGTTCTTCCTTTTAATGTGATCAATCCTGAATCGCCCGGTCCGGCCCCGACAAAATATACTTTCCCATTCCCCATCAACTGTCATCCTTCCATCTGCCGATTCTGTGAACGCGTTTGTTTTTTAAAATAAAGAGGGATCACATTGAGCGACCCTGTTGACAAAAATCGTGACACGTTCGATATCGCTTGTTCAGCCGTTTAATAAACGATATACAAATCTTCGCCTTCAACGATCGTTTCGTATGTCTGAACACACCCTGTGTCAGGCTCTTGGACTTTGCCGTCTTCAAGGCTGATCTTCCAGTCGTGCATCGGACAGAAGACGAATTTGCCGCTTACCATTCCTTCGGCAAGCACGCCCCCTTTGTGGGGGCAGCGGTTTTCAATCGCGCGGACATTGCCGTTAGAAAGCTTGAATACCGCGATTTCCTTGTCCTCGATAAGCACTGTCTTCCCAAGCTGATTCGGCAAATCCCCGATCTTCGAAACAAACACCTTTGTTAAGTTCTTGTTCACCATGTGAATTCCTCCTCAAGTTGATTTCTCATTTTAAGAAGTGACAACATTCTCGAATAGCTGTTTTGTTGTCTTTTCGTCTTCCAAAAAGTCTTTCCACGGGTCTTTATGGACAGACAGGGCTTGATTGATGCGGTCATTCAGCTCTTTGCGTTTTTCTTTATCATTCAATACGGATTGGACGTGGGACAAGCCGACACGTTCAACCCATGCAGATGTCCGCTCTAAATAGTTGGCTGTTTCACGATAGTATTGAAGATACGCGCCTGTAATTTCGATGACTTCTTCAGCCGTTTTGACTTTCATTAACAGATCGCCTGCGCGCAAATGCGTGCCTCCGTTTCCGCCGACGTAAATTTCCCAGCCGCCGTCGATGCCGACGACGCCGATATCTTTAATGCCGGATTCGGCGCAGTTTCTCGGACAAGCGGAAACCGCCATTTTAATTTTGTGAGGCGTGTAGAGCCCTTCAAATTTTTTCTCAAGGTCAATTCCGAGGGCCATTGAGTCTTGCGTGCCGAAGCGGCAGAACTGTTCGCCTACACACGTTTTTACGGTTCTGAGCGTTTTTCCGTAAGCAAATCCTGAAGGCATATCAAGATCACTCCATACTTTCGGAAGATCTTCTTTTTTGACGCCGATCAGGTCGATCCGCTGGCCGCCGGTCATTTTCACAAGCGGAATTTCATATTTGTCGACGACATCAGCGATGCGCCGCAAATCATTCGAATTGGTAACCCCGCCGTACATCCGCGGTACGACTGAATATGTGCCGTCTTTTTGAATGTTGGCGTGCATCCGTTCATTGACGAAGCGGGACTCTCTTTCATCTTCATATTCCTTCGGATTGATCATGCCGAGGTAGTAGTTAAGCGCAGGGCGGCATTTGGAACAGCCTTCCGCCGTTTTCCAGCCGAGCACGTTCATGACTTCTTTCGTATGGGTCAGCCCTTTTTCTCTGATTTCGGCCACGATTTCGTCTCTTGAAAGGTCCGTACATCCGCAAATCGCTTCTTTTTGTGCTGAAGCATCGAACTCTGAGCCGAGCGTATGCTGCAGAATCTCAGCGACAAGCGGCTTACATCCTCCGCAAGAGCGTGATGCGCCTGTGCAGGCTTTAATTTCATCCGTCGACGTGCAGCCCTGCTCTTTGATCGCTTGAATGATCATCCCTTTCGAAACGCCGTTGCAGCCGCATACGATCTCATCGTCGCTCATCGCAGCGGTCAAGCTCATGCCTTCTTCCTGATTCAAAGGCTGCAAGATTGAAATTTTAGAAGTATCTGAAATATCCGCTCCTTTTTGAATCATGGAAAACAACCTGTTGCCTTCGCTGCTGTCTCCGAACAGTACGGCTCCGATCACCTGATTGCCGCGCAGAACGATTTTCTTGTAGATTCCGTCCTGTTCGTCAAACACTTTGAGCGCTTTTTTGTCTTCTCCATCATCCTCATTAAAGTCACCGGCGGAAAAGACCTCAACACCGGAAACCTTCAGCTGGGTTGATAAAACAGATCCTTCATACGGAGCCGTTTCAACGCCGCAGATTTTTTTGGCAAGCACTTTTGCCTGTTCATAAAGAGGCGCGACAAGTCCGTAGGCAATGCCTCTATGTTCCGCACATTCTCCGACAGCGTAAATGTTGGGAACTTCGGTTTCCATGTAATCATTGACGACGATTCCTCTGTTTACCGGAAGGCCGCAGTCTTTGCCGAGCTGAACGTTCGGCTTGATTCCGACCGCCATGACGACCAAATCGGCTTCAAGCATTGAGCCGTCTTTGAATTTTAAGCCTTCGACACGTGTTTCTCCGTAAATTTCTTCTGTCTGCTTTTCCAGCAAAAATTTCATGCCCTGCTTTTCAAGCTCTTTTTGCAAAAGCCGTCCCGCGGTTGCATCAAGCTGACGCTCCATCAAATATGGCGCGAGGTGGATAACGGTAACATCCATGCCAAGGTTAAGAAGTCCGCGCGCTGCTTCCAGTCCCAGCAATCCGCCGCCGATAACGGCTGCTTTTTTGTACGTTTTGGAAGCTTCGAGCATGATATCCGTATCCTTGATATCACGGAATGCTGTTACACCTTCTTTATCCGCTCCGGGCAATGGCAGAATAAAAGGGAGAGAACCTGTCGCCAAAATCAGTTCATCATACGGCTGGACTCTTCCCGCATCCGTGATGACGGTTTTGGACTCCGGATCAACTTTAACGACTTCTTCACCTGTATACAGCTGAATCCCGTTTTCTTCATACCAATCCCAATCATTCAGTGTAATGTCCTTAACATCCGTATCTCCTTGAAGCACTTTGGAAAGAAGAATCCGGTTATAGTTTGGGTGCGGTTCGTTTCCGAAAATCGTGATCTGAAACTCTTCGTTTGAAATTTTAAGAATTTCTTCAACGGCCCTGACCCCGGCCATACCGTTCCCTACAAGGACTAGCTGCTTTTTTTCCACTATGATCCTCCCCTTTTTCAAAACAATTCACTATACGCTCTAAACAAGTATTCTGTTTACATCTTTAAAACTATCACAAATTATAGTTAATTTTGTAAACTTTTTATGACTTTTTATGACAATTCATTCACAAAATTGTCAACCTGCGGACGAATTTTCACGGAGCAAACCTTAAATCCCGGCATTCTGCAAGACGGATCGAGCGTATCCGCTATCAAATCATTCACATTTTGCGAATCTGCCCAATGCATCGGCACAAAAACGGTATTCGGCCTGATGGCTTCCGATAATTTGCTCCTGACAATGATGCTGCCTCTTTTCGACTCCACCCTGACCAGCATCCTGTCGCCAATGTTGTACTTTTCCGCCGTTTTCGGATGGATTTCCATAAATGATTCAAAGTGTCTGGCCTTGAGTGCAGCGCTCCTTCTCGTCTGTACGCCGGTTAAATAGTGAGACATCACCCTTCCGGTCGTCAGATAAAGGGGATACTCTTCAGTCGGTTCATCTTTTTTGATCTTTGGTTCGTTCGGGACGACGCACATTTTCGCTTTTTTGTCCGGGTGGGCAAAGGATGATTCAAACAGACGCTGTGTCCCGGGGTGCCCCTGTTTGGGACAAGGCCATAAAATGCCGCCTTCCTTTCTCAGACGTTCATAAGTGATCCCCGAATAGTCGGCAATTCCGCCGCGGCTCGCTTTTCTTAATTCATTAAAAACATCCTCTGCCGATCGATATGAGAAATAACGGCCTTTTCCAAGAGCTGCGGCGATATCGCAAATAATTTGCCAGTCATGCCTCGCTTCACCAAGGCACGGCTTTGAGGCTTCCCTTAATGTCACTCTGCCTTCCAGATTGGTCATCGTTCCTTCGTCCTCGAGATAGGATGATGCGGGGAGAATGACGTCCGCGAGTCTAGCCGTTTCAGAAAGAAACAAATCAACGGCTGCAAAAAACTTTAATTTTCCCAAAGCGGATTTGACAAAGCCAGCGTTCGGGCTGGATACAACAGGGTTTGAACACATTAAAAATATCCCTGTAATTTCCCCTTCATGAACTTTCTCCATCATTTCATAAGCGGATACACCTTTTCCCGGAAGGTCTTCAGCTTTTATGCCCCAAACATCCGCAATATAGGCGCGGTCGGCTTCGTTTTCAATCGACCGGTACCCGGGCAGCTGATCTGCTTTCTGGCCGTGCTCCCGCGCCCCCTGTCCGTTTCCTTGTCCGGTGACGGCGCCGTAGCCGCAAGCAAATTTGCCGATTTTCCCAGTTGATATTAGAATATTCAGTAAATTTCTGGCAGCAGCCGTTCCGTCTGTTTGCTGTTCAACCCCTCTTGCCGTAAACAGCATTCCCGTCTCCTCGCGGGCAAATTTTACTGCAGCTTTTTTGATCTGCTCGATTTGTATCCCGGTTTTGTCCGCAATGTCTTCAAGTGATAAAGACGCCACATGGCGCTTGACCTCTTCAAAACCTTCCGCTCTCTCTCTGAGAAAAGCTCCGTCTGTCAGCTGTTCTTCAATGATGACTTTCAGCATTCCGTTTGCGAGCGCGGCGTCTGTCCCCGGCTTGATTTTCAAATGCAGATCGGCGATCTTGGCCGTTGCCGTTTCGCGGGGATCGATGACAATGATGTAGGCCCCGTTTTGCTTCGCTTCTTCAAAATACGGCATGATCGTCGGCTGGCACTCTGCGATATTCGTACCTGCGAGGATGATGACCCTTGCATGGGGGATCTCGGAAAGGGCATTTGTCAGCCCCCGGTCCATTCCAAAGGTTTGATTTGCAGCTGTGGCGGCCGCCGACATGCAAAGCCTGCCGTTGTAGTCAATATGCTTCGTCTTCAAGGCGACGCGGGCGAACTTCCCCAGCAAATACGCTTCTTCGTTTGTAATGGACGCGCTGCCGTATACACCAAAAGCATCACGGCCATCTTCATGCTGGATCGCTTTGACTTGCTCTTTAATGTACTGAAGCGCTTCTTCCCATGTCACACGGACGAATTCGCCGTTTTTTTTGATCAGCGGATGGGTGATCCTCTCTGAATGAAACGCGTGCTGGTGGGCGTTCATCCCTTTCATGCACAGCCGTCCTTTTGTCGTCGGATTGTCTTTTCCGACCGCCGTGTATTTTTTTCTTGTCACAATCGTCTGTTCAATGAGCTGCATTTTGCACTGCATGCTGCAAAATGGACATTGGGTGTCATACGTTTTTTCGGATTGCACTTCTTTTTGCTTTGTGCGAAAGTACTTTAGCAATCGTTCTGTCAATTCACATCAGCCCTTTTATCGTTTCTTGCTGAGCCAGCCGCTTCTCTTTTTCAAGCCGTTCGATCAGCTGGCCGCGAAGTCCGTTGTCAAATAAAACTTCCCGGATATGAATGATGCCGGCGCGTTCAATCCAATGCCCGACCTTCTCGAGATAATTTGCTGTTTCGCGGTAATATTGAAGCAGGCCTTTCATGAATTCCCCCGCTTCCTCCGCCGAGTCGGCTACTGAAAGCAGCTCTCCCGGAGAAGCATGCTGTCCTCCTTGGCCGCCCGCATAAATCTCCCAGCCCCCGTTTACTTTGAGAAGTCCAATGTCATGAACTGAAGCGTACACGCAATCGTCCAAACAGCCCGACACCCCGATCGAGACCTTGGCCGGAATGAGGAGGGATTCTGCCGCTTTTTCCAAGTCTGCTGCCAATGTTTGAATCTGCGGTGATCCGCACGTGCACGTTTTAACCGCGGCAATCCGCTTGTGCGGCGGCGGGCAATGCGGCATGCCGAGTTCTTCTTTCACCCGCTCTATATACTCCGGCTTGATACCAGCAAGCTTTAATCTCTGATGGTGTGTCATGCACACCTCTTGAATTTGATATTTTTCAATCACTTCTGCAATGCGCATCAGCTCTTCGGCATTCGTTCGGCCTCCGTACATTTGCGGAATGATTGTATCTGTCTCCTCTTCGTGCTCCTCATAGAGGATGTCCGGACGGATCATTTTTAAATAGTAGTGAATCGCGGGCACGCAAATCCGGCAGCCGCTGCTGTTTTTCCAGCCAAGCGCCGAGATGACTTCGTGAACGGAAGAAAGATTTCTTATCTGTATTTCGTTCACGACTTCATCTTCCGCGAATGAAGTGCAGGCGCACATCGGCTGTTCCGCCGCAGATACGTAATCATCCTGTTCAGCGGTATGGAGCAGCAGTTCTTCAAGCAACGGCCTGCAGCCGCCGCATGATCCGGAAGCATTTGTACAGCCTTTGACCTCCTCGGCCGTCTTTAAACCGTGCGTCTGTATGGCTTCCATGATCGCGCCTTTGGAAACCGCGTTGCATTGGCAGATCGTTTCACTAAGCGCCATAGAAGTGACTGCACTGTCTTCTTCCGATTGAAACAACTCTTTTTTGACAACGGTAATATCCCTTTGTTTGATGATGCTTTCCAACAGCCGTTGGCTGCCGCAGGTGTCTCCGTATAAAATCACACCGGCCATTTTATCCCCTTGAAAGACGGCTTTTTTATAGACTCCTGACGCTTCGTCTAAAAGTTTAATAGCCGTTGTCGAGTCGTCCTCTGTGATTTTCCCTGCCGAAAAGACGTCGATGCCGGAAATTTTTAGAGCTGCGGACTGAACGGAGCCCTGATAACCGGCACATTCGAGCCCGCAAATATGTCTGGCCAGCACTTTCCCCTGTTCATACAATGGCTTGACTAGACCATAGACCGTTCCGTTATGCTCCGCACATTCACCGACGGCGTAGACATTTGGAATATTTGTCTCCATATAGTCGCTGACGATAATCGCCCGGTTTGTTGCAATACCGCTCGTCTTGGCCAATTCGATATTCGGTCTGACACCGGCAGCCATGACGATGAGATCGGCGCTGACCTCCGTCCCGTCTTTAAACCGCACACCCTCGGCGCGGGATCTTCCTAAAATCGCCTCTGTATCTTTATCCAAAAGAAAATGGATCCCTTGACGCTCCAGCTCTTTCTGGAGCATGGCAGATGCCGGCGGATCAAGCTGGTTCTGCATGATGCAGGAAGAGTGGTGAATCACATCAACCTTCATCCCGAGGTTTGCCAATCCTCGCGCCGCCTCAAGGCCCAAAATTCCCGCGCCGATGACGGCCGCTTTTTCAAACCGCTTTGATGCCTTTATCAATGCCCGGCAATCGTCTATTGTTCTAAAACCATATACCCCTTCTTTATCCGCACCATGAACCGGGAGGATAAACGGGGAAGAGCCCGTCGCAATGATCAGTTTGTCATAAGCGATTTCGCGGTTTTGATCTGTCGCCACCGTCTGTTTCTCCGTATCGATTGCGACAGCCGTTTCCCCTGTATAAAGTGTAATCCCGTTATCTTCATACCAGCTCCGGCTTTTTGTCATCACATCGTTCCAATCCGTTTCCCCCTGAAGCACAGAAGACAGCAGAATCCGATTATAGCTGAGGTGTGGTTCGCTGCCGATGATGACGATCTCAAACCGGCTCCCGCCGTGTTGTAAAATTTCTTCCGCAGTGCGAACTCCGGCCATGCCGTTTCCTATTAAAACCAGCCTTTGTTTCCCCATTTTCTCCCCTCCCCTCTGCAGCTTTGCTCTGGATTATTATTTCACATTGCATCGCTAAAGCGTTCAAACCTGTTACATTTCCTGACAAAAAATTTTAGAAACAGGACGGTTTGACCAGTACTCATTGCTGACGCTTTGACGGCTTTTGCTGCCGATGTTAAAGTTCAACATTTTATCACATTTTTTATCACGTTCTGCTTGTTTCTTTTCCTGGAATCTACTAGGCTTAAAATAAAGAACATAAGAAATGGAGGAGGAGAATGCTACCGATTAAAAGAAGACAGCAGATATTGGCGTGGGTCAAAGAAGAAGAATCTCTGCGCATTTCGGACATTTCGAAAAGGCTGAACGTCTCTGAAATGACCGTTTACCGCGACATTAAACCGCTTGTTGAAAACGGACAGGTCATCAAGACGGCAGGCGGAATTGCGCTAAACAAGCCGAAACAGCAGCTTGGGCAGCTTTGCGTCGTTTGCGGAAAAGGGGCAGGTTCGAGGCTTTCCGTGCAAATTGTAAAAAACGACAGTCAAATTGAACAATTTTGCTGCGCCCATTGCGCAATGCTCCGCTATGAGAAAGTGAAAGATGACGTGTCACAGATAATCTGCAGGGATTTTTTGCTGGATACGACGATCAGCGCCAAAGCCGCCGTCTTTTTGCTGGATACGGATCTTCATTTGAACTGCTGCGAGCCGCAGGCGATCCCTTTCGCTTCTGAAGCGGATGCGCGGAAATTCAAAAAAGGCTTTGGCGGACAGCTGTTATCGTTTGACGATGCCGCGCTTCTCGTCCAGAAAACGATGAAGAACAGCTGCTGCAGCCTGAAGACGTGAAATTTTGTTAAAAGATTGGATGAATGTGATGAAAAGAGCAACACTCTGGACAGTTCTCGCTGTTCTTTGTATCATTTTGCTGCCAAAAGCCGCTTTTGCTCACGCATATATCGTAAAATCAACTCCAGCTGAAAATCAGGAGCTGAAAAAAGCGCCTGCAGAAATCAAGATCGAATTCAATGAAGCGATTCAGAACGGGTTTCATTCGATAACGGTCAGAAATTCGTCAGGTGAGCGCGTTGATTCCGGCAAAACGGAAATCGACCCGCAAAACGCTAAAATCATGACCGTCACGCTGAAACCGAAGTTAAAGGATGATATCTACTCGGCCGAATGGAGAGCCGTATCCGCAGACGGGCATCCCGTATCAGGCACGATCCCTTTCAGCATCGGAAACATTCAAGGCGGGCTGCCGAAAGAGCAGCAAAATCAAGCATCAGGCCTGCCGGCAGCCGATACCGTCATGGAACGCGTCCTTTTGTATACCGGTTTCTCCCTGTTCATGGGAGCCGCTCTTTTGCAACTCGTATGGCACCGCCCTGAAAACGGATGGCCGGGTGACAAACGGCGCCGGCTGATGCGGATCAAGAATGCGGCGCTCATATTGACAGGGGCCGCCATCATCATTCAGCTGCCCCTGCAAACCAAAGTAAACGCAGGCGTTTCGTGGAGCGGGGCTTTTCAGCCTTCGCTTTTACAAGAAACGCTTTTGAATACGACGGGCGGAATGCTGTGGCTGATCAACATCGCCATCATCGCCTTGCTTGTTTTTTGTTCGAACAGAAAAGGTCTGAAGAGCGCGATCTTGAGCCTGTTCCTTTTTGCCGGGCTTTTGTTCGTCAAATCGCTCGACGGCCATGCCGCTTCGACGAGCGCCGGCTATATGACGATCGCGATGAACTTCATCCATCTGAATGCCGCTTCCATTTGGACGGGCGGACTCGCGATGATTGTGCTGTTTTTCGGAAAAGACTGGCTGAAGCCTGACAAAAGTTTGATATGGGAAACCATTCGGCGCTTCTCGCCATGGGCGCTCGCTTCTGCAGGGCTTCTTATATTCTCGGGCCTTTTCAACAGCTTCTTTATTGTTCACACACTGGATAACCTGCTCGGGACAGCTTACGGAAAAGCGCTCCTTGTGAAAGCGGCGCTCGTTCTTCTCATGATCGGACTCGGAGCATTTCACTATTTCCGTTTTAGAAAAGCGCCGAAACAGCAGGGCGGCCGTTCGATGAAAGCTGAATGGGCGGTCGGGCTTCTCATTCTGCTGACCACGGCGGTTTTCACCAATATTCCAAGTCCGCCCGCGCCGCTGCCGCAGCCTTTCAGTGAGACGAAGCAGCTGACGGAAGGAAATACGCTGTCACTCCGAATCAGCCCAAACATGCCGGGCTCAAATACGTTTGAAGTCACCGTCAGAAACAGAAAAGGAGACGTCGTCAAAGATATCCAAAAAATTGAATTAACCGTTGAGAAAACCGGGCTTTTCGGGGATGACAAGGAAAGCACGTTCAGCCTCAGCAAAAATAAAGACGGTGTTTTCCAAACGAAAAATTTAAATTTAAGCGAAGACGGCATCTGGAAGATCCGCGTTCACGGATTAACGGCGTCATTTGAGGAAATCAGAACAGTTTTCAATGCAAAAATTAATAAAAAGGAGTTTTGATTATGTTGAAAAAGACATTATGGATGGGTGCAATCCTAGCATCATTTTTGCTTTTCTCCGTGCCGGTCAGCGCACATGTCACGGTAAAACCGACCGAATCAGCAGCAGGCTCATGGGAAACATACACGGTTAAAGTACCGGTTGAAAAAGACAACGCCACAACCAAGGTCGTTCTCATCATGCCGGACGGTGTTGAATTTCAGCAGTATGAACCGGTGCCGGGCTGGAAAACGAGCACTGAAACCGGCAAAAACGAAAAAGTAACAAGGGTGACGTGGGAAGCCG
Organism: Bacillus sp. GM2; assembly: GCF_056155945.1. Classification (NCBI taxonomy): domain Bacteria; kingdom Bacillati; phylum Bacillota; class Bacilli; order Caryophanales; family Bacillaceae; genus Bacillus; species Bacillus sp. GM2. The sequence goes on from NZ_JBRKSZ010000008.1 coordinate 468,244, forward strand.
AAAACGGCGGCATTCAGCCTGGTGAATTCCAGCAGTTTACCTTCACCGCCAAAAACCCTGACAAAGAACAAAAGGCCGCCTGGAACGCATACCAATATTATAAGGACGGCACAATTGTCGAGTGGACCGGTGATGATGACGCCGATACCCCGCATGCAATCACAAGCATTGTCGACGCTGCAAAACTCGGACACGAAACGGTTGATGCACACGGCGCTTCAACGAAACAAAACGCTGCCGCAGAAAATGAAGACAGTCAAGGAGGACAAGGGATTCAAACCGCTTCCCTGATCCTGTCGATCCTCGCCGTGCTTCTTGGAGGTGCTGCGCTGCTCTTGACAGTGCGGAAAAAGAAATCGTAAAAAATGAAATGCTGTCGGGAACAACCCGACAGCATTTTTGTTTCATTTCAGTCCGAATCCTGCACGATCTGATAATACATGCCCGTTTTTTGATCGACCACCGGCTCCAAATGAAGCCCGTCATCAGTCTCAAATGTACCATTCAGGCGATCTGCATCCCCTGTATATAACGTGTACTTTCTTCCCTTAGGTGTTGTGAACGGCGCGGAAGCTTCCGCATTCTCCGTTTTCGGGTGGTCCGATTTTACAATTGCGTAATTTAAGTCGCGGTACCATTGATAGTTGCCGTTTTCCCTTTTGATGTGTGCGAGGCCAATCCCCTCTCCCTCCGAATCGCCGAATCGAAAAACGACGACTTGTTCACCGTTTAAATCGATTTTGTCTATAATATCGTCTTTTGTAATGCTTTCATAACGAATGCCGTTCTCAATCGCTTTCTGTTCGCTGTTCACCCATTTGGTTTGTTCCTCAGCCTCTTGGGCGCTCGCACATCCGGCGAGCCAGATCAACAAGAAGAATAAAACTGTTCGTTTTTTCATCCGCTTCCTCCGACTTTAATTGTTTTTTGGCCATTATATGAATTCGGCCAGCGTTGAATATTTCCTCTTTTCAGGGAAATTTCCGAAGCGGCGATTCAAAAATCCGCATACTTATCTTACAATAGAAAAAGTTCTGAATGATCGAGTAGGGAGAGATCGTTAGTATGAAAGTATCGGTTCTGTTTGTCTTGCTTGCGGCAATTTTATGGGGAACGACGGGAACAACCCAGGCATTTGCGCCGAAAGAGGCGGCACCTCTTGTGTTCGGCGCTGTCAGAATGGCTGTCGGCGGCATCACCCTGCTCTTGTTCGCGGCTTTCCGCGGTCAATTGAAACGAAGCGGCTGGCCCGTTAAAACGCTGATCATCGCAGCATTGAGCATGGCATTTTACCAGCCTTTCTTTTTTTCAGCCGTCAGCCTGTCAGGAATCGCCGTCGGAACGGTCGTCGCCATCGGCAGCGCTCCGATTATTGCCGGCTGCCTCGAATGGCTGGTGTTCAAAAAGGTTCCGCAGACGAAATGGTGGATCGCAACTGCTGCAGCGATAGCAGGCGTAGCCTTATTATTCATTCCCTCCGCCTCATCGGGGGGAGCTTTCTCGGCATACTGCTCGCACTTGGCGCCGGTCTTTCCTTTGCCGTCTACACGCTGACAAGCAAGAAACTCCTGCAAAAGCAAAAGCCGGAGGCTGTCACAGGCACCGTATTCTTTTTAAGCGCTGTATTGCTTGCCCCGTTGTTGTTTCTGTACGATCTCGGCTGGATCTCATCGGTTCAGGGAATGGCTGTCAGCCTCTATATCGGGGTCATTGCAACCGGAGCCGCGTACCTGTTATTTACGACAGGATTGGCAAAAGTGCCCGCCTCAACGGCGGTGACGCTGTCGCTTGCTGAACCGCTTACAGCGTCGCTGTTGGGAACCGTGCTTGTCAGGGAATCGCTGCCTCTTGTTTCCTGGGCCGGGATCGCCCTGCTTCTTTTAGGCATTTTTTATATTTCCTATCAGCCCAAAAAGGATAAAATAAACGCTGAACAGATGAAAGCGTAAAAAAAACCCGCCCGGGGATATACGGGCGGGTTTTCATGTTGTCTTGTTATTCATCCAAACCGATGGACAAATATTTTGTTTCCAAATACGGCTCGATGCCTTCCAGTCCGCCTTCGCGTCCGATACCGCTTTCCTTCATGCCGCCGAAAGGCGCCTGAACGGTTGACGGTCCGCCGTCATTCCAGCCGAGAATGCCGTAATCAAGGTTTTCGGATAAATAGATGCCGCGGCGGTAGTTTTCCGTAAAGAAGTATGCCGCTAAACCGTAAGGCGTATCATTGGCGAGCTTGACCGCTTCGTCCAGCGTTTTAAAAGACGTAATCGGCGCAACGGGGCCGAATGTTTCCTCATGCATGATCGTCATTGAAGGATCAACATCCGTCAGCACTGTCGGATGGACAAAGTAGCATGATTTCTCGTCATCGCTTTCGTATTCGGCGCCGATGAGAACTTTCGCCCCTTTATTCACCGCGTCATTGATTTGATCGACGATTTTTTGGAAGCCGTTTTTATTGATGATCGGCCCGATTGATACACCTTCTTCGAGTCCGTTCCCGACTTTCAGCTTGGCGACTTCCGCGCGGAGTTTTTCTGCAAATTCATCCTTAACCGATTCATGAACGATCAGACGGTTTGCACAGACGCACGTTTGTCCGGCATTCCTGTATTTCGAAAGCATCGTCTGCTTAACGGCGAGGTCAATGTTGGCATCTTCATCAACGATCAGCGGGGCATGGCCGCCGAGCTCCATTGACACATGCTTCACCGTCTCGGCGCTGTTTTTCATTAAATGTTTGCCGACAGGTGTTGACCCGGTGAACGTAATCTTGCGGATCAGCGGATGGCTTGTAAAAATAGAGCCGATCTCTTGTCCGTCGCCGATCACACATTGAAGGACGTCTTTCGGAATGCCCGCTTCGTGCCCGAGACGGACGAGCTCAAGCGCCGTTAAAGGCGTATCAGGCGCCGGCTTGATGATAAAGGTACAGCCCGCCGCCAAAGCCGGCGCCGCTTTTCTCGTGATCATCGCCGCCGGAAAATTCCACGGGGTAATTGCCGCAACAGGTCCGACTCCCTGGCGTGTGACGATGATGCGCTTGTTCGTCACAGAGGCGGGAACCGTTCTTCCGTAGATGCGCTTCGCTTCCTCCGCATACCATTCGATATAGCCTGCGCTATATAAGACTTCGCCCTGCGCTTCAGCGTACGGCTTGCCGTTTTCAAGCGTAATCAATTTTGCCAGCTCGTCCTTCTGCTCCACAATTAAATCAAACCATTTTTTCAGCAAGCCCGCTCGTTCTGCAGCCGATGTTTTCGACCATTTTTGAAATGCCTCATGCGAGCGTACGACAGCTTCTTCGACTTCCTTTGCGGATTGCTGGGGAACCGATTTGATTTTTTCTCCAGTCGCAGGATTATATACTTCTAGCATGCTGGTCATGTTGAATCTCCTCCCCTTTACGTTTTGAACTGCTGTTGTATAAAAGAAAACCGATCAATGTCCATCCCGCCAAGATCAGCCACTCATACGGCCATGTGAGCGCGGCCGGCATGCCTGGCAAATAAAAGGCAAGGAAGATAACACTTAAGAGGATAGCAGATATACCCGTTGTTTTCCACTTATTGATTTTATACGGCCTGTGTAAATCCGGCTCTGTTTTTCTCAGCTTCATGAATGCAATCGAGACGATCAAATATCCGACTATAATACCTGTTCCCCCTGCATTGACGATCCAAACAAGGGCAGGGCGTCCGAGCAGCGGGGCAAAAAACGCCAGCGCACCCAGAAATAAAATTGCATTAGTCGGCGTTTTATACTTCGGATGGATGAAGCCGAACCATTTCGGCACCATGCCCTTTTCCGACATTGCAAACAGAATCCGGCTCGCGCCGATGATAAATGCGTTCCAGCTCGTAATGATTCCGGCGACGCCGCCGAGGACAAGCACCGTGCCGAATAGCTGGTTCCCGAGCAGATTGACCATTGCATCCGCGGTTGCCAAAGAAGTCGTCGCAAGCTCGCTTTCTGACAGACCCATCGTTACGCCGAATACAATCAGCAAATAAAACACGACCGCACTGATAATCGAAATAATCAAAATTTTGCCGATGATTTTTTTCGGGGCATTAATTTCAGCCGCAACCTGAGGGATGACGTCAAATCCGACAAATAGAAACGGAATCATGACAAGGACGGACATCATACCGGAAAACCCGTCTTTAAAAAGGGGCTGTACATGTTCGAAATCACCGTTTACCAAGGCGCCGCCCAAAAGGAGAAAGCCCGTGGCGATAATCGCAATCGTAAAGACCGACTGAAAAATCGCGGCCGGCTTGACGCCGAAGTAATTGAGCGCTGTCAGGACGACCGCACCTCCCGAACCGATCAACACCCAAGTGACATACACGTCCCAGCCGCTTAGCGACCAGAGAAACCCCTGATGTTCGACAGGCAGGACGTAATCGATGACGGTCGGCAATGCGACCGCCTCAAATGTAATCACCGAAACATAGCCGAACAGCACACCCCAAGCGGCGACAAAAGCCGTTTTTCGTCCGAACGCCCTGTAGACGAAAATCAAGCCGCCACCCGTTTCAGGGATGGCAGAAGACAGCTCCGCGTACGTTAACCCGATTAAGATGACGAGTATGCCGCCGATGATAAACGCGATCGTGCTGCCCAAAAAGCCGGCTGTCGAAATCCAGTCGCCGGAAAGGACGACCCAGCCCCAGCCGAGCATAGCTCCGATCGCTAAAAATAGCACATCCGTCTGCGACATCGTTTTTTTCATTTGCTGTTTACCCATCAAAATCCGCTCCTTCTTTTAGAAGATGTCAAACTAGAGCTGTTCCAGCGCTTCTTCAATGATGCCGAACCCTTCCTCAAGTAATTCATCAGTAATGACGAGCGGAGACAGAAAACGGATAATGTTGCCATTGATCCCTGCCGTCAACAAGAGCAGACCGTGTTCATTGGCGTACTTGGCAATCTTGGCCGCAGCTGCTTTGTCCGGCTCCCGCGTCTTTTCGTCCCGGACAATTTCAATCGCAGCCATTGCGCCAAGTCGGCGGACTTCCCCAATCTGCGGATATTTCATCTTCCATTCAAGCGCCCGCTCTTCGATGGCTTTGCCGATTTCTTCAGAGCGCTTGTTGAGCTGTTCCGATTCGATAATATCGAGCACTGCCAAAGCGGCTACGCATCCAAGCGGACTTCCGGCGTAGGTGCCCCCGAGTTCACCCGGATCCGCCGCATCGAGCATTTCCGCCCGGCCGATGACGCCGCTGAGCGGAACGCCGGCAGCCAGCGATTTTGACACTGTCACAAGATCAGGAACGACATCAAAATGCTCAATCGCAAAATATTTGCCCGTTCTGGCAAAGCCTGTTTGAATCTCATCAGCGACAAAAACGATGCCGTGTTTTTGGCAGAAGGCTGCGACATGCTGCACAAACCGTTTTGAAGGAATGATAAAACCGCCTTCTCCCTGTACCGGCTCCATGACGACGCAAGCAACCGTCTCCGGAGCAACAGACGAGACGAAGAAATCGTCAAACGCCTGAATAACCATGTCATCATAGCTTTCATCAGTCATCCCTTCAGGCTTTCTATAGTAGTAAGGAAACGGCGCCTGATATACCTCGGGTGCAAAAGGACCGAATCCGAATTTGTACGGCTTCACCTTGCTCGTCATGCTCATCGTCATGTTTGTGCGTCCGTGGAATCCGCGGGTAAAAGAAACGACGGCTTGACGCTTCGTATATTTTCTGGCGATTTTCACGGCGTTTTCTACGGCTTCCGCACCCGAGTTCAGGAAAATCGCTTTTTTCTCATGGGCGCCCGGCGCAAGCCGGCAAAGCTTTTCCGCCAATTCCAAATAGGCCGGATACATCATGACGTTAAAACCGGGATGGATGAGCTGTTCGGCCTGCCGCTTGACAGCTTCTACAACTTTCGGATGTGAATGCCCGACATTTAATGTGCCGATCGCCCCGGCAAAATCGATAAAACGGCGTCCGTCAATATCATATAAAACGGCACCTTCCCCTTTAGCGGCCAGATGACGATTTCCGTTGGAGACACCCCTTGCCACGAATTGATCCCGTTTGGCCTGCCAATCTTCCGTTGTGAATGCTTTTGTGTTCCGACTCATAAAAAATCTCTCCCCCACTTTTATTTCTTATAATTCTGAATATTTTTTGGTATGATGAAAAGTACCAATCATTAATTTTTGATGGTACCAGAGGGAGGCGCTATGATCACAATACCGATTGACCGCTCCAAGGGCGCGGAATATATTTATCACCAAATCTATCAACGGATTAAAGAAGAAATTTTCAGCCGCAACCTTTTGCCGGGGAAAAAGCTCCCATCCAAGCGAGAGCTCGCCGAAACATTGAACGTCAGCATCAATTCGGTCAACGCCGCCTACCAGCAGCTTCTGGCAGAAGGTTATCTTTATTCGCGTGAAAGAAAAGGCTTTTTTGTAGAGCAGATCGAAACGTTCCACGCCAGCCGTCACCCCGGTCCCCTTCAATTGGAAAAAGAACTGGTTGAAGAGCCTGAAAGCAAAGACGGCTGGATCTCGTTTTCCCATATGAGCGTCGATACGGCGCATTTTCCGTTTAAAACATGGCTTCGCTGCGAACAGAAAGCGGTTTCTTCACATGTTGACGAACTCGGAGAAATGACGCACCCGCAAGGCGTCTACGAAGTGCGCCAAACGATCGCACGCTTTATCGCTTTAACGAGAGGCGTCAAATGTCTCCCCGAACAAATCGTGATCAGCGCAGGGACGCAGTCCTTAATTCACACGCTCCAGGACCTTCTCCCCGCCTCAGCCGTCTATGCGATGGAGGAGCCGGGATACAGCCGCATTTATCGACTGCTGAAAAATGAAGGAAAAGAAGTCGCCACGATTCAGCTCGACCATAAAGGAATGCGGATCAGCGAGATTCACCGTCTGAATCCGGACGTTTTATTTGTCACGCCTTCACACCAGTTTCCAACAGGAATCATTATGCCGGTATCGAGGAGGATTCAGCTTTTAAACTGGGTTTCCGACGGGGCAAACCGCTATATTGTGGAAGATGATTATGACAGCGAATTTAAATACGGGAGCGATACGATCCCCGCCCTGCAAAGCCTTGACCGCTCTGAAAAAGTCATCTACATCGGCACTTTTTCAAAATCGCTTCTTCCGGGCCTGAGAATCAGCTATATGGTACTGCCGCAAAAGCTGCTGAAGCGATACAGAAAAAGGCACCATTTCTCGATTCAATCGAGCAGCGTCTTAACGCAGCTCGCCCTGCAGGAACTGATCGAATCGGGGGAGTACCAAAAGCACATTAAGAAAATGAACCAGATTTACGAAAAAAAGCGGACAAGGCTGATCGGAAGCCTTGTCAAACACTTTAACGGCCGGGTCAAAATTAAAGGCGAGAGCGCAGGCCTTCACTTTGTGGCCGATTTTGAAACGGATAGAAGTGAAGAAGAGGTTTTATTAAGAGCAAAGGAAAGGCGGGTCGAGGTTTACGGCATGAGTCGGTTTACGTTAAAGAAAGAGCAGACAAAACATGAAGGAACGGTATCGCTCGTGCTCGGATTCGCCAAAATCGCTGCCGATCAGATCGACGAAGGGACTGCCAAGCTTTATGAAGCGGTATGCGGTGATGAGAAGCTTTAAAAATACCGGCAGGTTCTTTCCTGCCGGTATCAGCCTGGCTTTAAAAAGCCGACATCTGGTCCGTTTACCACCGTTCCTTTTCTACCTTGAGAACCGCCTCGATCAGTCCCGGAAACTGCTCCTCCAATTCCCGTTTGCAGAGGGAGTAATAATGATGCTTCCCTTCGATGCGGACTTTGAGCAGACCCGCTTCCCTCAGCACCTTGAAGTGGTGGGACAGCGTAGACTTTGCAATATTGAGATTTGTGCACGTACCGCACGTTTTCTCGGCTGTGTCAGCCAATGCTTTGACAATCTCAAGCCTGTAAGGATCACTCAAGGCTTGGAGAACGGCTGTTAACTTCATTTCATTTGTTTTCATGGGTTAAATGTATCATAATCCTAACTTCAAGACAATTCATCAAGGAGGCAAATGGGTTGCCGGCAATGCAAGGACATGTTACGATTCAATTGTTCGAAGATTTTCGAACAATCAATTCCCTGTGTATACAACGCACACGAAAAGGAATTCTAAATGACATAATGGAGGTTTGATCCAATGATCGTATTGCAAGCCTATATGAAAGTAAAACCAGAAAAACGAGACGCCTTTCTCGAAAGCGTACAACCGCTTCTTAAACATTCAAGAGCTGAAGCCGGCAATGCCCAGTACCAGCTGTTTGAAGATACCGAACATGCCAATACATTTGTCATGCTTGAGCAATGGAAGGATCAAGACGCGCTTGACGCCCATAATCAGACAGAGCATTTTCAAGCTTTCGTTCAAGCCGCGGGCGACCTTTTATCAGAACCCCTGAATGTGGTTAAAACGCACACAACGGATTAAAGAAAGGATGGGTTTCTAATGAATGAAGTATTGAAAACATTGAAAGACCATAGATCAATCCGCAGCTATACAGATGAGCCCGTGAGCCCTGAACAGCTGGACGACATTATTCAAGCCGTTCAAGCCGCGCCGAATTCCATTAACGGCCAGCAGGTCACCGTGATTACGGTTCAGGATGAGGAACGGAAAAAGAAAATTGCCGAACTGGCCGGCGGACAGGTCTGGATCGAGCAGGCCCCTGTTTTCCTTTTGTTCTGCGCGGACTTCAACCGTGCGAAAATCGCCCTTGAGAAAAACGGCGAAACGCTTGCGATCACAGACGGAATGGAATCCGTGCTTGTCGGAGCTGTCGACGCAGGCATCGCCCTCGGGACGGCCACAGCAGCCGCTGAATCGATGGGACTTGGCACTGTGCCGATCGGCGCGGTCCGCGGCCGTGCAGAAGAGTTGATCAAACTGCTCAATATTCCTGAATACGTCTTCCCTGTCGCAGGACTTGTCGTCGGCCATCCGGCGGACCGCTCCGCCAAAAAGCCGCGCCTCCCGGAACAAGCGGTAAGGCACAGCGAAACGTATCAACCGGATTTAAAACCGCTGATCGACGCGTACGATGAAGAAATATCCGAATACATGACAAAACGGACTAACGGACAGGAAACAAGAAACTGGTCTCAGGGCATATCCGCTTATTACAATAAAGTGTACTATCCTCACATCCGTGAAATGCTTGAGAAACAAGGATTTAAACTCGAATAGATGCTTTAGGCTATCGGTGATCGATAGCCTTTTTCCATGCGTTCCATTCCACATTTCGATGAGCATCGAAGGTCTTTACATTTACACTATGTAAAAAGGAGTGGAACACATGAAACCATTTGCAAAATATAAAGCATTTCTAGACCTCCATCATCAGTCAGACCCATTCGTTCTGCCAAATGCATGGGATGCAGCCAGCGCCAAAGCATTTCAAAACTGCGGTTTTAAAGCAGTCGGGACAACCAGCGCCGGAATCGCTATGTCCCTCGGCTATCCCGACGGCGAACATCTCCCCTTTGAAACATTGCTTTCCGTACTGAAAACCATCACGGATGCCGTCGATATTCCCGTCAGTGCAGATCTTGAAGCGGGTTACGGCCAAACACCGGAAACAGTCGCTGAAAACGCAAAAAAAGCCGCAGCTGCCGGGGTTGTCGGTATTAATATTGAAGACGGAACGAAAGAACCCTGTCGGCCGCTGTGTGATGAAACATTAATGGAAGAAAAAATAACGGCTGTTAAAAAACTGAACCTTCCTGTTTTAATCAATGGCCGTACGGATGTGTACTGGCTCAATGCTGACGCCCCCGGCTCCCGTCTTCAAGCAGCAGTCCGGCGGGCAAATCGGTACAGTCAAGCAGGCGCGGACTGCATTTTTATCCCCGGAGCCGATGATGCAGGCACAATTGCCGGGCTGAGAAAAGGTATATCCGGGCCGATCAACGTGCTGGCCGGCTCACACACCCCCTCTTTACAGATTCTTTCCGAACTGGGGATTGAAAGGATCAGCTGCGGATCCGCCCCTTTCAGAGCTGCACTGTCACTGGTGAAAAAGATCGGTGAAGACATCATCCGCCGCGGCGCCTTCAATCGTATGACGGACGGCGTGCTTTCATACGGAGAAGCGGCTGATTGGATCAGCCTTCATCGTGACCCAAAACAAAATCGTTGACCGAAACAGTACGGTCTGTTAATATTTCATTTATGAAAACTCATGGGTTTTTTAGTGACCCATGAGTTTTATCATTGCGAAAGAAGGAGCCGGAATGAACGAAAAAAAAGCAGCAGTCTTAAGGGCCGCCAAAAAGCTGTTTGCCCAAAAAGGCTATCACAATGTTGCAATGCAAGCGATCGCTGAAGAATGCAAAATGTCAAAAGCATCTATTTATAAACTGTTTCAATCTAAAGAAGATCTTCTGCTGGCATTGATCAAGTTCAGAAAGCATGAAATGCTGAACAAAAGCGCCGTCATCAATACGGAAACCTCGCTGACGCCGAAAGAAAGATTCGCTAAAAAAATCGCTTTGGAGATTACGGAATTCAGGGAAAACCGCCAATTTATCAATTTCATCTCCAATGAGGGATCATCTCCGGATACCGCAGTATTTAAAAAGCATCTGAAAGAAACAAAATCAATGATTATCAGCTGGCATAAAGACTCTATCATTCAAGCGTACGGCGAAGAGGTCGAGCCGTTTATATGGGATATCGTCATCATTTTCCACGGGCTGATGAGGGAATTCCTGTTTTTAGTCGGCACTGGAAAAGCGCAGCCTGACGTTAAAACGATTCCGCCATTCATTATGTCAGTTCTGGACCTCTTCATAGAGAAAAAGCTGAACGAAGATCAGAAAAGTTCATTAAATGAAGACATTATTGCCTCCTATACGAATTTCTCATCATGCTGGGCACCGCCCAAAAAAGAGGAATTGCTTGAAGACCTTTTGCAAAAACTGAAAACCAAGATTTCTTCGCTGTCACAAGACGACTTTGCCGTGACAGAACTGCTGTCAGCGGCAGATTTGCTGAGCGAAGAGCTTTTCAGCAAAGAGCCCCGCACGTATTTAATTAAGGCTCTCCTTGATTACCTTGGAAAAATCGAGGCCATCCAATACGATGTTTCACAAATACAAACGATTAGTATAAAAGAATAAGAGTGATTGATATGAGTACAGGAACTGAACAACAGACATACAACAGAAATATCATCGTAGGTTTGCTTATTGCCGGGGCGTTTATCGCGATCTTGAACCAAACGCTCCTGGTTACCGCACTGCCGCATATTATGGCAGACTTGAACATAGACGCTACAAAAGCTCAATGGCTGACAACGGCGTTCATGCTGACAAACGGGATTCTCATTCCGATTACCGCCTTTTTGATCGAAAAATTCTCGAGCCGCGCGCTCGTCATCGCGGCGATGAGCATCTTTGCGGCGGGAACAGTCGTCGGTGCGGTGGCGCCTAACTTTCCGGTTCTCCTGGCGGCGCGGATCATTCAGGCCGCAGGCGCCGGAATTATGATGCCGCTCATGCAGACGATCTTTTTAACGATTTTCCCGGTTGAAAAACGCGGGGCTGCAATGGGCATGGTCGGCTTGGTGATCGCATTTGCACCGGCCATCGGACCGACATTGTCAGGCTGGATCGTCGACAGCTTTACATGGAGATACTTATTTTATATTATTCTGCCAATTGCACTGATTGATCTTGTGCTTGTCATCTTGCTGATGAAAAACGTCACGAAATTGAGAGAAACATCAGTGGACATCATATCTATTATCCTGTCCAGCCTGGGTTTCGGCGGTTTATTGTACGGCTTCAGCAACGCCGGATCAGAAGGCTGGGGGAGCAATACTGTTTTAATTTCCTTTGCAGTCGGTGCGGTCGCCCTGTTCTTCTTTATCTCTAGACAATTGAAAATCAAAAGGCCGATACTCGAGTTTCGCGTTTTCCAATCGTGGACTTTTACGATAACAACGCTACTTGGTATGATCGTTTTTGCATTAATGATCGGTACTGAGACCATTTTGCCGCTGTACACGCAAAACGTCAGAGACGTGACAGCTTTCGATTCGGGTTTGATGCTTCTGCCGGGCGCGATAGCAATGGGCATCATGTCGCCGATCATCGGCCGGATTTTTGACAAGATCGGCGGAAAAGGCCTTGCGATTATCGGGTTTGCCGTCTTGCTGCTGACGTCCATCCCGTTTGCGGACCTGCAAATGGATACTTCGCTGACATTTATTATCGTCATTTATACGCTGCGGATGATGGGAACTTCCATGATTATGATGCCTCTCACAACGGCGGGCATCAATGCCCTTCCGGCGCATCTCATTCCGCACGGAACAGCGATGAACAATACGATGCGCCAGATCGGCGGTTCGATCGGCACGGCTGTTCTGATTTCCGTCATGAGTAATTCAGCCAAAAACGCCGCGACATCTCATCCGTTAAATGCGCTCATTCACGGCATGAATTCCGCCTTTATCGTGGCCGCTGTCTTGGCGCTGATCGGATTTATCCTTTCGTTTACATTGAAAAAGAAGCCGCAGGCCGACAAACAAGGCCAGCCGGCCCGCTGATCATGTCACGCCAGTTCAATCGAACTGGCGTGTTTTTTTATATTCGCTTAACTGAGTCTGGGGCCCTTGCGGCGTTATGAGCATGAAAACCCGCTTTGCATCTCTCTGCCCTCTTCTCCTTGAACAGACAAAAAAGGCTGCCGGATAAGAACCGGCAGCCTCGCTCTTTTATTTCAATCCATTTTCGACTTCTTTCACCATTTCAGATACGGATTCAAGGCCTCCGCCTGACAGGTACCAGTAGCCTGGATCAAGGTATGTGATATGGCCGTTTTTATAGGCCTTTGTTGATTTTACAATTTCATTTTCGATGACTTCTTTTGCTGTTCCTTTTTCGCCGATGGCAGCGCTTCGGTCGATGACAAACAGGTAATCAGGATTCTTTTCAGAGATATATTCTGAAGAGACGCTTTGGCCGTGAAGGGAAACCTCGATGTTTTTATCGACAGGTTCAACGCCGAGCACATCGTGGATCAAGCCGAATCTTGAGCCGCTTCCATACGCGCTGATTTGCTTATCGCTCGTTAAGACGACCAATCCTTTGCCGCCTTTTTCTTTCGCCAGCTTGTTGGCTTTCTCTACTTTTTCATCGATTTTCGCAAGGGCTTCTTTGACAGCATCTTCTTTGCCGAAGATTTTTCCAATGTTTTCGGTATTTTCTTTAAAACTGTTCATGTAGTTCTTCTGGTCAAGCTCAATGTCGATCGTTGGAGCGATCTTTTTAAACTCGTCATACTGTTCAGACTGTCTGCCTTCGATGATGATCAAATCAGGCTCAAGCTCTGCAATTTTTTCAAAATCTGGCTCTTTTAGTCCGCCGACGCTTTCAAATTTGCTGTCTTTATATTTTTTCAAGTAAGACGGAAGGGTTTGTTTCGGAAGGCCGACAACGCGGTCGCTTAAACCAAGCTCATCAAGCGTGTCAAGCATTCCAAAGTTGAAGACAACGACTTTTTTCGGATTTTTCGGTACATCTGTTGTGTCGCTGTTGTGTTTAATTGTGACGGTTTCTTTTTTAGAGGAAGATTTTGCATCTGTATCAGCAGCTTTATTTCCGCAGGCGGCTACGACAAGAACGGTTATCAATGCCATAATCAATAAAGATAGTTTTTTCAATTCAGGTCACCTCATCATTTAAAATATACACAGATTTTTTGATCTCCGATTTGTTGGATCGGAATGTCCATATCATAGATGTCTTTCAGCACCGGCGTTTGGATAATGTCTTCCGCCGGCCCCTCTTTTACAATCCGCCCGTTTTTCAGGGCTGCGATTCTGTCGGAATAAACCGAGGCGAAATTAATGTCATGAATGACAATAACGATCGTTTTTCCGCGATTTTCGACAAGGTCTTTCAAGAGCTTCATAATCTCTACTGAGTGTTTCATATCGAGATTATTCAATGGTTCATCAAGCAATATATAGTCGGTATCCTGAGCAATGACCATCGCGATGAAAGCGCGCTGGCACTGGCCGCCGCTTAACTGATCAAGGTGTTTATGCTCAATGTCTCTCAGCTTCATATAATCAATCGCTTCATCGACATATGCCCAGTCCTCTTTCGAGAGCCTTCCCTGTGAATAAGGAAACCTGCCGAAGCTGACGAGCTCCCTGACAGTCAGCCTGATGTTGATCTGGTTGGACTGCTTTAAAATGCTGATTTTTTTTGCTAAATCATTGCTTTTGTAAGCTCCGATTTCTTTGCCGTCAATCAGCACTTTTCCGGCGTCCATGCCGATCAGCCTGCTGATGATGGACAAAAGCGTGCTTTTCCCCGCTCCGTTCGGTCCGATGAAGGACGTGATCATTCCTTTTTGTATCGTTAAAGTCGTGGGATGAACAACGGTCTGCTCTCCGAATTGTTTCATGATATCTCGTACTTCTATCATCATTTACGCTCCTTCAGCAACAGGTAAATAAAATAAATCCCGCCGATAAAATCAATGATCACCACGAGCGTTACCGTTAAACCAAACAGCTTTTCAACAATGAAGTGGCCCCCGACAAGCGCAATGATGCTGAACAAAACCGCTCCGGGAATCAGGACGCTGTGCTTATACGTTTTAAATACCTCCCGCGCCACATTGACGACGAGAAGCCCCAAAAATGTGATCGGACCCACGAGGGCAGTAGACACGGAAACGAGAACGGCGACGACGATCAGCATTTTCTTTACCGTCCGGTCGTAATCGATTCCGAGGTTGACGGCTTGATCCCTGCCGAGCGAAATCACGTCAAAGTACGGATTAAACCGCCAAGCGTAAACGAGAATCGCCAGAATGACGAGCGAAGCAAGCACTAAAATGTCCGTATTCAAATTGTTGAAGCTGGCAAACATCTTGTTTTGAACGACTTGGAACTCGTTCGGATCGATCAGCATCTGCATAAAGGATGACAGGCTTCTGAACAATGTGCCGAACACAATTCCAACGAGCAGCAGCAGGAAGATGTGCCTTCCCCCCCGGCGGAACATCAGGAAAAACAGCACAAATGAAAAGCAGACCATCAAACCGGTAGACAATAGAAAATTGCCGTTTTTGCCGAGGTCAGCGAGTTTGGCTGCACCGAAAAAGAAAATAATCCCGGTTTGCAGCAGAACATAGAGAGAATCGAGTCCGAGGATGCTCGGCGTCAAAATTCTGTTGTTTGTGATCGTTTGGAAAATCATCGACGAATACGCAATCGCTGTCCCGACAATGATGATCGCAAATACCTTGGCAAACCTCCGCGGAAGCGCATATTCCCATACAGACGGCAAACCGTAGAACAGAAACAGCCCGATGCAGACTGCTGCTATCACGATGAGTACAAGCATTTTCTGTTTATGACGCATAGGCTTTTCTCCTTAAAAGCAAGTAAAGAAAAACGCCGCTCCCGATGATGCCGACCATCAAACCAACCGAAATTTCGTACGGGTAAATGACGAGACGTCCCGCTATATCGCAAAACAAGACGAAAACGGCTCCGAGAACCGCCGTGTGAGGCAGGCTGTTTTTCAAATGATCTCCCCTGTAAATGGACACGATGTTCGGGATGATCAATCCCAAAAAGGGAAGCGTGCCGATCGTCAGGATGACGACGGACGATATAATAGATACAATGATCAGCCCGATATTGACCACCCGCTTGTATTTCAATCCAAGATTGATGGAAAATGACTCCCCCATCCCGGCCAACGTGAATTTATTGGCGAACAGATAGGCAATGATAACGAGCGGTATACTCAGAAATAAGAGCTCATACCTCCCCTTCATGACCAGCGAAAAATTCCCTTCAAACCATGCATTGACGTTTTGAATAATATTGTACTGATAAGCCATGAAAGTAGAGATGGCGCTGACAACGCTCCCGAGCATCATTCCGACGAGAGGGATGAAAATCGCATCTTTGAACTTGATTCTGTCCAAAATTTTGACGAACAAAAAGCTGCCAAACAGTGCAAAAACAAAGGCAAACAGTATTTTGACTACAATTCCTGCAGACGAAAAAAGCACGATCGCAATGATCACGCCGAGCCGAGCCCAATCCATCGTTCCAGCGGTGGTTGGTGAAACAAATTTATTGCGCGTCAGCTGCTGCATGATCAGCCCGCAGATGCTCAAGCTCATTCCCGCAAGCACGATGCTGATCAAGCGCGGGATTCTGCTTATGTAAAGCGTTTGAATTTCGTCCTCATTAAAGCGGAAAAGGTCAAGAGGCGAAAGCTCCTTAACGCCGATGAATATCGAGCTGAATGAAAGAATGATGAGCATTAGCAATAAGTATCGTAATTTCATGCTGCAGTAGCCTCCTTGCACAACAAAGCAACCCCTCCGCCGACGTTAATGATTATCATTATCAATAAGGGCCTTTATATATCTTACCATTTTTTCTGACAGAGTCAATAAGATTAATAGATACAAAGGTTGAAGTCATGCGATTTCCCTATGATGAGTCCTTCTCAAAAACACATTTGTTCTTTCCTGAAAGAAAAACCTTGATTCTTCTTGTAAAAAGCGCAATAATTAAAATTAAATTTATTTCGAAAATTTAAACTTTAGGAGATGTAACAAATGAAAGTCGTTAAATTTGGAGGCAGCTCGCTCGCATCAGGAGCCCAGCTAGAGAAAGTATTTCAAATCGTCACTTCCGATCCGGAAAGGAGGGCCGTCGTCGTATCGGCACCCGGAAAACGGCATCCCGAGGATACGAAAGTAACTGACCTGTTAATCGAATGCGCCCAACAGTACTTATTATCGAAAGAAGCAACCGGCCTGGTTGAGGCGATTGTCGGACGGTATGCCGATATCGCGCTAGAGCTCGGGCTTGCCGATGACGTGATCAACCGGATCCGGGCAGACCTGCTTCAGCTGCTCGAAGGTGATAAAACAAATCCGGAACGGTTTATTGATGCGATCAAAGCAAGCGGCGAAGATAACAATGCCAAACTGGTAGCGGCCTACTTCAGGCACCGGGGAGTTGAAGCACATTATGTCAGTCCAAAAGACGCCGGGCTGTTCGTGACGAGCGAACCCGGCAACGCACAAGTGCTGCCCGAGTCCTACGACAATCTGTTTCAGCTGAGACAGCAAAAGGGCATCATTATCTTTCCCGGCTTCTTCGGATTCAGCCAGGAAGGAGAAGTGATGACGTTTTCGCGCAGCGGCTCTGACATTACGGGCTCCATTTTAGCGAATGGATTGAAAGCCGAGTTGTATGAAAACTTCACTGACGTTGACGCCGTTTATTCTGTCAACCCGGCGATCGTATCCAACCCGAAAGAAATCCGCGAGCTGACATACCGGGAAATGAGAGAGCTGTCGTATGCCGGCTTTTCCGTCTTTCATGATGAAGCATTGATTCCTGCTTTCCGGGCGCGCATACCGGTTCAGATCAAAAATACAAACAACCCGGACGCGGAAGGGACAAGAGTTGTCGCCACACGCGACAACACGAACGGACCTGTCGTCGGGATCGCCGGCGACAGCGGATTTTGCAGCATTTACATCAGCAAATATTTGATGAACCGAGAAATCGGCTTCGGCCGCCGCGTCCTGCAAATCCTTGAAGATGAAGAGCTGACGTATGAACACATTCCGTCCGGCATTGACGATATTACGATCATTTTAAGGCAGAATCAAATGGATCAAGCAGCAGAAAAACGGATGATCAAACGGATCAAGGAAGAGTTGGATGCTGATGAAGTAGCGATTGAACACAATATTGCCCTGATCATGGTCGTCGGCGAAGCCATGCGCCATAACGTCGGAACGACGGCAAGAGCGTCAAAAGCATTGTCTGAAGCCGGCGTCAACATCGAAATGATCAACCAGGGCTCCTCGGAAGTCAGCATGATGTTCGGCGTTAAGGAAGCTCAGGAAAAACAAGCGGTCCGCGCATTATACCAGGAATTTTTCGCAAAAGTTCTCGTTTAAAAAAACCCCTTTTTTATGGGGTTTTTTTGTTGTCAGAAAATATCCCCTTCCCTTAAAATACCTGCCATAAATTGATTCACAAAACCGTTTTGAAAGCCGATATGTAAAGTAAATAAATTGATGGGAGAACACCATATGAATCTGTTGAGAAATATAAAAATCAGAAGCAAACTGTTTGTCATCATTATCATTTCGGCGCTGGCTTTGTCAATTGTCGGCATCCAGGGGGTAGGCGGACTGAGCAAGCTTTCCAAAGGTTCCGAGATGATCTATCAAGATCAATTGATTCCCAACCAGTTGTTTGCAAGATTAAAAGCGAACAACCTCGATCTTGATACGTACAAATTCGAGTTAATGGTGACGAAAGACAACGATCGAAATGATACTTTGCAAAAAAACATCAAGGAAAAAAACGAAGAAAACAACACCTTAATGGAAAAGATCGATCAGCTAAAATTAATGGACAACGTCTCTGAAAAATACGAGAGCTTCAAAAGCGAATACAAGAAATTGCAAGATATCAGCAGCGAGATGCTCAGCTTGGCGGTGAAGAACGAAAATGACAAAGCATATGATGTCTATCTAAAAGAGATGGATCCTCAAAGAGAAACGGTCAACCAGCTGATTGAAGACATTCAAACGCTAAATGCTGATAACGCCAAAACGATCTATCAGCGGGATTCTAAAGAAGCCGGTTCCATCATCACGCTTCTCATCATTGTGATCGCAGCATCGCTTGTTTTATCCATCTCGATTGGACTCTTAATGACAAGGTTGATCACAAAGCCGATCAAAGACATTCAGGCGCTGTTCGCAGAAACAGAGCAAGGAGATTTTACTGTCAAAGGAACATATCAATCGAAGGATGAATTGGGATTGCTGACCGCATCGTTTAACAAAATGGTAGCAGGCGTCCGTTCGATCATTGAAACGGTCGGCGAAACGTCCCACCAAGTTGCTTCATCATCACAAGAATTGAGCGCCAGCGCTGATGAAAGCACAAAGGCTCAACGACGATCCAGGAGCTTGCGGTAGGCTCTGATCAGCAGGTGGAAAGCGTTGAAAACAGCAGAACCGTTATTAAGGGAATGACCGAGTTTGCCGGAAGAATTTCTTCTAGCGCCGAAAAGGCAGCCGCCACCGCAGACCAGACGGCGCTGATGTCGCTTGAAGGCACGAAAGCCATTGATAAAGTGAGCGCACAAATGCAGTCTATTAATGAAACGGTCGTTTCTCTTTCAGAAGCATTTAAACATTTAACAGAACGTTCAAATGAGATCGGGAATATTACCGAAGTGATTACGAGCATCGCTGAACAAACGAACCTGCTAGCTTTAAACGCGGCCATTGAAGCGGCCAGGGCTGGAGAACAAGGAAAAGGCTTTGCCGTCGTCGCGGATGAAGTCAGAAAATTAGCCGAGCAATCGGCCCAGTCAGCAGAACAGATTACAAGGTTGATTACGATCATTCAAAACGATACAAAGCAGACGATGAACTCGGTCATTTCGGCAACCGGCGAAGTCAAAGAAGGACTTGTCGTCGTTCATGAAGCCGGAGGCGCTTTCCAAAAAATCGAAAACTCGATAACTGAGGTTGTCACACAGATCAATGATGTGACAAACTTGGTGAAAAACCTGACAGCCGGCACAAGCGAAATCGAAACCGCGATTTCCGGCGTCAAAGAAGTAGCCGAGACTGCAGCGGGAAGCACGCAAACGGTTAGTGCGGCAACCCAGGAGCAGCTTGCTTCAATGGAAGAAATCGCCGCCGCATCACAGATCCTCGCGCAAAACGCCGAAGAGCTGCAGCACCTGATTCAGAAATTCAAAATTAAAGATTAACAAAAACCCGCCAGACGCTGTCTGGCGGGTTTCTATTCATCATCATCTCTCGCCGTCAGCGGCAGGCGGATGATAAATTTTGTTCCTTTGTTTTTCTCGCTTTCAATCTCTACCGTGCCGTTGTGAAGGGAGACGAGCTGTCTGACGATCGACAGCCCCAGCCCGTATTCTCCGTAAGGTGTGTTTGTCCGTGATAAATCCGCTTTATAAAAACGATCCCAAATGTTTTCGATATCATTTTCATCAATGCCGATTCCGGTATCCTCTACTTCGATCACCGTCTCCTTGTAGTCTTCCCGGCCTCTCAGCCAAACGGTTCCGTTCGTTGTGAATTGAATGCTGTTCTTCGTAATATTGACGAGAATCTGGATGAGCCGGTCGTAATCGGCATTGACCATTACATGATCTTCCACATCGAGGATCAGCTGATTCTGTCTCTCCTCCGCCTGAAGCGCCAGCTGCTCTTTAATGATTTCAAACACTTCGATCAGCGGATAATGCAGCTTTTGCAATGTAATCTGGTTGGAGCGGATTTTTTCATAATCAAGGTTTTCGTTGACGAGGCGAATCAGCCTTTTTGTCTCCTCCGTGATCAGCTTCATACATTTATCCTGCTGGTCTTCGGGTATCGTCTGGCTGTTCATCCCTTCCACTAAACCGCTGATCGTCGTCAGCGGCGTCTTCAGCTCATGTGAAACGTCAGTGATAAACTGCCTTCTCCGCTTTTCGAGCCGGTCGATTTCCTCGCTTGAGCTTTTTAGCTTGCGGGCCATAATGTTAAAGTCGTCGCCCAAATCACCGATTTCATCCTTATTGCGGTTTTCGATATGGATGTCATAATCCCCGGCCGCGACTTTTTTCGTGGCGTCGCGGAGCTTCTGAATGCGGGCGACATGGAATTTCGACGTCAGCCAGCTTAAGAGAATAGCGACTAAGATGACACCCGCCGCCGTAAAGAGCATAAAGCGGTTCATGTCGCTGATCATTTCTTCGGTCCCGCTGATCGGAGCGGTCAGCAGAATGCCTCCCTGAAATTCATTGTTGACGATGTTGGGCAGAGCGACGACCGATACTTCCTCATTAAAACGGTTAAAGTCGGTTTTGACGACAACGGCCTTTCCATCTTTAAGCTCTTTCCATTCTTCATCACTGAGCAGCAGTTTTCGCGGCCGCAAATCGGCCGGCGTCATCAAGATCTCTTTCTTTTCATTAAACAGAAAAAAGCTGATCTTCCTGCTTCGCAAAATTTCCTCAAACGGCTTCATAATGGCCGGCGCTCCTTTCGGCCGCATCTCCATTTCGCCCATGATGCGGTAGCCGTAGGAAGACAGCTCATCGACTTTGCTCTCGTATGCAAAGTCTTTGGCAAAGTGTGAAAACAGCGCCCCCGTGATGAGAAAAGCCAAGACTAATATACTGATGTGACTGGCCAGCAGCTGATAGAGATACTTAATCTTCATCGAACTTGTACCCTACTCCCCATACGGTGTAAAGAAACGGCCGCGAGTCGCTGCCAAGCTTTTTTCTCAGCCGTTTAATATGAACATCCACAGTCCGCTCGTCTCCGTAGAATTGGTATCCCCAAACCTGCTCAAGCAGCTGCTCCCTTGAAAAAACCTGTTTCGGGCTTTGCACCAAGTAATACAATAAATCGAACTCCTTAGGCGTCAAATTTTGAATTTGAACGCCGTCCAAAAACACTTCTCTCGTTTTTTTATTGATTTTAAAATGTTCCGTTTCAAGCGTGTCGCTGTCAGCGGAATCCTGCCGGCCGGCGTTTTGATATCTCCGGCTCACCGCTTTGATTCTCGCCACAAGCGCCAAAGGGCTGAACGGCTTGGTCACATAATCATCAGCCCCGAGCTCAAAACCGAGCACCTGGTCTGATTCCGTATCCTTTGCCGTCAGCATAATAATCGGAACCGTGCTCTCTTCTCTGACCTTTTTGCAGATCGTGACCCCATCCATCGACGGCAGCATGATATCGATGATCAGCAAATCCCAATCACCTGATTTAAAACGGTTATATCCTTCGAGTCCGTCATGGACGAACTCTGTTTCAAATCCTTCTTTTGCAAAAAACATCTCTGTCATAGTACATACGCTTAAATTATCTTCAATCATTAATATTTTCATCGTAAAAGTGCCTCCGCTAGACAAACGTTAGATTCATTTTACATAGGGCCCAGCCATTTCTCAATTCCATTCTGAACATTTAAAGGTCTGGCAACAGTTTGGTCATAATTTATTCATAAGTAGCGGCTAAGATGAAATCAAGCATAAGGCAAAAGTCCTGCTGCCGTTAGATTTGGCAGCAATAATAAATGAAATAGATACGGAGGAATCACGCGTTATGAATTTTTTCAAACGAGCCTTTTGGAGCATGAAAGCGAAAAAAGGAAAAACACTTTTACAATTGTTTGTTTTCACGATGATTTGCGTGCTCGTGCTGACAGGAATTACGATCCAGTCGGCAGCCGTGAAATCGAGCGAACTGGCGAGGGAACAGCTTGGAGGCAGCGTCACGCTCAAAGTTGACAGGGAAAAAATGATGAAAGAACAGCAGGACTCAGGAGACCGGAAAAGGTTTGAATCGACCCCCGTTTCTCTCAAATCAGCCGAGAAACTTGCGAGCCTTTACCATGTCAAAAGCTATAACTTCATCTCCTCAACATCTGCTTTAGCGGACAACTTCGATCCGATCGAAAGCGGTGACGAGGATTCAACGGACTCAAACAGCGATCAGCCGGCCGGATCGGGCGGCAATGAACAGGGCGGCCGGCAAATGATGCAGGCTGACGTATCAATCGAAGGTGTGACAAGCACAGCCCTCGTCGACGAATTTGCCGACGGGACGTCCAAGATCACGGAAGGCCGTGCTTTAACAAAGGATGATGTGAATGAAAAAGTCGCCGTGATTGAAGAAACGCTTGCCGAAGAAAACGAGCTGAAGGTCGGCGATACGATCAAAGTCAAAGCGAGCAGCGATGAAGATGCAACGATCAATTTAAAAATCGTCGGAATCTATAAAACGACTTCATCCGGAGACAATCAAGCGCAAAACTTCGCCTTTTTAAACCCTTATAACAAAATCTATACACCATATACGGCGGCATCGGCCTTAAAAGGCGACGATTATCAAAACGCGATAGATGAAGCGGTCTACAATATGGACGACGCCTCCAACATCGACGCTTTCATTGCGGCTGCCAAGAAAACAGGCATTGATTTGGATACATTCACATTGGACGCCAATGACCAGTTGTACCAGCAGATGGTCGGCCCGATTGAAAATGTCGCCTCCTTCTCGAAAAATGTCGTCTATCTTGTCACGGTCGCCGGGGCGGTGATTCTCGGACTGATCGTCATGATGTCAATCAGGGAGAGAAAATACGAAATGGGTGTTCTGATGGCGATCGGCGAAAAACGCCGGAAACTCACCGGACAGTTTTTAACCGAAATCTTAATGATCGCAGTGCTTGCCATCGGGATCTCAGCATTAACCGGCAGCCTGATTGCAAAGCAAATCGGGAACCAGCTCTTGAGCCAGCAAATCGAACAAACGTCAGCTAGCCAGTCTGCAGGCGGAATGATGGGCCCAGGCGGCGGAGGCTTCTTCGGACAAAGTACTGCTCAAGTCTCAGCCATTGATCAGCTCGACATTCAAGTATCCTTCGGGAACTTAATGGCACTTGGCGGAATCGGCCTTTTAATTGCGATGTTCGCGACACTCCTTCCGTCCATATCTGTTTTAAGGCTCCATCCGAAAACGATTTTAACAAAACAAGAATAGAAAGAAGTGAAGATTATGGGCAGTATTTTAGAATTTCAGAATGTCGGCTATTGGTATAAAAATCAGGATCAGCCTCTATTCGAGGATATCAGCATTCAATTCAGCCAAGGACTCTTATATACGATTGTCGGGACTTCCGGTTCCGGCAAAACCACCTTTTTATCGTTGGCGGGCGGACTTGACGCGCCAAAAGAGGGGAACATCCTCTACAAAGGAGAAAACATTTCAAAAATCGGACTGACCAGCTTCCGCAATCAATATGTATCGATCGTTTTTCAGTCCTATAACCTGCTGCCGTATATGACGGCTCTCCAAAATATCACGTCGGCCATGGAAATCACCGGATCTCAGGTCAAAAACAAGGAACAATACGCTTTGGAGATGCTCGAAAAGGTCGGCATCGGCGAAAAGCAGGCCAGACAGAAAGTATTGACATTAAGCGGCGGCCAGCAGCAGCGTGTCTCCATCATCAGAGCGTTCTGCTGTGACACGGATTTAATCGTCGCCGATGAACCGACAGGCAACTTGGATGAAGATACATCAAAAGACATCGTCCGGCTCTTTCAAAACCTTGCCCACCAAGAAAACAAATGCGTCATCATGGTCACCCATGATGAACAGATCGCAAAGGTATCCGATGTCAACATCACGCTTTCAAGGGGCGGCTTTACCGTCAAAAAACGCATATCAGCAGGATAAGGGGAGCGGCATGAGCCGTTCCCCTTCTTTTATTATGAAGCAAATGCTTCTGCAGCAGCAGCCAAATAATACGAGAGGCCTGTTTGCTGATTTTCAAGCATTCCGCGATGAAAATCGTCTTCGATAAAGAAGCGTGTCTGGGACTGAAAATCGTCGGGCGTAATTCCCAAAAACTTGAGGTGCCGTTTAATTGCAGTCTTCACTTGTTCATGGTCGTGTTTGACTCCGTCTCTGAGCGCTTCGGCCATTCCATTCATAAAACGGGCCGCCTCTTCAGCTTTTTCATTCATTTCTTCCGCTATGACTGGTTCTCCTTTCAGCAAATCGACATCATACGCCTCCTTCAAATAGCGGTTTTGTTCAGCGAGCGCATCCTCCCATTCCCTGCTGCTTGAAAACCCTTTGAACATGCTTGATTGATCCATTGCTTCTCCTTTCCCGGCCTGCTGAATCGAAAGATCGATCGTAGAAATAAGCTGTTTAATTCTGTCCAAACGGGCAGTGAAAAGACGTTTCTGCTCAGACAAAATCGTCAGTCGATCAGCTTTGCCGTCCAGTATTTGCTTAATTGCCTTGAGCGGAAATTCGAGCTCCCGATAAAACAAGATGTGCTGCAGCCGTTCCAGCTCTTTTACCCCGTAAAGGCGATAGCCGGCATCCGTCACTTCTGCGGGGCATAGAAGGCCGATTTTATGATAGTGGTACAGCGTTTTGATCGTGATATTCGCCAAGCGAGCCACTTCTTTTACCGTATAGAGCATCAAACCTCACCTCGTCTGTCATGTTAAAGGGTGCCCTAAGGGCGGGGTCAATCCATTACATGGCCTTTTTTTTATTTTTTTTCATTTTCACATAAGTGACTATGCAAATAAAAGCGGGAAGGATCACCTGCATCGGCAAATGGACATATAATGGAACAAACTCGATTCCTTCTTTAACATGCTCTGAAATATTGCTGGCAATGGAGACGGACAAAATCAAAATAATAATGCCGATGACATGAACAACTTTGGAGGGGTTTTTAAGCTTGAATAAAACGGTCACGCCTTCGGTTACGGCATACATGAAAATGCTCATCTTAAAAAAAACGCCAATCACCAGCACGAGCATGAAAAATACATCAAGCCTGACCAAGAATTCGGCGACTTGAATCGTCTGGATCGTACTCAGCAATGGGAAGCGCGACCGCATATTGAGATCGACGCCAAGCACGCTGATGTTCAATGCGACATTAAAAGCCAGGATGAGGCCGCTGATGGCAATTCCCAACAACCCGGCTTTTTTCGCTAGTTTCTTTTCCTTTAAATACGGCAGGATCAATGTAAAGGCGATAATTTCTCCAAACGGAAAATACAGCGTTTGCGTGAACACGGCATGAAACATCGGACCGGGTCCGTTTCCAAGAATGGGCAAAAGCTCTTTCGGTTTGATCATTCCTGACGAAACTATCAGGATAAGGCCTGTGACAGCAAGCCAAAACATGATGCCAAACAACAGCTCGCCTGAACGGGCAAGGACCTCGATTCCCTTCCTCACAGTAAAAATACAAACTGCAATCAACAATCCATTAGCGAAGATAATCGGCGTGTTCGGATAAGCAGATGTCAGCAGCATTTCTCCAAAATCGCGCAAAACCCTTGCCGCAATGTAACAATAATAAACAATGTAGATAAATGTCATGCTCCAGCCAACCGGTTTTCCAAAAATATTCATCAGCGTTTTATAGGGAGAGGCGTCGGGATTCACCTGGTAGAAAAAGTGGTGCATCATAAACAAAGCCAGCCCTCCGACTGTTCCGAACAAGATCGCGATCCAGGCGTCCTGTTCTGCAGATTGCCCTGGAAAAATCAGCAGAGAGCTGCTGAGTTCAAACAGAACAATCAGCACGAACAGCTGTGCAGCACTGATTTTTGCTTTCTCCATTTAAAGCCCTCCTCTCTCTTTCATTCAAGAACGCCCTTCACGATGATTCAAATGTTCGGGTTGTTCCTTAAACCTGTTCTTCGTACATATGCATTAACCGTAATGTCGACATCTGTGTCAGGAAAATACCGATTGCTCCACTCGCCCTCCATCTTTTTCCACGCTTCGGGGTGGGTGCGATACACAACATCACCGAATTGCAGAACATCCGTCTTGTTCCGCTTAACAATGTCAATCGTATTCTGCAATTCATTTTTCAGTTCCTTTGCCACCTTCCTTTCGATGTCGCTCAGCACTTTTGGATCATCCAGGTGAATCGGTACAGTTGTTTCGCCGATGTCCCCTTCCATGTCGACGTCAACCGAAATCGCCGGTTTGCCGTTTTTCAGGTGAGATCCGATTTTTGTTTTTTGGCGGATGACTTCAAATGTGACGGCATCTCTCTCATGATTCATTGGAATTGTCAAATACGTTCTGCTGATTTTATTGCGCAGCCATAAAACGCCTCTCGCCGTTTTGCCTTCAAGCCAATTGACGAGCTTTCCCTCTTTAATGACCGCCAAGCCGTCCGCTTCGACTATTGCCTCAGGAGATGTAGACTGCACGTTTTCCATTTTTTCACCCTTTTCCTTATTTCCGGTTACTTTAAAAGAAGAAATAATCGGGTGCTTTGCCTTCGAAGTCAAGCATTTGATGACATCCTGGACGCTCGTTTTCATATTTTCTCCTAAATGCTTTTCAGTAAATTGCAGCGTTTTGTTTACTTTATTTGACGGGATCTTATCGATCGCAGTCAGCGTCCGGATAAATGTTTTCGCTTTTTGGCCGCGGGAAATAATAATCGTCGCCGTTGTACGAAAATCGGTGTCCCGGTCAAGAACATCAAGAATTTTAATCAAGCCTTCTTCCTTGGCGAGTTTTTCGTCAACAACCAACAAGTTGGTGTTGGAGTAATAAATCTCGCGCGACATTTTTGCTGACGCATGTCTGCTCATTTCCGTCAGATTGTTTCCCGTCACAGAATAGCTCGAAATCGGCGGCCTGTCTCCTCCCTGTCCGCCTTGAAGGCCTCCTGTCACATTGATCGGGTTGACGATTTGAAAGCTTAATTCGTATTCAGTATCTTTTCCTTTATCAATACCAACAGCAGTGATCAGCAGCAGATCCGTCAGTTCTCTTTTATCCCAGCACCCTTGAAGAAGGACAGTGGCGGCAAGCAGGAGTACAATCTTAACGCTTCGTCTCATTTTGATCACCATCTTCTTGTTTTGTCTTCATATCGCCTGACTCCGGCGGTTCGGGTTTCTGGTACTCTCCTTGACGCACCTTATTGTCGTTGCCGATCAGTTCAGGCCGCTTCTCATGTGTCCACAAAGGCAAGCGAACGATGGCGTCGCCCCAATTTTTCAAAATAAACGGCGCAAAAGGAGTCATATACGGAACACCGAAGGAACGCAGGCTGCATAAATGGACAAACATGATGATCAGTCCAAGAATAATGCCGTAAAAACCTGTCGTCGCCGCGGCTAATATGAAGAAAAACCGGACGAGCCTGGCGGAAATCGCCATGGCGAAAGAAGGTGTAGCAAAACTTGAAATCGCTGTGATCGCTACAATGATGACCATCGCCGGCGACACAATCCCGGCCTGAACGGCCGCCTGCCCAATGACGATCGCTCCCACAATCGAAACGGCTGAACCTATCGCTTTCGGAAGGCGGATTCCAGCCTCCCGCAAAATTTCAAACGAAATTTCCATGATCAGGGCTTCCACCACAGCCGGGAACGGAACGATTTCACGCTGCGCGGCAATTACGATCAAAAGCTCCGTCGGGATCATTTCCTGGTGAAACGTCGTCGCACCGACATAGACGGCAGGCGCAATCAGCGAAATAAAAAAGATCAATACGCGTAAAAAGCGGATAAACGTCGCAATGTCAAAGCGTGAATAGTAATCTTCAACAGATTGAAAAAATTGAATAAAAACGGCAGGGACAAGCAGAACAAACGGTGTACCGTCAACAAAAATGGCGATTCTTCCTTCAAGCAGGTTTCCTGCGACCATATCCGGCCTTTCAGTATGATATACCGTCGGAAAAGTCGTAAATACGGCGTCTTCAATAAACTGTTCAATATAACCCGATTCAAGGATGCTGTCGATCTCAATGCTTTCCATCCTTTTTTTGACTTCTTTCACCGTTTTCGGGTCGCATACCCCATTGATATACATGATCGCTACATCGGTTTTTGTGACGCTTCCCATCGTCGTTTTTTCAACCCATAGATTCGGGTTTTTAATAATTCTGCGCACCAAAGAAATATTCGTGTCGAGCGATTCGATAAATCCTTCACGTGAACCGCGGAATGCCTGCTGATTCTCAGGCTCCTTGATCGAGCGTTTTTCACCGCCTTTCGTGGTCGTAATAACCGCTTTTGCCGTCCCCTCGGCCAAAATGATCGTATTTCCTGCCATCAAAGATTCGAGCACTTTGTCCAATCGCTTTTCTTTTTCGACACCGCCCAGGGCAACGGCATCACTTGCAATCGTCTCAAGAACCTCCCTGCCGTACTCCTTTTTCGCCAATTCTTCGGAGTTCATGATCGATTCCAGCAAAAAATCGTGAATCGCTTTATCATCTGTAATGCCGCCGACATAAACGACGGCTATTTCAATTTTTTCGCCAGCGCCCGTTTTTAACTTACGGATGACAATATCGGAGCTGTTTCCGGTCATTTCTTTAATCAGGCTCAGGTTTTCGGCAAGCAAGGGACGCACAAACCCAGACAACTTTACGGTTTCCGGGTATTTATCTCCGCTCATTAGAGATTCTTGTTTGTTATCTTTTTGATGACGACCTTTAAAAAAGAATGGCATGGCTGTCAGATTCCCCTTTTCGTTTTTCATATTTTTCCTTGCGCAAGCACATTTATACTATTCCCGGGTGAATAGTGCTTTATGAAAGGAGAAAAAATAACGGGGAACGGAGAGTGGTGCAAAGTTGAAATTAATCGGAATCGGGCTTTTATTATTAGCTTCCTTAGAGGCTTTTGCCGTCATGCTGGATGTATTTCAAGGCATGACCTTGCAAAGAGCCATTGTAAACTCCCTGACGTTTGCCACCCTGGAAGTGGGCGAGTGGATCATCATCCTTTTATTTTTGTTTATCATTTTTCTCGAAGCCTCGGAAAGCTTTCGCAAAAAGAGAAAAAGGACATAAAAGGCTCCCTGTCCAAAGGGAGCTTAAACTTCGATATTTCCATTGACTGTATCTGTTTGGTGGGAATGGATCATTCCTTTGACAATCGTATTGCCGATGATGAGCGTTTGCCTTGACGTATTGGTTTGAATGGCCGTTACTCTTGCTTCCGTATTGCTTCGAAGCGTGTTGTTGAGGATCGCCGAGTCCGACGATTGGTCAAGATAAATGAGGACAGCCGGCAAGGACGGCCTGCTGAGCGTTATCGTATTGCCGATAACCTCGTGTGTTCCGCGGGTGAGAAACACCGTGACGATCAGCGGTGAATCTTCAATATAGTTTCCGATAATTTTTGTATGCTGATTTGTCGAGCTGTATATTGGAAAGTTTCTGAAGCGTGTGATGGTGTTTTGTTGAATAACTGCCGAAGCTGTGTTTGTGACGGATACAGCATATGACTCCGGCACCGTTTGAAAGCCGTTCGGCGAAATAAAGTTTCCTTCTATTACAGCATTTCCTTGAGATATCCATATGCCTCTGGAAAATTGCTTAATGACGTTATGCTTGATTTGGACGTCGTTCCCTGTGCTCCTGACAGCAAGAACGACATTTGCAATTTGATTGCCGGAACATGTTACATTGTCTGATTGCGTGATGCTGAAAGCGGTGCCGGACCTTTGTTCAGGTACGTCGTTTTCAATATAATTTCCTTCAATGAAGACTTGCGACGCTTGATAAGCAAGAATTCCGGCATTTACAAAATCACGGATTTTATTCCCCGCAGCAAAAACGCTTTTTCCGCGGATATCTATGCCTGTCGTAAAACCGGAAATCAAATTTCCCTTTATTACGGCATCGCTTCTTTCTTCCAAAGCCCCTACACCGAGGCCGTTAATTCCAGTGCTCTGCCCGGTGAATTCGGGATTTTTCTTGATGATATTGTTTGCAATCGTCGTCCCCGTTCCATAGCCGTATGAAATGGTACCGTCTGCAACATTGCCTTCGATGATGACAGAAGTACCGTTGAAGTTGGAAACGGCATGATTGACATTGCCTTTTAACACGTTGTTTCTGATGATGACATTGACGGGTTCTTCATAGACGATGCTTCCTTCACTATAGCCTTCTATATCAATGCCAAAGCAAGGAGCGGTTCCGTTTCCTGTTCCCGCATCTGCAATTTCGCATCCTTCTACAAGAACATTGTCGCACCCTGTGATGGACAAGTTATTTCTTCTGGAGCGCCTGATATCGCAATTGGTTACCTGAATACGCTCTGACGGTCTATACCCTTCTCCTCCGTTGCTGATAATGATTCCGTCTCCTGTAAAATCGGCTATTCTCACGTTTTCAATGACGACATTTGACGCCCCTTCGATGCAAATTCCGAATCCCCA
This sequence comes from Bacillus sp. GM2, assembly GCF_056155945.1. Taxonomy (NCBI): domain Bacteria; kingdom Bacillati; phylum Bacillota; class Bacilli; order Caryophanales; family Bacillaceae; genus Bacillus; species Bacillus sp. GM2. Next base: position 499,092 of record NZ_JBRKSZ010000008.1, read on the forward strand.
TTCATGGGTCGGCCTCGGGGCCGGTGTATATGTGTGTTCATCTCTTTCACCAATGATGCTGCCTCCGGATATTTTTATATCGGATGTTCCGCCTATATAAAAAGCAGCGTATCCCCATGAACTGTTCGGCTTTACCTTGATGACAGCCTCCGCGTCCATCAAAATTTCAATATTGCCGGGAACATTGATGCCGGCGCCGCGAAACGGAGCCCGCGGGTCGCCGTTTTTCGTCCCGTCAATCATGTACGTGCCGTTCGGTATCCACACCGTGTTGTATCCCATCGACTTTGTCCATGCCAAACATTCGTTGATCGCATTTGTGGAGTCTGTTTTGCCGTCGCCGACAGCGCCGAACTTTGTCGCGTCAACCACTGTCATTCTCATTTCATCAGGTTGCTGCTGCACGCTGTTTTCAGCCTCCTTTTGTAAAACGGTTTGCTTTATATATATGCCAATCTAGTAAAATCCGCTTGTACATAAATAGATAAAATTTTATTAAAAAATCTTTCAATCCAAATTTTCTCCCAAAATTTTTTTCTATCCGCTTGTAAAGCGCTTCACAACTTGTGGCATCATCGATCAAAAATTCAAATCGATTGAAGGTGTATTGACACGAACATTATATAAGAATATGATTTTTATAATAGACATAGAAAGAGAAGGAGTATTGCGAATGTCAAACCATCAAAAAGAAACTTTTCAAAACATTCCGCAAAAGGGGTTTTTTGGACATCCCCGCGGACTCTTCACCTTATTCTTCACTGAATTTTGGGAGCGCTTTTCATACTACGGCATGAGAGCCATCCTTATCTATTATTTGTATACAGAGGTGACAAAAGGCGGCCTCGGGTTTGATCAAACGACAGCGAACTCGATTATGGCCGTATATGGTTCCCTCGTCTATATGTCCGGCATTATCGGGGGCTGGATAGCGGACAGGCTCCTCGGAACTGCAAACACCGTGTTTTACGGCGGCGTGCTCATTATGTTCGGACACATTCTTTTGTCATTCCCGGGAAGCGTCCCCGCTTTCTTCATCAGCATGTTCTTGATCATCATTGGGACAGGCCTTTTAAAACCTAACGTATCAAGCGTTGTCGGCGATTTGTACAGCCCTGAAGACACCCGCCGCGATTCTGGTTTCAGCATCTTCTATATGGGAATCAACCTTGGCGGATTTCTCGCGCCGATTATCGTCGGCACAGTCGGTCAGACATACAACTACCATCTCGGCTTCAGCCTTGCTGCCATCGGCATGTTGTTCGGACTGCTGACCTATTTAGCGACGCGGAAGAAAAACCTCGGATCTGCCGGAAGAACGGTGCCGAATCCGCTGACACCCGCTGAAAGAAAAATGGTGTTCGGACGGATTGGAATCGGTGTTTTGGTGATTGCTGCCATCTTTGGCTATTCCGCCTTTATGGGCTGGATGACAATCGAGCTGTTTACGATGATCGTCAGCTGTCTCGGTATTTTGATCCCGCTGATTTATTTCATCGTCATGTTTAAAAGCTCCAAAACGACGAGTGATGAACGTTCCCGTCTCACAGCTTACATTCCGCTGTTTGTCGCATCGATGATGTTTTGGGCGATTCAGGAACAAGGCGCCAATATTTTAGCCACCTATGCAGATAAACGCACTCATTTGGAATTTTTAGGTGTCCAATTGCACTCTTCTTGGTTCCAGTCGCTGAATCCGTTGTTCATCGTTGTGCTTGCACCGGTTTTCGCATGGATTTGGATGAGGCTCGGAAACCGTCAGCCGTCAACGCCGACGAAGTTTTCACTCGGGTTGATTTTAGCCGGACTGTCATTTGTCGTCATGATTTTCCCTGCTTACATCAACGGCACTGAATCGCTTGCCAATCCAATGTGGCTTGTGCTCAGCTTCCTGATCGTCGTTCTCGGGGAATTGTGCTTGTCTCCAGTCGGGTTATCCGCAACGTCAAAGCTGGCTCCTGCTGCTTTCTCAGCGCAGACGATGAGTCTATGGTTCCTGTCAAACGCTTCTGCACAGGCCATCAACGCACAGATCGTCAGATTTTACAGCGTTGATACCGAGATCGCCTACTTCGGCATCATCGGCGGTGTATCCATCCTGCTCGGGATCATTTTGATGCTGCTGTCACCGAAAATTCAGAAATTTATGAAGGGTGTTAATTAAAAAGCAATAGGCTGATACTCCTTTTCTTCTGTTTTTTCGCAGGATATATACATTTCGATTTAATGAGAGATAGGGAATACCTGTTAAAGCAAAACCCCCGGAAAGAATTCCGGGGGTTTTCTCTGCGGCTTCGTATGCTAAATCTCACAGCCCCTTTAAACCACCGCTTTTTTAACAAAAGTTTACATTTCCTCAAATGATAGTTTTCATTGATTTGCTAGTATAAGTGTTATCAAAAGGAGGTTAATATATGAACTTTTACAAAACGCTCGCCTTATCAACTCTTGCGGCATCCTTATTGTCTCCCTCATGGAGCATTCTCCCCCGTGCCGAAGCTTCAGCTTATAAGGACTTCTCGGTGACTGCCGATGCAGAGACAGAGCCGGTGGATACCCCTGACGACGCGGCAGATGACCCGGCGATTTGGGTTCATCCGAAGCAGCCTGAAAAAAGCCGGCTGATCACAACAAATAAAAAATCTGGCTTGATCGTTTACGATTTAAACGGAAAACAGCTGGCAGCCTATCCGTTTGGCAAATTAAACAACGTCGATCTCCGCTACAATTTTCCGCTCGATGGCAAAAAAATTGATATTGCCGGGGCCTCAAACCGGTCAGACGGCAAAAACACGGTTGAAATATACGCCTTTGACGGCGAAAAAAACAAGCTGAAAAACATCGTCAATCCTCAAAAACCTATTCAAACCGATATTGAGGAGGTGTATGGTTTCAGCCTGTATCACAGCCAGAAAACCGGCAAGTTCTACGCCATGGTGACCGGAAAGAACGTAGAATTCGAGCAATACGAACTGTTTGACAACGGAAAAGGACAAGTCGAAGGCAAAAAGGTCCGCTCATTCAAAATGAGCTCTCAAACAGAAGGGCTTGCAGCAGATGATGAATACGGCAAAATGTACATCGCTGAAGAAGACGCTGCGATTTGGTCTTTCAGCGCCGAGCCAAACGGCGGAGATAAAGGAAAAATTGTCGATCGCGCAGGCGGAACGCATTTAACCGCTGATATTGAAGGGCTGACGATTTACTACGGAGAAGACGGCGAAGGATATTTGATCGCGTCCAGTCAGGGCGATAACCGTTATGCCATCTATGACCGGCGCGGGAAAAACGACTATGTCACCGATTTTTCAATTGATGACGGTAAAGAAATCAACGGGACAAGCGATACCGATGGAATCGACGTCATCGGCTTCGGCCTCGGCAAAAAATATCCATACGGCATCTTTGTCGCCCAAGACGGCGAAAATACGGAAAATGGACAGCCAGCCAATCAGAACTTCAAAATTGTCTCCTGGGAAAAAATTGCTGACGCGCTGGACGACAAGCCTGATATCGATGATCAGGTCAATCCCCGAAAACTGAAAAAACGAGCCAAATAACGACGGATCCGCGGGAAATGCCCGCGGATTTTTCACATTCCTTTATGTTAAGATAACTATTAATGGAGGGATGGTATTGCGTTTAAATCTCTATGCCGTAGTGTTTATCATGTTGGCGGTTTTATCATGTTTCTCTGCGTTTTTAATCAAGGTGTATTGGCGTACACTTCTGCTGTCATCTTCCTGCTTGCAGCTGCATTTTGCACGAAGCGTCGGCCTGAAAAGTAAGGCTTCCTAGGCCTTATGGCTTCTCCGTAAAATGCTCGTTCCGTAAGGCGGCAGTTTGAGCGCGCCTTTTTTCTGGGTTCCCTTTAAAACGTCCGTGTATGTTTCCTCCGGAAGCGAGACACTTCTGCTTTCCGCTGTAAAATTCATCACGAAAATATAATCGTGGCGGCCGTCTGTGCGGAGCTGGGCGGTGACGCCTTTCGGGAGCTCTGTATCGAGCACTTTGGCAATCCCGCACTCTTCAATGAGCCTAGATATAAACGCCTCTTGGAACGCCGCCTCATTCCTTGAAGCGATATAGTAGGCCTTCCCGTCTCCGAACAAATTGACCGTCAGCGCCGGCCGGCCCGCGTAAAAATCATCCTCGTACGCAGCGAGCGCTTCGGCCCCTTCTAAATGAATCAGATCGCAAAGCTCGCTGGCTTCATAGCTTCCGCTTAATCCGAGCCTGTTTTCTTCATCCATCACAATGGTATTTTTCTGTCCGTCATGAAGAGCATCGATCTCCTCAGACCAAATGCCGAGCGTTTTTCTTAAGCCCCCAGGAAACCCTCCCAGGAACGTAAGATCATTCTCATCAACAATGCCCGACCAATAAGTGGCGACAAATGTCCCTCCGTTTTGAACAAACTGTTCAATCCTTTCAGCGGTGCCTTCCTTCAGCATGTAGAGCATCGGGGCGACCAAAAGCTTATAGCGGGAGAAATCAGCCTCCATGTGAATCACATCAACCGGTACGCCTTCCCGCCAAAACGGTTCATAAAACGATTTGGCGGTCCGTTCATAATGCTTTCCGATATTGCGCGGACCTTGGGCATCTTCCAAAGCCCAGCGATTCTCCCAGTCAAATATAATCGCGGCCTCGGGTTCCACTGTCGTCCCTGCGACGTCCTCCAGCTTTTCGAGCTTTTCCCCGAGCTTTTTCACTTCCTGAAAAACGCGCGTATGCTCTGATCCTTCATGATCAACGACTGCTCCGTGAAATTTTTCGCTTGACCCGCGGCTTTTCCGCCATTGAAAATACTGAACGGTGTCCGATCCGTGAGCGACTGCCTGTAATGACGACAATTCATGCATACCGGGGCGCTTCAGCTTGCTGACATCCTGCCAGTTCGTCATGCTCGGCGTGCTTTCCATCAGCATGAACGGCCGGCCGCCTTTAAGAGAGCGATTGATGTCATGAACAAAAGCAATATCGGCTCCAAGCCGGCTGTCTTCCTGCCGGCTGCTGTGCCATGCCGGATAAGAATCCCACGAGATGACATCAAGCAAGTCGGCGAACTTCCAATAATTCAAACCGGCGTATGTTCCCATAAAATTCGTCGTCACGGGCAGGTCGGGGTTAAAAGAACGGACATGGGCAATTTCATGCCGGCAAAAATCAACCGTTTGATCTGTGACAAAACGCTTCCAGTCCAAATTCAAACCGTGAACGGCATCCTCGCCGTGCGAAGCCGGCGACTCGATCTCGTCCCAATCTGTATAGGTGTGGCTCCAAAACGATGTCCACCACGCATGATTAAGGCGGTCCAGCGTTTTGTATTTCGCGAGCAGCCACTCTCTGAACTTATCTTGGCAAAGTTCACAATGACACTCTCCGCCGTATTCATTGGAGATATGCCAGCCGATGACAGCCGGGTGATGCGCATAGCGCTCCGCAAGCTTTCCGTTTATGATCGCCGTTTTCCTGCGGTAGACAGGCGACGTATAGCAATGATTGTGCCGCTTTCCATGAAGGTTTCTGACCCTGTTGCGCTCCGTTCTCAGCACCTCGGGATACTTTTTGGACATCCAAGCCGGTCTGGCGCCGCTCGGTGTAGCCAAGAACGCATAAATTCCGTTTTCCTTGAAAGTATCAAGAACCTGATCGAGCCAATCAAATGTAAATCTTCCTTCTTCAGGCTCGAGCGAAACCCAGGAGAAAATGCCGACAGACATCACATTGCAGCGGGACAGCTTCATCAGGCGGATATCTTCTTTTAAAACTTCCGGATATTCAAGCCATTGATCAGGGTTGTAATCGGCTCCATGCAACAGTCGGGGAACTTTCCGGCTGATCGGGGGATACGGTTTGACCATCGTAAAGTTTCATCCTCTCTTCCTCGTTTTCATATGACGCGGAGACAGATATTAAACGCTTTCAAAAACAGATTGTTAGATTATATACTCTGTTTTCTTCCCTCTTTCCTGCCTGGTGGATGAATTTTCCTGTATGATTGAATTTATCTTTCTTTATTTGTAAAATATAATCTAACATTAACATTTTTAACTTTATTTCCTTACACTTGACTAAATCAACTATTTTATTATAATTGATTAAAGCAACGATTTATAGGGAGAGAGGTTTTGAGATGACAGAAATCAATCATTCTATCACATTAAAATTCAGAAAGTTCAATCGATTCTACACAAATGTGCTCGGTTTTCTGAATGAACATATTTATGACAGCCCTTTTTCATTGACGGAAACCCGGATATTATTCGAAATTCACAATACGGCCGATTGTACAGCCAAACTGATTCAAGATACGCTCGGCTTGGACCGGGGCTATGTCAGCCGGATCCTGAAGCGGTTCGAAAAGGAAAATATGGTCTATAAAAAGAGAAGCGAGGAGGACAGCCGCAACCACTATATCTATTTAACAAGCTTCGGCGAATCCATTTATAAGAAGCTGGAGGCAAAAGCCAATCAGCAAATCGAATACATGCTGAAGCATATCGACGGCCCCCATCAGGAAAAGCTGACGGAGGCGATGAATACAATTGAATCCATATTGTCGGAACACCTGCCGCCCGAAAAATCGGACATTTCCATAAGAGATTACTATATATCGGACGATACCAAACTGATGATCGAAAAACAGCGTGCGTTTTACGCGGAGACACACGGCTGGGACGATTCATTTTTGGATTACCTTCACGAAACATTTGATGCCGATATCGAAAACATCTGGATCGCGGAGAGCGCCGGAAGGTTTGCGGGATGCGTCGGGCTCGTCAAACATCCCGGCCAAACCGTACAGCTCAGATGGTTTCTGGTCGACGCCGCTTTTCGGCATCAGGGAGTCGGCACGCGCCTTTTGAAGCATCTCATCGATTATTGCAAAGACAATCAATTTGAGCGGATTTTTCTATGGACTGTAAGTACGATGGCTGAAGCGCGGCCTTTGTATGAAAAATTCGGATTCAGACTGACGGAAGTGAAAGACGAGACTTTATTATGGGGACAGCGGCTCCGGGAAGAACGCTGGGATGCCGAGTTAGGCTGACGAAATGGAGGATCTATGAAACGGAAAATACACTACGCCTGGATTATCGTTTTTGTGACGTTTTTGACGCTTTTGGCCGTTCAAGGGGTGCGCCTTTCTTTCGGGGCTTTTATTCAGCCTTGGGAAGAGGAATTTTCAATGGACAGGGGCACGATTTCGCTTATTTCCATGTTGAGCTTCATTGTCTACGGCGTATCCCAGCCGGTGATCGGCAGGCTTGTCGACCGGTTCGGACCGCGGATCATTTTATCTCTCAGCACGCTTCTGGTCGGCTTGAGCATCTTTTTTACATATCTCGTGACTTCTCCGTGGCAGCTGTTTATTTTGTACGGCATCATCGTTTCTCTCGGCGTCGGCGGTGCCTCGAATGTCGCATCGACCGTGATCGTGACCAACTGGTTCAATGAGAAGCGGGGGCTTGCATTCGGCATTATGGAAGCCGGATTCGGCGCGGGGCAGATGCTGCTTGTCCCTGGATCGCTCATGTTGATCCACTGGTTTAACTGGAAAGTGACCGTCATCGTTCTCGGATTGTTTTTAGCTGTTATCGTATTTCCGATCGTCATCTTGTTATTGCGGAACCATCCTTCGGAAAAGAATGCAGAGCCGATCGGCGGCACTCAGGGCGGCGAGATAAAAGAAGAGCCAGACGCTCAGCCTAAAAAGATTCCATACAAAGCCGTTTTTCTCAAAAGGACGTTTTGGTTCCTCGTCTTGCCGTTTTTCATTTGCGGATTTACAACGACAGGGTTAATGGATACCCATCTTATCCCTTTTTCGCATGACCACGGGTTTTCGACCGAAGTAACAAGCGCTGCTGTCAGCCTGCTGGCCGGCTTTAACATCATCGGCATTTTGATTTCCGGCGTCGTCGCTGACCGCTGGAGCAGCCGGAAAATTTTGTGCTTTTTATATGCCGTAAGGGCGCTGTCGCTTGTCATTCTGTTGTCGAGCCACAACTCGATGCTCCTGCTTTGCTTCGCGGTTTTGTTCGGTTTGGTCGACTTTGCGACCGTCGCCCCGACGCAAATGCTCGCAACCCAGTATTTCAGGCAGTACTCCGTCGGGTTCATTCTCGGCTGGCTGTTCCTCAGCCACCAGATCGGTTCGGCGCTCGGCGCTTATTTGCCCGGCGTCTGGTACAGCCAAACAGGCAACTATAACATGTCTTTCTACCTTTCAATCGTTATTTTGGCGGCAGCAAGCATTTTGAACATCCTGCTGCCGGAACCTAAAAAAATAAACCCAACACTCAATCAGGAAGGGCGTTCCGTTCAGCAATAATGAAAAAACCTGTTTTTGAACGTCAAAAACAGGTTTTTCTTTATAAATTAAGAAGTTTTATTTTTATTGTAAATATCAAATGCAACGGCAATCAGAAGGACGAGGCCTTTAATTGCTTGCTGCCAGTCGATGCCCAGACCGAGCAGCGACATGCCGTTGTTCATGACCCCCATGACAAGGCCGCCGATGATGGCCCCGCCGATCGTGCCGATTCCGCCGTAAGCCGAAGCACCGCCGATGAAGCAGGCCGCAATGGCGTCAAGTTCAAATAGGTTTCCTGCTTTCGGAGTGGCCGCGTTTAAACGGGCGGCAAAAATCAAGCCGGAAAGAGCGGCTAAGACGCCCATATTGACGAAAACCATAAAGGTAAGCCGTTTTGTTTTGATTCCTGAAAGCTCGGCCGCTTTTTCATTGCCGCCGATTGCGTAGATTCTCCGCCCGATGACGGTTTTTTTCATAACGAATGTATACCCGGCGATTAAGATGAACAATGTGATCAAAATGAGAGGTATGCCTTCGTACGTCGCGAGAATGTAGGTAAAAAGGTTGATAATGGCGATGATAAAAAACACCTTAACTGCAAACAGACCTTTTCCCTGCAAGTCAAATTGGAATTTCTTCTGCATGTTTCTCTGCTGAAGCTGATACACGAGATAAAGAATCGACACTCCCGCTCCGGCGACAATCGTCGTCATATGGAGTGCGTCTCCGTTCAGCCAGTCCGGGATAAAGCCGGACGCCATTTTTTGAAAGGACACGGGAAATGGAGCGATCGATTTCCCTTCAAGCACGATCATCGTGAGTCCTCTGAACAATAGCATACCCGCCAGCGTCACGATGAAGGCCGGAATCTTGACATAAGCGATCCAAAATCCCTGCCAGGCGCCGATTGCCGCTCCCAGAAGCAACGACAGGACGACCGCCGCAAACAGCGGCATATCGTTCTCGATGATCATCATCGCGGAGACGGCGCCGACAAAAGCGGCGACTGAACCGACTGATAAATCAATGTGTCCCGTAATGATGACGAGCATCATCCCGATGGCTAAAATGAGAATGTAGCTGTTTTGCAAAATCAGGTTCGTAATGTTCAGCGGTCTCAGCAAAATTCCGTCCGTCAGTATTTGAAACAGCAGCATAATAAACACGAGCGCAATAACCATGCTGTATTTCCGGATGTTCTGTTTATACATGTCGCGAAACAGCTGAAAGTAACCGGGCTGAGCGCGGTCTTTATCCGTTTGCACCGGTGTCTGCATACGCCTCTCCCCCTCTCTTCATGCGGATGGTCATATATTTCATCAGCTTCTCCTGATCAGCTTCTTCTTTGGAAAATTCGGCGGTGATTTCCCCTTCACACATCGTATAGATTCTGTCGCACATCCCCAGCAGCTCGGGAAGCTCCGAAGAGATCATAATAACCGCTTTACCTGCTTCGGCAAGCTGATTGATGACGCCGTAGATTTCGTATTTGGCGCCGACATCGATGCCGCGCGTCGGTTCATCCAAAATTAAAATGTCAGGCTCAGCAAAAATCCACTTGCTCAGCATGACCTTCTGCTGGTTGCCTCCGCTTAAATTTCCGGTCCGCTGGCCGATATCGGGCGTCTTGATGTTCAATTTCCTGCGAAAATCCTCCGCTTCATGTTTTTCGCGGCGCTCGTCCATCACCAATCGGCTCGACACCTTCTCCAGTTTGGACAGCGTAATGTTTTCTTTAATGCTGTCATCCAGAATCAGACCGTTTCCTTTCCGGTCCTCCGTCACATAGACGATGCCGTTTTTAATGGCTTCCTCAGGGTGGCGGATGTAAAGCTCCCGCCCGTCTTTTTCGATTGTGCCGGAGATGTTTTTTCCGTATGATCTTCCAAAAATGCTCATCGCCAGCTCCGTCCTTCCGGAGCCCATCAGGCCGGCAATTCCTGCGATCTCGCCTCTTTTGACGGAAAGGGCCGCCATGTTTACCACTTTGCGGTCCTGTTGAAGAGGATGATGAACTGTCCAATCCTTCACTTCAAAGATGACGTCCCCGATCTTGGCGCTTCTGTCAGGATAGCGGTTTTGCAGCTCCCTGCCGACCATGCCTCTGATGATCCGGTTTTCGGTCAATTGCCCGCTTTGCACATCAAGCGTTTCGATCGTTTGTCCGTCACGGAGCACGGTAATCGAATCTGCGACGTTCGTGACCTCATTTAATTTATGGGAAATCATAATTGAAGAGATCCCCTGTTTTTTCAGTTCGAGTAAGAGCCGCAGCAGATTCTCGCTGTCCGCTTCATTTAAAGCCGCAGTCGGTTCATCCAAAATCAAAAGCTGCACCTTTTTTGCCAAAGCTTTGGCGATTTCAACAAGCTGCTGCTTTCCGACGCCGATTTGGGAAACAAGCGTATCCGGAGATTCATGAAGCCCGACTTTTTTCATTAACTCGAGTGTTTCCAGCTTTGTTTTTCGCCAATTGATGACGCCGCGTCTCGCCTGTTCATTGCCCAAAAAAAGATTTTCCGCAATGGAAAGCTGGGGGACGAGCGCCAGCTCCTGATGGATGATGACAATCCCCGCTTCCTCGCTTTGCTTAATATTTTTGAATTGGCATACTTCCCCTTTATACAAAATGTCGCCCGTATACGTACCGTACGGATATACACCGCTCAGCACCTTCATCAAAGTCGACTTGCCCGCCCCGTTTTCACCGCAGAGGGCATGGATTTCGCCCGCTTTAACGCGGAGGTGGACATTGTCGAGCGCTTTGACGCCGGGAAACTCCTTCGTGATGCCTCTCATCTCCAAAATGCAATCGGACATCGGATCACTTCCCTAATTCCGATTCTTTATAGTAACCGCCGTCAACGAGCACTTTTTTATAGTTCTCTTTATCGACGACGACCGGCTCAAGCAGGTAGGACGGAACGACCTTCTCTCCGTTGTCATACGTCTTTGTATCATTGACTTCCGCTTTTTCGCCTTTTAAGACGGATGTCGCCATCTCAACGGCTTTTTTCGCCAGCTCTCTCGTATCTTTGAAAATGGTTGAGGTCTGCTCCCCTTTAATGATCGAATTCACGGAAGCAAGCTCCGCATCCTGTCCCGTAATAACCGGCAGCGGCTTCTTGTCCGATCCGTAGCCCGCGCCTTTTAAAGAGGAAATGATTCCGATGCTGATCCCGTCATACGGTGAAAGCACCGCATCAAGCTTCGCTTTTGTATAATGCGCGCTCAGCAAATTGTCCATCCGGGATTGCGCGGTTGCGCCGTCCCATCTGAGCGTCGCGCCTTGCTCAAATGAAGTCTGGCCGCTCAATACCTTTAACTTGCCCGAATCGATATAAGGCTTCAAAACAGACATGGCGCCGTCAAAAAAGAAATGCGCGTTGTTGTCGTCAGGCGATCCCGCGAATAATTCGATGTTGAACGGTCCTTTTTTGTCTTTTAAGCCAAGCTTTTCTTCAATATATTTCCCTTGGAGTTCACCGACTTTATGATTGTCAAATGTCGCATAATAGTCGACATGTTTGCTGTTCATAAGCAGCCTGTCATAGGAAATGACTTTAATATCCTGCTTATTTGCTTTTTCAAGGACGTCTGTCAGCGCTTCCCCGTCAATCGAAGCAATGACGAGCACATTGACGCCTTTTGTAATCATGTTTTCGATTTGTGAGACTTGGTTTTCAACGACATCTTCCGCATACTGCAGATCCGTTTTATACCCGAGCTTTTCAAACTCTTTCACCATGTATTTCCCGTCATACACCCAGCGTTCCGATGACTTTGTCGGCATTGAGATTCCGACGTAGCCTTTGTCTCCCCCTCCGCTCGCCTGATTCCCCGAACAGGCGGAAACAATGAGACAGAATAGCATTGCAGTGATCAACAGCCAGCATTTTTTCATGCTTGGTATCCCCCTTTTGATTTCTCCCATCATGAATCATGCCAACTGTACCATGTCTTTCGAATGTCCGTCTTTTGAATTAATTAACTATTTTTATAAAAATCAGACTTTTATAAAGCGCTCACATTACAATTTTCTCCCTGTTCGTTCAATTCCCGACATGCGTCGGTACTGATTGGGGGATACCCCCTTCGTTTTTTTAAATACCGTGCTGAAATAGTGCTGTGTATCATAGCCCGTTTGTTCGGCAACATCATGAATCGAAAGCGGGGTTGTCTCTAATAGATGAACCGCTTGGTCCATGCGCATCTCTGTCAAAAGCTGAACAAATGTGATGCCGAGCTCCTTCTTCATGATCCTGCTCAAATAGACGGGCGAGACTTGAAGTGCATCCGCCGTCTGTTTTAAAGAAAACTCCCTTTCAGTGAAATGCTTTTTCATATATTCTTTGGCCCTCGTGACAACCGGCAAGATATTAAATGCTTTCGAGACTTGCTGTCTGCAATGCTGATAGCATTGCGCAGCTGAGCGGCCGTTTTCGGCAAGCTTCGCGAAGCAGACGGCGGCGCCTGCCTGCATTTCAGCTTCGATCATCTCAGCAAGCGCCCGCTGTTCAGCTTCTGTAACAGAACGCCACAGGCAGGCGGCGATCAGACGGTCTCCATCGAAAAAAACAGCCTTATCCCGCTCATCGATAAAGAAGCGTTCTACTTTTTCTTTCAGACTGTCGGCTTCAGACGGCTTGTTCCATACATGCCCGGCCGCGATGACACCGAGCGTCTCAGGATAACGGGCCGGCAGCCGAAGGCATTCGAGCTGCCGGTAAACGTCTTCTTCGTCTGCCCGGCCTTCGATCCAGCTTCTGAAAACATGCTCTTTCAAAAGACCGAGGTTTTGTTGAATATGCTGCTCGGCAAGCTTTTGCTCGCTGAGCTTCTTTTTTTCAGCTGCCAGCGACACGCTGATCTTTTCGAGCACTTGTTCCAGATGAGCGGGATCGACCGGCTTTAACAAATAATCATCGACATTCAGCCGGATCGCTTCTTGCGCGTATGCAAACTGATCGTAGCCCGTCACGATGACAAAGCGGCACTGCGGCAGGACGCCGCGGAGCTTTTTCATCAGCGTGATTCCGTTGACGATCGGCATATTCAAGTCGACAATCAATAAGTCGATGCCGTGTTTGAGAGCGAGCTCAAATGCCTCTTCACCATTCTCCGCTTCAGCTGACACCGACATTTGATAGCGCTCCCAAGAGACGGCATCCCGTATTCCTTCCCGAATCCATGGTTCATCATCGGCAATCAGTACGCGCCAACATTCACTCAAGGCTTGTTCCCCCTTTTGTTAAAATTGGAAGCCGTATTGTGACGGCGGTTCCGGCTCCTTTTCGGCTTTCAACCGTTAAACCGTACGGCTCGCCAAATGTAAGGGCGATCCGTTCATGGACGTTGATCATGCCGTAGCCCGCTGTATCGTCCCTGTGTTTGAATTGATCGGTTATTTGCTTTAGCGTCTCTTCATCCATTCCGGCTCCGTCATCCTCAATTTTGATGATCAGCGAGCCGTCTTCCTCCATGCCTTTGATCGTAATATGCCCCTGCCCCTTTTTTTCTTTAATTCCATGATAAATCGCATTTTCGACAATCGGCTGAAGCACGAGCTTTAATATCAGGCGATCATCACAAAGCCCGGTCATTTCGATTGAGTAGTTTAATTTATCGCGGTACCGCGCTTTTTGGATTTTCAAATAGTTTTCAACATGTGCAAATTCATCAGACAGCGGAATGATATCTTTCCCTTTGCTCAAGGAGATGCGGAACAGCTTGGATAAAGCCTGCACGAGACCGCTGACCTCTTCCGCTCCTTTCTTCCTCGCCATCCAATTGATTGTATCCAGTGTGTTGTAGAGAAAATGAGGGTTGATCTGTGCCTGCAGCGCCCTTAATTCAGCTTCCCTTTTTTGGCGCTCTTGTCTTTCTGTGACCGACATCAGCTCCCTGATTCTCAACATCAGGCGATTGAAGCTTTTTCCCAATAGCCCGATTTCATCTTCCCTTTCCTCCTGATAACATGTTGAAAAATTCCCGCTTTCCGCCGTTTTCATGACAGCATTCAGCTTCAAAATCGGCCGCGACATGGAATGGGACAAATAATAGGAAGCGGACATTCCGAGAAACGCCGCCGTCAGTAAAAACAAAAGCACATACAAGTGGATTTCCTTCACTTCGAATACCGGTTCACCCGCTTTAAAAACGCCGACCGTTGTCCAGTTCGTAAAGGAAGACGTCTCATAAATGAACTGATACTCCTCTCCCTTAATCCGCTTCGAAAAATAGCCGGACCGGTCTTGACTGAACCACTTTTTCGGCAGAAACAGCTTTGAGGTCTCCGGTGCATAAATATTGCCGCCATTCTCATCCATGATCATCAAATAACCCGTTTTCCCCAAGCGGATATTTTTTGTCGCTTCTGCGAGGACGCGCAGCTTCAAATCGATGAGCACAACGCCTTTCACACGCTGTGTCTCAGGATCGATAACAGCTCTGACGGCAGAAACGACCTCGTCTTCCCTGTAATGCACATGGCTTCTGATATTCCGATTGACAGACTTTCCGATCATCTTGAAAATTCCTTCATTAGCGACAGCCACCAGATACCACGGTTCTTTTGTCAAATCTGTCGGCGTGCGTTCATACATCTCATTGCTGATCATCTCACCCTTATCATTGACGACGAGAATGCCTGCGGCTTCAGAATATAAAGAAGTCAGGCCCTGCAAAAACGTCCTTCGCTTATAATCCGCCTCTCCGTCCTCCTTTTCGTGATTAAAAAACGCTTCCATTTCTTCATTCATTGATATTAAATATGTCAGGTTTTGCATGTGGCTGACATATACTTCAGCCGTCTTGTTCACTTCGCCGATCAGCTGCAGCGTTTGGTCGATCACCTGTTTTTCAATAATATTTTCAACGGCCCATCCCGATAAAATGCCGAGGCCGATCGTCGGCAGCATGCTGATTAATAAGAGAAGGCTGATCAGCTTATGACGGATCGGCGCATTGTTAATCAAACGTTTAATCATTCGCATAATAGGCTGCCACATTTTCTTTCGTTATGATCGTAATGCCTGTATCGATCGCTGCCGGAAGCGGGCGTTCATGCTTCAGATGGTGATTTGAGAAAAACAGCATGTGCAGCGACCAATAGCCCATTTGCCATGTGTCCTGACCCATTGTCGCGGAAATCGATCCGCTTTTGATGCCGTCCAGCGTTTTCTTGTCTTTATCAAAGCCGATGATGCATACTTCCCCTTCAAGTCCCGCCGCCTTCACAGCGCGGGCCACACCGCTCGCCCCATTGGCTTCTGTCGTGAAAATTCCTTTGATGGACGGATTTTTTTCCAGAATCTTCGCCGCTTCTTTTTTCGACGTCAGCTCATCCCCTTTTCCGTCCAAAACCGCGGCGACCTTCATGTTCGGGTACTTTTGCTTGATCGTTTGTTCAAAGCCCTTCGTCCTTTCCTGGTGATTGTACTGACGCGGCTGGGTAATGATGGCGGTCTCTCCCTTTCCATCTAAAAACTCGGCCATTCGCCTTGCGGCCTCAGCACCCGCTTCCATATTATTTGTGCCGACATATGTAGAGGCTTTGCTGAGCGGAGCGTCTGAATCGAATAAAACGATCGGAATGCCCTGCTCGTGCGCCTTGTCGATGACAAGGTTTAAAGCTTTCGGATCTATTGCCGAAAGCGCGATCCCCGCCGGCTTTTTTGCAATCACCTGCTCAAGGACGGTCGTCTGCTCATGGACATCATAATGGGCCGCCCCCCGATACTCGACAGAGACGTTGAAAAGCTGCGCGGCATCCTCAAAGCCTTTCAGGCCGCTCTTCCAATATTCGATTCCCGATTGAAACGTAACCATCACATATTTTTCGGACAGACTTCCGGCCGCCGGCCTTCTGCTTGCTTCTGTAGATCCTGTTTTATCGCCCCGGGAATAGTCGTAGACATACAGAAAAAACAAACAGAGCATCACGGCATAAACAACTAACAGCTTCTTCATCTTCATCCCCCTGTTGGTCAGAGGACAAGACAGCGTTTACAATCTATCATAAAGTATATATTTAGCCGCATATTTTTCTTAGAATCCAGCTGAGGCATCCTGACAGAAATTCCGCCCGTCCCCTTTTTTCATCACAAACAGACAATTTCCCCCCTTGTTTATATGAAATATCTAATCTATTTGACATTTTGTTCGAAAAACCCTGTTTAGTATTCGACAAGATCGCCTCTTTCTTAAAATTACCTTAAAGTTTGTGAAACA
This sequence comes from Bacillus sp. GM2, assembly GCF_056155945.1. Taxonomy (NCBI): domain Bacteria; kingdom Bacillati; phylum Bacillota; class Bacilli; order Caryophanales; family Bacillaceae; genus Bacillus; species Bacillus sp. GM2. Next base: position 515,647 of record NZ_JBRKSZ010000008.1, read on the forward strand.
AAAAATAAATATCATAAAAAACACAGCCCTAAGAACCATGTCTTTTGCCCTTGGAGGAAAATGGAGAAAAGTGCAAAATCGCAGTCACAATAAGGAATTCCCTGCTTAGCCGCTCGACTCGATTCTTTAATCACGGTACATTTTTCCTATTCAACTCATTTATACCATGTTGTAACATTAATAAGGTCCTTTAACGAACGGATCCCAACAGGTCATTTGAATCAAATTTTCCGGGAGGTGGCAGTAACATGATCTGGGAAAAAACAGTTTTATACGGGCTGCAAGGTACACTTCTCATCAAAAAACAACAGCTCGAACAACTGAAAAATTGCCAAACTGAATTAGAAGCAGATAAAAAGGAATTTGACGATTCAAAAGACAGCATCAAAAAGCCCGAACTGTCGCCGACAACATGGCAGGGCAGCCTTGCTGATTCTTTTAAAAACGTCAGAAGCGATATGAAAACGGCCTACAATGATATTTGCGGAAAACAGTTAAATGAAGTGTTTAAACAATTAAAAGAGAAAATCTCTTCCTTAAATGATGACATTGATTCACTAGGTAAGGATATCAGCTCATTAAAAACGAAAATTGAAAAACTGGAAAAAGAAGAAAGAGAAGCCCGCCGCTAAAGGAGTGATTACGATGGGTCAAGAAATCAAAGTCAAAACAGGCGAAGTCAAACAGGCGCTCTCGAAGCTGAAGCATTCAGCCCAAGCTGTGAAACCGAATGTGCCGACAGATATCAGCGGCAAAAACAACCTTGACGTCGTCAAAAAAATCGAAAGCATGAACAAAGATTTGAAAAGCCTGACAAAAGCATACGCATCAGCTCTAGCTAAACAAATTGCGCAAACCGAACAGGCTGTCAACGCCATAAAAGACGCCGACAAAAAGCTGTCGTCATCGATCAAAGCCAAGTAGAAGGAAGGGACTACGCATTGAAAACTCTAGATGTTCAGGCTTTTCAAACCGGCCTAGACAAAACGCTGACCGAATTAAAAAACCAGACTGACGAGATTTCAAAAGTCAAACAAAGCGTCAAAGGCCTCACCTCCCTTGACGACGCCTTAAAAGGCGCGGGCGGTGAAGCGATCCGCTCGTTCTATGAAGAGTGCCACACCACTTTTCTTCTTTTTTATGAATCTTTTATTTCCGATTATAAAGGACTTTTAGAAAAGACGAAAAGCGCACTTCATTCCCTTGAACCGAACCAAAACGGCTTTATCTCGCAAAGCTTTCTTGAGAACGAACTCCATGACGGCGTCAGTCAAGCTGAATCGCTGACAGGCAGATTGACGTCAAAAGCCAATCAGACGATGGCAACTGTCAGCCACATCGTCGACCTGCCCGACCTCGACGATTCAGCCGTCAACGAAAACGCCAAAAAAGCCCAAAGACAAATCAGCGAGACGCTCGAAAAGCTTCACACCTTCGACCGCGAACAGACAAATGCGCTAAAAGCGGCGAAGGAAGACCTTGACACGATGAAGCAGTACATCCAGCAGCTGGAGAAAATGTATACGGGGCCGAAGATTGAAATATCGGAATATAAAAGCGGTTCAATTTTAAAGCCGCAAAATGACTCAACAATCAGTCAAGCTCCCGGCGGCCTGCAAAACGACCTGCAAAACCCCGGCGAAACGCCGATGGAGAAGATGCTTGGGCGGTTTAGCGAAAAAGACGAAAAAGGCAAAATCGACGACACAACAAAAGAAGACCTTCCATTTGAGATCGATTGGATGTATCCTGTATCGAGTGCGGGAAGTTTGTATAGCACTTCTACTGCTGCGACGGATCTAGGGAAGAGTGTGAAACATGTTAAAAAAGATGGGGTTAAGATCAAAAGAGGTATTAAAACTAAAAGTGGTAAAGTAATAGAAGGATATCAAGTGACCAATGGGAAAGCTATTGGAATTAAGGCGAAGAATTATCCTGACACATGGATTAATTCACAGATGAAAGCCGGCCATACACCCGAAATTGCTAGGCAAACCAGAGTTTCATCTGCAGTAAAAGATTCAATGAGAAGCAAGATTGGTTGGGCTGGTGTTGCTATTACTACAGGTGAAGATCTTATTCACAATATAAATGATCCAGATACTTCTGTTGAAAAAACGGTTGGTGATGTTGCTGTGGATGTAGGAATCGGTGCAGCAACATTAGGAGTAGGTGCTGCTGCAAGTGCTGTAGTAATTGGGACTGTAGGACTTCCAGTTTTAGCAGGAGGAGTTGCAGCATTCGCTGCCTCAATGATTGTGTCTGAACTCTTAGGCGGTGTCAAATGGGGGAAAGATAAAAAAAGTATAACAGATATGGCTAAAGACGGGGTAGAGTCGGGATTAAAAACAATTGCAGGCTGGTTTAAGTAAAGCATAGGGAGTTGGTGAAATAATTGTTGAAATTGGATGATAATGTTGATTTCAGAAAGTTTTCAGACGATATACATCGGCACCTGCATGCTGATAATCCATCAGGTAGCGAGAAACAGGGTATTTTAACTATTGTAATTTTATTTTTAGATCTATTATGCGCCATCCCTTTATTGGTAGATGGAGAAATATTGTTTACCCTTATAGCGTTACCTTTTATGATCATTATTAATATATGGACCATTATTGTTTTGTTTATGCGACCAGATGAACGTAATAATTTGTTCTATACTTTGTATAAAGGTGCAACCGGAGCTGTAGTATCATTTTGTTACTTTGTACTATCACAGAAATATGCTTATTCTGTAATTGGTTCTAATTCTTTATTTATCATGACTTCTTTTTTAACTTATCTCATTGTGATTGTTGGTTTAATTCGATACTACCTGGTCATCTTTCCAGATAATAATAGAAAAAAGAAAGACAGCCCTGCTTGGGGAACATACTTATTAACGATAGGCCCTGCAGGAGGATACATTGTTTCACAATTCGTCTTTCGATTTTCTGACTCAGTGGTCGATTTGTTTATGAGCTATGTATTTCTGTTGTTTGCTTGTATTTGGTCTTGGATGGGAGTTAAATTCATCCACAAATTCTATTTTATCAAAGCCAACAAAGACATCATTGATAAGCATTTAAGAAAGGGGAAATAACGGTCATGACCGAAAATAAATTACTACCATCCGGCTCAATCGTCTTACTAGAAGGTGGAACAAAAAAATTAATGATTTACGGAAGAAAACAGATCGTCGTGAGCGAAGATCCGAAAATGTTTGACTATATCGGCGTTTTTTACCCCGAGGGCTACATTAATCAAGAATACACTTTTGCTTTTAACCATTCAGATATTGAGAAAGTGATTTTCGAAGGTTATGAGGATGAAGAGGAACGAGAATTTCAACATGTTTTAAAAGAAGCAGCCATCGATTAGAAAAGGAAGCGTCTCATACATGGGACGCTTCCTTTTTGGATAAGAGATCGTTGTATGCATTTGAAAGTAGTTTTATATAAGCATCGCTTGTCGTGGATATGAGAGTTCAATTCTACTGAAATGAAAGAAAAGGCAAGTGAAAAAGATGCTAAATCAAGATTCGCTCGAGTATATCTTTGAGATTATCCCCTGAACTCGTTTACGTTTTGCTTGTTTATAATCTTATTCGTCTTCTTTATTAGGGTAGTGATTGTGATTTTATAAAAGGTTCGATATTACCTTATCGCTTTCCCATTAATAAAAATAAGAAAGAAATCTGAACGTGGTTAGCAACAAGCGTAGACCTTTGCTTTAAATTATCTGGACATTATAGTTTCCAAGGTGCTAAGAAAGAGAGCTTCTTATGAAAAACGAAAAACATTTTCTATATAAAAAAATAAACGAAGCAATGATCATCTTCTCTATTTTATTTCCTGTAGGCGGTATCTTTTTAGTCATCATGACGATATGGGCGATAGGAGCAAAAGCCCCTTCAGAAATTCCCTTGTTTGTTTCCGTTATCAGCTTGTTTTTTTTCGTTCCTCCACTCCTATTGCATATCTACAGAAAAAAGGTCTGGCTGAAAAAATACATGCAGAATTATAAAAATTCAGAGGGATAAGCGGAGGAATACAAGCTTTGCTGAGATTAAAAGAAACGGTTACATACAAAGATTTACCTTACAATATTCAATCTCATTTGACAGTTCCCGCCAGCCGGGAAACGAAATGGGGAATGGCGTGTTTTATCGTGTTGATGCTGGATATTTTATGCATATTACCTGCGCTGGCGAACAAAGTTGATTTTTTCACATTCGCCGCTGTCCCTGTTGCTATCCTGATCAATATATGGATGATCATCATGAATACCAAAAGCATGACCGGATGCCATCATCACCTTCAATATGTTCGGTTTATGGGTGTATCTTTCAGCGGTATGTCATATTGCCAGCTGATCACGGCGCAAAAAATGATGGTTTCTGCCATCGGTTTTCATGTACCGCTGATCAGTCTGTCACTATTCATTTTTGCCGCCTTTATCCTCCTCGTCATTCGGTATTACTTGATTGTATTCCCGTATTCTAGCAGAGACAAAAGGGAGACAGCAGCTCCGACAGGGATGTTCCTCGCGGCTGTTCCGGCAACCTGTTTTATGATAAGTCATGCCGTTTTGCGAGTTTCCGAGTCTGCCGTTTATTTGTTGATGAGTACCGTCTATCTGCTTATGGCTTGTTTATTTTCTATGATGGGGGTCAAATTCATCCACAAATACTTCTTCATCAAAGCGAATCAAGATATCGTCAGACATAGGATTTAAGGCACAAGGAGAGGTCATGTTTGAAAGGCAGAAATAAAATCATTCTCTCAGTTTATTCCCTACTTGCAACAATCATTATTTTGACCGGTCTTGCCAAACCTTCAATGAAATGGAAGGAAAAGCTTGCCGTCATTGGCTTTATGTTCGTTTTAATTTCTTTATTCGCATTCATCATTTATGTGTTCATAAATAAACCGAAGAAAGATCAAAGCGCGCCCAGATGCAACATCGTCGCGAAAATCTTTTGGAAGAAATATAGAAAGCCGTTCACGCTCTCTTTCTACTTCGTCGGCATCCTGATTGTGGGAACATCCGTGTTTTCAATGACCGGACTCACTTTCTTATGGAAATCCGCTGTGTTCACGGTTTTGTGTGCCGCGATATCGTGCGGCTTTTTTGCGGTTTATCAAGCGGGGAATCAAATGCTGAACCGGTCTTGTTTGGAAAGAATGCCTGACGAAGAATGAGAAGCTTTTTATATCAGAAAAAAAACGCTGGAGTCCGCCATTCATAAAGGAGTTATGATGTCACCAGAAACTCTTGTTGAATATACCGAATACTTCATCGCCGGTATGTTGGCCGCTCATTTCGCTTACAGTTTGGGTTTTTTAATCATAGCGAGTCACATGATCATTGAATATGAAAAAATGATCTTTTTAAAACCTGAAAAATGGTCCCACAAAATCACGAATACATTCGTTTTTCTTCTTGTCGGCACCGGTTACTTCGTCTACAAACGGCTATTAAGATACAACTGGTTCCTGAGAAAACTGTATTTCGCCCTTTATCTTGTGAGCAGAGGTATTTTAAGCATCATCATCTTTTATATTTTTTCTTTTCTGATCCATCTCATTTTCAGCGTTTAATCATTTACGATTGGAGAGGTCCGAATGTCTAAATTTCTACAAAAACCAAGAAACAAAGCCATCTTAATCGTCTACCTATTTTTCGTATGCGGCTCCATTCTCAGCACTGTTCTGATTCCGAAGATGAGCATCGGAGAAAAACTGTTTATCCTCTGTTTTAATATTTTCTCGGCAACTTTATTCGCATTTCTCATTTATGTGCTGCTAAATAAATTGATGAAAGATGAAGACCGCAAACACCCGGCAGCCCCCGAAAGAAACGGGATTAATCAAGTGATTTGGAAAAAATACAAAAAGCCGCTGATCCTGTTTGTTTATTTTGGCGGCGTGTTTTCCGTCTGCGCTGTTATTATTCCCATGTCGATATATACCGTTGCTGAAAAGCTCGTGATCCTTTCGATCGCGATTATTTTCATTACAATTGGCTGTACCTTGGCTTATAAAGTGACGAATAAGATGCTGCAGAAATAATTGAAAGGACCATGGTTCGCCATGGTCCTTTTCTTCAGTTCCTCAGCTCCTCCAGCGTCTCTTCCCACCGCCGCAAAACCGCCGCTTCATCCTTCAGCTCAATCTGAACGCCGGAGATGATATCAGCGTATTTTGCGATATCTTCCCGTGCCGCTTCGACCGTGCCGGCGAAGCGCGCTCTCGGGTGTTTGGCGTCTTTTAATTCGGGCAGTTTCTTTAAAGACAGCCTCACATAATGTGCTTTGCCTTTCCAGCAGGTGACGAGGAGCGCCCGGCCTGCTCTCGCGATGTTCGCGGTTGTCGTTGTGCCTTGCCAGAGAGCCAGGCGGATGTCGGTTTTGTTCAAAGCGAGGATTTCGCCGGCGCTGATCATCGCTGTGTGCGGCCAGCCGTCTTCTGTGACGGTCTGGAGCATCATCGCTTCGCGCCGCTTTCCGGCGAGTTTCTCTCCGTTTAACAGCTGAAATAATTCGTTTGATAGCTGAGCCATGCCGGATGCCTCCCTTTAGATTTTCCGGTCTGGAACCGCTGGCACTTGTACGGCTGTTTCGACTTCAGAAGGGTCGATTTTAAAGGCCGGATTGTATTTTTCAGGATTTGTGATCGTCTCCGGCTCCGATGATCTCCAAGTGAAAAAGCAGTGCTGACATTGATAAACTTCCCAGGCTCCTTCAACGGGTGACTTGCTGACGGTTTCCGCTTTTTTTAATTCGCAGCGCGGACATGTATGCATGATGAAACACTCTCCTCTTTTATTGATTTAGCAGATTCATTAATTTCGCTTCCCACTCTTTCGTTCCTATAGGGGAATCGAGCGGCTGTGAATAGTGTCCTCTTGTTTCCGGGGCCGCAGGCGTTGTCGCGTCCAGGATCATTTTGTGGGTGATTCCCGCCGGTTCAGAACCCGGATCAAGCGCCAGAACGGATAAATCCGGGATGATGACTGCATCGTGTTTTGGATGCATTTTCGTTGAAATTGCCCACATCACTTGCGGAAGGTTAAACGGATCGACGTCTTCGTCAACGAGAATCACCATTTTGCAGTAGCCGAGGCCGTGCGGGGTCGTCAGCGCGCGCATGCCGACGGCTTTGGCGAATCCACCGTAGCGGCTTTTCGTTGATACAATGGCGATCAAGCCGTGTGTATACATCGCGTTTACCGCGACAATTTCATTCGGATAGGCCTCTTTTAGCTGCTGGTAAAGCGGCACACATGTATTAATCCCGACCATGTAGTCAACCTCAGTCCAAGGCATGCCTAAATACAGGTGTTCAAAAATCGGGTTGTTGCGGTGGCAGACGCGCTTGATTTTGATGATTGGCATGCTTCTTCCGCCTGAATAGTGGCCGGTAAACTCGCCGAACGGGCCTTCATACTCACGTTCGCCCGCCAGGATCTCGCCTTCGAGAACCACTTCCGCGCCCCATGGGATATCTAAGTCAGACAGTTTTGATTTGACGATTTTATAAGGTTCGCCTTGCAAGGCCCCTGCCATTTCGTATTCTGATTGATCGTATAAGAGCGGTGTGGATGCCGCCGTTGCAATGACCGGTTCGCAGCCGAGCGCAATCGTGACAGGCAGGTTTTCGCCGCGCTCTTCAGCCTGGCGCAGGTGGATTGCAATGTCATGCTGCGGGACGGGCTGAATGCCGAGGCGGTCTTTTCCTTTTACTTGCAATCTGTACATGCCGACATTTTGTTTGCCGAAGTGTTCCGGATCCTCGACATCTCTGGAAATGACGCATGCCTTGTCTAAATAAAAGCCGCCGTCGCCCTGATTGATGCGGAAGAGCGGCAGAATGTCAAACAGGTTGATGTCTTCTGTGATGTCGTTTTCGTGAAACGGCGCTGTCTCCTCTCTTTGCACTTTTACAGGAAATTGATCATAGCGGCGTGCGAATTCAAAGAACTGTTCTTTGACCGGCGTGTCTTTCGGAAGGCCGAGCATTAACGCGTGGTTCGGCCAGGAGCCGATGACATTCAGGGCGATTTGGGCATTGTTATAGCCGTAAATGTTGTTGAATAAAAGAGCGGGTGATTTGTCTCCGAGGTTATTGGCGGCGCGTGCAGCGGCACCCAAATCGGGTTCCGGCTTCACCTCTTCCTGAACTTCAAGAAGCTGTCCTTCTTTTTTCAGCGTGTTTAAAAAATCTCTAAAATCTTGATAAGCCATTCTGTTATCCTCCTTATTTCTTCTGTTTCATTCCTTCCCAGCGCTTCGCTTCAGACAGATGGATTCCAAATTGGTCCAGCGTCCGGAATACGATATGGTCGACCATTTCGGTCAGATTTTGGGGATGATTATAAAAAGCCGGCATCGGCGGCAGGATCACCGCGCCCATTTTTGTCAGCTCAAGCATGTTTTCAAGATGAATCTGGTTCAGCGGCGTCTCCCTTGTTAACAGCACAAGCTTTTTCCGTTCCTTCAGCATGACGTCCGCCGAACGGGTCAACAGGTTATCCGCCATACCGGTGCGAATGCCCGCCAACGTCTTCATGCTGCACGGTGCGACAATCATTCCGTCCGTTTGAAAGGAACCGCTTGAAATGCGGGCAGCCTGGTCTTTGTGGGAATACGTAAAAGATGCGAGCTTTTCTACGTCTTTCATCGTATATCCCGTTTCGTGCAGAATCGTTGCCGCTGCCCACGGAGAGATGACTAGGTGTGTCTCTGCGTCGGTTTTCTTCAGCCACTCCAGCATCCGCACGCCAAATATCGCGCCGGTCGCGCCCGTAATTCCGACGATGATGTTCATATGCGCCCCCCTTTCCCTCTTGGTGCTTCAGTTAAAATGATACGCCTCTATTTACCATATTGAAAATATCTGTTAAATCTATATATAATACTTTAAAGGTATAAAAAGGAGTGCCGAGAAAATGGATATTCGCCAGTTAAAGTACTTTGTTACGATCGCACAGGAAGGAAAGATTACAACGGCGGCGAAACGGCTTCATATCGCCCAGCCGCCCCTCTCCAGACAGTTGAAGCAGATGGAAGAGGAGCTCGGAGTCGTTTTATTTGACCGGAACAAAAAGAAAAACCTGACGCTGACCTATGAAGGAGAAGTGTTTTTGAAAAGAGCAAAAGAAATCCTGCACAAGCTTGAGGATTCCATCTTGGAGGTTCGGGAGCTGCGTGAAGAAGTCAACGGAACCCTTGCCGTCGGTTCAACGATTTACTGTGCGGCTCTATTGCTCTCAAAAGTCTCGAAGATCAGGGAAATGTACCCGAATTTAATGTTTAACATTTGGGAAGGTGAGCCTTCACGGCTGAGCGGGCTCTTGGAAAACCGGCAGATCGATGCGGCGGTCACGACAACGCCTTTCCACAGCAAAAATATCGAAGCAAAGAGCCTGCCGGAGGTCCCATGCAAGCTCGTTCTTCCGGGGAATCAGTCGTATGGCTTAAAAGGGGAAGCCGGAATGAAAGAAATTGCCGGTCTGCCGCTGATTCTGCTCAGACCGTCGCACGGAAAAGGGATTTATGATGAGGTCGTCCATCACTTTCACTCATTGGACCTTGAGCCGAGGGTCGTCTGTGAGTGCCATGATTCTACAACGCTCCTCAGCCTTGTCACCTCGGGATTCGGAGCAACGATTCTGCCGCTGTCCATGCTGCCGGCGCATTTTGCGCGTCATGTTCAGACATTGGAGATTCAAGACAATCCGTTTATTCTGCAGCCATCTGTCGTTTGGCGGGCCGGCAGTTTTCTGCCGAAGCCCGTAAGAGAGTTTTTGGCTTTATTTTAATAATAAAAAAGAAAAGGCATCATGCCGATGCCTTCTCCTTTTCATTGGTTATAGCAGCTTCTTCCCTAACAGCGATTCGATCAGTTCGACGGCCGCCTCACCGGTTTTATTTTTATGATCAAGTATCGGGTTGACTTCAACAAACTCGGCAGAAGTAATGATATCTGCGTCATAAAGCATTTCCATCGCCAAATGGCTTTCCCTGTAGCTGATGCCTCCGACGACAGGGGTGCCGACTCCCGGAGCGTCGCTCGGATCAAGACCGTCCAGATCGAGGCTCAGATGAATCCCGTCGCAATTTGCTGACAGATACTCGATCGTTTCCTCTATCACCTTCGTCATGCCAAGCCTGTCGATTTCGTGCATGGTGTAGACTTTCATGCCGGTTTCACGGATATATTTGCGCTCTCCTTCATCAAGCGAGCGCGCACCAATGATGACGACATGCTCCGGCTTGACTTTCGGCGTATAGCCGTGAAGGTTGACCAGCTTTTCGTGGCCGACACCGAGACTTACCGCCAGCGGCATACCGTGGATGTTGCCTGACGGCGATGTCTCCAGCGTATTTAAGTCGCCGTGTGCGTCATACCAAATCACGCCGAGTTGTTGATAATGCTTGGCTACCCCCGCCAATGTCCCGATGGCTATGCTGTGGTCTCCGCCCAACACGAGCGGGAAGCGGCGCTGCTCGATGACATTGTCGACGATATCGGCCAGCTTGCGGTTTCCTTCGAGTACGGAAACTAAATTTTTCAGCCCTTCGTCTCCTTTTGGCTGATCGCGATTGATCGGCACATCGCCCAGATCATCGATATCATAGCCAAGCTCGGTCAGACGTTCCACGATATGAGCGTAGCGAATCGCGCTCGGTCCCATATCCACACCGCGCCGCGCCTGTCCCAAGTCCATCGGCATTCCAATCAGAGAAACTTGCTTATTCATCAATAACCACCTCATCGTTCGTTTTGTTTTGATAGATCAATGCTTCTTGTCGCTCAAGACCCTGGCGTTTTTTCACAAATACGTGATAAACAAAGTAGCAGGCCGACATGAATAAAATCCCGCAGTACAATGCCATCCTCTGCTCTGAATCAAAAGCGAGGCTCACAAGGACGGCGCTGTTTAAAATAAATCCCGTCAGCGGCAAATAAGGATAAAGAGGCGTTTTAAATTTTAAGTCTTCAACCTTTCCGCCTTCTTTGACATATCGTCTGCGAAATAGCAGCTGTGATACCGTAATCGTGATCCAGCCGACTTGCGCGCTTAAACCGGCTAGAGACAAAAGCCAAATGTAGAGCGTTTCTGCTGCGACTACGCTTGAGATGAGGGACAAACCCGCAAAACCGAGCGTGATCCAAAGCGCATTCATCGGAATACCTCTTTTATTGACCCGGCTTAAAGCCTGAGCGGCCATTCCCTCTTTCGCCAGGGAATAAAGCATCCTCGTCGATGCGTACAAGCCCGAATTCGCCACCGATAACAAAGCAATTAAAATAACAAAGTTCATCAGATCGGCGGCATACGGAATGCCGATTTGTTCAAATACCACAACGAACGGACTTTCAACAACCCCCGCTTTTTCCCATGGAATCAATCCCGCCAGTACAAATACGGACAGGCCGAAAAACACCAGTGTCCGCCAGACCGTCTGTTTGATGGAGCGGGGCACCGTTTTTTCCGGATTTTCGCTTTCCCCCGCCGCGATCCCGATCAGCTCCGTCCCCTGAAAGGCAAAGTTGACGGTGATCATCGTGATAAAGATCGCGCCGAATCCGTTTGGAAAAATTCCGTCTCCAATCAGATTGGAAAAGAACGGTGCAGCCTGTCCGTCTTTCAAGTCGATGAGTCCGAACATCGCGCCTCCGCCGAGAATAATAAACAGAAGAATGACGATAATTTTGATGCCGGACAGCCAAAATTCCGATTCCCCGAAAGCCTTTGCCGATAAAGCATTGAGTGAAAAAAGCAGCAGCCCGAAAATCAAGCACCATATCCAGACGCCGACATCGGGAAACCATCTTTTCATCAGCTGCCCCGCTGACAAAAATTCCAAAGCAACAGTAACCGACCAGCCGAGCCAATAGATCCAGCCGACGGCAAACCCTGTAGCAGGCCCGATAAATTTTGTCGCGTACGTCTGAAAAGAGCCTGAAACCGGCATTGCCACAGCGAGCTCCCCAAGGCAGAGCATCGTAAAATACATGATCATTCCGCCCGCTAAATAGGAAAGAATCGCGCCGATCGGTCCGGCTTCATTAATCGTATAACCTGTTCCGAGAAAAAAGCCGGTTCCGATGACGCCGCCAAGCGAGATCATAAACAAATGGCGGGATTTCATCGTTCGTTTCAGTGTATATTGTTCACGGTTTTCATGATTCAAACCGCCTTCACCCCTTCCGTTTCAATTCTCCCTAATGTCAGCTCCCCCTATGACATATAGACTATTTTTTAAATCTTCTGAACATTTTCCTGATATTTCAATTTTTGACAAACTTCGCACAGACAGCGAAAAAACGGGCTGAACAATCCCCTTATTGTTCAGCCGTTCGCTTTACTTCGACAAAACACGGGTAATCTTTTCAATCGCCCAATCCAGATCCTCATGAGAAATGACAAGAGGAGGTGCAAAGCGAATTACCGTCTCATGCGTTTCTTTGCAGAGCAGCCCTTCTTCTTTCAGGCGCTCGCAATACGGACGCGCCGCCTCGGTCAGCTCTACCCCGATGAACAGCCCCCTGCCGCGCACTTCTTTGATTTTAGGATTATCAATTTGCGAGAGCTTTTCTTTAAAGTATTCCCCAAGCTCCAGCGACCGTTCAGCGAGCCGCTCGTCTTCCAGCACTTCAAGAGCTGCGATCGATACGGCGCATGCAAGCGGGTTCCCTCCAAAGGTCGATCCGTGTGAGCCCGGATTAAACACGCCAAGCACATCCCGGTTTGCTGCAATGCACGATATCGGGAACACGCCGCCTCCGAGCGCTTTACCTAAAATGTACATATCCGGTGTGACGTCCTCCCAATCAGAGGCGAACATTTTCCCTGTACGTGCAAGCCCTGACTGTATTTCATCGGCGATAAACAAGACATTGCGCTCTTTGCAGACTTCAGCAGCCTGCTTCAAAAAGCCTTCCGGCGGAATGACAATTCCCGCTTCACCTTGAATCGGCTCAATTAAAAAAGCGGCTGTATTCGGTGTGATCGCCTGTTTCAGCGCTTCCAGATCCCCGTATGGAATCAGCTTGATGCCGGGAAGCATCGGTCCGAAACCGCGTTTATACTCTTCTTCTGAAGATAGCGACACAGCCAGCATCGTCCGGCCGTGAAAATTGCCTTCACATGCGATAATTTCCGCCTGATTGTCCGGAACGCCTTTTACATCATAAGCCCAGCGCCGCGCTGCTTTAACTGCGGACTCAACCGCTTCCGCACCGGTGTTCATCGGCAGAACCATGTCCTTCCCCGTTAATGAAGCGACCTTTTCATAAAAAGGACCAAGCTGGTCATTGTGAAAAGCTCTCGAAGTCAGGGTGATTTTGTCTGCCTGATCTTTTAACGCCTGGATGATTTTCGGGTGCCTGTGCCCTTGATTCACTGCGGAATAAGCGCTCAGCATATCCATGTATCGGTTGCCTTCCGGATCTTTCACCCACGCGCCTTCCGCTTCAGAAATCACGATCGGCAGAGGATGATAGTTATTCGCGCCAAAATGTGCGGTTTGCTTCATAATTTTCTCGGACTTTGATAGAACCGTCATTCTGATTCCTCCTTCTTATTTTTGGACATACATGCCAGATGTCGTATTTTGTTTCACACTATCTTATATGCAAGTATCGTGCCAACTCTTAATACCGCAAATTTTCAGAACATTGCATGTGTAACTCGCAAAAAATTTTGCGGTTTTTATGCAAAGGTGCAAAAATTAAAAGCATATTTTTTTGCACCCTTATCAAGTCTTCACTTAAAATGGAGACAGATACGAACAAAGGGGGATATCAATTGCTGAAGGATTATGATTTTCTGAAACTTATTTTTCAAGGAATTATAGATGAAATCGATATCGGCTTGCATGTCGTCGATGAAAACGGCACATCTGTTGTCTATAACAAAAAGATGAGCCAGATTGAAGGGATGGATGTCGGCGATGTGCTCGGCAAAAACGTGCTGGACGTGTTTACGTTTGCCAGCCAGCATGACAGCACCCTCCTGCAGGCGCTGCATCACGGGAAAACGAACAAAAACGTCAAACAGACTTACTTTAATAACAAAGGACAGGAAATTACGACCGTCAATCATACATTCCCCATTATGGAAAACGGGAATACGAAAGGAGCGGTCGAGATTGCCAAAGATGTCACAAAGCTTGAACGCCTGATCAGAGAAAATATGAACAAAACAGAAAGCACAAAGTATACGTTTGACAGCCTGATCGGCGTCAGTCCGGCGTTCAAGGAAGTCATTGAACATGCAAAGCGGGCGACCCGGACCTCTTCCTCCATTCTGATCGTTGGCGACACCGGAACCGGAAAAGAACTGTTCGCCCAAAGTATACATAACGGAAGCCAGCGCTCAACGGGCCCATTCATCTCGCAAAACTGTGCAGCCCTCCCGGAAAGCCTTGTCGAAGGCCTATTATTCGGCACGGTCAAAGGCGCATTCACGGGAGCCGTGGATCGTCCGGGTCTTTTCGAACAAGCTGACGGCGGAACACTGCTCCTTGACGAAATCAATTCTTTGGACTTCAGATTGCAGGCAAAGCTTTTGCGCGCGATTCAAGAAAAAACGATCAGGCGGATCGGCGCTTCAAAGGATACTCCGATCGACGTCAGGATCATCGCGACGATGAACGAAGATCCAGTCGACGCTGTCAGCGGCCAGAGGCTGCGAAAAGATTTGTATTACAGGCTGAGCGTCGTCACCTTGTTTATTCCTCCATTAAAAGACCGGAAGGAAGATATTATGCCGCTCACGCAGCATTTTATCGACAAATACAACGCATTGTTCCAAATGGAGGTCAAAGGTTTTGAAGAAGAGGTGCGGCGGTTCCTGCTTTCATACGATTGGCCGGGAAACGTCAGGGAGCTTGAACATTTAATTGAAGGCGCCATGAATTTGATGTCCTACGAAGACAAAATCGAGCTGACGCACCTTCCATTGCAATACAGGACGAAACCAGCGGCAAAAGAGCAGCTGCCGCAGCAGGGCTATGATCTGTTCGCCCCGCTTCCTTCCGCCTCGGCCGCTCCTTTAAAGGAACAAATCGAGAATGCCGAAAAGTATTATATTCAAAAAACCGTTAAAAAATGCAATTACAATGTGTCACAAGCGGCTCGGGTGCTGGGGATCAGCAGGCAAAGCCTGCAATACAGGCTTAAAAAATGGAAGATCCGCTTCGATCAGGAATCAGAATGATCTTCTCTCCCTTTCATCACTAAAAACGTATTTCTTGACTCATACTAAAAAAGGTTTATGCTTTACTTTTGTAAGAGCCTTAAGTAAAATCATATCAACTAAATCCAATCAGTAAAGTGGGGAATAAAATGAAGAAAGCAATATTCGCTGTATTATTGACGCTGTTGATCACCGTGATGGCCGCATGCGGCGCGTCAGGGGACAATTCCAAGGATAAAAACGCAGCCGGCGACAGCCTCTGGTCTTCAATTAAAGATAAAGGCGTATTGACAGTCGGTACTGAAGGAACGTACGAACCTTTTACATTCCACGATAAAAAAACAGATAAATTAACAGGTTATGATGTCGAAGTGATGCAGGAAGTCGCCAAGCGCCTCAACCTGAAAGCTGAATTTAAAGAAACGCAGTGGGACAGCATGTTTGCCGGACTCAACTCAAAGCGTTTTGACGTCGTTGCCAACCAAGTCGGGAAAAAAGACCGTGAAGATCAGTACGATTTTTCTGATTCATATACAACTTCCCAAGCCGTCGTTGTCACAAAAGCGGACAACAACGATGTAAAGTCTGAAGGAGATGTCAAAGGGAAAAAAGCCGCGCAGTCTTTGACAAGCAACTATAATGACCTTGCGAAAAACGCCGGCGCTGAAATCGAAGGCGTAGAAGGAATGGCTCAAGCGTTTCAGCTGATTCAGCAGGGCCGTGTCGACCTCACCTATAACGATAAACTGGCGGTGCTGAACTATTTGAAGACGTCAGGAAACAAAAACCTGAAAATCGCTTTTGAAACAGGCGAGCCGCAAACTACGCATTTTGCTTTCCGCAAAGGAAGCGGCGAACTGGTTGACAAGGTCAACTCCGCGCTGAAGGACATGAAAGAGGATGGCACACTCGCGAAAATAGCGAAGAAATGGTTTGGCGAAGATGTTTCTAAGTAATATACAAGCGGCGGCCATCGGCCAGGCGATCCCGTGGGATCTTGTGCGTGAGTCATTTTGGCCGATCTTTTTAAGGGGAATCTATTACTCGATTCCCCTTGCCATTCTCTCTTTTATATTCGGTATGATCATCGCATTGATCACGGCGCTGGCGAGAATGTCCAAATCCCGCATTTTAAGAGCGGTTTTCGGCATTTATGTCTCAGCGATCCGCGGAACGCCGCTGCTCGTTCAGCTGTTCATTATTTTTTACTTGTTTCCAGCGTTTCAAGTCACGATCGACCCGTTTCCGAGCGCAATCATTGCCTTTTCATTAAATGTCGGCGCTTATGCGTCGGAAATCATCAGGGCTTCCATCCTTTCCGTTCCGAAAGGACAGTGGGAGGCGGCTTATTCGATTGGAATGACTCAAAAAACGGCGCTTACCAGGGTCATCCTGCCGCAGGCTGTGCGCGTGTCAATTCCGCCATTATCCAATACATTCATCAGCTTGGTTAAAGATACATCGCTTGCGTCACAGATTCTTGTTGCTGAATTATTCCGGAAGGCCCAGGAAATCGGGGCCAGCAATCTAGACCAAATTTTAATCATTTATATGGAAGCCGCATTCATCTATTGGATCATCTGCTTTGTTCTCGCGCTTGTTCAGCAGCAGATTGAACGGCGATTGGACCGGTATGTGGCCAGGTAAGGAGGGAAATAGACAATGCTTGCGATCAAAGGGCTGAATAAATCCTTCGGCGAAAACGAGATCTTAAAAAAAATCGACCTGAACATCGAAAAAGGAAAAGTGATCGCCATCTTAGGGCCTTCCGGTTCCGGCAAGACGACGCTGCTTCGCTGCCTGAACGCTTTGGAAATTCCGAACCGCGGCATTCTTTCTTTTGACGATTTTACCATCGATTTTTCCAAGAAAAATAAACCGGCTGACCTCCTTCGACTGCGGAGAAAGTCGGGAATGGTGTTTCAGGCCTATCACCTGTTCCCGCACCGCACCGTGCTTGAAAATGTGATGGAAGGGCCGGTAAAAGTGCAAAAGCGCAATAAAGAAGAAGTCAAAAAGGAAGCCGTTCAGCTTCTGCAAAAGGTCGGCCTAGAAGACAAAATGGACCTTTATCCATTCCAGCTTTCCGGGGGACAGCAGCAGCGCGTCGGGATCGCCCGCGCCCTGGCCATCAAGCCTGAGCTGATGCTTTTTGACGAGCCCACATCGGCTCTGGACCCCGAGCTGGTCGGCGAAGTGCTGAAAGTCATGAAAGACCTTGCAAATGAGGGCTGGACGATGGTTGTCGTCACCCACGAAATCAAATTCGCGCAGGATGTCGCAGACGAAGTCGTCTTTATCGACGGCGGCGTCATCGTCGAACAGGGCCCGCCTGAACAAATTTTCTCAGCCCCTAAGGAAGAACGAACAAAACAGTTTTTAAACCGGATTTTGAATCCTGTATAAACAAAACAGCCTGATCAAGAGAGATCAGGCTGTTCTTTTTATTCAGCGGCCAGTTTAAACTTGGATGCCGCCTGATTCAATTCTTCCGACAAAGCGGAGAGCTGCTGAATGGCCGATGCTATTTCCTGCATGCCGGCGCTTTGCTGCTCCGCTGCCGCAGCGACTTCTTCAGAGCCTGCCGCCTGCTCTTCGGTAACGGCGGAAATCTGCTCCATCGCAGACGAAATGGTTTGATACGATTTTTCGACTTTTAACAAGGACTGAAGCAATTGATCTGTGCGTTCGGCGAATTGAGAAATTCCTTTAAAAATTCCTGAAAAATTCTCATATGTGCCATTGATTAAAATCTGCCCTTTGTCAACCGCTTCGTTTCCTTCCTGAATGCGTTCCATGACAAGCCGGCTGCTCTCCTGCGTGCCCGCCACAAGCTGGGAAACGGATAAAGCGGCATCTGCCGAACGTTCAGAAAGCTTTCTGACTTCTCCGGCAACAACCGCAAAGCCCTGGCCTTCCTCACCGACCCGGGCGGCTTCAATGGAAGCATTGAGCGCCAGCAAATTCGTCTGTTCAGCAATAGAGGAAATCATTCCGATGACTTTTTCAATTTCTTCTGTATGGTTTTGCATCTCTGATGCCGCTTGTTTGGACTCTTCCATCACGTTTTTAATCGTCTGGGTCTGCCGCAATGTTTCTTCGACAAGCTCCTGCCCCGTCTTGGAATCCTTGCTGACGCCCTCGGCAACGTTCTTCATCTCGTTCACTTTTTCTGTGACATGTGTAAGCTGCTGATCGATTTCGGCAGCCGATGTATGACAATCCGAAACTGAAGAGACAACCTCGTTGATTCCCTCGCTCATGCTGTTCATCGATTCAGCCACTTGAGCTGCGCTTTCGCTCGATTCAGCCGATACATTTTTCAGCTGCAGGCTCGTCTTGGATACCTCTTCAGAGGAAGCTGAAATATGTCCAATCAATTGTTGTAAATTTTCGCTCATCCGCTTGAACGATTCGGCAAGCTTTCCTGCTTCGTCCCGGCTCTTGACAGAAATGTCGGCCGATAGATCGCCGTCGGCAATTTTTTCTGAAGCCTTCATCAGCTGCCTGATCGGCTTCGCGATGTAAGAACCGAGAAAATAAGCCATGACCATTCCGAGCAGCAAGACAAATGCTGAGATCGCAATTGTATACCATTTCGCTTTTGCCGCTGTCTCCGGAATCACGGAAGCATCAAGGTCGATCCCCAAAATTCCCACCTTTTCTCCTGAGCCGTTCTCAAGCGGCAGAAAAATCGACTGGTGGATGCCGTATTCGTCCTCATACACGTCGCTTACCGTCTCTTTGTTTGTCGTCAAGGCTTCTTTCATTTCAGGAGAAAAGCTGTAATCCGTGCCGAAATCATCGGGCGTATCCGACAGCACGAGAATCCGCTCCTTCCCGCCTTCATTGGAAAGGATATAAATATTCTCAAGTTTGTTTTTCTTTTTCAGGCTGTCCACAGCCATTTTTGTCTGCTTGTAAAGCGGACCGTCTGCGGAATCGATCTCAAGCGGATTCCCGTCCAGACGTTTGATTTGATTTTCAGCAAGATGAATATCGGTATAAAGGCGGTTTTGGAACTGCTGTTTCAGCTGCTCTGACAAGTCTTTGCTGATAAAAGTAAACACGGCTGAAAATGATGCGATCGTGATTAAAAGCACTAAGGCGACGCCAATCATAATTTTGACTGAAATGTGTTCTGTTAGCTTTTTCTTCAACGTTTTCATCGTCTATATCCCCTTTAATTTGTCATGAGAGACCCATGCTCCCGGAAGACTTCCTCAATAGTTTCTTTTAAATAATCGATAATTCCCGGGACATGTTCAGGCATGGTATACGGAGAAATGACGAAAAATTTGCTGACGCAAAGCGGTAATTCAACCCCTTCACAGGACTTCACAAGCAAGTGTTTTTTCGTATCGCCAAAAAACATCTTGTCCCTTTTTGTTCCGAGCTTTTCAAATAATTTTTCAGTAAGCGCATTGTTTCTTTCCAGCTCTTCAATGGTGCATGCTCCCGAAATTTCGTCTTCAAATCTAGGCGCCCCTTCAGGATAAATGCGAAACAGCGTAGACATGCCGCAGTTGTCCGGGTTCACAATATCGGCCTCCGGAATCTGCCGAGACAGCTGTTCCCTAAAATGCAGGTTGACTTCAAGGAACTGGGCAAGCAGCTTTTGATAGCCTTCATAGCCAAATGCCATCAATGCGCTGTACATACTGATCGAACTGGCCATGCGCGAACATTCCAGCGTGTAGCCCGTATGGTAGTCCCCATAGCCGCGGTGGCCGACATACGGCGTCTCATCGGGATCCAGATCGATCCGTTTTAAGTCATTGCGATCCTTCACAAGAAACAGGCTTGTCACATAAGGCGTCTGTCCGAGCTTCTGAAAATCAAAGCAAAGCGAATCTGCTGCGTGCAGTTGTCTCATTTTTTCCTGAATCGGTTTGATCATGCTGAGGACACCGGGACTGAAGGATAAAGCGTTCTCATTCAGATCGTACTCATTAAAAAAGGCAAAAAATCCTCCCAG
This sequence comes from Bacillus sp. GM2, assembly GCF_056155945.1. Classification (NCBI taxonomy): domain Bacteria; kingdom Bacillati; phylum Bacillota; class Bacilli; order Caryophanales; family Bacillaceae; genus Bacillus; species Bacillus sp. GM2. The sequence continues at coordinate 535,820 of NZ_JBRKSZ010000008.1, forward strand.
GGCGGAATCGGCGTGGATATGCGGAACCGGCAGCCCGAAGCTCTTCGCGGTTTCTTCAGCTGCACGGCGGACAGCGCTCACATCATCGATGCCGATCGCATCTGTCGTTCCCGTCGTGGCTACGATATAGACGGGAATGCCCCCGGCTTCGCATACTTGTCTAAGCTTCTCTCGCAAATCTTCCGTATCCATGGAATGGTCGAGATTTGTTTTGACTTTAATTAAATGATCGCTGCCGAGTCCTGCGGCTTCCATCGACTTATACAAGCTGTAATGAGCCGCTTCAGAACAAAACGCATAGAAATTGCCGGGAACCCCTTCTTTTAGGGATGACGGAGCCATTTTGGCAATCGCGATTCTGAGGCCGCTGTATACCGCCCCTTGTCCTCCCCACGTTGTATATCCTCCGCTTGTTTCGGCATCATACCCAGCAAGCTTTGACATCATCGCTGTAACCTTCACTTCCGCCTCCGCTCCGGCTGGACCGTACACATCCCACAGGTTGTTGCCATTGACCATAAACGCCGTAAGCATGCCTAATATCCCCGGGATGCTGGCCATCGGCAGAATGTTCGTGAAAAAGTATTTGGTGTGATACGGATGGCCGTGCAACAGCTTCAACAGCTCTTCGTTAACCTCTTTCATCGGCGCACCTTCATGCGGAATCCGACTCTCTGCAACCAGCTTTTCATAAAAGAAGCCCTCTCGGTTCTTCTCGCCGCCAAGGTTGACCTGATCCGGATTTTTCAGGTTGTCCACTCCCTCGATCAGCTGCTCGATCAATGATAGGAACTCGTTTCGTTTTGCTTCATTTCCGTCCTCGCTCGGAAACCATCTCTGTACATCCGGTGTATTGCGTTGCTGCATGATTTTCTCTCCTGCCTTGTCTTTAATATTTCGGAAAAAGTTTTCACTTACCATATCGGTATAATATTCCTATATTTTTAGGCTTTCGCTCAAAAAGTTCATGAAATTGTTTTATCTTTTACATTTTCTTTTAAATAAAAAAACTTCTTAACGATAGATTAAGAAGTTTTCGAAACATTTTATCGATATTTCCGTACAATAGAATAATAAATTCATATTGGAAAGGATTTCTTTAAAATGAAACACGGAACAGAGAAAAAGACTTTCAGTATGAGAATGGTGCTCAATGTGTTCGGTCTATTCGCCTTTACCGGCATGATAGTCAGCGCATATACCCAGGCTTTTTACTTGGATGAACATCTCGAAATCCGCCGCCTTGTATACATGACGGCAAGAGAGTGGAAAGAATTTTTATTGTTTGTGTCCGGGACGGCCGTCATCTATTTCGTTTTGGCAAATGTTCTTTCATCCAAGAAAAAACGTTGAAGAAAAGATCAGTGCTTTCGTCTTCTCCATTCCTTCATTTCCTCTATAAAGGCAAGATACAGGCAGACGATTAAGGCAATGATCAAAGCGATCCAAACGGGCATCGCCAGAAAAGGTGCATAGTTCAATATAAGCAACAGCGCGAGACAGGCTAAAAAGGCAAGGCAGATCAGCCTTACTAAAAAAATCAACGCCATTCCCCTCCTTTTTTCATAACATCTGCTGTTTTTTCGCTGCAAACTGCTGAACCGCAATGACAGCAAAGAGCCAGCATACAAGAACGGCCCAAGCGCTCCGTTCGCCCATCGGCTCTGTCAAATAGAGCTGGCCAATGATGCTCGTCGAAAGAAACAAACGGGTCAGGATCCGCTATCAAACTCTGAATTTCTCCCCTCCATAATGGAAAATGTATCTCCACAGCTATCATACATCATTTTCATCAATTGGAATATCATCATAATTATGTAAATCGAAGAGCCGCATTCCGAAATCCGCATTTATCCGTTCTGAAGAATGTGATACAATGACAATCGATTGTTTTTTTTGAAAAGAGGGGAATCCATTGAAGCGGGAACTTGTTTTGCGCTGGCTTTTTTATTTTGTCGGATTGATTGTTTTGTCTTTTGGGGTTTCTCTTACGATTGAAGGGAAAGTGCTCGGCATCGGTCCTTGGGATGCGTTTCACTACGGGCTGTATATGCTTTTGGGCCTTACGGTCGGCCAATGGGCGATTATTGTCGGGGCGGTTATTGTAGGTTTAACGTCCTTATTTACAAAAGCATGGCCGAAAATCGGCGCCGTGCTTAATATGCTGTTAATCGGTATTTTTATAGATTTCTTTACTTATATTCTTCCAGACCCGGAAACGTATATTTCAAGCACTGTCGTATTCGTGATCGGCGTCATTTTTATCGGTTACGGAGTCGGCATTTATGTGTCGGCCGATCTTGGTGCGGGTCCGCGCGACTCCTTGATGCTTTTGATTTCCGAGAAAACGGGCTGGAATGTTCAGTGGGTCCGCAACGGAATGGAGCTGACGATTTTACTGATCGGCTGGCTGCTTGGCGGGCCGATCGGCATCGGCACTGTTTTAACCGCCATTTTAACAGGCCTGATTTTGCGGTTTTCTTTGCCGCAGTCCAAACAGCTTTTAAAAGCAGCAATGACAGGAAGGCGCATCAGAACTGCCAAGCCTGTACATATGTCGCTGAAAAAAAACGGATGAGCGTTTCATCCGTTTTTTTCATTCAGACTTATTTCTTTACTACTGGTATCCAAATCTCTGTGATATGTTCTTGCGCCATAATGTCCCCGTCTTTCGGATAAGCTTCAAATTGCGGAGCGTTTGCCAGTTCATAGCCCGTTGCCGGAAACCACTCCGAGAAGATCCTTTCCCATGTGGCTTGAACAGCGGGATTGACGGGACCGACGGCCTCAAATACGGCCCATGTTGCGGCAGGAATCGGTTTTTCGACACAGCCGTCAGGCGTGTCAGCCGTTGTTTTTTCGACCCCGATGACATAATGGAACGTATCAGCTTGATCATTAAAATCCATGCAGACGCCAAGGAAGCCGAGTTGGCCGATATGCGGCTTCAAAGAATCGGTAAAGCCGTTGTGATTTAATTCGTTCCAAAAAGCCGGAATATCTTTTTTGTTTTGACCATTCCTCACCGTAACCTCCAACGCTTTGCCGATCACCTGAAACGATTCTTTTTCAACAACCTTATAATTCATATCCTCCACTCCTTTTATTTGAATATGAAAGGAAAGACGCGGAAATGCCCTGAGCGTCCGGCCTTTTTCACGGGCCTGTGAAGGGCTGATGCCATGAAGGCGGCTGAATGCCTTTGAAAATGATTCCGGTGTGTTGTAGCCGTACTTAAAAGCAGCATCAATCACTTTTATTTGTGAAGCAGCCAGCTCCTGCGCGGCGACTGTCAGCCTTCTTTTCCGAATATAATCGGCAAGCGTGACACCCGTCAGCATGTAGAACATCCGCTGATAATGAAATTTCGAACAGTATGCGATTTTGGCGATTTCTTCGTGTTTCAGCGGCTGATCCAAGTGCTTTTCAATATAATCGATGCTTTCAGCCAAACGATTCAGAATGTCCATTGCTTCCGCTCCTCTCGTTTACAACGATACTTCATGCCAATCAGACATTCCTGTCATTCCGTGCGTTGTTGTGACAGGAGCCGAACAGCCATTTGACGGCTTCCGGAAAACGGTTCGCAAACCTCTCAAGCCGATGTAAGCCTCCTTCATCAATGACAAACTTCAGTTCTTTTTCGAAGGCGGTGCTTTCGGTTAACAGGCTGAAGGCTTCCTTCGTCCTCGGTATCATCTCCTTCTGCAGATTATCCCTGTCTGCCCCTTCTGCGCTTCCGACATCCATATAAATGCGCAGATGCTCATTTTCAAAGCGGTTATTCTTCATAAATTCGGTCATTCCTTCAAACCAGAAAGACCCTGACAAAGATCCGATTTTCCCAAATGTCTTAGATGCTAAATACGCCGTGTAAACCGAGATCAATCCGCCGAACGACTTTCCGATGATTCCTGTATGTTCACGGCTTGGATTTGTTCGGTAGCGCCTGTCGATATAGGGCTTAAGCCGATTGGCCAAAAAAGCGGCATATTCGTTGCCCTTCCCGCCGTACGCCCGTTTATTCGGCAGCAAATGCGGTTTGGGAAAAGGCGTGTATTCGCTTTCCCTGTCTTTCGGAGCCACTCCGACCAGCAGCAATTCCGGCACTTCCTGATTCGAAAACAGCTTTTCGATTGAGGGCAAACTGCCGCTGTGTGCCGGATCGAACAAATCGCCCAGATCGTGTACGTATAGGACGGGATAGCGGTTATTACTGCTTCCGTATGAAGGAGGAAGATAGATCAAAAGCTCCCTCCCGAAGTATGTATCTTTTATCAATGTTCCGTCTATCATGTTCATCACTCCATTCTGCACAGGTATCATGCCTATCTTTCCTGCTGCCTGTTTGCTAAAATGAAAGCAGAAAAAATATCATGTGAAGAGGTTGCATTTGATGAAGATTTACGCCGTTTATATGGATCAGCTGCCGGAAGCCGGCCAATTTAACCGAATGATGGCCATGGTGTCTGAAGAAAAGCGCAAAAAAGTGGGCAGATACAGATATCCCGAAGATGCCAGCAGGACGCTGATCGGGGAAGTGCTGGCGAGGCACATCATCAGTGAAACGTTTCATTTACCGAACGATCAGATCCGTTTTACGGAAGGAAGGTACGGCAAACCGGCTGCTGAAGGTCTGAACGACTTTCATTTCAACATTTCCCACTCCGGAAACTGGATCGTGTGCGGAGCTGGCACCAAGCCGATCGGAGTGGATGTCGAAAAAATCAAGCCGATCAATTTCGACATTGCCGAGCGGTTTTTTTCTCCTTCAGAGCACCATGATCTCATGGAAAAGGACGACTCAGAGCGCCTGTCGTATTTCTATCATTTGTGGACGATGAAAGAAAGCTTTATCAAACAGGCGGGAAAAGGCCTGTCTCTGCCGCTTGATTCCTTCTCCGTCAAACTGAACGAACAAGGACGCGCTTCGGTGGAAACTCCCCCAGGCTATCCGCCTTGCTATATCCAAGCCTATGAAATTGACCCAGGCTATAAAATGGCGGTGTGTTCCGCCGCACCTGAATTTCCAGACCGCATTGTGATGAAAAGCTGCGCTGAACTGTCAACGCTTTAAAAAGTTCCGCTCTAAAAATAAGCGGTTTCCACCGCTTGCCGCAAGCGGTCGATGCCGCGGCGGATGTCGTCTTCCTTTACATTGGACGTATTGATTTTTAATAGATTTCTTTTTGGAAAGGCCGACATATAATGAGCGTTTACCGGTTCGAGCAGGACGTTCCGTTTTTGTAAGATTTTGATCAGACGGGACGCCGGGATCGTCCGGTCAAATTCGATGTGGGTGTGGATGGCCGGATGGCCGTGTGGATGAAATTCAAGCACATCCCCCAGTGACGCGGCACATTCTTTTAGCAGATCATGCAGAAGGCATGATCTTTTTTGATAGGAAGAACGGATCTTTTGCTTATGCTTTTCAAACATCCCGCTCTTCAAATAGATCTCCAAAGCGGCCTGAGACAGCATGGAACTGTCAATGTCGAGCAGCTGTTTGTACCGGTTGAACACATCTGTCAGAGAATCGGGCAGCACAGCGGCTCCGACCCGCAGACCCGGAAAAATAATCTTGGAGAAACTTTTCAAATAAATGACGTGTGAAGAAACGTCATAATAATGTAACGGGTCCGCCTTTTTATGATTCTCCAAATCTCCTAAAAAATCATCCTCGGCGATATAGACGTCATACTTTTCCGCCAGCTTGACGATGGCCATTTTTTCCCGTTCCGTATAGGAAGTCCCGAGCGGATTGTGGAATCTCGGCATCGTATAAAAGAATTTGATGTCTTCGGTTTGGAAAATTTGCTCCAGCTCGTCCATATCGATGCCCTCAGCGGTTCTCTCGATGCCGATTGCGGGTATGCCGTGAACTTCAAGGTATTGAATCAGTAAATGATAGCTCGGCTGTTCGATCAGAATTTTCCGCTTCCTGTTGGGAAAAGGCATTGAAGCGAGCAGAGCGAGGGCCTGCTGCACGCCTGATGTAATAAAAATGTGTTCCTCTTTCGCAAACACCTGGCCGTTGGCAAGCTCTTTTTGTATGGCCTCGATTAATGACGGAAGACCTTTCGGCGTCCCATAGATAAACAGATCGTTTTTGTATGTGTCAATGGCTTTATTGATGCAATGCTGAAAATCGATGTATGGAAAGACATCAGGATCAGGAGCAGATGCTGAGAAATCGATCACAGCCTTTCCGGGATTTGGTCGCTGATTCGTTTTTTTCACGACGTAATAGCCGCTTTTCGGCACTGAGTAGATGAGGTGCTGTCTCTCCAGCTCGCTAAACGCCCTGATGACCGTGCTTTTGCTTACTTTGAAGCGTACGGACAGCTCGCGGATGGACGGCAGCCTGTCCCCTTCCTGAAAGGATTTGTCTTCGATCATATCCTCCAATTCGTTCATCAGCGCTACATATTTGTGCATGTTCGTCTCCTTCGCCAATCTGTAACGGTACAGATTCCGTTTTTTTGTATTGTATCAGATTTCGCTTCCGTATAAGATGACAGAAGCCGGTAAAATATCTGTATTGCATGCATACTTTAACGGAGATGATCGACTTTGAACAAATCTGCTTATGCGGCAGCTTTGCTCTATGCTTTTATCATTGGGTTTTCTTTTTTCTTTGTCAAATTGGCTCTCACTGCAGCGAATCCGGTCGATATTCTGGCCCATCGCTTTACGGTCGCTTTTTTGGCCGCGCTTTTTCCCCTTCTGCTTGGATGGGTAAAGATCGGCATCAGCATGAAAGATGCGCTGAAGGTACTGCCTTTAGCTTTATTTTATCCTGTCATGTTTTTTGCTTTTCAAGTGTTTGGGCTCGTCTACACGTCTTCGTCTGAAGCCGGCATCATTCAAGCGGCGATCCCGATCTTTACGATGATATTCGCCGCTTATTTTTTAAATGAACGGTTTACGAAGCGGCAATTCTTTTTCACCGTCTTGTCAGCGGGCGGGGGTGGCCTGCATCTTTATGATGAAAAGCGCAGGCACCGGAAGCTCCGATTTGAGAGGGGCGGCGCTGATTTTGCTTTCGGCGCTTTCATCGGCGGGCTACAGTGTGCTCGCTAGAAAGATGACACGCACCTTCAATTCGCTTGAATTAACATATGTGACCACTGGTGCGGGATTTCTCTTTTTCAACGGCATCGCCGGGATCAGTCACATGGCAGACGGCACGCTGAGCGGATTTTTTGCTCCCTTCACTGATCCGGTGTTTATTCTTTCGGTTTTGTATTTGGGCGTGTTGTCATCGTTTGCGACATCATTTTTATCTAATTATGCTCTCTCAAAAATAGAAGCTGCGAAAATCAGCATGTTTAATCATCTGGCGACACTGGTGACGATTTTGGCTGGGATCATATGGCTGGGAGAATCACTTGAATGGTTTCACTTCGCAGGAACGGGGATGATTATTGCCGGACTGATCGGAGCGACGATGGTCAGGCCGGAAAGTCGGCTGAAAAAAGGCTAAAAAACGGAAAATCGGCTGTTTCAACACACCGATTTTCCGTTTTTCTTTATATTGCCGGGCGGGGCCTCCTTGCGGCTGGCCGCGGCAATCGTTTTGATCTTCGCGGCTACTTGTTCCGTTTTTGCTAAAAGATACATATGGCCGCCTTTGAAATAGTGGAAATCGATCGTACGCGCCCACTTTTTCCAGCCATGCGCATCCTTCATGCATTTCTCATCGCGATCTCCGTTCAGGATATGAACAGGCGACATGAGCGGCGTATGATCCGTATGGCAGAACGTCTCAAGCGCTCTGTAGTCCGCTCTGAATGACGGCAGGAAAAAGTTCATGACTTCCCTGTTATCTTTCAGTTGTTGGGGTATTCCGCCAAGCTGGATGAGATGGTCGAGAAATGCGTCATCATTTTTGTGGGACACTTTTTGCCGCTGAATATGAGGCGGCTGAATCGCTGAAATCACCGCAGCTGCCGGAAAGATGCCTTCTTGTTCAAGCTTTTGCGTCAACCTGTAAACAACCATCCCGCCCATGCTGTGGCCGAACAGTACGAATGGAGCGGAGAGCCTCGGCTTGAGCACCGCTATATACAGATCGACGAGTTCTTCCAAATTGTCGACAAACGCCATTCGATTTGTTCCGTGTCCAGGCGGTTCGATGGCCAGTACTTCAAAATCTGCTTTTAAATGTTCATAAAGCGGTCCGAATGATGCCGAATATCCCCCGGCAAACGGGAAACAGATCAACTGCGTGCCGCCTGCCGGCGCTCCAAACTGCTTAATGATCTCGTTCATTTATCATGCACCCCCGATTACAGCGGCACGTTCGCCCAAAATCTGTCTGATCAGATCTGCATTGGTTTTGACAAAGACGTCCGCGAGCATTTCATCATGTCTTCCAGCACCTTGATATTCATCATAAGAAGACTCCGTTCCTTCTTTCCACGTCGAAAGCCATTCCGGGAGCGGTTTCGCGTGCTCTGATTTGATCAAGTGAATCTCGCAGCTGACCGTTCCTTGATGGACAAGGTTAACAAAGTAAGAATAATAGGCTGCCATCTTTTTGGCGATGCCATCGGCAACCGTCTTGATTTTCATATATTCATTGTCCTTGTTGGCTTCCATCAGAGCAGCTGTATCAGCTTCAATTGACCGCCCTTCTAAATCGCTGACACCGTTCTTCATATATGAATCGATCATCAGCAGCTTTTCGACTTTCCGCCCGTTCTTTTCGAGTGTTTGCGCCACTTCAAAGGCGAGTCCGCAGCCGGCCGAATAGCCGATCAATGTCAGCGGCCCTTCTGGCTGAAGGCCGGAGATGGCTTCTGCGTAGCGCACGGCGCGGTCATCGCTTTCTATAAAGTCAAACGCATGAATCTTATATTCCGGCATTTGTTCGGCCAGTTTGCCGTACACGATGCCATAGCCGAGGACAGGCGGGAATGCGAACAAATGGCGGGTGCTTTCCTGATTGAAGACGGTTTTTTTCACGTCATCCGCATGTCCGCCCTGGTCGATATAAGCCGCGAGGCCCTCGATTGTGGGCATTTCAAACAACACATTCACCGGAACATCGATGGCGAGGTCTTTCAGCATCCGGGAGGTGACAGCCATAGCTTTCAATGAATGTCCCCCGATTTCAAAAAAGTTCTCGTCTATTCCAATCTGCTGTCTGCCGAGAACCTCAGACCAAATGATCGCAAGCTTTTCTTCCGTCATATTGCGAGGTGCACGGTGCTCTGTTGGATTCGGCCGGCCATCTGCTTCAGGAAGAAGGCGGCGGTTGACTTTTCCGTTTGCGGTGAGCGGCAGCTCTTCAAGCATCATATATGCATCCGGCACCATGTAAGCCGGGAGATTCCGAGCCAGTTGGCGGCGAACCTCCTCGTTCGAAACCACAGCTCCCCGCACCGGGACGACATAGGCGGTGAGCGCCGCATCCCCATTCCCGCTTTTCTTGGCGATTACAACGGCTTCCTTTACGCCTTGACAGCGCATCAGCTCCTCTTCGATTTCACCGAGCTCAATTCGGTGGCCGCGGATTTTCACTTGATCATCGATCCGGCCGATGAAGTCGATATTGCCGTCCGGCAGCCAGCGGGCCAGATCCCCTGTCCTGTACATCGTTTCACCGCTGTTGAACGGATGCGGCGCGAATTTTTCCGCAGTCAGTTCCGGCCTGTTTAAATAGCCGCGCGATACCCCTGTACCGCTCAGACACAATTCACCTACCGCTCCAATCGGTTGAAGCCGGTTATTTTCCGTCAGAATGTATGCATTGGTTTCGTTTATCGGCTTGCCGATCGGAATGGAAACCGCGCTGTCCTCAATGCGGTTGACCGGATAGAACGTCGCGAAGACGGTCGTTTCCGTCGGCCCGTATACATGAATGATCCTGTCCGGTCCCATGGCGGCAAATGCTTTCTTGACATGGCTGACAGATGAGCGCTCTCCGCCGAACAGAACTTTGCGAATCCCTTTCATCCACTCTGTTCCCGCATCGACCAGGAGGTTGAACAGCGCCGTTGTCACAAACATGACCGTGATGTTTTCCTTCTGAATCGTTTCTGTCAGCTTGCCGATATGGAGAATCGTCGCCTGATCGGCCACTACCAGCTTTGCTCCGTTTAAAAGCGCGCCGTACACATCAAATGTGAAGCCGTCAAACGCATAGTTTGAAAGGGACAGCAAGGTGTCTTTCTCGGAAAGGCTGATGTAGTTTGTCTCTTTTACAACTCTTGTAATATTGGCATGTGTCGTCAGATTGCCTTTCGGTTTTCCCGTTGTGCCTGACGTATACATGATATAAGCAAGGTCGTCCGGTTCGACGGCAATTTCAAGGTTTCGCCCGCTTTCTGCAGACACCGCCGGATCGTCGATCAAGATCGTATTCTGATGAAAAGAAAGCGCCGCCGCCTGTCCGGCAAGCTCTTCTTGTGTCAACATGCAAACAGCCCCGCTGTCCTCCAGCATATACTGAATCCGCGCTTCAGGATATTCCGGGTCAATCGGCAGATAGGCGCCCCCTGCTTTTAAGACGGCGAGTATCGCGATGACCATTTCCGGCGAACGGCGGAACAAAAGAGCGACAGGTTCGCCGCGGCCGACGTTCTTTTTGCGCAAAAGATGCGCGACCTTGTTCGCCTGTTCGTTCAATTCCCGATATGTCAGCGTCCGCCCGGCCGCTGATACCGCGGGTTGTTCCGGGAGCGCTTCAGCACATTGCTCAAACCGTTGCGGGATCGTCAGCCCGGTTTGCTTCCGTTGGACTTGGCCGTTAAATTCATGGAGAAGGCGCTCTTTTTCCTTTTTGGATACGACACAAATGTCGTCAAGCGGCTGCTCCGGATTTGTGATGATCTCGCGAATAGCTGTCAATAGCTGTTCTTTTAGCTGCAAGATGAAAGATGGTTCGAAGACATTCCTGTTGTATGCGAGTTTCAGCAGCATTTCTTCCCCGGTGAGGCGAGCAAATTCAGATCATAATTCGATTTTTCAAAAACGGTGATATCATCCATTGTGAAGCCGAGATTTTTTTCTTCGTGCTGTTTGTTGGCTTCTTGCAGCGGATAATTTTCAAAAACGATAATGTGGTCGATCAAGTTCGGCGCTGCTATATGACTTTGGATATCATAGAGCGGCATATATTGATGCGGCTCAGCTTCAAGCGCCTGCTTCTGCAATTCAGCGACCAGCTCCGTAAAGGTCGTTTGCGCGCCAAAGGTTACCCGTTTCGGGACGACATTGATAAACAAACCGACCATGTGCTCGACACCTTGAATGTCAGCGGGGCGGCCTGACACAACTGTACCGAAGATCAGATCGCGGGATCGCTGATAGCGGCTGAGCAGCACCGACCACACCGCCTGAAGAGCCGTGCTCAACGTGGTATGATGCGCTTTTGCAAGCTGTGTGAACACTTCTGTATCTTCTTTTGGAAGTGTAAACAGCAGTTCTCCCGGCTGATTGCCGGCTTGCTCCGGTTTTTTCCGCTGTTCGCTGAACGTCGTCTGCCCTTCGAATCCGTCTAAATGATGTTCCCAGTAAGCCAGCGATCTTTGTTTGTCCTGACTTTCAAGCCATTTAATATAGTCTTTGTAAGGTTTGACGGGCCCGAGGCTGTATGGCTTGTTTTCGCGGAGCGCGTTGTACACTTCAAACAGTTCCTGTACGACAATGCCGAAGCACCATCCGTCCAGAAGAATATGATGATAGCTCCACACCCATTCGTAACGGTCCTGTCCCTTTTTAAAAACCGCGGTTCTCATCGGAATGTCTTTTGAGAGGTTAAACCCTTTTTCTTTATCTTTTCGTTTATAATCTTCGATTCTCTCATTTTGTTCTGCTTCAGAAAGTCCTGATAGATCAATTTCTTCTGCCTGAAATGACCTTTCCTTTAAAACGACTTGAACCGGACGTTTCATTTTTTCATGAACGAAAACGGTTCGGAATATATCATACCTGCCGATGATGACATTCATGCTTTTTTCCAATATATCTTTTTGAAAAGAGCCTTTCACCTGCATGCTGATTTGTTCAATATAAAAGCCTTGCCCCGGATGCAGCAGCGTATGAAACAGCATCCCTTCCTGCATCGGCGACAAATAGTATATGTCCTGGACATGTTCTTTTTTGAACTGGCTCAAGATCGTATCCCCCTTTCATAGGCTCGCCCGCTTAACAAGCGGGCAAGTCCTCGGTGTTTATTTCAAGTTTTCTTCAAGGACGTCAAACAGGTCGCCCATTTCTTCCATCTCAAGATCGCCGGCAGAAAAATCACTCGGTGTAAATTCGCGCTCCTCTTTAGCTGTACAATGGTCGATCAATGCCGTTAGGGAAGCTTTGAATCTGTCCATCAGCCCTTGTACGGTCTGTCTGTCATATTCCTCTGTATTGAATGAACATGACAGGATGAATTTTTCCTTGCTGATGATGCCGCTGAAGCTCAGCGCATAGAGTGCTTCAGACCTTTCAGAAACCTGTCTGCCCATATCATAAGAAGAAGGTCCGAAGAAATCGGTCTGCACCTCCCTGTCGATCTGCCCCAGGTAGTTAAAGCGGATGTCAGGCTTGATCGAGAAATCGGCACCGGATTTTTTCCGGTCTGTTAAGTAGCGAAGAATGCCGTAGCCGATTCCTTTGTCAGGAATGCGCCGAATGGTTTCTTTGACGTTTTTAATGGTCTCAGGCAATCCTGCCGCTGCTTCGCTTTTTAAAATAACCGGATATTGTGCGGTAAACCATCCCGCCGTTCTCGAAATATTCATCCCCGGAATGATTTCCTCCCTGCCGTGTCCTTCCATATTGATGCAAATATTGGAGCCGTTCGTCCATTCTCTGATCGTCAGGCTGAGGGCGGAAAGCAGGATGTCGTTGATATCCGTTCCATACGGCTCATGCACTTTCGTCAGCAGCAGACGCGTCTCCGCTTCGCTTAATTCAAACGTAACAGCAGAAGTGTTTTCCGCTTTTCTTTCTGCGGCAGCCCGATCTTTCGGCAGCTCGCAAATGCGCTCTTGTTCAAGGCTGCGCCAATAATCGGCCGTTTTAAGAAAGCGTTCAGTTTGCGCATATGCCTCAAGCTCTTTTGCCCAATCTTTAAACGAATTGGTTTTGTCAGGGAAGACAATGTCATGCTGCTGTGCGGCTTGCGAGTAGCCTGATTCAAAGTCTTCCAGCAGGATCCGCCATGACACGCCGTCGATCACCAAATGGTGAATGACGATCAGCAAATGGTCGCCTTCCGCAGTTTGATACTGTTCAGCTTTTACAAGCGGCCCGTTTTCGAGATCAAGGCTTGCCTGAAGACGGTTTGCCTGGGCGGTGATTTCCGTTTTAATGTCGGTGACATATCGAAGGTCAACCACTCGAAAGGCGAACGAACGGTCGCCCGGCCCGCGGTTATATTGAATGAGGCGGCCGTTTTTCTTTTGATACACCATGCGCAAGGCATCATGATGCTCTGTCAATGCCGCCAATGTCTGTTCGACGAGCTCCGAGTCAAATCCTGAAGGCGCGTGAAGCATAACCGACTGATTCCAGTGATGCTCGTTCGTAAATTTGCGTTCAAAGAACCAGCGCTGAATCGGCGTCAATGTGACTTCCCCTTCGACAGGTCCTTGATCGATCGGTTTAGCATCGGCCCATTCAATATACGAACTGATCTCTCTGATCGTCGGATGCTGAAACAAGTCCTTCATCTCCAGCTTCCACCCGTGCTGCTGAAGCCGGCTTGCCATTTGAATTCCTTTGATCGAGTCTCCGCCGAGCGCGAAGAAATTATCTGTGATTCCGATTCGGTCCAGACCGAGAACATCCTGCCAAATGTCCGCCAACAGCTGTTCCGTTTCGGTGCGCGGCGCTTTGTATTCGGCTGTCTGCGCTTCGACGTCAGGCTGAGGCAGCGCCCTTCGGTCGACTTTTCCGTTCGCCGTAACCGGAAGCTCTTCAAGCTGCACCCAATACGCCGGTACCATATAGTCCGGGAGCGTCTGTGCCAGCTTCCGGGCGAGGCTTTCTGTATCAAGCTGTTGATTCGCAACGACATAGCCGCACAGCGCTTTGTTGCCGCAGGCATCTTCGATGTCGGTGACGACAGCTTCCTGCACTTCAGAGAGGCGCGCGAGCTGGACTTCGATTTCAGAAAGTTCGATCCGGAAGCCGCGGATTTTCACCTGCTGGTCGATTCGGCCGATGTACTCAAGCCGTCCGTCTTCCAGCCATTTGACCGCATCCCCCGTCCGGTACATGCGCTCGCCCGGCATAAACGGGTCTTCCGTAAAACGGTTCGCCGTTTCCTCCGGTTTGTTCAAGTAGCCGCGCGCAAGCCCGCGGCCGGCGATGCACAGCTCACCCGCAACGCCGACAGGCCGGACTTCGTTGTTTTGTCCGAGCACATACGCCCGCGTATTGGCGATCGGCTTTCCGATTGAAAGCATTCCTTCATCAGGGTCAATCACCGCGCTCGTCGCGACGACCGTGTTTTCCGTCGGCCCGTAGTTGTTGACGAGCGTGTAGGAGCGTTTTGCGATCCGCTTCAGCTTGTCTCCGCCCGTAAGCAGCACGCGCAGCGACTGGTTGTCCAGCTCCATGAACTGTTCGCACAGCTGTGTCGGCAGGAACGTGATCGTTATTTTGTTCTCTTCAAAGTATTGATTTAAGCGCGTAATATCCATCCGGATCGCTTCATCGATGATGTGAAGCTCCGCTCCGGCGATCCAGTACGGGAACATCTCCCAGACGGAAGCATCAAAGCCAAAGCCGGCATATTTCGCGCTTTTGTCCTCTTCAGTGACCGCAAATGCATCATTATGCCAATAACACAAATTCACAAGCGACTGGTGTTCGACCATGACGCCTTTCGGCTGGCCGGTCGTGCCCGATGTGTAGATCAAGTAGGCCAGGTTGTTTGGGTGTGTACCTGCCTGCGGGTTCACCTCATCGTCTTTTGTGATTTCTTCGCTCAGCATCGAATCAAGAAGAAGTGTTTCACCGCTGAATTCTTCAGGTGCGGCTAAGTTTGTTTGCATCAAAAGCAGCTCTGCGCCGCTGTCTTTCAGCACGTATCCGATCCGCTCAGCCGGATAGCTAGGATCGATCGGCACATAGGCCGCTCCCGCTTTCAAAATTGCGAGCACGCCAGCGGCCATTTCAAGCGAAGGCTTGACCATGATCCCGATCCGCTGTTCAGGGCGGGCCCCTTTTTCGATCAGCAGCCGGGCCAGACGGTTCGCCCGCGCGTTCAGCTCTTTGTACGTCCACTTCACGCCGTTGTAAACCGCTGCCCCGCGGTCAGGCGTACGGAGGACTTGTGCTTCGAACAGCTCATGGACCGTTTTGTCCTGCGGCACAGCGAGCTTCGTCTCATTCCAATTTTGGACGATCCGCCGTTTTTCCGCTTCATCCAGAAGCGAAATATCTGAAAGGCGGGCATCCGGATTTTCGGCAACCGCTTCGAACAGATTAAGCAAATATCCGCTCCAGCGCTCGATCGTTTGTTTCTTAAACAAATCTGTTGCATATTCGAACTGAAGACCAATTTCATGATCTTTTTCAAAAGCCCCAAGTGTCAGGTCGAACTTGGCAGCGGCATGTGAAATCTCATACGGCTTGATTGTCAGACCGTCTAAATCGAGCGTCTCTTTATCAGGATCTTCCGTTGTCAGCATGACATTGAACAGCGGATTCCGGCTCATATCGCGCGGTAAATCAAGCTTGGCGATTAGCTCTTCAAACGGATAGTCCTGATGGTCGAGGGCTGCGAGGCTGTTGTTTTTGACCTCTTCCAAAAACTCGCTGAATGATGCTTGATCAGGCACATGGTTTTTCAGCGCCAACGAATTGACGAACATTCCCGGCATGTCTTTCAGATCAGCATTCGTTCTGCCCGCTGCCGCTGTACCGACGACAATATCGTTTTGGCCGGATAGACGGCTTAAAAACAGGTTAAAAACGGCGAGCATCACAATATTCAGCGTCGTGTTCGTTTCCGCCGTCAAGCGGCGGATTTTAAGGGCAACGTCTTTTGATGCTTTAAAGTGAACACGGTCCCCGGCAAAGCTTTGGACAGGAGGACGCGGGAAGTCGAGCGGAAGGCTGAGTTCCGGAACGCTTTCCTTAAACTGACGCAGCCAGAAATCTTCCTGTTTCCGAATGTTTTCTTGCTGGTCAGGTTGTTGCTGCCACACCGCATAATCCTTGTAGTGCAGCTTCGGCTCAGGGAGCGAAGCGCCTTTATAAAGCTGTGCGATTTCTTTGACGAAAAGGCTTCTGGAAACGCCGTCCGCAATAATATGATGTGTATCAATCAAAAGCAGATGGCGCGTAGAGCTGATAGAAAGCAGCTCGGCTCTGATCAGCGGAGCGGTGCTAAGATCAAACGGTCTGATAAAGCGGTTGATTTCCGCTTCTGCATCCTCTTCACGAATATGAATAACCTTTAAGTCAATGTCCGCTTTTTCATGGACAATTTGAACGGTACGGCCATCGATTTCAATAAATGCGGTTCGCAATGATTCATGGCGGTTCACCAAGTCGGCGAACACCCGTTTTAAACGATCCGTATCAAGTACACCTTCCATCATGAGGACAGACGGCATGTTGTAGCCCGTTCCGTTCTTTTCAAAATGATGGAGGGCATACATCCGTTGCTGAGCGGATGAAACCGGATACCAGTCGCGTTTTTCGGCAGGCTGAATCGAGCTTTGTTGTGACTGTCCTTCGGATGCTTCAATACTGCGGGCGAGCAAGCCGGCGGTCGAACAATCGAACAACGTTTTTAACGGTACTTTTTTTCCGAGCCTGGATTGGATTTCCGCTGTCAGCATCATTCCTTTTAATGAATGTCCGCCAAGATCGAAGAAATTGTCGTCAAGTCCGACCTTCCGAACGCCAAGCACCTCTTCCCAAATGCCGCAGAGGGCTTTTTCAATTTCGGTTGACGGCGCTCTATACGAATCGCTTCGTCCGTTTAGACTTTGCGGCTCCGGGAGCGCGCTGCGGTCCACTTTTCCGTTTGCCGAAAGCGGCATTTTATCCACTGTTACGAAGTATGACGGGATCATATACGACGGCAGCCGCTCGGAAAGACGCTCTCTCAGTTCGGAAACCGGCAGCTGTCGTTTCGCTTGAATATAAGCGCACAGTTCGTCTAACCCCGAGTCAGTCGTAAAGGAAAGAACGACCGCTCGCTCTATATCATCAAGTCCGATAAAGGCTTCTTCGATTTCTTTCAATTCGATTCTGTAGCCGCGGATTTTCACCTGATCATCCGTCCGCCCCAAAAATTCAATCTCTCCATTCGGAAGACGGCGGACGAGATCCCCTGTCCGGTACATGAATGTGCCCGGTGTGTAAGGATTTTCGATAAACTTCGCAGCCGTGAGTTCCCGGTTGTTCACATATCCTCTCGCAAGCCCGCTTCCCGTTATATACAGCTCGCCTGCTGCTCCGGCGGGAACAAGCCGGCGGGAGGCGTCCAATACCAGTGCCCCGGCGCCCGAAATCGGCCGTCCAATCGTCGGACGCTCGGCGAATTGTCCGATCATGTCCGGCTCGACCGGTTTAGCGATGGCTCCGATCGTCGTTTCCGTCGGACCGTAATGATTGATGAATCTGGTGTTCGGATAGCGGGAATGGAACCGCGCCACATCTTTCGGATTGATTTTTTCTCCCCCTAGTACAATCAATCTCAATGACTGAAGCCCCTTTGCCAAAGCGAAGCTTTGCGGCTGAACGACCGTATGGAAAAGCGACGGCGTCAGCTTAATATATGTGATCCCTTGTTCACCGATATAATGAGTAAATGCCTCCGGTTCTGTATACGTTTCTTTCGGGACGATATGCAGCTCTCCTCCGGCAAGCAGCACCGGGAAAAGGCTCGTGTATCCGAGATCGAACGCATAGGAAGACAAAAGCATCGTTTTATCCGAAGCTGACAGGCGCGCCTCACTGATAAACCAGGAAACGTAGTTTGCCAGATTCCGGTGTTCGAGCTGGACGCCTTTCGGCCGGCCCGTCGTTCCGGATGTGTAGATGATGTACGCCAGACTCGCTCCGTCCGTGGTTGGATGCGGTCGTTTTTTGCTCGCCATCAGCGTGTCTTTTCTGACATCTATCAATCTCCCGTTATACCAATCTGCGAGAGCAGCTTGATGGGAATGTTCTGTTAAGAGCCAGCGGGCTTTGCTGTCTTCCAGCATATATTGAATCCTGCTCGTCGGCATTTCCGGATCAATCGGCAAAAAAGCGCCCCCTGATTTCATTACGCCGAGAATTGCCGCGGCGACCTCTGCAGAACGATCCAGCATAATGCCGACAACGTCGTCTTTTCCGATGCCTTCACTTCGCAGCACATTTGCAATTTGATTTGCTCTTTCATCTAGCCCGCGGTATGTGAGGATTGTTTCCCCGCAGACAACAGCCGGCTGATCAGGCATTTCGGCCGCCTTTTCTTCAAACCGTACATGAAACGGCCGCTCCTCTAGGCGTTCTGCCCGGCTGCGCCTCACTTCTTCCAGGAGAAGTCCGCGCTCTTTGTCTGAAAGCAGTTCGATGTCCCGGAGCTTAATGCCGGGATTTTCGCAGATTGTTTTAATCACATTTAAGAAGTGGCCGCTCCAGCGCCTGATCGTTTCTTCTTTAAATAAGGATACGGCATAGTCAAAGCTCAAACCGATTTCCCCATCATGCTCCACGGCCTCAAGCGACAGATCAAACTTCGCTGTGCGATGGCGCACCGAGTAAGACGAAATCTGCAAATCTCCGAGTTTCAGCGTCGGGATTTCCATGTTCTGCATGTTGAAAAAGACGCTGAACAGCGGATTCCGGCTTGTATCCCGCAGCAATGGCAGTTTTTCAATCAGTTCTTCAAGCGGATAGTCCTGCTTGGCAAAGCCCTGAAGACTTGTCTCTTTGACTTCCTGCAAAAATTCCTTAAACGTTTTTTCCCCTTCGGGACGATTGCGGAGCGCCAGCGTATTGACAAACATGCCCGGAATGTTGTGCAGATCCGGATGGGTTCTGCCGGCCACAGGCGATCCGACGATTAAATCTTCCTGAGACGCATACTTGGACAGCAAAATATTAAACGCGGCCAACAGGAACATATAAAGTGTCGCATCGGCTTCAGAAAGCAGCTTTTGAACGTCTGCCGTCAGTTTTCGATTGATTCCAAAGACGACACGGTCGCCTTCAAAGCTGCGTTTTGAAGGCCGCGGAAAATCGTACGGCAGATCGAGAACAGGCAGCTCGCCTTTGAAAATATCGAGCCAATACTGTTCCTGTTCTTTCAATTTCTCCTGATGCTCCGGCCCGTTTTGCCACACAGCGAAATCCTTATAGTGGAGCTTAGGAGCAGGCGCCTCTTCACCGTGGTAGAAGCTGGCCAGGTCGCGAATCAATATGCCGGTGGAGCTTCCGTCCGTAATAATGTGGTGCATATCGATCATCAGCAGATGGCGCTTTTCTTCAAGCTTTACAAGCTCCGCCCGGACGAGCGGCGCCTTATTCAGCTGAAACGGCCGAATAAATTCTCTGATCGCCGCTTCGGCTTCCGCTTCCTCCGCCACTGATTCCGTCAGATGAAAAACTGCGTCTTGATGGATGGTTTGAACGATTTCTCCATCGATTAATTCGAACGATGTCCGCAATGTTTCATGGCGGCTGATCAAGGCCCGAAACGCGTCTTCCAGACGCTCCTTATCCAATTCGCCTTCCAGAAGCAGAACCGCCGGCACATTGTAGCTCGTGCTTGCTTCTTCGAGCTGATTGAGGATGTACATGCGCCGTTGGGCGGATGACACCGGATAATTCGCACGGGACGGCGCCGGCGCAATCGGAGCGGTTTTCTCTTTCGTTTCCCCTTGAAGAAATTCGGCCAGCTCTCTGATCGTCGGTTTTTCAAACAATACTTTGATCGGCACTTCTTTTTGGAGCTGCTCTTGTATTTTGGCTGTCAGCATCATCGCCTTCAGCGAGTGTCCGCCGATGGAAAAGAAGTTGTCATCGATTCCCGGCTGCTTGATGCCGAGAATCTCTTCCCAGATTGCCGCCAGAATTTTCTCCGTTTCATTTTTCGGCGCTTCGAATCTGTCAGTCTCTTCAGCGATAGGAGCCGGCAGCTGCCGTTTGTCAACCTTTCCGTTGGCTGTCAGCGGCATGCTGTCGAGTTCGATCAAATGAGCCGGAATCATATACTCCGGAAGCGACCGGGACAGCTCTGTCCGCAGCTGTGCGGCCGGCCTCGCGCCAACTGCAGTGTAGTAGGCGCAAATCTCGGTTTCTCCGGTATTGTTTTCCCGAATGACAGCAGCCGCTTCTGAAATTCCCTCAAGGCGGGCCAAAGCCGCTTCAACCTCGCCTAATTCGATCCGGAAGCCGCGAACCTTCACTTGATGATCGATCCGCCCGAGAAATTCGATATTCCCGTCGGGAAGCCATTTTGCCAAGTCGCCCGTGCGGTACATCCGCTTCCCTTCGGCAAAAGGATCGCCGACAAACTTTTCATCTGTCAGCTCAGGCTGGTTCAAGTAGCCGCGGGCCACCCCGTCTCCGCCGACACACAGCTCGCCGGGCACGCCGATCGGCTGAAGCGCGCCGTGTTCATCAACGATATAGGCGGTTGAATTTCCGATCGGCTTTCCAATCGGGATCGTTCTCTCATATGCTTGATCGATGAAAAAACACGTCGAAAATGTTGTATTTTCAGTAGGTCCGTATCCATTCCAAAGCGAGAGTTCCGGCGATTCGCGTTTAACTCTGTTGACGATTCCAGGAACAAGGGCATCTCCGCCGATAATCAGATCATTTAGGGTTGCAAACATTCCCGGATCCTGCTGGGCGAGCTGATTAAAAAGAGGCGAAGTCAGCCACATTGTTGTGATTCCGGTCTCTTCCAGGAACACTCTGAACCGCTTTCCATCAAGGAGCGTCTCTTTCGGGACGGGATAAAGGGTTCCCCCGTTTAGCAGTGCGCCGAACACTTCAAATGTACTGGCGTCAAAGCTGACAGCCCCCGTCTGCGCCATCTTCACGTCGCTCTTCAGCGGGATGTAGCCCGCATTTTTGACAAGGCGGACGATATTGCGGTGTTCGACCATCACGCCCTTCGGCTTGCCCGTCGATCCGGATGTATAAATGTAATAGGCAAGATCTCCGGGTTTGTTGGCATGTACAAGGTTGGCGGCATCTTCTTTTTCTGCATCCACCGCATTTGCGGCGAGTACCTCATACCCTTCCAGCGAAATCTGCGTACTGTCTTTTGTAAGGACGATCTTTGCTCCGCTGTCTTCGAGCAAAAAGCGAATCCGCTCTTCAGGATATCCGGGATCGATCGGTACGTACACGCCTCCTGCTTTCAGTACCGCCAGCATGCTGACGGCTGCTTCAAGCGACCGCTCCATCATAATGGCGGCGGCATTTCCGTGCATCAAGCCTCTTGCTTTCAGCCTTCTCGCGAGCTGATTGGCTTTCTCATTCAGCCTGCGGTAAGTCAGGCTTCTTCCGTCAGCGGCAACAGCCGTTTTGTCAGGAGACGCTTCAACCTGTTCTTCAAACAGCTCCGGAATCGTCTTTTCTCTTGGATAACCGGTTTTCGTTCGATTAAAAGCGAGCAGCGTTTGTTGCTCCTGTTTTGATAACATGTCGGCGCTGCCTGCTTTTGATTCGGGATTTGCAATCGCCTCTTCTGCAAGTCTCGTTAAATGCCCTGCGGCCTGCTCAATGAAAGCCGCGTCAAAAGCTTCGCCGTTGTATTTCAATTTGATCGTCCACTCCGCTCCCGGATAAACGATCAAATTAAAGTCGTAATTCGTTTGTTCAAAAGCTCCGGCAGCCTTGATGGAAAAGCCGAGCCGCTCATGGATCGTTCCGCTTTCCAGCTCTTTATCAAGCGGATAGTTCTCAAACGCGACAAGGTGGCTGATCAAGCGGCCGGCCAATGCCGATTGCTTCTGAATCTCATATAGCGGGACATAGTCGTACCGTTCCGCGTCAATTGCATGCTGCTGTGCTTGTTTAAACAGCTCTGCAAACGATGCGTTTTTATCGATCTTTAAACGGACGGGGATCGTGTTGATGAACAGCCCTGTCATATGTTCGATTCCGTCAATTTCCGACGGGCGCCCGGACACCACTGTGCCGAACACCACATCATCTGTTCTGTTATATTTGGCAAGCACTGTTCCCCAAATCGCCTGAAAAAGATTGGGAGCTGTGACATGATAGCGGTTTGCCGCCTTTTGAAGAGCATCCACCATGTCTTTGTCCCAAACAAACGTGAACTCCTCGTTCCGGTACGATCCTGAATCCGGCCGCGTTTTTCCGCCGGGAATGACGCTCGGGCTTTCTAAACCCGAAAGGCGGTGTTCCCAGTAGGATGCCGCTTCATCCTTATCCTGCCGGCCGAGCCATTTAATATAGTCCGCATACGGTTTTCCCTGATCAAGCGGAACCGTCCGGTTTGCTCGAAACGCTTCATAGTTTTGAAAAAGGCGTTTCATCAATATCCCCATGCTCCAGCCGTCCATCACGATATGATGGTTGCTCCAGACGAGATGGTATTTTTTCCGGTCAAGCCGAAAGACCGCCGTTTTAAACAGCATGTCTTTCGCCAAATTAAACCCGGCCGCCTGTACCTCTTGTTTATACCGGTCAATGCGGGTTTTTTGCCTTTCCTCATCCAAGTCCGCAAGATCCTCAAATTCCACTATTGCCTGCCGTTCAGCCAGGACAACCTGGCGCGGTTTTTGCAATTGCTGATGAACAAAAACCGTTCTGAGAATATCGTATGAACGCACGAGCTGATTCACGCTTTTTTCAAAGATCCCCAAATCAAATTCCCCGTCTATGACAAGCTCCAGCTGTGTGAAGTAAGAGGAAGATTCCGGATCAAGCATTGCGTGGTACAGCATTCCTTCCTGCATCGGTGTCAAAGGATACACCTTTTGAATCTTTTGTTTCCCCATAAGGCACCTCGTTTTTTTGTTAGAAAATTTCCATCAGTTTATCTAATTCTTCAAGCGTTAGTTCGTCATCTCCAAGATCGCTCGGGGTCAGTTCGCCTCCATCCAGCTCTAAGCAATGATCGATCAATTGCAGCAAATAAGTTTTAAAGCTTGCGGCGACAGCGGCGACGGTGCTTTCTTTGTATTCGAGTGAATGATAGGCAATTGACATTGTCAAAATGCCGTTTTCGATATAGCCGACGATGTCTAGCGCATTCGGTTTTTCCGTTTCCGGGCTGAGCGGATCGCCGGACGGCAAAGCTGATCTCGTGAACAGACCCGAATCCGCCATCTCTGCAAACTGGCCCAAATAGTTAAAGCTGATATCATGCTTGATCGGCTGCGCCTTTTTGCCTTCTTCGGTCAAATAGCGATAAATGCCATAGCCGATTCCTTTATTCGGAATGTGGCGCAACTCTTCTTTGATCTGTTTGATTTGATAGCCGATATCTTCGGAATGGCGCAGTTGAATCAGCGCCGGGAACTGGCTTGTAAACCAGCCGACCGTCCGGGAAATATTCAAGCCTTCCATGATGTCCTCCCGGCCGTGTCCCTCCAAGCAGATGATAAAGTCTTCCTGCCCGGTCCACTCTTTCAGCGCCAAGCCCAACGCCGTAAGCAAAATGTCGTTCATTTCCGTGTTATATGCTTCATGAACTTTTGTCATCAACTGTTC
This sequence comes from Bacillus sp. GM2, assembly GCF_056155945.1. Classification (NCBI taxonomy): domain Bacteria; kingdom Bacillati; phylum Bacillota; class Bacilli; order Caryophanales; family Bacillaceae; genus Bacillus; species Bacillus sp. GM2. Next base: position 559,478 of record NZ_JBRKSZ010000008.1, read on the forward strand.
TGTTTCTTCTTTCGAGAGAGAAAACTCAGCCGTTTTCGTATGGTGCATCCGTTTGTCCTCTGCTTCATCATCTTTAGGGAGCGATGCCGTCTCCGCCTTCTCGACTTCCTGCCAATAGCCGATTTCTTTCGCGAAAGCTTTTGACCTTGCGTATTCTTTCAGGCGAGCCGCATATTCAGCAAAAGAGTGCGTCTTTTCTTGAAGAATGATCGGCTCCCCTTTTTCAGCTTGGGCGTACCCGGCGGCGAAATCCTCAAGGAGGATTCTCCATGAAATTCCGTCCACAACGAGATGATGAATGACGATGAGAAGATGATCGCCTTGATCCGTCTCAAAGATCGCCGCTTTCAAAAGCGGGCCTTCGGTTAAATTGATACTGCTTTGAATCCGGTTTGATTCCTTTAACACGGCAGCTTCAAGTTCAGCACCCGATTCATTGAAGCGGATGACTTCAGGACGAACCGCTGTTTCTTCCAGCCCTCTGTTGTACTGAACAATCCCGTCTCCATTTCGCTGATAAACCATGCGAAGTGCATCATGGTGTTCGATCATCTTGGTTAAAGCCTTGCCTGCCGCTTCCGGGTCAAACCCTGAAGGGGCGTGAAGCATAACTGATTGGTTCCAATGATGCTCGTTCGTAAATTTGCGCTCAAAGAACCAGCGCTGGATCGGCGTCAGTGTGACTTCGCCTTCGACAGGGTTCTGATCGATCGGCTGATCGTCAGCCGCTTGAACATAAGCACTGAGCTCCCCGATCGTCGGGTGCTGAAACAAGTCCTTCATCTCCAGCTTCCAACCGTGCTGCTGAAGGCGGCTTGCCATTTGAATTCCTTTGATCGAGTCCCCGCCGAGCGCGAAGAAATTGTCCGTGACTCCGATTCGGTCTATGCCGAGAACATCCTGCCAAATGTCCGCCAACAGCTGTTCCGTTTCTGTGCGCGGCGCTTTGTATTCGGCTGTCTGCGCTTCGACGTCAGGCTGAGGCAGCGCCCTTCGGTCGACTTTTCCGTTCGCCGTAACCGGAAGCTCATCAAGCTGCACCCAATACGCCGGTACCATGTAGTCCGGAAGCGTCTGCCCCAGCTTACGGGCGAGGCTTTCTGTATCAAGCTGTTCGTCCGCAACGACATAGCCGCACAGCGCTTTGTTGCCGTAGGCGTCTTCGATGTCGGTGACGACTGCTTCCTGAACTTCAGAGAGCCGCGCGAGCTGGACTTCAATTTCAGAAAGCTCGATCCGGAAGCCGCGGATTTTCACCTGCTGGTCGATCCGGCCGATGTACTCAAGCCGCCCGTCTTCCAGCCATTTGACCGCATCCCCTGTCCGGTACATGCGCTCGCCCGGCACAAACGGGTCTTCCGTAAAACGCTTCGCCGTTTCCTCCGGCTTGTTCAGATAGCCGCGCGCAAGCCCGCGGCCGGCGATGCACAGCTCGCCAGCGACGCCGACAGGCTGAACTTCGTTGTTTTGTCCAAGCACATACGCCCGCGTATTGGCAATCGGCTTTCCGATCGAAAGCATGCCTTCATCAGGATCGATTGCTGTGCTCGTCGCAACGACTGTGTTTTCCGTCGGCCCATAGTTGTTGACGAGCGTGTAGTTCCGTTTTTCGATCCGCTTCAGCTTGTCTCCGCCCGTAAGCAGCACGCGCAGCGACTGGTTGTCGAGCTCCATGAACTGTTCGCACAGCTGTGTCGGCAGGAACGTGATCGTTATTCCGTTCTCTTCGAAATATTCATTCAAACGCGTAATGTCCATCCGGATCGCTTCATCAATGATATGAAGCTCCGCTCCGGCGATCCAGTACGGGAACATCTCCCAGACGGAAGCGTCAAAGCCGAAGCCGGCATATTTCGCGCTTTTGTCCTGTTCGGTGACCGTGAATGCATCGTTATGCCAATAGCACAAGTTCACGAGCGATTGATGTTCGACCATGACGCCTTTCGGCTGGCCTGTCGTGCCCGATGTGTAAATCAAGTATGCCAGGTTGTTTGGCTGTGTACCTGCCTGCGGGTTCACTTCATCATCATTTGTGATTTCTTCGCTCAGCATCGAATCGAGAAGAAGCGTTTCACCGCTGAATTCTTCAGGTACGGCTAAGTTTGTTTGCGTCAGAAGCAGTTCTGCACCGCTGTCTTTCAGTACGTATCCGATCCGCTCGGCCGGATAGCCGGGATCGATCGGTACATAGGCCGCTCCCGCTTTCAAAATCGCAAGTACGCCGGCCGCCATTTCCAGCGAAGGCTTCACCATGATTCCGACCCGCTGCTCAGGACCGGCTCCTTTTTCAATCAGCAGGCGGGCCAGACGGTTGGCGCGCGCGTTCAGCTCTTTGTACGTCCACTTCACGCCGTTGTACACCGCTGCCCCGCGGTCAGGCGTGCGGAGGACTTGCGCTTCGAACAGCTCATGGACCGTTTTGTCCTGCGGCACAGCGAGCTTCGTCTCATTCCACTTTTGGACGATCCGCCGTTTTTCCGCTTCATCCAGAAGCGAAAGGTCTGAAAGGCTTGCATCCGGGGTTTCGGCAACCGCTTCGAGCAGGTTGACCCAGTACCCGCTCCAGCGTTTGATCGATTCGCGCTTAAAGAGAGCTGTATTGTATTCCATTTCAAAAACGAGAAGTCCGTCTTCTTCCGCCGCTGTCAACGTCAGATCAAATTTCGCAGTCTGATGGGCAAAATCATACGGTTTAAGTGTGACTCCTTCCATTGACAAGTCTTTCAAATCGGCATTTTGCATTGAAAAGACGGCATCAAATAACGGGTTTCGGCTCATGTCGCGCTGGATGTTCAGCTTCTCGATCAGTTCTTCAAACGGGTAATCTTGATGCTCAAATGCGCCGAGCGTCGTTTCTTTTACTTCCTCAAGGAATGCAGAAAACGGCTTGTCTCCTTCAGGACGCGTTCTTATCGCAAGCGTATTGACAAACATGCCGATGATACGGCTCAAATCTGCATGCGGCCGCCCGGCAGCCGGAGAGCCGAAAATGACCTCGCTCTGTCCGCTCAGTTTCGATAAAAACGTACTGTATGAGGCAGCGAGCACCATGTATAAAGTGCTTTCCGTTTCCTTGGCCAGTCTTCTGAGCTGCTGGACAAGCTCCGGTTTCAGAGAAAAGCTGATACGGCTTCCTTCAAACGTTTGAACAGAAGGACGCGGATAGTCTGTCGGGAGCGTCAAAACAGGCAGTTCGCCGTCAAGCTCCTTGAGCCAGTATTCCTCCTGCATTTGGTGCCGTTCAGTGAGCAAGTGCTGCTGCCATACAGCATAGTCTTTATACTGAATCCTCAGCGGTTCAAGCGCCTCTCCCGCATAAAGCCTTGTCATCTCATCGATCAGCACGCTGACGGAAGCGCCGTCGGAAATGATATGATGCATATCGACAAGCAAAAGATGTTTTTCTTCCGTGACACGTATGATGCTCATTCTAAATAACGGAGCCTTTGTTAAATCAAACCGCCTGATGAACTCTTTAATCAGCTTTTCCGCTTCTTGTTCATCTGCATCGATGACATCAATGGTCAATTCCGCAGCTTCCCAAATCCGCTGAACAGGTTCGCCGTTCCTGATTTCAAACGTCGTGCGGAACGCTTCATGGCGCTTGATCAGCATTTGCGCGGCAGACTCCAGGCGCTTCAGGTCAAGCTTTCCTTCAAGTTGGAGAACGGCCGGCATGTTATAGCTTTTCTCAGCGCCTTCAATCTGCTGAAGAACGTACAGCCGTTTTTGCGCCGACGAAACGGGGTACGTTTCCCGGTCCGGCGCCGCTTCAATATAAACGGCAGATTTTTTCTCAGATTTTGCCGCCGCCTGGGCCAGGCTTTCGATTGTCGGCGCCTGGAACAAGTCTTTCAGCTGCAGGTCAACATTCATCTCTTGCTGGATGCGGGCGATGAGCGTCATTCCGAGTAAAGAGTGTCCGCCGAGTTCAAAAAAATTGTCATGCACACCGATTTTCGGTACATTGAGCACCTCCTGCCAAAGATCGGCAAGCTGCGCTTCTGTGCCGCTCCTTGGCGCCGTATATTCCTTTTGCGCGGCCTGCGCGATATCCGGTTCAGGCAGCGCCCTTCTGTCGATCTTTCCATTGCCTGTGAGCGGAAGCTCATCAAGCTGCATAAACACAGACGGGATCATATAGCCTGGCAGACCTTCTGCCGCATGTCGGCGAAGCTCTTGGCTCGAAAGCTCCTGATCAGCCGTAAAGTATGCACAGATCATTTGATCTCCCGCCCCGGTGTCAACAGCAAGAACAGCGGCTTCCTGAACCATGTCATGCGTTAGGAGATGATGCTCGATTTCGCCCAGCTCGATTCTCTGTCCGCGAATTTTGACCTGATGATCAATCCGACCGATAAATTCGAGGCATCCGTCGGCAAGCCATCTCGCCATATCACCCGTCCGGTAAATCTTTTCGCCGGTTTTGAACGGATGCGCCGTAAACTTTTCAGCCGTCAGTTCAGGGCGGTTAAAATAGCCGCGGACAAGGCCGTCTCCGCCGACGCATAATTCTCCCGCAACCCCTGCCGGCTGTACATTGCCGAATGAATCAAGAATCAGAACCTCCGTATTGCTGACAGGCTTTCCGATCGGTATAGCCTGCGCATCGTCCGGCACTTCATTGACTGGATGGTAGGTTGTAAAGACCGTGCTCTCAGACGGACCGTACATATGAAGCAGCCGCCCTCTGCCAACTGTCTTCAGGGCTCTTCTGACATGATCGACAGATGCACGTTCGCCGCCGAACAGAACCCTGCGGAGTCCCTTCAAACTGTCCGGCCGCATGTCTGTCAGCAGATTGAATAATGCGGTCGTGATCATTAAAATCGTAATCTTTTCTTTTTCCAGTACATGTGCGAGCCGGCTCATATCAAGAATCGTGTCTTTTGGAGCTATCACCAGCTTGGCGCCGTTCAGCAATGAACCGAACACATCAAACATAAAGGCGTCGAACACATAATTTGAAATCGAAAGAACGATATCGGATTCCATCACTTCCAAGTAATTCGCGTTTTTTACAGTACGCAAAATATTCCGGTGAGAGACCATATTGCCCTTCGGCGTCCCTGTCGTTCCAGATGTGTACGTTAGATTTGCCATTGCTTCCGGAGAAATCGGAAGGCGCAAATCAGACGCATCTCCCATATAAAGGTTTTCATCCTCAACAAATAGGATGTCGCCGCCAAATTCCGCCGCCTCAGCGAGCGGCTTCATCGCCTTTTGCGTTAAAAGAACCGCCGCTCCGCTGTCCTTGAAGAAATGTTGCACACGCTTTTCCGGATGATCGGGATCGATCGGCACATAAGCCCCGCCGGCTTTCAGCACAGCGAGAATGCCGATGACCATTTCAGCCGACCTGGCCGTAAGAATGGCCGCCGTCGTGCCGGCTTGCACGCCACTTTTGCGGAGGCGCCTTGCCAATTGGTTCGCTTTCCGATTGAGCTCATCATATGACCATACTTTGTCTTCAAATTGCAGGGCGGGATAACCGCCTCTTTCTGCAGCCTGTTCCTCGAATAGCTGAACGATCGTTTTCTCCCGCGGATAATCGCTTGCCGCGGGGTTGAACGCGACGAGCTGGCGATTCGTTTCTTCTTCTGTCAAAAGGCTGTACTCGCCGATCCTGAGCATCGGATCAGCCGCCATGTCCTCCAGAAGGTTCAAGTATGCTTTCAGCATCCTTTCAGCCGTATCTTTTTTAAACAGCTTCGTGCTGTAATCCAAATCGAGAATCAATTCTCCATGCTCTTCTTTTGCCTGCAGCGTCAAGTCGAATTTTGCAATATTGAAGTTCGTTTCATAAATCGAGAGGTGCAAATCGCCGAGCAGCGGAATGTCTTCCCATGCATTCTGCAAAATAAACATCGTGTCAAAGATGGGATGACGGCTTAAATCGCGCGATGCGCCAAACTTCTCCGCAAGCCGCTCAAACGGATAATCCTGATGCTCAAAAGCATCGATTACCGTTTTCTTTACATCATTCAGGAAGTCTGCGAACGTTCTGCCCGGGTCCACTTTTGAACGGATCGCCAGCGTATTGACAAACATGCCGATGATTCCTTCCAGATCGGAATGTCTGCGGCCGGCCGCCGGCGTCCCGACGATCACATCTTCCTGCCCGGAGTACTTTGCAAGAAGCATGTTGTACGCAGACAGCATGACCATGTACAATGTCGCGCCGTTTTGCTCTGCCAGCACGGCTAATTTTTCTTTCAGGTCTTTTGGCAGGACTGCGGATACCCTGTCTCCTTCAAAGCTTTGAACAGGCGGCCTCGGCTCGTCCGTCATCAGCTGCAGTACGGGAAGCTCGCCGGCAAACATGCTTTTCCAATAGGCCTCTTCTTTTTGAAAGCCTTCTTGTGCCTGCGCCCTTTGCCAGAAGGCATAATCTTTGTAATGCAAACGCAGCTCCGGCAATTCCTCCCCGTTATACAGCGCGGCCAGTTCATTCAATATGATCGAAATCGACACGCCGTCAGATACGAGATGATGCATATCGAACAACAGCAGATGTCTGCCGTCTGCAAGGCTGACGAGACCCGCTCTCATCAGCGGAGCTTTGGCGAGATCAAAGCGGCGGACAAATGATTTCGCGATTTGTTCGATCTGCTTGCCTTCCGCCTTAACCTTCTCAATCTTGAACTGAACCCTTTGATGAACGGTCTGCCTCGGCTCGCCATCCACAACTGTAAACGAAGTACGCAGCGCCTCATGCCTATCAATCAGTTTTTGAAAAGCAGCTTCAAGGCGCCCAGAGTCAAGAGTGCCTTCAAGCATCGCCGCGGCCGGCATATTGTAGCCGACTCCGGCACCCTCCAGCTGGCTGACGATATAGATTCGCTGCTGCGCCAATGAAAGAGGATAATCGTCACTTTCCGGCGCCGGTTCAATTACCGCGAATCCGTCTTTCTCGGCTTCAGAAACAAAGCCGCTCAGCGCCGCTACTGTCGGCTTTTCAAATAGGACTTGCAACGGAACTTCGACTCCGAAAGCTTTATGAATTTTTGCCAGCATGGTCATCGCTTTGAGAGAGTGGCCGCCCAGATCAAAAAACTGGTCGTGGATTCCGACTTGTTCAGCTCCGAGCACTTCCTGCCATATACCCACCATTTTTTCTTCACATTCATTTCTCGGCGCCGCATATTCTGCAGTCCCGCTGACAGACACCTCATGGCGAAGCAGCGCTTTCCGGTCGACTTTTCCGCTTGCCGTCAGCGGTATTTCATTAAGCTCGACAAAGCAGGAAGGGATCATATAATCAGGCAGGTGTTTGGATAAGTGCTCCCTCAGTCCCTGAATGTGAATCTTTCCGCCTTGTTTCGGAACGACATAAGCGCAAACCTCAAGGCTGCCGCCGGTTTCATGCCGCGCGAGGACAACTGCTTTTTCGACAGCAGGGGCTCCTTGCAGCACCGACTCTATCTCGCCAAGCTCGATCCGGAAGCCGCGGATTTTCACTTGATCGTCTCTTCGGCCGATAAAATCAACTGTACCGTCAGGAAGCCAACGTGCAGTATCCCCTGTTCGATACATGAGACCTCCGGATACAAACGGGTCTTTCAAGAACCTGTCTCTGGTCATGTCAGGCAAGTTCAAATAGCCTCGCCCGACTCCGTCTCCTGCAATATACAATTCCCCTTCGACGCCATCAGGAAGGAGTGCGCCGTTTTCATCCAAAATATAAAAACGGTTATTTCCTATCGGCCGGCCAATCGGTACATAGGCCGTATCGTATTGAAGATCTGTGCGGTTTGTAATCGTAAAAGAAGAGGCATCCACACAAGTTTCCGTCGGTCCGTAAACATTCGTAACAGCAGGCACGGATTCAGCTGTTTCTGCAAATAACTGAAGCAGCCTTTCCGTCGCAACCCTTGATAAAGCCTCTCCTCCAACAAGCATATGCCTCAGTTTGACGCCTGAAAGATCATCAGCCGCAGCCAAAAGCTGCAAATGTGCCGGTGTACCGTCTGTCACATCGATTTGATGCCGGCGGTAATAATCCGATAAAGCGCGTCCGTCGGAAACCGTCTTTTTCGGTACGATGTACAACGTTTGCCCGAGCAATAGAGACGTAAAAATCTGCTGAACGGAAGCATCAAAATGAAATGGAGCCAGAAGCGCCAGTTTCAAATCATCCTGATCGTATGTACCAACGGCCTGTTGAAGTCCTCTGACAAGGTGGTGGACCTGCCTGTGTTCAATCATGACGCCTTTTGGACGGCCCGTTGTACCGGAAGTATAAATGATGTATGCAAGGTGCCCGGCGCCTGCCGCTGAAGACGGATAGCCGTTTTCCCGCGATTCAGAAAGCGCTTCGCTGAACTGCACCGTTTCAGCCGTTTCAAAAGTCAGCCCGCTGTCTGTGATAACCGCTTTCGCCTTTGAATCCTCCAGCATAAAACGGATTCTTTCTTCCGGAAATCCAGGATCGATCGGTACATAAGCTCCGCCGGCTTTCAAAACGCCCAGCATCGCCGTGATGACCAGCTCTGACCGCTCCATCACTATCGCAGCCGGAGCATCAGGCCCGATGCCTCTTCTCCGAAGCGCCATTGCCAAGCGGCTCGATTGTTCATTCAACTCCCGGTACGAAAGTTTTTGTCCTTCATATACAACCGCTGTTTTTTCGGGATGATCGGCTGCTTTTTGTTCAAATAAACCGTGCAGGGTCATGTTCTTGTCATATGCAATGGTTTGGCTTGATGCACGCTTTAACAGCCGCTCTTTTTCAAAAGCGGGAACAATCTCCAGTTCAGCGATTGTTTTTTGCGGAGACAGCAGGGCATCTTCAAGCAGCGTCATCAGCCGTTCATATAACACGGCCATTTCTTCCGAAGTAAAAAGCTCCTCCCTGTAATCAAAATCAATCGCAAGCGTCCCGGTATCCCATCTCTCTTTCACATGAATGGAAATATCGTTTACTTCACTGCCGCTGAAAATCGGCTCGGTAAGAAACGACACCGTTTCTTTTTGCTGCCATTGCATAACCTGATATTCCAGTGAGACGGCGAACAATTTGCTGACATGCGGCTGTCTTTCCCGCAAATCATTAATCAGCAGATTGTACGGATACTTTTGATGCCGAATGATTTTCAGCTGGTCCTTCATTCTTTCCTGCACAAATGCACTAAAGTCTTGGTGTACTTCAATGGAGGCTTTCATCGGAATCGTCGACACAAACATCCCGAGCATCTGTTTTTCTTTTGCATTTGTCCGGTTACCCATAAATGTTCCGAGAACGACGTCTTTTTGTCCGGTTACCCGGTGCATATAGATGTGCAGAATGGATAGGAACAGGGAGAGTACACTGATGTTGTGTTCATTACAATACGTTTGAATTTTTTTATACAGGTCAGGGGAAATCTCTTTTGAAAAGCGGGCTGCATCCAATTGGATCTGATACGTATCGCTCGCTTTTAACGATACGGGCTCCGGAATCGCTTCATATTGTGCGTTCCAATATGCTTTATCCTTCTGGAAACGCTTCGAATTTTCATACTCCAATTCGCTCTGGATATGTTCCGTAAATGATGACTGTACAGGTTCAAGGTCGGTTTCCCCTTTGGCAAGCTTCAAATAAATATCTGTAATCCGGTTGCCTAGGATCGTCATAGAAATGCCGTCGGAAATGATATGATGAACTTTTGCAAAAAACCAGCTTTCTTCTTCACTAATGCGAACAACGGCAAATTTAAACAGCGGACTGTCATACAAAGGCAGGGGCCGGCGCGCCTCAGCTTGTCCCCATTTAAGAACGCCGTCTGCTCCTCCGCTTTCTGAAGCATCAAAATATTCAATTTGGAAAGGTTCGTCTTCCGCTATATACTGCTTCGGCTCATCCTCTCCTTCAAACATCAGCCTGAATCGCATCGTGTCATTCGTACGAACAAACTTGCGAATCGCTTCAGTCAATAACCCGGAATCGATTCCGGATGCAGATTTTAATTTTCCAAAGCCGCTCAAATTTGAAACACTTGTACCGGGATAGAACTTTTCCGTGTACCAAATTCGCCTTTGAGCATGTGTCAGCGGGTAAAATGTGTTTCCCATTCTTTATTCCTCCTTTATCTCTTGTTATGTATGACGATGCGAACAGCCAAGCCGCAATGCAATGTTGCGGTTTTGCGATGAGCGAAAAACGCTGTCACAGATTTGTCGTTTCCAATAAAACATTATATTGGAAATAAAAAGAAAAGAGCCCGCCCGAATAAAAACGGGCGAACTCCCTGTTTATTCGGCAACCTGTCAACCGTAGCACCGTCAGCACCTTAGGCCATGGCTTTGCGTCCCTGCGTTTCCGCAGGTTTGCCTTTATCTGCTTTTCTTGATATAAATTCATTTTCTGCTCACAGTTCACTTTAAATGAAAATTTTGTTTTTTTCACCGAAAAATAGGTGAAAAGTTTCATGCGGGATACCGAATGTTGTACATGAATGTTAATGCGCGATCCCGAAATTGACAAAAAAATATGCGGGAAAACGAAAAAAATCGTTTAAACCCGCAAAAAATTCCAAATCTTAGATAAAGAGTATATTAAAATATTAAAAAAACAGCATGGACTTCATAAATAAATCATGAAGGCCTGTTAAAGCTTCGGCGCTTCCTTTTACAATGTTCATTCAATTAAAACGTTTCTTTTACCAGGCCGTTTAAACTGACGAGAAAAGACAAACCGGCTTGCGAAAACATTGAAGCAGAATGTTAAATTTGCTGAACTGTCTCATTCTGAACGGTATCTTGAAATACTTCCGATGCTCCATACAAAAAAGCAGGCTGAGTTTCGCCTGCTACATGGTTTTTGAGAGCCCGATCGTCCGTTCGATGATGATCAGCGCAATCACTGAAACCGTGATAAAAATAACCGAAATCGCATGAACGCTCGGATCAAATGTCTGGTCAATATAGCTGAATGTACGAACCGGTACAGGCGTGACAGCCGGTGAAGAAACAAACAGACTGATTGATATTTCTCCGAATGACGTTACAGAGGCAAAAACGGCTCCCGCAATGATTCCCGGTTTAATAAGCGGCAAGATGACATGAAAAAAGGTATGCCAGGGACCTGCGCCGAGATTCATGGATGCCAGTTCAAGCTTCTGATCCACGTTTGCCATGCTGACTCCGACCGTCCGAACGACATACGGAAGGCTGATCAGCATATGCCCGGCGGCCAGCCCGGCAAACGTGCCGTTTACCCCAATCATTGTCAATAAATAGAGAAATGATACGCCTAATGCGATTTGGGGAATCATCAACGGCGATAAAACAAAAGCCTGAATCGCCTGTTTTCCCGGAAAGTTCAGCCGCGCCAATGCATAGGCTGCAACTGTTCCAAGGATCACCGCAAGAGGCGTTACAACGAGAAGCAGCATAAAGCTGACCCAAATCGATTCCATCCAGCCGCTGCTGCTGAAAACTCCGGCAAACCAGCGCAGCGAGATGCCTGATGGCGGGAACTTCGGATATTCGTCCGGGCTGAATGCCGACAGTATGATCACGAAGACGGGCAGCGCCAAAAAGAAGTATACCAATAAACCCGCTGTCCAAACACACGCATCAATCCATTTTCCCCTGCGCATACGTCGCAATCGCCTACCCATTTATTCTCGCCTCCCAACGCTTTTGGAAAATGCCAAGGATTCCAATAACCACGCTGACAACGGCTAATAAAGTAATCGACATTGCGGCTGCAAGAGGAAGATGAAAGACTTGCATGACCTGCTGATAGATGGACAACGGCAGGAGCGGCTGCATCCTTCCCCCGACGAGAAGAGGCGTAATATAGCTTCCGGCAGAAAGCGAAAACACGATCATTGCTCCTGTCAGCAATCCCGGAACCGTCATCGGCAAGGTAACGAAAAAAAATGTCCGCAGCCTGCCCGCTCCAAGGCTCATCGAAGCAAATTTAAGATCAGGTTTCACTTCGCTTAAAGAACTGGCAAGCGGCAGTACTGCAAACGGCAGCATAACCTGGACATATGCAATGATGACTGCGTTCATATTCCATAAAAGCGGCAGGGGCTTTTCAATCATCTTCATACTGATAAGCGCCTCGTTGACGATCCCGTTTTGCGAAAGCAGCACAATCCAGGAAAACGTCCGAATGACAACACTGGTCAATAAAGGGGAAACAAGCAAAATGTAAAACAAAGCCCGCAGCCTGCCGGTTGGCGCCTTAACGAGTAAATATGCCGCCGGATACGCCATCACAAGGCATAAAACAGTGGTCTTCAACGCCGTCCAAATTGTTATACCGATTGTTTTCAAATAAACGTCTGAAGAGAACACCTCGACATATTGAGAAAAACTATACGTATCGAGCGTATTCATCATAGCGTCCACGTCTCTGAAACTTAATAACAGCAGCAGAACAAGCGGCAAAACAAGAAAAACACCGAGAAATAAAAGGACAGGAACTAGCAAAAACCAATAAAACCGTTTTTGTTCAACAGCCCTCATCTGCATCCTCCTTAACATCCAGCGGAACAAAATCGCCCGGCTCCAAAGAAAGATACACTTGATCTCCCGCCTTCGGCAATCTAGGGAATTGAGGATCGGGCGCCTGAATGATCCATACTCCTTTGGAAACAGCGGCTTTCAGCCTGAGATCATGCCCGGCGTAACTGACTTCGGTAATTGTTGCAGGCATTTCAATCAGCCTGTTCTTTTGCTTCTCGAAGGAAACTGAGATCCTCTCAGGCCGCACCATGAACAATACAGAAGTTTTTTTTGAGAGTTCCTGGTTGATTTCAAATGTCAGCGGAACGCCTTCATACACTTCGAAATCGACCGTTTCGTATCCATAGCCGCCCGATGAAGGCTGTATCTTCGACGCACGCGCTTTCAGTAAATTGACCTGTCCGATAAATTCGGCCACAAATTGATTGGCAGGCGTGCGGTACACGTCCAACGGAGTGCCGAGCTGCTGAAGCCTCCCGCATCCGAGAATTCCAATCCTGTCCGATAAGCTTAAAGCCTCCTCCTGGTCGTGCGTCACTAAAATCGTTGTAATGCCGACGCGCTTTTGGATGCTGCGCAGCTCCGTCTGCATTTCTTTTCGAAGTTTCGCATCCAGGTTGCTCAGCGGCTCGTCTAGCAAAAGCACAGACGGCTGAACGGCCAATGCCCGGGCAATCGCCACCCGCTGCTGCTGACCCCCGCTCAGCTGATGGGGCATGCGATTAGCAAACGCTTCAAGCCTGACAAGAGCGAGGCATTCCATCACCCGTTCTTCAATCTTGCGGCGGGGCCATTTTCGGACTTTCAAGCCGTATGCAACATTGTCAAAAACGCTGAGATGCGGGAATAAAGCATAATCCTGAAAAACCATTCCGATATGTCGGTCGTATGGCGGCAAATCAGTTACATCTCGTCCTCCTATATATACAAAACCTGACGTCGGTTCAAGGAACCCGGCAATAATATTCAGGAGCGTTGACTTTCCGCAGCCGCTCGGACCAAGGAGGGAGAAAAACTCCCCTTCTTTGACTTCAAGCTGTACGTCTTCCAATGCGATGGTGTTTCCGAAATGCCGGCTGACATGCCTAATCTGAATTGCGCTCATGTTTGTCACCTATTTTCCGCCAAGTACTTGATTCCAGCGATTTGTCCAATCGCCTAGATCTTTTGCCGCGACTTCATAGTCAACCCATTTTAAATTCCTGTAATAATCCTCCCCTACTTTGATCTTCCCTTTTAATTTATCGCTGTATTTCACTTTTTTATTGGCCATGCCGTAAAACGTTCTATCGGCAAAATCTCCTTGCACTTCTGGACTGAGCAGATGATTTAACAGCTTGTACGCATTATCCTGATTAGGACTTCCTTTCATTAAAGCCCAGCTTGCAACTGCTGCGACTGCACCTTCCTCGGGATATGCAAATCCCAGGTCAAGACCTGCATCCTGCAAAGAAAAAGCGCGGCCGTCCCAAAACGGAACAACCCATGCATCCCCACGTTCCAGAAGCGTTTGTATCGAGCCTGGATTATCGGGATAGGCCGTTATGTTGTTCTTTAAATCAGCCAAGCTGTTGAACGCTTTATCCACGTCTTTCCCGTTTGACTCCAGGCCGCCCTGGGCATTGATTAATCCTACAAAAAACTGAAGCCCCGCCGAATAAGCCGGCGATGATATGGCGACATGACCTTTATAGCTGCTGTTCCAAAGATCCGTCCAGCGCTTAGGCTCCTGTGGTACAAGATCCTTTCGGTAGACAATTCCAAGCTGTCCCATACTGAAACCGGCCGCATACTGCTTTCCATCATCGGTGAAGCGTTTCTGAACAGAGTGGTACAGATCGCGGACATTCGGAACCTTTTCCTGATCGATCGGTGCCAGCAATCCCGCCGACTGCGCTCTGTGAATCGTGTCCGGCTGCAGAATTAAGAGATCATAGGGAGCATTTCTGCCATTCGATGCCTTGAGTTTTGTGAACCACTCAGAGTCTGTCCCTGCGACAACTTTGACCTTCAGTCCTGTTTCTTTTTCAAAAGATTCGAGGCTCGGCTTGATATGTTTTTCCCAATCGCCCCCATAGACGCCGATAACGACTGTATCTGATTGTTTGCTTTCCTGACTTCCGTTTCCGCCGCATCCCGAAAGGAGGAGCACCGCTGCAAGAGACAGAATAAATAAAGCAGAAATTTTACTTTTCATTGTCATCTCACCATTCCCGTGTTATTTTTTCCAGCCAGTTTTTCCACAGCGGCCGCAACTTCGCTTTTACTGATCGGACCGTTATGTTCTTTTGAGAAATAACGATGGACTAAATGTTTAACATGTGACCTTTGATGAGCCGGAAGCTGTCGCAGAAGCCGGGCCAATGTGCTGCTGGCTTCTTCTGTCCAGCACCGTTCGTATTCTTCTCTGGCGATTCCGAAATCCCATTGTTTCCGATGTTCGCCTGCTTTCTTTTTTCTGATTTCAGCTGTTTCTTCCAGATCAATAATGAAGGAGCCAGCGCCGTTTTCTTTTACAGCAACGCCGTATTGATGATATGCCGCTTCCGGGCTCAGCAAGCCCGCTTCAACTTCTCCTAAAATCGATTCAGCTTCCCGGCGGAAGGGATTTCCCCAGCCTCCGCCGCCTGGTGAATGAATGCTGATAACATCCCCTTTATTGAGCTTTAGAACATCGATCTTCGACATCGTTTTCTCCTGAGGCTGATCAGGATAAAGGCGCACCCGCCCGAGCGCTCCTGCCGTTCCCCCGGCGAGCCCCCACGGATGAAAACGCATCCTCTCCATCCCTCTTGCGGTCACAATTGATTCTGGTGCCGCCGCTTCAAACTCCAGCCCGATTGCATGGCCTCCCCTGTGAAAACCGGCTCCGGCTGTATTTTTGATCAATTCATAGCGGCGAACATGGATGTCGATGTGCTGTTCAAGGCTTTCAATCGGCGTATTTTTCAAAAATCCGGAGGCATGGTCAATTCCATCTGCTCCGTCCATGTCATGCTGGCCGCCTCCTCCGCCTCCCATCGGTTCGACCACCGACATCTTCCTGCTGCCAGTTGATTCATCGGGAACCGACAGTACGACAATCGCTGACTGACCGGCGCCTGCTGCAGGCACGGCTTTCGGAAGCGCCTTTGCCAATGCGCCCATTACAGCATTATAAAGTCTCATCGTGATCGAATGACGAATGCCGACCGCCGCAGGATATTCCGGATGAACCAGCGTACCCTTTGGAGCGATAACTTGGATCGGCCGTGTCAGCCCCCCGTTAATCGGAATATACGGGTCTTCACTTATGATATAGTTGATCAGGCCCTGATATAGAAATGAATGTTTGCTTCCATTGGTGACAAGGTTAAATGCGGTCTTCACCTGAGGATCACAGTCTGAAAAGTCCAATGTGATCTCCCCTCCCGAGACGTTTGCCGTAACAGCCAAGCGGATCGGAACGTCAGAAACCATATCGTCATCAAGATAATCTGAAAAACTGTATGAACCTTCCGGAATCCTGCTGATTACCCGTCCGGCTCTCATCGCGGCTTGTTCGAGCAAATCATCCATTCCTTGTTGGACCGCTTCTTTTCCAAACTTTCCGACCATTTCTGTCAATCGATTCTCCGCCGTATTGACCGCGGCCACCATCGCATGAATATCCCCTTCATTTAAGTCGGGAACCCTGCTGTTTGCCCGCAAAACCTTCAATATATCGCGATTTTCTCTCCCCTTTTTGTAAATCCTTGCCGGCGGTATTCTCAGGCCTTCCTGATGGATGTCTGTCGCGGTCGGCGAAATGCTTGCCGGGACAAGGCCGCCGACATCGCTGCAATGGACAAAGCACCACGCGTAACTGATTATCTCGCCCTCCAAGAAAATCGGCTTCACCACATGAATATCAGGCAAGTGGGTCGCCAATCCGTCCGTTGTATAAGGATCGTTTGTGAGGATAATATCTCCCGGTTCAAATGGGCCGCTTTCTTCGATGACCCGTTTTAATGAAAGCCCTAAAAAAATCGTGACGCCGACCGTTTTCGGATAAACGAAAAACTCCCCTTCCGGCGTCGCAAGCGCAGTAGCGAAATCAGCCGATTCTTTTACAAATGTGGTAAAGGACGTCCGTTCAATAACGTGCCCCATTCCCGCGGCTATCGCGTTAAAGTAGCTTCTCATCATTTCCAGCCGGGCAGGATCTGTGCGCATGGTCAGCTCTCCTTCCGTTCAATGATCAAATTTCCGGCATGATCGGTTTTCCCGCTCCAATTTGGCAAAATCAGCGTCGTTGTATCGTCCTGCTCAACAATGGCCGGCCCATTTATTCTCTGCCCGCTCCTTAAATCTGGACGGCGGTATACGGAGGCTTGATATGTACCGCCTTTCATGATGATCTTTCTTTGGCTGACAGGTTCAGCTTCGGGCAGATTACTTTGACATCCTTTTCCGCCTGGCGGTTTCGGCGTCTTGCCTATAATGCGGACGCGCATATTCATCAATTCAATGCTTGCTTTCCCATCGCTGTGTCCATATTGCTTCCCATGTAAGAGATGAAAGGAGTCTGCGATTTCACTCGTACTTTCGCCTTCCAGCCATTCCGGTGAAACAGGGAGCTCAATTTCATACGCCTGACCTTTATAACGGGCATCAAGCAAGTAAAGAAGAGAGGCTTCAGTCACCATGTCCGCCCGTTGTTTCCGCAGCCATGTTTCCGCCTGTTCTTGCAGCCTCATAAACTCCACTTTTAACTCAGCCGTTTTTATTTGCTCAAGCAGCACCTGTCTTGAACATACAGCATCGTAGATAAAATCAGCCGTCAGTGCGCCCAAAGCCGATAGAGTTCCCGGATGCGGCGGGATCAGCACATTTTTGGCCTGAATTTCCTCAGCCAAAAAATTAGCAGTAACCGGGCCTGCGCCTCCAAAAGCCATAAGGCTGAATTCACGCGGGTCAAACCCGTGTTGCTCCATGACATTGCTTAGTTCCGTGTACATATTGGCAAGCGCAACTTGAATCATCTTATCCGCGGCTTGCTCCACATCTGTGCCTAAATACTCGGCAACCGGGAGGAGCGCTTTTTCGGCTCTTTCCCGGTACAGTTTCATATTTCCTGCTGCAAACCTGTTTGGGTTTAAATAATGACATATAAGAAACGCATCTGTAAGTGCGGCCTTTGTTCCTTTTCCGTAACAGGCCGGCCCCGGATCAGAGCCAACTGACTCCGGCCCTACTTTCAAGAGACCGCCGCTGTCAATCCATGCCACCGATCCTCCGCCGGCACCGATCGAATACATTGCTACAGATGGAATCGCAATCGGAAATCCCGAGATTTGATTTGACTGGGTAAAGGTCGGCTCTCCTTTTTCAACAATCGAAATATCTGCGCTGGTTCCTCCGACATCAAAGGTGATGATATTGGCCTCGCCGGCGGCTTCCGCCGTTCTGATGGATCCTATGACCCCCGCTGCCGGTCCGGAAAAAAGCGTTTTGACAGGTGCCTCGGCAGCCGATTCAATGTCCATCAGTCCTCCGTTGGACTGGGTGATAAACGGCTGCGCCGATATTCCTTCCTGGACAAGCCTCTCTTTCAGCGTTCCAAAGTAGTGATGGATATTCGGTTTGATGTATAGATTTGCGACGGACATAACCGTTCGTTCGTATTCTCTCATTTGCGGCCAAAGCTCCGCAGACGTTGCCACCTCAAGCTCGGGCGCTATTTGCCTGATCCGTTCGGCAGCCTGGCGTTCATGGAGCGGATTCCGATAGCTGTGCAAAAAAGAAACAACGATTCCTTTTAAGCCTTTTCTTAAAGCTTGTCCAACCGCCTCATCGATATCTTCCATATGAAGCGGCAGCTTTTCAGAGCCGTCATAAAGCATTCTTTCTTGAATGGGAAACACGTTTTTCCGAGGAATGAGGGGCTCCGGCATTCTAGATCTAAAATCGTAGGGTACCGGAAGCCGGAGACGCTGAAGCGAAAGAATATCACGGAAACCTTCGGTTACGAATAAAGCAATATCAGCCCCTTTGCGTTGTAATAATGTGTTCAAACCGATTGTCATGCCGTGTACAAAGTGATGAATTTCTGAAGGCTGGACACCCCGAGTTTTCAAGAGAGCCAAGCCGTTGATGATTCCTCGGGCCGGATCTTCGGGAACGGTCGGCGTTTTAACTGCGGTCATGCTTCCGTCCGCCGGATTTAACAATGTAAGATCGGTAAAAGTTCCTCCAATATCAATTCCAAGCCGGTAACCTTCTTCATTCAATCCCGATCTCCCCTTTTAAAAATATCCTTTTTTTAAAATATTTTACTATCATACTAATCAAGCATGAGAAAGTAGTCAATTATGTTTAATTACAATATTCCAAGTCTTTTTTGTTTAATATTTTATTTTAAGATACCATAAAATCACATTTTCAATTGTGTTGTTCACAGTATTTCACATTTTTGGTGTTCAGCTTTTCTTCGGTCCATCGACACATTCCTGTCATAAAGAGGACTAATTAACTACTAAAGCAAAGATCATCTGTTGCGACAAAAAACCTAAACGTCTCGCAGATTTGATCATAAAGATTCATTTTCATGGATATTCAGGATTTATTGCCCAATTCCCTGTGGCAAAGTGGTACACTCTGTACTATATAAGTCGCAGGAAGGGCAGATTTCCAATGAAAGTCTACGAAGCGGAAACCCTAATTTCAGCTATGAAGCAAAGATCTGATGAATATAAAAATTTGAGAGAACAGCTCGTCAGCTTAAAAAAAGCGTTAAACAGCGTCGCAGAACTTGATGAGTTTCAAGGAAAAGGCGCCGATGCCATTAAAGCGTTTTACAGAGACCTATCAGGAGTCGTAGACGGCTGGCTGGATTTAACCGATATGCAGATTCAGTTTCTGAATGGTGTATCTTCTGCTGCCGAAAATGCCGGACTTTCAGAGGATACGTTCGTTGATGTTCAATTTCTTGAACAGGAGCTTGCAAATGTCCACATTCACTCTCAAAACATGGTCTCCGCACAGCAGCAAGAGCTGTCGAATATTTTAGGACAGATAGATGATTTAATATCGCTACAGCCGTTCTCATCCGATGAAATCAAACAGCAGCTTGACGCTGCAAACCAAAACAGAAAAGACACAATCAAGGCTGTCGAAGATCTTGATAGACTGCTCAAAAGAGAATACTCGGCCTCTGAACATATTCAGCAAATGATCCAGACCGACTATTCCGCCTTAATCGACGCAACAGGAAAAGGGAAAAATGCGTCTCCGTTAAACTACAATTCACATATCTATCAAAACAGTGAAGTCTATAAAATGAAACATCGCATGCATCAAGAGGCAAGAAGCTACATCGCAAATAAACAAAAACAGTATGAAACAGGAAAAGCCGAAAAAGCAGAGGAACTTTAGGCTTTCAGATTGTCCAAAACCCCGTTTTCACAAGCGGGGTTTTCTTTTTCATTTTGTCAACACGCCTCCGTTTTAACCGATATTGTATACAGGTGAAACATGAAAGCGATTTAAGCTGAAATTGGGGACGAAAATTAATCTTCTCGTGTTAGCCGTTATTCTGATCTTTTCGTCAGCACTCGGGATTTTCATTATCAAAGAGCTTTCAAAAGAGTTAGAACAGATGGCGACAGAGAAAGCCAAAAGCGATTTGAAATTGAGCTACCGTTATTTGAATGAATCTCTTGAAGGTGATTGGGAAGTCAAAGAAGACAGGCTCTACAAAGGTTCGACCCTTATCAACGGAAATGAAGAACTCGTCGACCAAATCGGCAATGATACGAAAGACACTGTCACCATCTTTCAATATGACACGCGCGTATCTACAAATGTGACGGTAGACGGAAAACGCGCTGTCGGAACGAAAGTGTCTTCGGAGGTAGCAAATGCGGTTTTAAAAGAAGGAAAAAACTTTTATGGAAAAGCAGATGTAGCGGGAAAAACATATCAAACGGCATATATGCCGATCAAAGACAAGAGCGGTGAAGTTATCGGCATCTTTTATACAGGGGCCGACCAGGATATGATCACAAGCACTCTTCAATCGTTCCTGAAAATTTTTGCTATCGTTCTGACTGCTTCAATCATCATCTCCATTTTGCTTGTCCTCATTTTCACCAAAAGGATAGGCGGAAGGCTCAGAATGCTGACTCATGCTTTTGAACAGGCGGGCAGCGGCAATTTGACAACCGAGATCCAGGATGATTCGACAGATGAACTGGGCGACTTGTCACATCATTTCAATCAAATGAATGACAGCCTAAACCGGCTGATGCAAAAAATTTCACAGTCGTCGCACAGTGTAGCTGCCGCTTCTGATCAGCTGACATCTGGAGCTGAAGAAACAAGCCTCGCTTCTGAGAAAATCACCGAAGCCGTCCAGCATATCGCAAGTTCATCGGAAATGCAGACATCGGGGATAGCAGGCAGCAAACAAGCCGTTGAACAAGTTTCCGCCGATATTCAAAACATATCAGAAAACGCTGCGATCCTGAATGAAAAGAGCCAATACGCCCGCAAAAAAGCAAAACAGGGGGCAAAAGATATCTCCGAAACGATGCGGCAAATTCACACGATGCATCAATCGGTCCATGAAAGCGGAGAAATCATTGAAATGCTTAAAATACAAGATCATATGAAATCGGCAGCATTTCAAAAGCGATCACGGAGATTGCCGATCAAACCAACCTGCTCGCTTTGAACGCTTCAATAGAAGCTGCAAGAGCAGGAGAACACGGAAAAGGATTCGCCGTCGTTGCGGAAGAAGTTCGCCGTCTTGCCGAACAGTCGCAGCAATCAGCCAATCAGATCTCCCACCTCATTTCAGGGATTCAATCAGAAATCGCAACCACAACCGATTCAATCATGACAGTGAAAACGGAAGCGGTCAACGGCGTCAAAATGATCGAAAAGAACAAAAGGACATTTGAATCTATTGACGGCTTAATGGAAGAGTTCAGCGTAAGAATTTCCGACTTGTCTTCCGACGCCCGGCATATATCGCAAAGCATTCAAAACATCACAACATCATTTACAGCAATCTCAAAAGAAGTTCACGAAACATCTGATTATTCACAACAAGTCGCAGGTCTGACAGAAGAGCAGTTTGCGGCTATGGAAGAAGTCACCGCCTCTGCAAATGAACTCTCCAAACTGGCTGAAGATTTGCATCAGCTCATCGGTGAAGTCAAAATGAAATAGCAGGGAAAAAGGGCTGCCGTTAAAACGGCAGCTTCTTCTTTTCCGCCGTACAGGAAATCAAATCGCCGATAATGTCTTCTGCACGCTCATACGGGAGATCAATCTGCAGCATCTTCCGCAGAACAGATTTAAGCCCAGACGATATGCTGAGCTCTTCTTCCCAGCATTTTTCTTCCTCGTCGGACGGGGTAAAACCGGAGTACAGGAGAAACAATGCAAAATGCCCTAACGCATAAAAGTCACTTTTGACTGAAACTGCACGCATCAGCTTTTTTTCCGGGTGCCGGTTATCAACGCGTTCTCTCTCAGTCAGGCGGCATGCCAGTCCGAAATCTATGATGCGGATCGTTCCTCGATTCACAATCAAATTTGGGATCCTCAAGTCCCGGTGAATAATCCCCCGGCTGTGAAGAAGTGAAACGCTGTGAAGCACCTCCTTCAATATGCTGATCGTTTGCTGTTCATCAAAGACACGCCCATCATAAAAGAGCAAATCTTCAAACGTTTTTCCTTCAATATACTCCATTACGATAAACCGCTCGCCGGCCGCTCGAAGCACCTCATATAGACGGGGCGCGGCAGGCAGATCCAATTCCCGCAAAATTTCAGCCTCGCGGTTGAAAGACCGCCGGCCGGCTGATGTCCATGCTTTTGTTTTTCTCTGCTGCTTGATGACGCGGAAACCGGATCTTCCAAGTTCTTCGGCAAGATATGTGATGCCGTAGTTGCCCATCCCGAGCACACGGTTGATTCGATATCTCCCCTCCAAGACGGTTCCTTTTTTGAGCGGGCGGTCAAACAGCCATCTTATCAATGTTTTCACGTGATTTAGCTGCTGCCGAAAAATTTCTTGTGCTTTCTTTTGTAATGGCGATGACCGTACCCTTTTCTTTTATAATCGCTGCTGCTGTACTTTTTGTATGATTTCCGTCCGTAATCGCTGCTGCTGTATCGTCGGTTTTTGCCGTTTTGAAGTGCCTTCAATAGCTTGCGAAGCAACTCGATCAGCTCCTTTTCTGTCTTGTATTTCATATCATTCGCGCAGAAAGGCTTGATAAAGGGGGCCTGAAAGTTTTTCTTTCATATGAAAAATTTAAATTTTGAACCTCTAAAACTTTCTAAACGACCGGCAAAATTTTAAAAAAAGCGATTTGATAGACGGAAACTCAGCATTTCAAGAGGAAAAACTTATTAATCTCCCCTTTATTTCTCAAATCATTTTTACGATAATAAAGTTGTATTTACTTCCGGTCCACTGCGGCCGAATGATTTAACATAAGAAAGCAGGACAACAAGAATGGACAAGATTAAATCTTTGCTGATCACCTTGCTCGCCGTCGCCGTCGTGATCATCGGTATTGTATCTGGCGACTTTTTCACTTCAGAACACCAGCCTTCGGGCCGGCAAAACGGCTCAAACTACGATGAAGTGCTGATTTTTCCTTCGGACCGCTATCCTGAAACAGGCGCACACATTCGAAAGGCTATCAAAAAAGGGCACTCCGAAATCTGTACGATCGACAGGGACGGAGCCGCCGAACGCCGAAAGGATTCATTGAAAGATGTTCCTTCCAAATCAGGCTATGACCGCGACGAGTGGCCGATGGCCATGTGCGAAGAAGGCGGAACAGGTGCTTCTGTCGAGTATATCAGCCCGTCTGATAACCGTGGAGCAGGATCTTGGGTGGGCAATCAGGTAAGCGATTATCCGGACGGGACGAAAGTACTTTTCAAGATTAATTAACACTGGGGGTACGGTCTTTGATCAAAAAGTGGGAAGCACAAGAAATGACGATGTCATACCATCAGTTTACCGTTTATCAGAAAGGCGGAAAGCCGCCCGTTATGGATTGGACAGACGAGGATATTAAAAGAGGATATACAACGGGAGAGCACGCGGTCTCGTTTGAAGCTCTCGAAAACACGGCATCTTCAGTAGAAGTCCGTTTGAATGCCCAAAAACAGGTGCCCTCCTTCAACAGGCGCGTCACCGTTCCTTTCGAAGTGCTTTATGACGGGGTAGAAATTGCAAGCGTCCTATCCAAGAAATTGACATGCGATATTCCGCAAGGCGCCTATCAGCTGACATGCTATACAATAATGCCTGATCACAGCGGCACTGCACAGATCACCTATCTTCTCGATTTTAAACAGGCTTGAACAACGGATAAAGGCGCCGGTTTCATCCGGCGCCCCTCCTAAAGCTCTTCCCCGTTTGTCTGAATGACGTTTTGGTACCAGTAAAAGCTGTCTTTTTTAATTCTCTTCAAGTCCTTTACATTCTCTTCATCACGGTTAATATAAACGAAACCGTATCTTTTCTGGTAGCCGTTCAGCCAGCTCAATAAATCTGTAAATGACCAGCTGCAGTAGCCGATTAAATCGACTCCGTCGTTTAAAGCCTGTCTGCATTGTTCAAGGTGCGCACGCAAGTAGGCAATTCTGTAGTCATCATGAATCGTGCCGTCATTTTCAACCTTATCGAATTCCCCCAGCCCGTTTTCCGTTATGAAAAGCGGAAGCCCATAGCGGCTGGAAATCCTGCGAAGTCCGATTCTTAGACCGATCGGGTCAATGGCCCAATCCCAATTCGATGTCTCAAGATGAGGGTTCCTTTTTGTTTTGTATAAACCCGGCATGCCTGTTTCCTGATTGCTTCCCTTTTGGCCGGTCGTATTCATCTTTCCTTCCGATACCCCGTCAAGAGGATTCATTTCATATGTGATGGTTTGATAATAATTCACACCGACAAAATCGGGTTTTCCTTTTGCTAAAAGCTCCATATCCCCATCTTCAATTGTCGGCGCCCAGCCTTTTTCCTTCAGATACTTTAAAGGGATGTCCGGATATGTTCCCCGGCAGTACATATCAAGCCACCAATAGTTTGTAAATTCCTCGGCATTCTCGAAGGCGAGGATATCATCCGGACGGCTGGAGAGGGGATATGCAGGCGAATAAGCAAAACTCGGTCCGATTTTTCCATCGGGAACATACCGGCGAAAAGAATCGATTGCCTTTGCATTCGCTAGAAATGCAATATGGTTAGCCTCATAGAAGCGTTTTCTATCCTTCACACCCGGGGGATGCATCGCTGTGATAAAGCCGTGATTAAAGTTGTAATTTTGCTCGTTAAGGGACACCCAATATTTAACCCTGCCTCCATACCGCTTATAGAGCGTAACGCAATACGCATTGAAATCCTCTATAATTCTTCTGGATTCAAAGCCGCCGTATTCATCCATTAAAGCCTGGGGAAGATCCCAATGATAAAGCGTCAAAACAGGTTCAATATCATGAGCAAGGAGCTCATTAATCAAGTCATCGTAAAATCTCAAACCCGCTTCATTGGCTTCTCCCCTGCCCTGCGGAAAAATCCTCGGCCAGCTGACTGAAAAGCGGTATGCTTTTAACCCCATCTCAGCCATTAAAGCAACATCTTCTTTAAAACGGTGGTAATGGTCGACCGCAATGTCTCCATTGCTTCCTTTAAACGTTTTTCCGGGAATCTTTGTGAACACATCCCAAACCGAAAGCCCCTTGCCGTCTTCATTCCAGGCTCCTTCGATCTGGTAGGCTGCAGATGCTGATCCCCATAGGAAATGATCTGGAAATGGGCGTAGTCGCTGATGAATCATATAGCTCAACTCCTGTTTCATATTTTGATCCGGATGCTCCTTATCATATCCTATGAAACGCGTTTCAGATCAAACGTCATCTAAAAACAGCTCCGCCAAAAGCTTTTCCCGGTGCTGAAGAAAATACTTGGTTAAAGTGTAATGATCCGTATCCTCATAGTTCACTTCAGCGATTTGTTCACCATCAAAACTAAAGATTTCGGCTTCCGGATACCCTAATAAAATGGGGGAGTGGGAAGCGATGATAAACTGAGCCTGGCTGGATTTCGTCAAATCATGAATGATTTTCAAGAATGCCAGCTGTCTTGCCGGAGATAAGGCCGCTTCAGGCTCATCTAGAAGATAAATCCCCTTTTCTTTAAAACGATGCTTGAAAAGCGATAAAAAAGATTCGCCGTGCGACTGCTCGTGAAGAGATCTGCCTCCGTAGCTTCGAAATCCCGTGATATCCACTTCATCAATATGAGTGGCAAAATGATAGAAAGATTCAGCGCGCAGAAAAAAGCCGTTTGTTACTTTGGGAAGCCACGACAATCTGATATAGTCTCCAAGAGCCGATCCGGAGCCGTACACTTCATATGTGTTATTTCTTCCCCCGCCGGCTGTGTTAAATTCGCATTTATCTGCGATTGCTTCAAGCAGCGTCGATTTGCCCGATCCGTTTTCCCCGACAAAAAATGTTACGTTTTTTTGAAACGTCAGTTCTTTTAAATGTTGAATAGCAGGAATTGAAAATGGATATTTTGCATAAGAAGGAACTCCTTCCCGAAGTAAAGTCAGCTTTTTTAAAAACATGCGGACACCCCCTGCTTTGCTTTTACTCAACTGTATCACGTTTTCTTGGAGGGTAACGAAAAAAAGAGGTCTGCGCTTGTGCACAAACCTCTTTACTTAAATCGAAAATACTTCTTTTAAATGGGCGTCCAGATCAGCTAAATATTGATCCACTTGCGGATTGCTGATTACATCATGGACAGAGAATGTTTTTAAAGGCTTCATGCCGATGAATTCCTGCATTTTGTGCAAATGAAACAGCGCTTCATCAAGGCTTTTACCTTCGAAGAATGTCCCCGCCTTGGAGAATACATCCTTCGGCGCGTTCCATGTGGTTGAAAACATATACTTTTTATCGGTAAACAGTCCGCCTCTTCCGTAGTCTTCAGACCCTTGATAAAAAAGCCCGTACTCATAAATTTCATCAATATATTTTTTAAATAAAGCAGGAACGCTGAACCAGTAAACAGGCGTCTGATAAATAACGGCATCAGCCCACTTGAATTTCTCGTGTTCCTCCGGGATTTGATAGCCGTCTGCCACCACTGTTTTTTTCACTTCATATTTTTCGCTCAGCTTGTCCGCCATCGCTGTAAAAATAGTGTGATTGAGCTGTCCTCTTGCATGGGGATAGGCTTCATGCCCGTTGATGATTAAAATATTTTTCATCTTTCTTATCCTCCTTATGTTTCAATTTGCCAATACCTTTATGATTCCATCTTTCACCTTAAAAAGTAAAGCAGGTTGCACAATCAATCATTTTATTTTTTCCCAATACTAATTATCTTATTGCCTAATCCCTACTTCAGTGCTATGGTTTACTTGACTAAAGGAATAGGAGGATTGTTTTAAGTGAATAAATTGCATACGTATAAGCGCATTACATTGTTGATAACTGTGTTGGCGCTTGCTCTTATAACAGCTGCATGCAGCACAGCTCAAAATAAGGCTGAAAACAAAAAAACGGCCTGGGATGAGATAAAGGAAAAAGGGAAGATCGTGGTAGCGACTTCAGGAACCCTTTACCCCACTTCATATCATGACACTGATTCCGGCAAGGACAAGCTGACCGGCTACGAAGTTGAAGTCATCCGTGAAGCGGCTGAACGGCTCGACCTGGATGTCGAATTTAAAGAAATGGGCTTTGACGGCATGCTGACTGCGGTGGGGAGCGGACAAGTAGACGCTGCCGCCAACGATATTACGATGACAGACGACCGCAAAGAAAAGTTTTTGTTCTCTACGCCTTATAAATATTCATTCGGAACGGCTATCGTCCGCAAAAAAGACTTATCAGGCATCCACACGCTTGAGGACTTAAAAGGAAAGAAAGCCGCTGGTGCAGCTACGACAGTTTACATGGATATCGCACGCAAATACGGAGCAGAGGAAGTCATTTACGACAACGCGACAAATGATCAATTTTTAAAGGATGTAGCGAATGGAAGAACCGACGTCATCTTAAACGACTACTACCTTCAAAAGCTCGCGCTCGCCGCAATGCCTGATCTGGATCTGACAATTCATCCCGATCTTAAATACTATCCGCATCAGCAAGGCATGATCATGAAAAAAGGAAACACTGAACTTAAAAAACAATTCGACAAAACGATTGATGAAATGCTGAAGGACGGCACAATCAAAAAGATTTCGAAAAAGTTTTTCGGCGGTGCCGATGTTTCGAAAAAGCAGGATATCGACTATATCGATGTCGATGTGAATAAATAGAGGGATTTAAATTGGGCTCTATTCAATGGGAGTATATTTTTAATGCAGAATTGGCTGCGAAATCGTTTCCTTATGTGATGCAAGGCATATGGAATACGCTTTTCATTTCTTTTGCGAGCATGTTTGCCGGTTTAATTCTCGGTTTTTTCATCGCGCTTGGGCGCATGTCCGGGCTCGCTTTGCTTCGTTGGCCGGCAAGAATCTATATCTCGTTTATGAGAGGCGTTCCGATCCTTGTCATACTATTTATCCTTTATTTCGGTTTTCCTTATATCGGAATCCAATTTACGGCTTTGGCTGCTGCCTTAATCGGCTTCAGCATCAACAGCGCCGCATACATTGCCGAGATTATCCGCTCGGCCCTGTCGTCCGTTGACAGAGGGCAGTGGGACGCTGCAAAATCGGTCGGATTCTCCTACTGGCAGACGATGCGCCACGTGATTGTCCCTCAATCGGTTAGGATTGCGCTCCCGCCTCTTGCGAACGTGATGCTTGATCTCGTTAAAGCGTCTTCCCTGGCCGCCATGATCACCGTGCCTGAATTGTTTCAGCAGGCAAAAATCGTCGGCGGACGGGAATTCGACTATATGACGATGTACATTTTAGTTGCCTTGATTTACTGGGCCATTTGCTCGGGGATCGCTTTGCTCCAGGATTTCCTGGAAAAGCGGACAGAGGTTTATATCAAAAAATAATATGAAGCTGCCGGGTACTCCGGCGGCTTACTATACTGTGAAACGGAGGCGGTATTATTCATTTCCTCAGATCAACTCATTTTCACGCAGAAAACCTTTATACGATCGACAGAAACAAAGTAAGCTATCAAACCGATTCATCTGGCCATTTCCAAGCCTCATACGTCTACTGCAACCATGCGAATGAGGAAGACCGAATTCATATATCCGTCTTCTTTGAAGGAAATGACCGGCCCTCGCAAACCTTTCCATTCATCGTTCCCGCTCATTCGTCCAAGGAAATCAACATCAGGCTCCAGCATGTGCCCGCGGGCAGACATATCGTTTATATCATCACCCAGACCTTCATGTTCGATCCAAAGGCTGAGTGCGATTGCAAATGGAATCGGGATGCCGACTATGTAGCGCCCTACTATTTTGAATTGATTTCACATGCTCCGCATCCTGACCGGCTGCCGGCACACCCTGCTTATATTGAACCCGTTAACTGTCAAATATACAGCGGAAGCGCATCTCAAACGGGATTGATTTACCTGTCTGACAAAGCAGGAAACCCCGTTGAAAAATCCGGCCGAGAAGGTCTGTATATCTCTTTGGTCAACCAGGAAGCGCATCGTTTAAAGGGCTATTTATATTACTTTCAAAATGGAGAATATCAAGAGTTCATGATCAGTCAAACTAAAGCTCAAGCATTCTCCTACGAACTCGCTCCTGAAACCGTCCAGACTTATCCGATAAACTTAAAAATACTCGGGAGCAATTATTTCCGATTTCTGTCGACATCCATCCCGCCGGACGGAGCATACCGGGACGCTCCTTTTCCGGCGAGGATGATTTACTACTCCAGGCTTTATACGTGGTAGACTCGGACCGGAATGTTATTCCGTTCCATCCCCCCGCCGGACCTTCTTAGGCTGCTTGTGCGGCAGCACAGGCAGCTCCTTATACCAAAGGACAACCCGCCTTTCACCCGAATATTGCATGGATGAGAGCCTTTTGCAGCATTAAACACCCGCCCCATCCGCATATTCCAAATACAACAGAAATGATAACCGGGAATGATGCTTTTAAACTCAAAACCACGATCAAAAGAAGAACCGCTGTGGCTGGAAACCCCCATAGCACGCCTTTCGCAAATTGGCTTAAATGCTTTAAAGATTCCCCTTGTACACTCAGCCAAAATAAACTCAGCAGACTGACAAGCGGCAAAGCCGCAATCATTCCGCCCATTTCAGGCGATTTTCGTGCAA
Organism: Bacillus sp. GM2; assembly: GCF_056155945.1. Lineage (NCBI taxonomy): Bacteria > Bacillati > Bacillota > Bacilli > Caryophanales > Bacillaceae > Bacillus > Bacillus sp. GM2. The sequence goes on from NZ_JBRKSZ010000008.1 coordinate 589,217, forward strand.
TCTCGGTTATAATGGCAATCAATATTGCAGAAACCCCGATTTTTACTATTAAAAACATGATTTTGCCTCCCGGCTTAACAAGGAAAATGCTGTTTTAACCATTTCGACTTCTTCCTCATTTAATTGCTCCAGCACCTTTTGCAGTTTTTTCGGATTAAGTCTCGTATGCCGTTTCACTGCTTCTTCACCTTCAGGCGTTAACGTGACGTAGACTTTGCGTTCATCGCTGCTGTCCCTGTTTTTCTGTACAAGCCCTTTTTGTATTAGTCTTTTCACATGTTCTGATGCCGTATTATGAGAGACATCCAACAATCTTGCTAAATGGCCAATGGTCACAAAGCGGTTTTTTTCGATATGCTGAAGCATCCGAACCGCTTGGTGAGACAATTGATCATCATGTTTCATGTGCAGATGGTAGTAAATATCCGTCCAGTTCTGATTCATCACTTCTATGGTTTGTTCCGTATTCACTTTCATCACCCTCTCTAATTACATCTTATAATACGATATATTCTTAAATCAAGACATAAAAAAAACCCGTCTTCACCGGGTGTTCGCTTTTATTTATTTCAGATGCTTTCTCAGAAACGCCAGCTTTTCGGTTTGGAACGGCGGGATGTATTCGTGTCCAAAATAACGGTACACTTTTATTTCTTTATCCGTTTCCAAGTGATTGTAAGCCGCAAAGACGGTGGATGGCGGAGTGATGGTGTCAACCAGTCCGATCGACATGAGTACGGTCGCTTTGACCAATTGGGCAAGGTTCATGACATCGAAATAAGACAGGGTATGCATGGCCGCCTGCTCAATATCCGGACTGGTGTTTCTTCTGAAAAAGGAGTTGATTTCGAGATATGGCTGGTCGATCGCTGTATCGATCGCTCGTTGAAAATTGCTTAAATAAGGGTATTCTGACACGGCTGCTTTTGGAATATCGGACAGCGCCGAAACCGCGACGGCCAGCCCGCCTCCTTGGCTTGCCCCGATCACCCCGATCCGCTTTTCATCGACTTCAGCAAAACCGCTGACCACTTCGACTGCTCGTACGGCATCTAAATAGACCCCTCTGTAGTAATATGTTTTCGGATCGAGGATTCCTTTTGTCATCCAGCCGGGTACATGTCCGTGATGAGAGATCTCTGTATCTTCACTGCTGTTCTGTCCGCGGACCAGCATACCGAATGCCGCATAGCCGTGAAGAGCCCAATTGACAATATCGTGAATGTCTCCGTCATAGCTTGCGTTATAGCCGTGGTATTTGACGATCGCAGGATGAGGCCCTTGGCGGTCGGGTACTGCGTACCAGCCTTTAATTCGCGCTCCCCCGATGCTTCTGTATGTAAGCCAGTAGACTTTTACCCCGTCAGCCGGATATTCATGCGGTTCAAGCTGCGGTCCCGCTTTTTCATTTGCCAATTCCTCCAATGAACCCTTCCAGAACTCTTTAAAATCGGCCGGTGCCGTCCGTTCAGGTTTATACTGATAAAGCTGTTCAAGCGGCATATCATAAGGCTGCTGCATCTTTTCTTTCCCCTCTTCTTTTCATTTTTTGAATATTCTTATCATAACATTCCCTTTCAAGGCTGTGTATTGATTCTGTTACTCATGCGCCTCCCATTATCTGACCCCCGCCACACAAAACCGCTTTTTTCAATTTATGTTATAATGCTAGATTGAAACTAAAAATATGGATTTGCGCGGAGGTTTTTTTGTGGCTTCACAATCCTTTCTGCAGCTGAACTCAATATTTATCAGTATATTAATAGAAGCGATTCCGTTCGTCTTGATCGGGGTTTTTATATCAGGTTTGATTCAAATGTTTGTGACGGAGGAGATGATGGCGAAAATCATTCCGAAAAACCGATTTCTCGCCGTTTTGTCAGGAACATTTGCCGGGGTATTGTTTCCGGCTTGCGAGTGCGGCATCGTTCCGATTGCCCGCAGGCTGCTTTTAAAGGGAGTGCCGCTTCATGCGGCGGTCGCCTTCATGCTGACGGCCCCGATCATCAATCCGATTGTATTATTCTCGACATTCATCGCTTTCGGAAACAAATGGGATGTCGTGTTCTACCGGGGCGGGTTGGCGATTGCGGTGTCTCTCATTGCCGGGCTGATCATCTCTTATCAATTTAAAGGGAATCAGCTGATCGAAAACGGGACGCACGGACATCACCACCATGTCCATGAGAGCCAGTCTTTCCTGCAAAAGCTCGGCGGGACGCTCCGCCATGCAGTTGACGAGTTTTTCTCAGTCGGAAAATATTTGATCATCGGCGCATTTGTCGCAGCAGCGATGCAGACGTATATTAAAACATCGACTCTTTTGGCGATCGGGCAGAATGATGTGTCTTCATCCCTTGTTATGATGGGGTTGTCATTTGTGCTGTCCCTTTGTTCAGAGGTCGACGCTTTTATTGCTTCTTCTTTCAGCAGCACGTTTTCACTCGGCTCACTTATCGCCTTTCTTGTATTCGGAGCGATGGTGGACATTAAAAATCTGCTGATGATGCTCGGCATCTTTAAAAAACGTTTTGTGTTTGTCTTAGTCGCCTACATCGCCGTTATTGTCTTAGCCGGATCACTGTTGGTAAAGGGGTGAGAACATGTTTCGCACATTCATTTTAATGTTGTTTACGTTTTTCTTTTTTCATCTTCATGCATCCGGCAATCTGACAAAATATATTAATATGAAATATGCTTACCTTTCATACATCGCTATTTTTCTTCTGGCCATTTTGACAGCGGTGCAATTCTACATTTATATGAAAGGCTCAGACGAAAAAGGATGTGACCGCGACTGCGGATGCGGCCATGATCACGATCATGAAAAAGATAAGCCTTTTCTGAAAAGGATGTTCATTTATTTCGTGTTCATCTTCCCTTTATGCACCGGACTTTTTCTGCCGGCAGCGACGCTTGATTCCAATATCGTCAAGTCGAAGGGCTTCTCGTTCAAAGCGATCGAACAGCCGGAGCATTATGCCCAAACCCAGTACCTGCGCCCTGATACAAGCATCTACTACGGCGAGGAAGGGTACGATGAATTGATGAATAAAGCGCTGAAAAATTATAAAGGAAAACAGCATATTTCATTAAAAGACGATGATTTTTTGAAGGGCATGGAAACGATCTATCAATATCCGGGAGAATTCCTTGACCGAACGATCGAATTCGACGGTTTTGCCTTTAAAGGGGAAGCGATCAATGATAAACAGCTGTTTGTTCTCCGCTTCGGAATCATTCATTGCATCGCCGACTCGGGAGTCTACGGTATGCTGGTCGAATTCCCTGAACATACGAATATTAAAGACGATCAGTGGCTCCATGTAAAAGGAACGCTGTCTTCCGAATACTATCAGCCTTTCAAATCTACGATTCCTGTGATGAAGGTGAAGGATTGGTCTCCTATAAAAGAGCCGAAAGATCCTTACGTTTATCGGACATATTAAAAGCCGGCACTTCATGCACCGGCTTTTCTTTTTCTGTTTACGATTTGTAGCCTGCTTTCTTCATCAGCATTAAATCGATAAACAATTGACATCTAGTATTAAAATCATTGAGATCGATCGATGTCATTTCCAATATTTGTTTGATACGGTAGTTGAGCGTGTTTTGGTGGATAAACAGCTGTTCTGCGGATGGCTTGACCTTGCAGTTGTTGACGAGATAAATTTCAAGCGTTCTCAAAAATTCGGTGTGGCTTTCTTTATCTTTTTCTTTCAGCAGCTGAAGGTCCGGGTTTAAATATTGCAGATGATCGTTTTTTGCGGCGATTTGATCAAGATACCTGAAAAGCCCGAGCTTTTGGTATTCATAGGGAATGTGTTCCTGGCTTCCCGTGATTTCCGCTGCTTTCGTCACTTGGAGCGCCTCTCTGTAGCTTCTGCCAAGGGACAGCGGGCTGCTGTACTCATTGCCGACCCCGATTAAAATAAGAGGCAGCATTTGCGAGCGCAAATGGGTCAACAGACGGTTGATCAGTTCTGAGGCAGCGGCCAGCGCGGAACGCTTGCGCGACACACTGCCGACAATGATTGCGATATTCGAATGATCCTCCAGTACGTGACTGATGTTGTCTTTCAGGTTTAAATAAGACCGGATCGTTTCCTTTAGATCTTCGAGCAGTTCATCCTCCCCGTCAACGACTTGAAGCACCATGACGGTAAACACGGCCGGCAGGACGACGTTCGCTTTATCGGCGGCGGCCTTCAGCTCTTTTTCCGTTTGAAACTGATCGTTAATTGCCTTTTTGTAAAGCTCTTCCGCCTGTTCTTCTTTTTCTTGTTTGAGGCGTTTTTTCTTATAAATGATCTTCCCGACATGAAAGGAAGCTTGATATAAGAAATCAAGCTCTTCATCAGACAGGTTGTCTTCAATCTCCTGCACCCAGATATAGCCCATTATTTCGTCTTTATGCTTGGCGCTGACGACAACCCGCTGGTTTAAGCCGATTTCTTCAATCTGTTTTACCCGAAAAGGAGTCGGAATCGTTTTCAATTGATCAATAATGCCTTCTTCGACGAACTTTTCAAAGATCGGCAGCGGACATTTTTTGGAGAAAATCGTTTGCTGGTTTGCTGCATCAAAATGGTTAATATAATAGGAGTTGTAAGCTAATAAGAAAAAATCTGCGCTTTCCAGTATGACCGGCTTTTTCAGCTCCCCGCTGATAAAGTCAATGATCTCATTAATGTTTGAAAGAGAAACAACTTGTTCTAATAGCTCTTCCATATCCTTTCTCCTACTCGTTTTTAACTTAATCATACTTCTCCTTTACACTCTTGTATAGACTTATATGCGACTTTTAAAAAAATGGGATCAATCCCCTGTTAGAAGGGGGAGAAGGCCTATAAAAAGAGAGACGGAGAATGGTTCCCCATCTCCGTCATCGTTACAGCGTTTGTTTGTATTGCTCGAATTCATCAAGCACCTGCTGCTCCGGTTTTGACGTCAATAGACTGACGACAAACACAAACAGCAAGCTGGCGGCAAAGCCCGGAATCACTTCATAAAGAACATCGGAAAGCCCGGCTTCCGCCCAAATGATGACGGTAAGCGCTCCGGCAACCATTCCGGCAAGCGCCCCCCATTTTGTCATCCTCTTCCAAAACAAACTTAAGATGACCACGGGGCCGAACGACGCTCCGAAACCCGCCCAAGCATAGCTGACAAGACCGAGAATCGTATTGTTTTTTGTCCAGGCGAGACAGAGTCCGACAATGGAAACCGCCAAAACCGAAAGCCGTCCGAAAAAGACGAGTTCTTTATCAGATGCAGAGCGCTTAAATAGTGTTTTGTATAAATCTTCAGTTAGAGAACTTGATGTCACAAGCAGCTGGGAGGAAATTGTACTCATAACCGCTGCCAAAATCGCCGAGATTAAATCCTGTGATTAGAGGGTGAAACAGGATGTTACCCAATTGAATGAAGATGGTCTCCGGATCATCCAAGTGAAGCCCATTCTTCGAGTAATACGCAATACCGAGCAATCCGGTCAGCAGTGCGCCCGCACTTGAAAAGATCATCCAACCCATGCCGATCCGGCGCGCTTTCTTCGTTTCCTTGATGGAGGATATCGCCATAAAGCGCACGATAATATGAGGCTGTCCAAAATAGCCGAGGCCCCATGAGAACAAGGAGATGATGCCGAGGACGCTCGTACCTTTAAAAATATTGAGGAGGTTTGGATCGATCGACTGGATCTCGCTGAAGGCTTCTCCAGGTCCTCCCGTCTGAATGACCGTCACAATCGGAACAAGAATTAACGCGACAAACATAATGATGCCTTGGACAAAGTCCGTCCAGCTGACTGCCAAAAACCCGCCGAAAAGCGTGTAGGCCACGACAACGCCTGAAATGATCCACAGCCCTGCATGGTAATCCAAATTAAATATGCTGTTAAATAAAACGCCCCCGGAAACCATTCCAGATGATACATAAAACGTAAAAAAGGTAATAATGACGACTCCGGAAAATATTCACAGGATCTTTGATTTGTCATGAAAACGGTTTTCTAAAAATGCAGGGATAGTGATTGAATTGCCCGCTACTTCGGTGTATGACCTTAGACGCGGCGCTACAAATATCCAGTTCGCCCAAGCGCCGAGTACGAGTCCGATGACAATCCACGAACCGCTCAGGCCTGTTGCAAACATGGCGCCCGGCAGCCCCATCAAAAGCCAGCCGCTCATGTCTGATGCGCCGGCGCTGAGCGCCGTGACAGCAGGCCCGAGCGTTCGTCCGCCAAGCATATAGTCTGAGAGGTTTGCTGTCCGTTTGTAAGCGTAATACCCAATATAAAGCATCCCTACCATGTAAATCACGATGGAAATGATCAATTGTACGTTCTGAATAAGAATCTCCCCCCAAGTTGCCGTTTATCTAAATTTTTAGACTAATTTCTCTTTTTTTGAAGGCAGCCTATGAAAGGCTGCCTTCGTCCCCCTGTTTAACCCCTTTTCTTACACCTTAAAACGTTTCGCTGATCGTCTTCGCCTGCATGTGAAGTGCAAGATAATCAGGTCCGCCCGCTTTAGAATCGGTTCCCGACATTTTGAAACCGCCAAACGGATGGTAGCCGACGATCGCCCCTGTACAGTTGCGGTTGAAATACAGATTTCCGACATGGAATTCTTGTTTTGCTCTGTTGATATGGTCGCGGTTTTTAGTAATGACCGCGCCTGTCAGGCCGTATTCGGTGTTGTTGGCAACCTCCAGCGCCTCATCAAAGCTGCTGACTTTCGAGAAAGCAACAACAGGTCCGAAAATTTCTTCCTGCATTAACCGGGCTTTCGGATCCAGATCGGCAAAGATCGTCGGATCGATGAAGTACCCTTTTGAATCATCGCCTTTTCCTCCGCTGACTAAACGGCCTTCTTCTTTTCCGATTTCGATATAGTCCATGATTTTATTAAACGATGCCTGGTCAATGACAGGTCCCATGTAAACGTCCGCGCTGTCAGGCTCTCCGACTTTCTTGGACTCCGTAATTTCGATCACACGCTTCAATACTTCGTCATATACCTTTTCATGCACGACAGCACGTGAACCTGCTGAACATTTTTGGCCTGCAAAGCCGAAGGCAGATGTGAAAATTGATTGTGCAGCCAATTCAATGTCACAGTCCTCATCAACGACGACCGTATCTTTTCCGCCCATCTCAGCAATCACTTGTTTTAAGTGTGTCTGACCAGGCTGAACCTTCGCTGCGCGCTCAAAAATGCGCGTTCCGACTTCCCTTGAACCTGTAAACGTAATGATGCTTGTTTTCGGATGATCCACCAGGTAATCCCCGACTTCAGCTCCGCTTCCAGGGACAAAGTTGACTACTCCTTTTGGAAGTCCGCTTTCTTCGAGCACTTCAACGAACTTGGCAGCAATGACTGGCGCTGCGCTTGCGGGCTTCAGAACAACCGTGTTTCCTGTCACGATCGGCGCAACCGTCGTTCCGGCCATGATCGCGAAGAGGAAGTTCCAAGGCGGAATAACAACCGTAACACCAGTCGGTGTGTACACATATTGATTGCGTTCGCCTTCACGGCTGTTAACCGGCTTTCCTTTCGCAAGCTCAATCATTTGCCGCGCATAGTATTCCATAAAATCGATCGCTTCTGCCGTATCCGCATCCGCTTCATTCCAAGGTTTCCCTGCTTCTTTGACTAAAAGCGCAGAAAACTCATGCTTTTTGCGGCGCACATTGGCAGCCGCGCGGAATAAAACAGCCGCTCTTTCTTCAGGATCTGTGTACCTCCAAGTTTCAAACGCTTTCGCAGCCGCCTGAATGGCCTTTTCCGCATGATCCTGAGTAGCCTTGGATACAGTGCCTACAACTTCTTCTTTGTTTGCAGGATTGATCGATACGATCTTGTCTTCCGTTTCATACCTTTCTCCATCGATAACAAGAGGATAGGACTGACCCAGCCATTCGTTATTTACCGTTTCCAGAGCTTTTTCGAATGCCTTCCGGTTTTCTTCGATCCCGAAATTTGTAAATGGTTCGTGTTTGTAAGGTGTTGTCATGCTAATCTCCCCTTTTTATCGTTTTATTTCTTCGTCATGCCTTTAAACGCAAAAGCGATGTTGGCAGGCCGTTCGGCAAGCCGTCTCATAAAGTAACCGTACCAGTCGTCTCCGTAAGGAAGATACACGCGCATATTGTAGCCTTCCTTCACCAGTTCCAGCTGAGTTTTGCTGCGCATCCCGTACAGCATTTGAAATTCGAAGCGGTCTTTGCCGATTTGATGCTCTTTCGCAATTTCTTTGGTGTAATCAATCATCTTGTCGTCATGAGTTGCGATGGCTGTGTAATGGCCGCTCAGCAGCTGCTTTTTAATGAGCTTTTTGTAATTCTCATCCACATCTTTTTTGTCAGGAAACGCCACTTGCGGCGATTCTTTATAAGCTCCCTTCACAAGACGGAAAAACGGATTATACGGATTAAGCTCCTCCAAATCCTGTTCGGTCCGGTACAAGTAAGCCTGCAGGACCGTGCTGACATACTCGTATTTCTGCCTGAACTCCTTAAAGAGGTCAAGCGTCTTTTGGCAGCGCACTTCATCTTCCATATCGATTGTGACCATCACTTTGTGCTGTTCGGCACATTCCAGAATGCTGGTCATATTATCCCTGACAAGGTCAAGGTCAATATCGAGCCCCAGTGACGTCATCTTTAATGAAACATGTGAATTAAGCTGTTCCTGAGCAATCAGCTGAATGGTCCGAATGCATTCCTGCGTGCGTTCCCTTGCGACTTCCCTGCTGTCTACAAATTCGCCCAAGTGATCAACTGTGACAGTCAACCCTTGTTCGTTCAGCTCCTTAATAATCGGAATTGAAGCTTCAAAATCTTTTCCTCCGATAATTTTTCCGGTCGCGACGGAACTCCCCCAATTTCTCGCCAGGCGATTCAGGATGCTGCTTTTAGATAAGAATAGGAAAAAGTCTCTTGTTATCACTTCCATTACTCACACCCCGCCATCTCATGAAATATTTCTTTATATTCTTAATTTTATAAGAGCTAAGGGTCGATTCACAATATTTCGAAAAAACAAAAAAGCTGACGATTTTTGTGGTTTTTCCACAATGTTTTACATCTGCTGGGATTTTTTCAGAAACTTTCTGCCTAAAACTTGTATGGTATACGACAATAGAATTAGGAAGAAACTTCGGTAAAGAACAGGATGCGTTTTCGGCGAACCCCTTTTTGCGAATGCCCTTTCTGCCGTTCCGCGCCACTTTGTTTGAAAACGCTTTCTGTTATACTCAACCATTTCCCTATGAATGCAAAGAAAAAACCCTTTAAGAATACTTAAAGGGAATACTATGTTATGCCCACACCTCGTCTAGCGTTTCTCTAAACACCCGGTCAAGCTCCTGCGTCAGATCTTCATGATCCGTTTTATAGGCTTTGGCTACCGTCTGAAGCCGCTCCAATTCACGATCAATAAATGCGTGGAGAATGGGGTTTTGAGGTTCAAGATTGAACTCCTCCCCTTTCTTTTTCCTTTCAAGCAGCTGATGGATTTCCGTTTTCAGCGGTCCATCTTCCGTAAGTTCGTCAAGCAAAACCTGAAATTCAATCGGAGGAACCGTCCGGCGGCTTTCAATCCACTGGCAAGCCAGAATTGGGCGGAGCACATAAAAATATTTTTTGATTTTCACTTCTTCCCGCTGCAGATAGTGGCGGAAATTCCCTGATGCCATATTGAGATAATGATACATGCAGGAGACTGGAGAAAAGGCGCGGCTTTTCAGCTGCCTCATTTTTTCCGCCAGCGAATAGGCTTCATAATAAACCGTTCCCGAGGAAAGCCATTCGAGAAGCGGAGGGTTTGATTTCCTAAACAGTCTTAACGCTTTTGTCAACTCCCAGCCGCTGATATCGAGAGAATCGTCAATCGGCAGTTCAATCACATCGCGCTTTGCATCAATTGACAGATACCAGTCTTTTTGATGGACATAAATAAATCTAACGTCGTAATCACTGTCCTGTGAGGGAAAGCCCCAGGCCCTACTGCCCGATTCAACCGCATAGAGGATTTTAACACCATATGTCGCTTCAATGTTTTTCAGTTCTTCTTGAATTCGCTCTTTCATGATAAGTGCACCGCCAGTCTATCGTTTTATTATTTACATTATAGTGCTCGATCCGGCAATAAGCGACTTTTTTGCGGTCGCAGAGCCAGAAAATATCTTATCCAGAGAAGTGGCTGCCGTGCATTCTTTGGCCTGCCCGTTTTTATGGCGGAGGGGCGGATAGCATGAGCCAAACGGTCAAACAAGACCGAAAGAGCCAATGATCAGACAAATCATTGGCTCTTTGCTTATTCCAGTATATTTACACAGCGATAGAAACAGCTTAATTAAACGTTTGTTTAAGACTGACCAAGCCCAAGTATCTCCACAATGTAGTCGGCCGTTTCCTCGGCAGACCGGTTATCTGTTTCCACTTTCAAGTTGTGGAATGCATAGATGCTCTTTCTCTCATTGAACAGCTGTTTCATTTCTTCGATTGAGCGGTTATGAAGAACCGGCCTGTTCTCAATCAAGAGATCCATCCGCTGCTTCCAACTCTCCCATGTTAAATCAAGAAAGATGACAAAGCAGTGTTCGAGGCACTTCTTTCTGATGTCCTCCTGTTGGAAAGCGCCTCCCCCTAAAGATACGATGCTGCCCATTGTATGTTCGCACATCTGAAAAATATATTCTTTTTCAGTCTGTCTGAAAAACGCTTCCCCTTTTTGTTTAAACATCTCCGGAATAGTCATTTGAAAGTCTTTTTCGATCTGCTGGTCGATATCGATAAAGTCGCGGTCTAATTTCTTTGACAGAAGCTGACCGATGGTTGTTTTCCCGACGCCCATAAACCCGATCAGCACGATATTCTTATCTCTCATTGCGGCATTCATTTCCAGCTTATACTCCTCCTTGCATAAAGGAATCAAATATCTTAATTATATGACAAATCCAGCTGGAATGATATAGGGTGCCTGTTAATAAAAAAGAGGCTGAAGTCAGCCTCTTTTTTGCTATTTCCACCAGTCGTCAAACATTGAAGCAGGGACTTGGCGTTTGTGCTCGGATGCCTTATAGCGTTTTTCGATAGCCTCTGCCACCTCGCTGGAGACAGCTTTTCCTTCAAGGTAGTCGTCGATGTTATCATACGTCAGGCCGAGCTCTGTTTCATCGGATTGCTGAGGTTTTTCATCAAGCAAATCGGCGGTCGGAGACTTCGTATAAAGCCGCTCAGGCGCTCCCAGTTCTTCCAGCAGGCGTCTGCCCTGGCGCTTTGTCAATCCTGTCAGCGGCAAAAGGTCTGCGCCTCCGTCTCCGTATTTTGTGAAGAATCCGGTAACAGCTTCTGCAGCATGGTCTGTTCCGATCACCAGCAGCTGATTTTGACCCCCGATCGCATATTGGGCAATCATCCGGACTCTTGCTTTTACATTGCCTTTATGAAAATCGGCAAGCGCCTCTCCCGTGACTGACTGATATTGAGCAGCAAATGAGCCTACAGTTGAAGCAATGTCAAAAGCAAAAGATTTGTCCGGCTGGATAAATTTCAGCGCCAGCTGGGCGTCATCTTCATCCTGCTGAACGCCGTAAGGCAAGCGGACCGCAATAAATTCCGCCTGAACGCCTTCTTCTCTCAATTCTTCAACAGCCAGCTGGGCAAGCCTGCCCGCCAATGTCGAGTCCTGTCCTCCGCTAATGCCTAAAACAAAACCTTTGGCACCCGTTTTTTTCAAATAGCTTTTTAAAAAACCGACCCTTTTTTCAATTTCCTGTTTCGGTTCGATAGAAGGCTTTACATTCAGTTCCTGCATGATTTTTTCTTGTAAAGTCATCCGTCATTCCTCCTTTTGACTGAATGAACCGTAATGATTATGTCTTTAACTATAGCATATGTTTTATTTCAAAGTGAATATTGAGGTGCGCAGAGAGCCTTTCCTCCCTCTTTTCTTCGTGAATAAAAAAGGCGTCCCCTGGCAAAATAACAAGAAGATTTAGAGGGGTTGAAACGATGAAACGACAAGCGAAAAAAGGAGATTTAAAATGGTGGCAGCTCTCCATGATCGGAGTCGGCTGCACAATTGGAACGGGGTTTTTTCTCGGTTCAAGCATCGCCATTAAGAAAAGCGGCTTTTCCGTATTAGCCGCCTTTCTTCTTGCTGCCCTCGGCACTTTTCTCGTCTTTCAGCAGCTGGCGAAATTAACGGCGGATCATCCTGTTGAAGGGTCTTTTTGTTCTTATGCCAGGGAGGCCTTCGGCAATTGGGCGGGGTTTAGCAATGGCTGGGTCTACTGGTCATCGGAAATGCTGATTATCGGGAGTCAGCTGACGGCGATCTCCCTGTTTACACGCCATTGGTTTAACCAGGTTCCGTTGTGGGTGTTCGCCTCCATTTATGCGATTCTCGGACTGATCGTCATTTTCACAGGGCGCAGCAGTTTTGAAAAAACGGAAAACATACTGGCCGTGTTGAAAACGGCGGCCATCTTAATGTTTATCATCATCGCTGTCTTGGCATTGTGCGGGCTGCTGCCCGGGAAAACGCCTGAAGTACAGTTTCCTGACCGGGTTCACGAATTGTTTCCTTTCGGCTTCATGGGATTGTGGACGGGGTTGATTTACACATTTTACGCCTATGGTGGAATCGAAGTCATGGGTCTGATGGCAATTCACTTAAAAGACCCGAAAGATTCATCAAAGTCAGGCAGCCTGATGCTCATAATCCTTGCTGTGATCTACGTCGCATCGATCGGGCTGGCCATGCTCCTTGTACCCCGCGGGACATTTACCGAACAGAACAGCCCGTTTATTACGTCATTAAAAGACTTTCATCTCGATTTGATCATGGATATTTTCAACGGCATTTTTATTATCGCCGGTTTTTCAACGCTGACTGCTTCCTTGTTTGCTGTCACCACACTGATGGGAACAATGGCGAAAAATGGTGATGCTCCCGCCTGCTTTGCGAAAAAAGAAAAGGCGAAAGTATCGTGGCCGGCACTCGGCTTGACGGTGTTCGTTCTCGCTGCTTCCATCGTCCTGTCGCTGCTTTTGCCGAAGCAGCTTTATGAACATATGACGACGGCCGCCAGCTTAATGCTGCTCTATAACTGGATGTTCATCCTGCTTTCCAGCAAAAAGCTCACAAAACCGAAAATGAAAGGGAATGTCCAGATTGTCACAGCACTCGTCCTGATTTTATTTGCCGTTTCGGGTACGTTATTTGAAAAAAACAGCAGGCCCGGCTTTTTTGTGAGCCTTCTGTTTCTTGCCGTTATTGCTGTTGTGACGATGCTGATGAAAAAAAGGTGGGCCCATCAGGAACAGAAAAACGGGCAGACATAATCAGCCTCCCGCCTTCAGCAGTTCGAGCATCCCCTGGTAGCCGAAGTAACATCCGAAAACAATCAGACTGATGCCCGCGAGCCAAGTCGTTGCCTGGATCATCCGCGGGCTTAAAAATGTTCTGAATGTCCCTGCAAGAAAAGACATGGCCAAGTCCCACAGAAAAAGCCCGATTAAAATGCCTGAACTGCAGATCAGCAGCTGGTATGATTCGTACGTCTCTACCGTTTTCGCCAAAATGCTTCCGTAAATGCCGAGCCAGAACATGATGCTCAGCGGGTTTGAAAGGGAGATCACCAGCCCAGACAAGAAAGATTTGTGGTATGACCCTTTCTCTCCCGCACCTCTCATCAGCGATACATCCTTCGCCTTGACCAGACTCTCGATCCCTGTATAGGTTAAAACAAAAAAACCAAACAGCCATAAAAACGTTTTTAAAAATGGCGCTGTCAAAAATTGAGCGACTCCAAAGTAGATTAAAGCCATATATAAGACATCCGCCGTCACAGCGCCAAGTCCAAACAGCCAGGCATGAAAGAAGCCGCCTTTCATACCCCTGTCGATCTGCGCCGCATTCACAGGGCCGACAGGTGCGGCCAAAGACAAGCCCAACAACACATAACTCAGGAAGATGTTTAACATATCGCGTCCTCCTTCCGCGGATAACTTGTACAATGTATTCAAAAAGAGGACATGATAGATCAAACAGCTTAAAAAGCCTTTTCCCGTTATGGGAAAAGGTTTCAGATTGTAGACAAAATCTCAAAACGACTTTTAGTTTTGTGATTTTGTCTACCTTTCAGCGTGATTGAAAACCCTTGCAGTCTAGGAAGGCCGAGCATCGGAGCGGAGCGAATGTTGGAATTCGTGAGCACCGACGCGCAGGCCTGACAACGAATGCGAGGGTTTCTCGACACGCTGAAGCCTTTTCCCGGTTATGGGAAAAGGCTCTTCTTTATATGCCAAGCTTTGAAAGTGCAAACGTCCAAATGCAAATGATGAAAAGCAGGACCAAGCTGTATTTAACGGTTCGGCTGAAAAGCTTTGATTCCTGCCCTGTCTCTTGAACCGCGGCTGTTGCAATCGCAATCGACTGCGGTGAGATCAGCTTAGCCATCACGCCTCCCGCGGTATTGGCGGCAAGCAGCAACGCTGAACTTGTCCCGATTTGCGCTCCGGTGACAGCTTGCAGGTGGCCGAATAATGCATTGTTGCTGACGACTGAACCTGTGATAAACACGCCAATCCAGCCCAATACGGGACTGACGAACGGAAAAATATCCCCTGCTTTGGCGAGCGCCAGTCCGATGGTTGAACTCAATCCGGCATAATTGGCCAGGTTTGCGAAACCCATCACAAAGCAAATGGTCAGAATGGGAAGCCACAGTTCCTTGACCGTCTCTTTCAAACTGGAAAGTCCTCCGCGGAAACTGAGGTTTCGGCTCAGCACAATCGTGATGATCACGGCGATCAGTATCGCCGTACCCGTCGCTGAAATGAAGTCAAGCTTCATCACGGCATCAAGCGGTGCCGGGGCCGGGGCTATCGGCGGCGTTTTCAGCACTTCCCGGTGAAGAAAAGGCATATTGAATAAAATCGTCGATTGTTTCAGCCATCCGCCTTCCTGAAAAAGCCCTTTGAAACCAGGCAGGCTCCACACCGCAATGACAGCGGTCAAGATATAAAACGGAGACCAGGCTTTCATAATGTCTGCTGCATGATATTTTTCAGCGGGTTCATGTTCATTCCCGGTTTCTCTGTATATGTGACGCGGCTGCCATTTTTTCAAAAACAGCGCCAGCGCTCCCATGCTGATTAAAGCGGCCAAAATGTCTGCAAGCTCCGGCCCCAATGCAATCATCGTTAAAGTCTGCACCGCCGTATAGCTTCCGCTTAATACAAGGAGAGCCGGCAGCGTTTCCCTTATTCCTTTAAACCCGTCCAGTATGAAAACGAGCAGGAACGGGACAAAGAAAGTGATGAACGGCAGCATCAAAGCGAGCGTTCTGGAAAGCTCAACCGGTGTCAAGCCTCCCATCTGCGCTCCTGTGATGACCGGAATTCCGATCGCTCCAAAGGCGCCGGATGCCGCATTCGCAATTAAACATAGGGATGCTGCTTTCAAAGGTTTAAAACCAAGCTCGACAAGAAGAACGGCGCTGATCGCAATCGGCACGCCGAAGCCTGCCGCGCCTTCCAAAAAGGCGTTAAAACTGAACCCGATCAGCAATAGCTGAAGCCGCTGGTCAGACGAAATCCCGGCAATGCTCGCTCTGATCACTTTAAACTTTCCGGTTTTGACAGAAATTTTGTAAAGCCATACAGCCATCAGGACAATATATCCGATCGGCCAAAGGCCGTTTGCAATTCCAAGTAAAACGGCGGAGACAGCTTTCGCAGCCGGCATGTGAAAAAAGAACACCGCTACAATAAAGCTGACCGCCAGCGTCAAAAATGACGCGATGATTCCTTTCATCTTCAGCACGGTCAATGCAAGGAGAAAGAAAAGAATCGGCAGAATGGCGGCAAAAGCGCTGATAAACAGATTCCCAAACGGATCGTATATCTGTTGCCACATTTTCATCATCTCGCAATCTTCATGATGTTAGTATCTTCATGATGTTCAGTTACGCCTGCAGTTCAAAATGCGGTTTTAAAATTGCTTTTAACACACCTGCGCTATGCTTGAATTGCTGTTTTTCCTTTTCATTCAGGTCGAGCTCAATAATTTCCCTCGCTCCGCATCGGCCGACAACCGCCGGAACTCCGATATAAACATCATTTTCCCCAAATTCGCCTTCAAGATGTGCGCTCACGGTCAAAATCGCTTCTTCATTGCGGTAAATCGCTTTCGTGATACGCGCGAGGCTCATAGCAACTCCGTAGTATGTCGCACCTTTTTTCTCGATAATGTGGTAAGCGGCGTTTTTGACATTGTCAAACAGTTCATCAAGATCTTCCGCTTTGTATTTCTCATTTCTTTTCAGCAAGTCGCTGACGGGAACTCCGCCGATATTCGCGTGGCTCCACACAGGCAGCTCTGTATCTCCATGTTCACCAATGATGTAGCCGTGCGCATTGTGGGCAGCGACACCGAAATACTCGCTGAGCAAGTAACGGAAGCGGGCTGTATCAAGTGTTGTACCGCTTCCGATAACGCGTTCTTTCGGAAGTCCGCTGAATTTCCAAGTTGCGTAAGTCAAGATGTCGACCGGGTTTGTAGCGACAAGGAAGATGCCGTCAAAACCGCTGGCCATGACTTCTCCGATAATTCCTTTGAAAATTCTCAAGTTTTTTTCGACAAGATCCAGACGGGTTTCACCCGGCTTTTGGTTTGCTCCGGCGCATACGCAGACAATGTCGGCGTCTTTGCAGTCCTCATATGTGCCGTACCATGTTTTCACAGGATGCGGGGCAAATGCTTTACCGTGGTTTAAATCCATGACATCGCCCATTGCTTTGTCTTTATTTAAATCAATGATCACAAGTTCGTCTGTGATACCTTGGTTAATTAACGTAAATGCATAACTGCTTCCAACAAAACCCGCACCGATCAAAACTGTACGGTTGACTTTTTGGTTTCTCATGACTCATCATTCCTTTGCCGTTTGTTTTAAACTAAGTTGTTTGTGAAATTCTTCACATTAATATTGTGCAATACTTCACATACTTTTTCAAGTGATATACATTTTTATTTATGTCTATTTTGTGTCTCCACATATTTCTTCCTTAAATTTGTACATTTTCTGGTAAAAATATTCCTTACAGCTAAAGAAAAATTGGTAAACGTGCTGCAAAAGACTGTTTTATCTGCAAGTGCATCAGGCCCATTCCAATATATCTTTCCCCTTTTCAACAGTCATAACACCTCTAATCTTCAGCAACATTCAATCATCGCCGGGTATAATGCCATCCAAATTAACATTTTAAATATTCAATCTTTTAGTTTGTTAGTAAAGCTGACAAAAATACTGCCAACCCTATTCTATTTTGTCATGATAAATTCTAGAATCTATCGGATGGGGAGTGTTGCAATTGAAATTGGCGGATTTGAGGAAGAGCGGACACGCGCCTTCCTTGTTGTCATCTTTTTTATATTTTGATGTCAGCTTTATGATTTGGGTGTTGCTGGGGGCGCTTGGTGTTTATATTACGGCTGATTTTGATTTATCGCCTTCACAGGTCGGATTGATTGTCGCCATACCTACTTTGGCCGGATCGTTTTTCCGGATTGTGCTCGGCATTTTAACCGACCGTTTCGGACCGAAAAAAACGGCTATTGGCGGAATGCTGGTGACGATGATTCCGCTGATATGGGGGTGGCAGTTCGGTTCATCGGTCGCCGAGCTGTATATCATCGGAATTTTACTCGGTGTGGCAGGCGCAAGCTTTTCCGCATCCCTTCCTATGGCGAGCCGCTGGTATCCGCCGCACTTGCAAGGCCTTGCCATGGGGATCGCCGGAGCGGGAAACAGCGGAACACTGCTCGCTACGCTATTCGGTCCTCGCCTGGCGGAGCAAGTGGGGTGGAACGGCGTCATGGGATTGGCGCTGATTCCTCTGACACTCGTGTTATTCAGCTATTTCCTTATGGCAAAAGAACCTCCGAATCAGCCGGCGCCTAAACCGCTCAAAGACTATTTTGCTGTTTTCAAAGAAAGGGACACTTGGTATTTTTGCCTTCTCTACAGCGTGACATTCGGGGGTTTTGTCGGCTTGTCCAACTTTTTAAGCTACTTTTTTGCATCCCAGTATGCCGTTCCGGCGGTAAGAGCCGGCGAATTTGTCACAATCGTCGTTGCATCGGGAAGCTGCCTCCGCCCTGTCGGCGGTTTGATTGCCGATAAAGTCGGCGGCGTGCGTCTGCTGCAATTCCTCTTTATCGGGGTGGCTCTGTGCATGTTCTCAGTCAGTATGCTCCCGTCTCTTGGCGTTGTCACAGCCGCATTATTTATCGGCATGGGCTGCCTCGGGATGGGGAACGGCGCGATATTCCAGCTTGTACCGCAGCGATTTCAGCAAGAGATCGGGATGGTAACGGGGGTCGTGGGCGCTGCGGGGGGAATTGGCGGATTCTTCCTCCCGAATATTCTCGGAACGCTGAAGCAAATCACGGGTACGTATTCAAGCGGATTCCTCACCTTTACCGTTATCGCATTTTTGGCACTCGGACTGCTTTTGCTTGCTCAGGCCGGATGGAAAAAACAGTGGAAAACCGAGGAGAAATCAATTCGAATATAAAGGAAGCCGCTCGATTCTTTTCGGGCGGTTTTCTATTCGGCAAAGTTTGTTTGATCCTTTGGTTATCCTGCCCGGACCGTGACTCATGTGAAAAGTCACCCTGATCCTCCTGAATGATGAGATGGAGATTCAAGCGCTTTTTCCGCGAATTCCAGTATCCCGCTATCGAGCGGATAAAGCCCGTTTGGCTCTTCAGATTTGCGAACCTCCCAAAATCGATCGGCTAAGTCCTCATGTCCCTTAAATGAATGATCAGACAGGCACATGATATCCTCCGCAATTTGCTTTCCCCATTCAGACTCAGGCGGCACCTCTTCTTTTAAGCACAGCTTAATCCGCTTGATGATGGAGAGCCATTGCTTTGTGATAAAATCGTCATTTTCCGCCTTCGGAAGCCTCTCTGCTAAAATCTCAGCCTCCTCTTCAGAGAACGATTCCTTCCATGGTTTATCCCGGGGCTGCCTGACGAGCTTGAGAAGGTCTTCCCAGCTCAAGCTTCCTTCGATTTGATACATGTTCAGCAAAGTATTTGTATGCTGCAGGCTCTTCGTCAGCTGTTCAATCTCCGAGTTCAGGCGCCTTTTATGCATTTTAATGATATTGATGGTATCCAATTGATACCTTAACGTCTTGATATGCTCCAATGAAAATTGAGCAGATTTCAAGATCAAAATTTTTTCGAGTTCTAACATATCTTCCTTCGAATATTGCCTTCGCCCATTTGACAGTGTCGTGCTCGGTTTTAATAAACCGATTTGATCGTAGTAGCGGAGCGTCCTTACGGATATCCCCATCATCTTCGCCACCCGCCCGGTTGTCAGTTCTTCTTTCACCATATCTCCCTCCCAAAATATCGCTTGAAGATTACGTTACGTCACGATTTAAAATGATTTTATCTTAAAAACAGGAGGGTTTTGTGATGGAATGGAAAAATCCTTGGAACAAAAAGCAGCTGGTCTGCTTGCTTTTAATCGCATTTGCAGCTGTTCCGATTTTCATTGAGTATCTATTAAAAAACGCTTTGGATTTGCTTTTGGGCGAAGGCATGCCTTCAGCCATGTTGATGGGTATTGCAATGGCGGCCGCTTTTATTTTAAGCCTGTACGATATCGCCTTAAAGCCTGACCGCCTGTCCTGGCGGGAAATCGGAATCTCCCGGTTCGCCCCTGCATACTGGATTCAAATAGCGGGATGGACGGTTTTTTTAATTGTGATGACGTCTGCCATTATGGAAATCCTGACTTGGTTCGGCGCAGGCTACGAAAATACAAAAACAAAAACGATTACTGCCGATCTTTCATGGTTAAACATTGCCATGTCTTTCGCTTCTGCCTGCATCGTTTCTCCCATCTATGAAGAAATGTTTTACCGCGGCTTTCTTTACCGCTGGTTCCGGGCTGAATTCGGGGTTGTATGGGCACTTGTTGCAAGCAGCGCTCTCTTTATGATCGCTCACATCCCCACATATAACACCCTGGCCGTTAACTTTGCAACAGGGCTTGTGTTTGCCTGGACATACGAAAAAACACAATCGATTATACCTGCGATGCTCATCCATAGTTTATTTAACGCGATTTTGCTGTTTTTCACAATTTTACTCACATAATATTGTTCAAAAAAGATTCGTCAAATTCGAATACCAGATATTCACCCATATCATGTTGTCCGTATAAAGCAGGATGCCGATGACGATCATCAGCGCGCCGCCGATTTTCATGAGCATATTCGAATATTTCATAAGCGGCCTGATGTTTCCGATAAAAAACGCCATGAGTAAAAAAGGAATGGCAAAACCTAGAGAATATGCGGTGATCATCATGAATGCGCTCCCAAAATCAGGGTTCTGAAAATTTGCATATGCGATCGTTCCGAATATAGGTCCGATGCATGGCGTCCAGCCCGCCGCAAAAATCATTCCGACAAGCATTGAATTCAACAAGCCTATTTTTCCTCTTCTAAACGAAAGGCGCCGCTCCTTCATCATGAAAGCCGGCCGGAAAACGCCGAGGAGGAACAGGCCCATGACGACGACAAATATTCCGCCCAGCATGCGGATCAAGTTATGGTATTGCAAAAACAGCAGGCCAAACGAGCTGGCGGAGAAACCCAATATGTAAAAAATCACAGAAAAACCGGCCAAAAAAGCCGCCGCGTGAATCATCACCGATTGTTTGATGCGCTTTGCATTTCGGTCTTTCAAATCGCTGACCGAAATCCCGGTGATGTAGGAAATAAATGATGGATACAAAGGCAGGCAGCACGGAGAAATAAACGACAGGAAACCGCCGCCGAATGCCAGCCATAAAGCGGTCATACACTTCCATCCCCTTCATGTTTATATAATTTTTACCATGAAATTCTCTTTCTCTAGCATAACATAAAAAACCGCCTATCATGGCGGTGATTTTTTGTATATTTGAAGCCGTCGCCAGCTTATCTGGCGGACGGCTTCTTCACTATCCTTTTTAACCGTTTAAAGCGGCTTTTTTCATATTGTCCTGAAGTTCCAATATGCGTTTTGCCCCTTCTTCGCGCAGGCGTTTGTTCTCATCTTCAATCTGCTTCGTCTCCTGCATGCCTTTGACAATTGTATTCCAAGACTGTTCGATCGTTTCAATATCGATGCTCGGCCTTCCGGACATTCTCGCGATTTCAACGGACTGGCTCGAAATATTTTCCGCGTTCCGCTTCAGCATTTCGTTAGTGCGGCGGTCGAGTTCGCTCATTGAATCGGCGACAAGCTTTTGGCGCTTGGCGGTAACGGCCTGGATGATGCCATTTTTGAAAATCGGAATCGTAATGATGAATGCCGAGTTGATTTTTCCGATCAGCTTTGTGTTTCCGCGCTGGAGCAGGCGGATTTGCGGCGCGGTTTGAATCGCGACCATCCGCGCCATATCGAGATCATACACCCGTTCTTCCAGCGCTTGAATGCCGTTTCGAAGCGTATCAAGCTCCATCTGCGCCATTTGGTTACCGCTGGCCGCTTTCGCTTCATATTCAGGGATGAGCTGCTGCAATTCTTCTATTTTCATCTGGCCGGCTACGACGTATTTCTCCAGCTCCACATAGTAATTGAGGTTGCTTTCATACATTTCATCAAGCGTCACGGTCGATTTTGTCATTTCATCTTTATATTTCGAAATTTCGACGTTGATTTTTTCGATTTCACCGCCGAGCGTTTGATATTTTTTGAATATTTTCTCGATCATGCTGTTGCCGCGCTTAAATAACTTGGAAAGCAGGCCTTTCTGTTCTTCAAAGTCATTCTTGTCAAAGCGGTCCATGATTTTTCCGAGCTGCGTCAACATCGCACCTGAATCTGTCACACTGTTCGTTCTCATCATAGAGAGAATGCGGTCTGAGAACTTGGATATTTCAAGAGCGGGCTCTTTTCCGAATTCTAAAAGCTCCACTTGGTTTTTTACGTCAATTTGCCGAGTCAGAGCTTGCACATCGGGCTCCCGGCGGAGTTTGGCACGGATGTCTTCCGCTTTTTCAATCGTGATCTCTTCCTCTTTGCTGATATTGATGATGCTTGTTTCATTTGGATTTGCCATCAGAGTGGCTCCCTCCTTAAAAGATTTTATTGATGAACTTCCGGACGATTGACGGCTCTTTAAACTCCTGGTTGAAGGACATGTCATCAAGCCAATGGGTATCGAAATGCTGTCCGTCGATATAGCGGTCAATACACTTATAGCCCGGCGGATTATAGATGATGATGTCGATGCCGATTTCATTTAACAAAAGCAAGGCGGCCGCGTCTGAACGGGTGAGTGTTCCCGTCTGTTCAGTGTGATACAAGATCAGCTTCGGCACTGTCTGTGAATAGTCAAATGTCTGAATCATATTCAAAAGCGCTGCCGGAAGCTGTACCGCCTGGGTAAACAAATACAGCTGCACATCGGCTGATTTTTCATTGTTCAAGGCCAGCATCTTCGGGCTTTTGCACAGCCTGGAAACCGCTTGGGCAATGCCGCGCTGCACTCCCTCAGGCAAATGCTTGTAGCGCCATATATTGCTCTCCATCAAACGGTCCGGATCGATCATCCCCGTTTGATCAAGCGCATGGCTGTAATGGAATTGATAATTGGACGTCTCTTCCTTTGTAAATGGGAAGCTCCGGATCGTATGCGACTCCTTATACTCCGTCAGCGTCTGCAGACGGTCCCAGTACTCTTTTTCATTGCTGGAGACGCCCATGACCATCGCGAATAAGTTCGGAATGTTGACCGTTGATTGAGACGCTTGAAAATCGGGTCTGATAAAGGCGCGTTCCTTCGCAATTAAAAACAGTTCATCATACGTGGTCTTCAAAGTCACGGAGACCGGCGTATGCTCCCTGAACTGCCAAGGTTTGTACATGAGCGAATCCTCATTGTGCAGAACTGTATCCAGCTCCTTCGCAGAACGGTACGCCACCGTTGATTTTCGCTGAGGCTTTTCCGTCGGGAACGGCTCTAATGCAGACGTGCCCGGGTATGTGAAGACAAAAGAAAGCTTTTGCTCGGGATCAAGCTGGCGAAATTCGTCTTTTCCCTCCGGATGAAACAGCAGCACATCACATCCAACAAGCATCAAATAGTATAAAAAATACCGTTGGCTTTTTGTGGTGTCCCCATACCAAACCACTTTCGGCATCACATTTTCGCAGTCGGCTTCTTTCAGCCACTTCTCCAAATGATTGCCCATCCATTTGACAAGGTCGAGGAGGACCCGGCGAAAATCCGGATCGTTCAATCCTTTTTCATGAAAGGACTGAAACATCTGCAGCACTTCGATAAGTGCCTTCCTTAAATGGCGGTGCATAGCGGCGTCAGGGTGCTTAGGAATGAGCTGCTCCCCGTCGAGAAAAGCGGCAAACCGATTGACGGAAAGCCCATTTTCTTTCTGATTGACCATATGGATGCGCTGTATGGCCTGAAACCTTTCCGGAGAAATGGTCTTATCAAGCGTCTCGCTTAACACATGCACATCACCGGACTCATACAGCTCATGGAGATATATGTAGTAATCCGTTTCATCGTGCGGCGTTCCGAGAATCCGTCCCGCCAGACGGCTTATCGTCAGATGTCCGTTTTTTTCATACGGGGTTCTCTCCGGCAGCGGCTTCTTGATGATCTGCTTCCATTCATCATCATTGACCAGGGCGTTTTGAATATTAATCTCTTGATTCATAGCGCTCAGCCGTCTCCCCTTTCTTCTGAGTCAGTGTCACTTTTCCGTCCAAATACGGCACACATGCCCGCTCTTGTTACGGCATAGGTTGTCCCGAACTTTCGGATTGTTCCTGCAGGAAAATCATGCGCTCTCTTTCGGAGCGTAGACGAATCAATCCCCCACTCTTCACAAGCCTGCTGGGAACTAAGAATCTCGCTGCTCGTGAGATCGACTATTTTCATCATGGCTGTTCATCCTAAACATTCATTTGTTTTCTCCTGAGAATATTCACAATATATAATGCCGTCTGCGGCTCTTATTTTTGAGACCGGAGTGATGCAAAGGCGCTTTGCCCATTTCTCATCACCCGGCCCGGCCTAACTTCCGAACGATCCAAGATTTGAAAGCGGTTTGGACGCTCTAAGTATGTCTGTATAGCTGCGGTTTTCATGATATACACCGTAGATTTCAGCCTTTAATAATATTTTTTTGGCCCAGCTGAGGTATGGCTTGATTTCGATCATTTTATTTGAAAAAGAGCTTTTCACAACGCCTCGGGTGCCGTCGGCACTTTCGACGATGCTCAGGGCATCCAGATAATCTTCCATTGATATAACGTGCAGGCTTTGGACCGCTTTTATTTGTGACGGATGAATCACGCTCTTGCCGTGAATGCCGTTGGCCAGATCAAGAAGCGTTTCATTGATCAATCCGTCTATATACCGATTGATCTCAAGCGAAGATTCTCCCGCATCAGCCCAATTCGGCCCAAAAGTCTGAACCGTTCGCGAAGCATCTTCAAAATACTCCCAGACAGGCCCCGAAATCACGAATTGCAAGCCGAAATAATTGACGATATCTTTGATGAAATCAGAGATGACCAAAACGTCATAAATCGGCGTTTCCGGTTTTCTTCTTATCCCGTACAGACCGCACAAATCAGTCGCGCCGATCCTGATATTCAGAACGATATCTTGGTAAAAGCCCAGCGTTGATTTTAATTCCTGCAGCGCCTTCGCCCTCGTTTCCATTGCCAGCAGATCGGGTGTCTCAAAGATCGGCATTCCATACAGCACAATGCCGGATTCTTGCGACAGTTTCGTTAAAGTATCAAGATAGTGCTCCGCATTCAGCATCGAAAACTTCGGAAATACGAATCCGGTAAACAAGTGAAGCGCGCGGCCGAGCTTGTTGCCCAATTCGAGCATTTGCTCCGGTTCCCGCACCCGGATAAACATCAGCGGCAGCACATCGCCGCTGATGTTCTGCAGTTTTTGCGCCTGGTAAATCCTGTCGGCCTGACTGACAAGATTGTTTTCAGCCTGGAGAACCTCACAATCGCCGATCGAATCTTCAAGGCAAAAAACGACCGAGCACAGCTCAGGATACTTGTTATTGATCATGACATCTGCTATATCTTTTCGGTTCCCCGGAACATAAAGCGCAGCTCCAAGCGCATGCTCCAGAATGTGCTTCGGAGAGTCTTTTGTAACCGAACCCGGCAGTTTGAAAAAGACATCTTCTTTTTGAGAGGCGGATAAAAAATCAAAGTATTGCATATGGGTCACCTTCTTTGAATAAGAATCATACACCCCTTTGATGTAAAAAAGGGCGGAGCAGATATACTCCCCCCTTTATGTTTTGCAGTTTGTTATTCTTCCTTTGACGCCGCCGTTTGCTCTTTCACAGCTTTTTGCTTGTTCATATAGTGAATGATGAATGTCACGGCAAAAGCGATAATCAGAATGATAAAGAAGACGCTGTGCGGCATTTCAATATGCCATACACTCGCAGCCATTTTCAGTGCGATGATCCCGATTAAAACGAATGCCGTCGCTTCCAGTTCAGGCACTTTGTCAATCAGCGTCAGGAAGAATTTCGCAACGGTTCTCATCATTAAGATGCCGAGCATGCCGCCGATCAGAAGCACCCATACCTTTTCAGATACGGCAAATGCCGCCAGGATGCTGTCCACCGAAAATGCGAGGTCCATGAGTTCTACAGAAATGACAGTCGCCCAAAATACCCCGAAAACGCGTACCATCCAGCTGTCTTTTTTGATGGCGTTTGCTTCATCATCGCCCTCACCGATGAAGAAGTGCTTGATGACGAGCCATGCCAGATATGCGGCTCCGAGCAGTTTGATCCACCAGAATTTAATCAGGATCATACCAAGTCCAATGAATAGAAACCTAAAGAAGTAGGCTCCGATTAAACCGTACGTCAACGCTTTTTTGCGCTGTTTTTCCGGTAGGTGCTTTACCATGACGGCGAGAACGAGAGCGTTATCCGCCGATAAAAGCCCTTCCAGCACGACCAGCGAGCCGATCAGCCCCCAGGAAACGGGGTCCGTTAATACTTCCACCCACATTTCCCAATCGAAAAATGAGGCGTAAACTGACATAATATGATGAAATAAATCCACTTTGGTTACCTCCTAATGATGAAAAAGCAAGACTGAACCACGCAAACGTGATTCAGCCGGCAAAACTAGACTTGCAGGCCGTAGTTGCGGCAAAGCGATGCCAATCCGCCGGAAAATCCGCTGCCGATGGCATTGAATTTCCAATCGGCTCCGTGACGGTACAATTCGCAAACAACAACCGCTGTCTCAATCGAAAAATCCTCTCCCAAGTCAAAGCGAAGCAGCTCCTCATTTGTTGATTCATCAACGAGCCGGACAAACGCATTTGAGACTTGTCCAAAGTTTTGGCTGCGGCTTTCCGCCTCGTGAATCGTCACCGTGATGCCGATCTTTTCAATATGGGCGGGTATTTTTGAGAAATCGACGATGATTTGCTCGTCATCGCCTTCACCTTCCCCTGTCCGGTTATCACCCGTATGAATCACGGCGCCGCTCGGATGCTCGAGGTTGTTGTAAAAGACGAAGTCGCGTTCATTGATGCAACGATCGTTCTGATCGACAAGAAAAGCCGACGCATCCAAATCAAAATCGGCGCCGCCGGTATATTTGTTTGTATCCCAGCCTAAACCGATCAGCGCTTTCGTCAAACCGGGGTTCGTTTTCGTTAAATCGATCCGTTGTCCTTTAGATAATTGAATCGCCATCGATAGGACCTCCTTTAAGAAATGTCAGGCACCGGACAAACGGACGCCAGGGCGGCGACTGCTGTCCGGATCGTCAAAATCAGCCGACCTGCAGGCCGAAATCGGTGGCGATCCTCGCCAGCCCGCCTTGATAGCCTGAGCCGATCGCTGAGAATTTCCATTCTTCTCCGTGACGGTACAGCTCTCCCGTAATCAGCGCTGTTTCAATCGAGAAATCTTCACCCAGATCATAGCGGATTAACTCTTCATTCGAGTCTTCATTGATCACGCGAACGTAAGCATTTGACACCTGTCCAAAGTTTTGGCGGCGCGCTTCCGCTTCATGAATCGTAATCACAAAAGAAATCTTTTGAATGTCGGCAGGCACTGCATTCAAATTGATTTTTACCTGCTCATCGTCTCCTTCGCCTTCCCCTGTCCGGTTATCGCCTGTATGTATGACAGCTCCGCCTGCGCCTTCGGTCTGATTATAGAAAATAAAGTCCTTTTCAGAAGCGCATTTGCCTTCTGCATTGAGCAGAAATACGCTCGCATCCAGGTCAAAATCAGCGCCGCCGTCATATTGATTGACGTCCCAGCCAAGGCCGACGACGACTTTCGACAATCCGGGATTTGTTTTTGTTAAATCGATCTTTTGTCCTTTCGCTAATGAAATTGCCATGTTATCTCCCCATTTCTTTTATAAATGTCAGGCGTAGCGTTTGACGATTTCCGTAATGCTCGTATCGTTTGTGCCTTCTCCGACTGCGGTGAATTTCCACTCGGCGCCGTCACGGTAAATCTCCCCCGCGATCAGGCTTGTCCGTCCAGAATAATCGTCCCGCAGATTGTATTTGACCATCTCCACGCGATCGTTCATATTGACGATGCGTATGAATGCATTTTCGATCATTCCGAAATGCTGGCTTCGTTTCACGCAATCGTATATATTCACGACAAAGACAAGCTTATGAATATGCGAAGGAACTTTTTGCAAATCTACGATGATTTGTTCATCATCTCCGCTGCCTTCCCCTGTCAGATTATCTCCGGTATGTTCGATGCTGCCGCATCTGCTCTTCAAGTTTCCGAAATAAATGACGTTCTTGTTCTCCGTGACTCTTCCGTTTTCCAGCATCAGCACGGATGCGTCACAGTCAATATTCGGGGTTCCTCCTCCAAACAGCTTTCCAAAAAAACCGCCGCTTCCGGACGCAACCGGGTCCCAGCCGAGACCGACCAAAATCTTCGAAAGCCCCGCTTTCCCTTTTGTTAAATCAATCCGCTGACCTTTCTCTAAAGAAATAGCCAAACTGTTCACTCCTCCGTTGAATCATGACTTTCAAGATCACAGTGCTGGATGAGAATAAGAGTTTGATAGATCCAATTATCACGCCAGCGTGATTCATATCTTCACAACTACAAGACCAATGAATCATTATTTAACCTGCTTAACTATATATACGGAAAGATTCAGGGGAAAGTTTCGCGGTTTTTCGATATTTTTTTATCATCTTTTCATCCTCGTCAAAATATAGACGACAATAGTAGCGATGATAAGGCTTTTTACCATAACATGCCGTTGTTCGGCTTTGCAAAAGCGTACAGACATCAACCTGTCACCGCAGAACCAAAACCGCTGAGCAGCGAATGCGGGATCAGATAGAGCGGGGAAACAAGCAGAAAGGGGCCTTATCGGTTGCGACAAGCCCCTTTTCTGCTTAAAAAGCTCCTGCCCCGTCGCCCCCGCCCGCTCCGGGACCGCCCGCATCATATGCCCCGGCATGCTCCTGCGAAGACGGCAGCTGCCAGCTGTAAAACGGATAATGCAAACAGCCTGCTGCGGCCATACCAAGGACAGGGGAAGCGTAATCAAGCCTGTTTGCTGATTGATTGAACCATCCTGCAGATTCATCCTCAACTTCAAGCACAATTGCATAGATCATCGTCTTTTCGTTTTGAGACAGGCTTCTCCCTGAAAACAAATCTTCT
Organism: Bacillus sp. GM2; assembly: GCF_056155945.1. NCBI lineage: Bacteria > Bacillati > Bacillota > Bacilli > Caryophanales > Bacillaceae > Bacillus > Bacillus sp. GM2. The sequence goes on from NZ_JBRKSZ010000008.1 coordinate 618,018, forward strand.
TTTCTCAGATGGTTTCTCCAAGAAAGAATCGATCTTCGGCAGATGGAAGCGTACCCGTTTTCTTTTACGGCCGGAATGAGGGCAATCAATAAGATAGACAGCCCGACGCATATGCCGTAATACAAAATAGTATGAATGCTGTCGATAAACACAGATGCTAAAAACAAGCCGGCCAAAAACAAAATCGTATACAGCTTTGATTTCGCAAGAACAATGCCCGCCGACAGTGCAAAGCCAAATATGACGCAAGCCGCCATGAATCCGGCCTGATGCACCACGTCTGCATACAGGATAAAGAGCAGGAGTCCGGTATGGACAGAAAGCAGTGAAAGCGACAGCATTCTCAGCCAGCGGTTTTCTTGAAACAGCTCCCTGAATTCAGGCGCTTGTCTGACACTTTCCGTCCATTTTTGAACCACGTTTTGAAGAATGATTCTCTTTCGTTCATATTTGCCCAGCTGTTCCTTATGCTTGCATTCCTCCTCAGTCGGCCCGCTGAGGGAATCCAGCCTGAACATATAGGTATCGCTGCCCGTTTGCTCAAAGAGTTTTTCAATTAAGAGCTGATCAGGCTTGGGCAAATCCGCCTTGCTCCCGGAAAATTCGAATTGGTATGTGTCATCAGGCGCCTCAGGATCGTCAAGAAACCTTTCTTCCGCCTGCACCTTCCGGATAGTGACCAGTCCCCGCTGATAAAGCGAAAGCATGCCGGCCAGGAGATCACGGTCTGTGAAACGGCCTTTTTTGTAAAGAAAAGCGACAAGTACAGGATCAAAGGACTCGAGTTCTTCAAACGAAAGCATGGCACGGCGTCTCTTCTTCAAAAACGAAAGCATGACAGCCATGATGACCATGAACCCGACAATCCCCGAAAATATCCAAATCATCCTGTCTGCGCCGGCAATCCGTTCATCCCGATCGGCGTAGCGTTTCGCCTCGTCTCTCTCCTCCTTCAGCAGCTCATCCTTTGTCTGATAAGAAGGGTGCCGGACCGCCTCTTTCAAGGCGCTTTGCGGAAAATATATCCTCAGTTCCAAGCCCGTGCCTGCGCGATAGAGTCCTGTCTCATAGATGACTGATGAATCGTTCACCTTCGTAATCTTTCCGTTTCCTTTTTCACGCAAAAACGCATGAATATCCCGTGCCTTTACCGAATCAGGCAGATGCACTTCAATCTTTACCCGGCCGAAATCCGTATTTGCCTTTTGGTAAAATGAATGAATCAAAATCGACGTGTCTTCAAACTTTTGGGCGGCATCTTCGATCACATAGCGAAACATCACATGTTTTGTTTCATCCTTTGATGCCGAATAAGCATAATAAGTCCCGTCTTCTTTCTTTGTCTTCAACGGGATGGCTTGATCGCCTTTTTTCTGGTGATCGGGAAGGAGATAGGCTTTAAAATTCTTCAAGCGGCTCGCGGTTTCTTCGCTGAACGATCTTGTCGCCCCTTCAAAAGAGCCTTTAAAATCGTATGTGTAAACTTCCTCTACGCTTAAATCACCGTTTTCTTTTACTGTCGCGCGTATATCAGCCCGCTCGATCGAAAAGGATTTGCCTGCTTCAGAAAAACCTGTGACGAGAAAAAAGGCAATGAACATAAAAAAGAAAAAGGAGTGCTTCATCGTTTAGTAAATCCTTTCGTTTTTTGTATCTGCCTTATATACGGAAAAGCAAGGAAATTGTTTCAGCGGTTCACAGAAATGACAGAGATGACAATTTTATTCTAAAAGCACATCTACGGTCTGCCGCACAAGCCGTAAAAGAAAATATGCATCATTTCCTCTGTAAACTGCCTGTTTTTTTCAAAGGCTTCACCCAGAGTTTTTGAATGTTCAATGATCATATTCATAAAGATGAGAAAGCCTTCCGCGGTGATCTTGGGAGAGATTTCGCCTGTCCGATGACCTTCTTCAATCATTTGGAGCATAAGGGGAATGATTTTTTCATCGTATTGCCGCTTTACATAATCCATGATTTCACTGTCTTCGATCATCACCTCTTTGACGACCGTTAAAGCAAATTTTTGATTATTGGCTTCCCTTTTCTGCAAAATCATCAATTCAATCTTTTCTTTAACAGAAATATCTTTGTTCATATATTCTTCAAAATCGCTGATGGACTGATCGATATAGTCTTTGAAAACCTCTTTCAGGAGCGCTTCTTTGCTTCCAAAGTAATTATAGATCGTCACCTGCGAAACATTTGCCTCTTTTGCGATATCGGTTATCCGGATGCGCTTTGGCTCCCATGTTTTGAGCATATCCAAAGCCGTCTTTTTGATCTTCTCTTTAATCAGCAAAGCCCTTTTTTCAAATCCGTTCATATAACCATCCTTACGTATCTTTCTTAATGAAATTATAACATAAAAATATTTCACTAATTTCCGTTGACAAAAAAGTTCATAAGAACTTAAAATAAATTATGTAATTTTCAATCACTATTATTTCATAATTTTTATTTTTGGAGGTGTCACATGCTGACAGTTGAACGGCTTACGAAAAAGTTTTCCAATGGCAAAGGTATATTTGATGTTTCATTTCATGTTCAAAAAGGTGAAGTTTTTGGGTTTTTAGGGCCGAACGGAGCCGGAAAATCGACGACCATTCGACATATCATGGGGTTTATGAAGCCTGATCAAGGCGATATCAAAGTAAACGGAATGAACGTTCGAAATCATCAAGGCGACATTCAGCGGCATATCGGCTATCTTCCCGGAGAGATTGCATTTATCGAAGGAATGACGGGAAAACAATTTCTCAATTTCATGGCAGACATGCACAGTTTAAAAGATACAGCTAAGCGCAATGAACTCATCGAACGGCTCCAATTCGATGTTCATACGCCGATCAGAAAAATGTCGAAAGGAATGAAGCAAAAAGTCGGGATTGTTGCTGCCTTTATGCACAGCCCTGAAGTCATCATTCTTGATGAACCGACCTCAGGCCTCGATCCGCTGATGCAAAAAGTGTTTATTGATATCGTGCTCGAAGAAAAAGCGAAAGGAACGACGTTTTTAATGTCTTCCCACAGCTTTCCGGAAATCGAAAGAACCTGTGACAGAGCCGCCATTATAAAAGACGGCATCATCATTGCCGTCAAAGATATACATGAACTGCAGTCGATGCAGCGAAAGGTATTTGAAGTTACATTTGAAAACACTGGCGATATTCTCGCCTTCATGAATTCAGGTCTGCAAATCGAATCCCGGACGGATAATCGTGTCAAAGTGGCCGTTTTAGGGAACCATGATCATTTTATTAAAGAAACCGCCAAATATCACATTCGGCACATTGATGCTTCTTCACAAAGCCTTGAAGAGATTTTCATGAACTACTATGACAGAAAGGGGACAGTGAAATGAACTTCTCCCTGTACAAACAAATGATGAGAACAAACATGAAAGGAATCATGAGCTACGGAGTAGGCTCCGCATTTTATATCCTTTTGATACTGGGCATTTATCCAAGCATCGCGGGCAATGCGGAGGATATTGAGAAAATGATTAAATCGATGCCGGAAGGCTTTCTCAATGCTTTTGGGTTTGAAAACGGACTTGGGAATCTTGAAGATTTTATATCTGGAGAATATTACGGATTAATCTTTATCGTGATCTTATCGATCTTCTCTGTCATGCTGTCGACAAAGCTTTTGGCAAAGCTGGTGGATCAAGGGTCAATGGCCTATATTCTGTCTGCGCCGACAACGCGCGGAAAAGTGGCTTTCACCCAAGCAGCCGTCTTAACGACAGGTCTTTTGATCATTATGGCCGTGACGACAGCGGCCGGACTGGCCGGCTACCATTTGATGCTGGGCGGTGATTACGATTTTAATGTGTCAAGGTTCCTCGTTCTGAACCTGCTTGGCTTTCTGCTCTTCTTTGCAGTCGGCGGCATTTCGTTCCTCTTTTCGGCCATTTCAAATGATGAAAAAAGAGCCCTCGGACTTTCCGGAGGCATCACGTTCTTATTCTTCAGCTTCGACTTGCTAGGCAAATTAAGCGAAAAAACAGAATGGCTGAGGAGCCTGTCGGTTTTCTCTTTATTCAGACCGGGCGATATTGTGAACGGAAGCACGGACATCGCTCAAGTGTCTCTTGTTCTCGCCGCAGTCGGTTTTGCCGCCTTCGCACTCAGCATTCTCATTTTTAAAAAGCGCGACTTGCCGCTGTAAAATAAAAACGCCGCTCCCGATCGGGAACGGCGTTTGTCTCAGTATAATATTTTATTCAACGACCCGTCTTACAACTCCGTTGAAAGCTTTCTTCCAGTACGGGTTGCTCATAGAATCGACGGATACCCCGCGTGAGCTGTTATCGTTCAGGAATGTGCCATTGCCAAGATAAATGCCCACGTGGCCGTTCGTTTTGTATGTGTCAAAGAAGACCAAGTCTCCGCGCTTCATTTCAGACGCGCTGACAGCTCGTCCCTTGCCGACAAGCGTGCTTGTTGTCGCACCGAATCCAAGCTCTACGCCTGCTGATGCATAAGCCCAGCGTACGAATGATGAGCAGTCGAAGCGGCGGTTGTCGATATCAGCTTGTGAACGTCCGCCTCCCCATTTGTACGGAGATCTGCCGACAATGCTTGAACCTGTGCTGATGGCAGCTTCAATCGCGTTTCCATTGCTGCTTACAACAGAACCGGAAGAGTAGTTTCTTGACGGGCTGCTGCTTTTCTTGCTGCTTGAAGAACCGCTGTTGGACGATCCGTCAGATTTGCTGACTGAACCTGAATTTGAGCTTGATGAAGATCCTGAATCAGACTTTTCAGCCGTCGCAGATTCTTCTTTCGCTTTTGCTGCTGCAGCCGCCGCAGCTCTTTCTTCTTTAAGCTTTTGTTCAAGAGCGGCTTCTTCTTTTGTCAGAGAGCCCGCTTCTTTTTTCAGATCGCTCAGCTCTGATTCTGCTGCCGCTTGCTTCGTTTGCAGCTGCTTAGAAAGGTTTGCCTGTTCTTTCAGCTGTTTATCAAGATCCGATTTAAGCGTTTTTAAATCGGCTAGTGTTTTTTGGATTTCGTCCAGTTTTGTATTTAAATCAGACATTGCTTTTTCAAGCTTGTTTTTATCTTTCTCCTGCTCGTCAAGCAGGTCTTTGTCCGCATCAACAATTGTTGAAACAGCAGTTGCACGAGTGATAAAATCTCCGAAGCTTTGTGCGCCCAGAAGGACATTCAAATAGTTTTGGGATCCGCCGTTTTCCTGCAGGCTGCGCACGCGATTTTTAATCACTTTTGAACGCTCTTCAATCCGTTTTTCGGTTTCTTTGATTTCTTTTTTCAGAGCTTCCACTTCTTTTTTCGTTTTTTTGTTTTCTTTTTCTTTGTCTTCGATTTTGTTGCTTGTTTCAAGTGCTTTTTTATCAAGCTCTTGGATTTTACCTTCAAGCTTTTTCTGCTCGTCTTGCAGCTTGGCGATTTCTTTCCGCTTGCTCTCGATGCCTGAATTCACTTCAGAACGCTTTTGCTGAATTTCTTGTTTTTGCTGAGATGTTTCTGCCGATGCCGTGTTGTTCATAAAGGGGGTAAATAGACTAGCTGTTCCGAGAATCGACGCTAAACCAAAAGTATAAACCTTTTTCTTCACTTTCTACTCCTCTTTCCTTTATGTATTCTTGTTTTTTCATTATGTAAATTCGATTGAACATTATTAAAAAATGAATCTTATGACCTATGATTTATATATCCGTTTCTAATGTACAGACGTTATTATACCATCTATTTTCGACAATAGGCGCCAATTTATATTACATTTATATTTCGTTTTTGTTTCAACGGTGTCATGTTTTGACTAATCATGTTTTGTCTCTCGTATTCTCTTCGATTTGACCCTATCTGCTGTTTTTCATATGCTTGTCTTACTGAACAAGAAAACGAAAGGAAGGCCGGTGACAATTGATGCAGCTCAGCATTCTTGACCAGGTTCCTATATCAAAAGGCTCGGATGCGCATTCAGGTCTAAAGCATTCTGCAGAGCTGGCGGAACTTGCGGATCAATGGGGGTACAAAAGGTATTGGTTTGCCGAGCATCACAGCACACGGGGGCTTGCCAGCACTGCTCCAGAAATCATGATCGCACACATTGCGGCAAAGACGGCGAATATTCGCGTCGGTTCGGGCGGCGTTCTGCTGCCCCAATACAGTCCCTTTAAAGTGGCTGAAAACTTTCGGCAGCTTGAAGCCCTTTATCCCGGGAGAATTGACCTGGGGATCGGCCGCTCTCCGGGAGGCACAACTAAAACGAGGCTGGCGCTGACAGACGGGGTTCATAAAAGCCTGCACGAATTCCCGAGACAGTTACAAGACTTGGTTAGCTTTCTGACTGATTCCGTGCCTTCCGGACATGATTACTTCGGAATTAAAGCCTCCCCTTTGACGGATTCGCCCCCGGAGGTGTGGCTTTTAGGCCTGGGAGAAAACAGCGCAAAATTGGCCGGTAGCATGGGAGCGGGATACGTATTCGGCCATTTCATCTCTCCCGCGAGAGGAAAGAACGCCTTTCAATCATACCGTGAAAGCTTTCGGCCTTCCCCTTTCTTTAAACGCCACCAATCATTGGCCGCCGTTTTCGTCGTTTGTGCGGAGTCCGATGAAAAAGCCGAGGAGCTCTGCTTGAGCCAAGATTTATGGCTTCTCCGGGTTGAAAAAGGGCTGGACAGCCTTGTCCCAAGCATTGAAGAGGCGAAATCGGCCGCTTACACAGCTGCCGATAAAAAGAAGCTTGCCCAAAACCGCAGCCGTATGGTGATCGGGTCTCCTCAAACAGTCAAAAGAAAACTGCTCGAGCTTTCTGAACGATATCAAACAGATGAGTTTATGATTTTAACTAACGTCTACCGGTTTGAAGATAAGAAGCAGTCTTACGAAAGACTGGCAGAATTATTTTGAACGAAAAACATCCCTTTTCAAAAACCTTTGAAAAGGGATGTTTTTGTTAGAACGTATTATAGACATTCTCACACTCTTCCGCTGTCGGCTCGTAAAAACAATGCGATTTAAAGCGGCCGACATGCGGCTGATTGTACCACTGTGCGGGACACGCCCCCGCCGGTCTGAAATACCACAAACTGAACTTTGCCGGCCAAAGCCGCTCCCCGTTGACCGCCCTGCGTGCCAAACGCCTTTCGCTTTCCCGCGCCCTTTGATAGAAATAACCGTGCGTCACGGCTTCAAAGGCATGCGGCTGATGGATCATCTGCGGAATGGTGCGAAGTCCCACAAAGTCGGAACAGTTTGCCCTGATGCGATTGATTCCGACATTTCCGACCATAAGCATACCTTGCACGCCTTCGCCTTCAGCCTCCGCTCTCAAAAGTCTTGCCAAAAGACTGATATCTTTAGAAGAAGCCTGAACGACTGCCATTTTTAGTCACCCCCATGATGTCGTCACCTTTATCATATTCTGTTTCATTTAGGTGATGACGATTTCGGGATTTATCTTTGACATTGCCCATGAAAGAAAGCTATTCTTCTATTATCAGAACCCAAGAAAAAACAAAGGGGAACGGAGGGATCGTGAATTGTCAGTATTAAAAAGCCCTGAATGGGTATACAAACGATTAATGGAAAAAACGGACCAAACAGTTATTGTCGACGTGAGGTTTCATTTGACAAAACCGGACGAAGGCCGAAAAGCGTATACGAAAGGCCATGTGCCCGGAGCCGTTTTCATTGATTTAAAAGAAGATCTGTCGCGCAACCCGGAAGAGCACGGCGGCAGACACCCGCTTCAAGACCCTGACCTTCTGGCCGCGAAGCTTGGAAAAATCGGCATTGACCGGCAAACAGATGTCGTTGTTTATGATGACAGCGGCGGCATGTTTGCAGCGCGCTTTTGGTGGCAGCTTCACTATCTCGGGCATGACAGCGTCTATATCATGGATGGGGGACTGTCCAACTGGATCAAAGCGGGCTACGAGGTGAACGCCGAGGATCCTCGTCCTAGCGAGCGCGAATTTAAGCCGGCGCTCAGAGAAAACGAACTGCTCGATGCCAAAGAAGTACTGAAGCGAATCGGCAGAGAAGGCTCCATTCTGATCGATGCGCGCGATCCTTCAAGATACACCGGGGAAACCGAGCCTCTCGATCATCGGGCCGGCCATATTCCCGGGGCCAAAAACTTTTTTTGGAAAGGCAATCTGACCGTAAGCGGATTATGGAAAAGCAAAGAACAACTCAGACAGCACTATGCTGTTTTAGACCCGGACAGTGAAATTGTCGTCTATTGCGGATCGGGCGTATCAGCCTGCCCAAATGTGCTCGGCCTGAAAGAAGCCGGATTTGAAAATGTGAAGCTGTATGCCGGCAGCTGGAGCGATTGGATCAGCTACCCCGACCATCCGATCTCCACTGGGACAGAGGACGACACCTGATCTTACAAGAGACGGCGGCCAGGGGCCTTTGCGCCTCAGCCAGCCGCCGTTTATTACATGTTTTTGCTCATAAACGCCTTTCCGTCATGGGCATCGATAAAGTACGGGTAGACCGGCCGGTAAATAAGCCTGTAGAAGTCATCCTTTTCCCGACTGTAATCCCTTTCCCATTGCAGTTTCACATCAAATGCCGCTGCAAAAGCGGCTTTCGCTTCTGCCTCTGAAATGGATGGCGAAGGACTCAGATCGGCCAGCGCTTCCGGCTCGATTTCCGGACCGTGATAACCGACGACCTTGCCGGTTGTCCGGCTGATACTGATATTGGCAGAGCCAAGCCTTAACGGCACCTCTTTGTATTGAAGATCAAATTGAAAAAAAGCGTTTTGCCTGCCCCCGTCATTTTCCGCCGGATGCATTCGAAAAAGCTGATCTGCACCGGGATAAAGCTTGTACAAAAATTGCAGCGCCCGTTTCAAGCAGTCTTCCTCGCTCAAGAAAAACTGTCCTTCTGATTTGATGAAAGAAGCGACCCCTTTGAGCTTCCCTGACTTTTTATCTTTCACGATTTTCAACGTATTTTGGTTCCTTATTTCAAAGTAGCCGGCTATACTCCGGTCTCTCGGCTCAGGATCGTTTCCCAGGCGCCATACCGTTCCAATTGACTCTCCCATATCGGTTTCACGGATTTTCCGCATCGAGGGAGCAAAGCCGATCATGTCATCGATATCAGCATGACGGTCAGCCTCAGGCAGCACAGGAAGCGGCAATGTGTCTTCTTCTTCCTCGTCATCAGCCGCAGGCTTCATCTGGCGTTTTTCCGTGATATCGGCGGGATAGCTGAAAAACGGCAAGTCTGCTTCGTAAATGAGATGCGGGCGATCATCTCCCCCTTCATAAAGCTCACTGCGGACTTTTTCGACCGCCAATTCGAATTGAATATGTTTAAGATAATCGGCTGTCACCGATTCCTTATCAGCGATCTGCTTTGGAATGGAGAAAGAGCTTGTTCCGCCGTTATAGCGAAACTCCATCACCTCTCCGTTCTTGGCGACCTTGACGTAAAAACCTGTTTGCGGCAGCGGAAGATCAAGGACAGTCTGAACATACGTAAAACGGACGAATTGTTCTGTTTCCTTCTTTTCATGGAAAACAAATTCATAAGACGCACTCGGGTAATGCTGTTCTGTAAACTGAAGGGCGATTTGCAGCAGCCTTTCCTCCGAAAGAGATTCCTCGATCACCGGTTCATACTCTTTTGTCAAATTGATTAAGCGGCCGTGATGATCTAACTCCACCGAAATGTCCCGCTCCGGCTCTTCAACGTCCTGCCAGACGAAAAAAACCCGTCTCTCTTTTTCATCCTTTTCTCCGTAATCTTCGATCATGAGCTGATAATGCGAGGGAACCTTACTAATGGATTGCGCTTTTTGCTTTAACTGGTCACGAACCAAATCCTGTCTACCTCTCTTTCATTTTCATCTCCTTATGTATACGAAATATATCATTAATCGTTTCATGAAAATTGAGATAATTGGATTTAACTGGTGAACTTACATGGCGATTTTAACCTGATGCTAAAATACCTCATTCCTTTTGGTACGCCTTCCATCTCAAAAATACCTTTGCGGATCAGCTCTAAAATGCGGTACTCGATGAATTCATCTCCGATGTTTTCCTCCAGATGACCAATGATTTCGCCGATCAGGCGGGGACAGTTGATAAAGGTGTTTGTTGAACGGTTTTTTTGAAGCTGTGCGAGCTTGCCGATGATGAACGAATCATAAAAGTCCTCTTTCACGCTTTTGATTCTGCCGTCTTCCCATACTCGCAACACGCTTGTCTGCTGAGACAGCGCTGTCCATTCCTCCGCAAGGCCCCGTCTTTCAGCGGCTGTCAAAGCCGACTGATCCCCTTGTTCATAAATGAATCTCAATTCTTCATCATTCAACTCACCAGAACTTCGAGTATGAGGAAAGAACTTCGACGTATTCAGATGGAAAACAGCCAGGTTCATTTGCCGAAGGATATGATGTACAAATCTCAGGCCCGTTTGTTCATGTGCATGATCGCCCGTCCACATAAAGACGGCGGCTTGCTCCTGAATACGGCTTAATGCAGAAACCGCATCTTCAAAACGGCTGTATATCTCTCCAAGCTCGTGAAATCGGTCATTGAGATATGTTTTCAACCATTCATAACGATTGACCCTGCCTTCTTTGATTTCCAGGTTTTGAAGCGGCCCGATGGAAAATAATTCAGGAAGGACGATCAGACGTTTTTTCTGAGTTCCTCCCGTCTGTTTGAGCATCATGTTGATACTGCCGCCGGCAGATTCGCCAAAGGCAATGTGAACGACATGGTTTTGCATCTTAATCTCCTTTTATTTAATGTTGTAATAGCATTAAAGCTATTAAACTCGTCTTTTTAACTATTATATACAAAAACAGGATATAAAAGGTAGCACAATAAAAAAGCCCCCATTCTGCCATTCGAAAAAGGGCAGAACGGGAGCTGAAAAACACGCTTGCTATTCCAGCTGTGACGGATACAGTGTCATACCGCCGTCAACGAACAAAGTCGCGCCCGTTACATAAGCGGCTTCTTTCGACACAAGCCATGCCGCTGCGGAAGCCACTTGTTCAGGCTCACCAAATTCGTTCATCGGTATCTTTTTCAGCTGTGCCGACTTGCGGCTTCCCTCCAAGTCTTCATTGCTTTCGGTCGCGATCGTTCCCGGCGCGATCGAATTGACGCGGATTCCTTTGTCCGCATAATCAAGGGCAAGCGTTTCTGTCAAAAGCTTCATTCCGCCTTTTGAAGCGGAGTAATGAACATTTTTCGGCCTCGGAATTTGCTGATGAACGCTTGATATATTGAGTATGCTTCCTTTCATGCGGCGGTCCGCCATATATCTTAAGGCTTCGCGTGCGCCGAGAAACGCACCGGTTAAATTAACGTCGATCACTTTCTGCCATTCATCAAGCTCAAGTTCGTGCGGGAAGGCGCCTGCGCCGTTAAATCCTGAATTATTGACCATGACATCAAGTGAGCCGAAGTGTTCAACTGCTGATTTAATCAGCTTTTTTATATCCTCTTCAGAAGATACGTCAGCTTCTACCGCAAGGGCGTTTCCGCCCGCTGCTTGAATGTTGTCGACGGCTTCCCGTGCGCCTTCGCGATCACTGTGATAATTGACAACCACATTCATTTTTTCTTTTCCAAATCGTTCCGCAACCGCCTTGCCTATACCTTTTGAAGAACCGGTCACAATTGCTGTTTTTCCTTTTAAATCACTATACAACCTAAATCCCCCTCAATTTCTTTTCTTCATGTACATTACCCGGTATCAATATGATCAAACAAAATGCTAATTCACACCTTTAGTATGATCTTTTTTAATTATATGGAAAATTCAGAATTATTTTGTTAATATCTAACTTGTACTTACAACAAAATAAGGAAGTGATACAATTTGGTCAGTAAAAAGAGTGTTAAACGAGGTTTGATCACAGGTCTCATTGGTATTTCTATTTATTCTTTAGGTATCCACCCGGCCCAAGCCGCACCATCGCCTCATACTCCTATTTCAAGCGATCCTTCATACAAAGCGGAAACATCGGTTACCTATGATCCAAACATGAAAAGCGATCAATACGGCTCGTATTCAAAGGCATTTACAGGCACCGGCAAAGTGAATGAAACAAAGGAAAAAACGGCAAAAGAGTCCTCCGCAAAAGCTCCTTACAGCATTAAATCAGTGATTGGTCCTGATGATCGGACAAGGGTCACCAACACAACCGCATATCCGTACAGAGCGATCGTTCATATTTCAAGCAGCATCGGTTCGTGCACCGGATGGATGATCGGTCCGAAAACCGTCGCAACAGCCGGACATTGCATCTATGACACATCAAGCGGTACATTTGCCGGGACAGCTACTGTTTCGCCGGGACGGAACGGGACAAGCTATCCTTACGGCTCTGTTAAATCAACGCGCTACTTTATTCCGTCAGGATGGAGAAGCGGGAACACCAACTACGATTACGGCGCAATTGAACTAAGCGAACCGATCGGCAATACTGTCGGATACTTCGGATACTCGTACACCACTTCATCACTTGTCGGGACAACTGTTACCATCAGCGGTTATCCAGGCGATAAAACAACAGGCACACAATGGCAGCATTCAGGACCGATTGCCATCTCCGAAACGTATAAATTGCAGTATACAATGGACACGTACGGAGGACAAAGCGGTTCACCGGTATTCGAACAAAGCAGTTCAAGAACGAACTGCAGCGGTCCATGCTCGCTTGCCGTCCACACAAATGGCGTATACGGCGGCTCTTCGTACAACAGGGGCACCCGGATTACAAAAGAGGTGTTCGACAATTTGACCAACTGGAAAAACAGCGCCCAATAACACACGAAGACAGCCCGCTTCCTTTTGGAAGGGGCTGTTATATCTTACGGCTGAAAACTTAATTCCCTTTAAGCGTGTACTTTTTGCCATCTATTGATATCGTGAAATTTGAAGGACCGCTGATCGGCAAATAATAGACAAGCTGAAACTCCGCTGCCTCACCAGGTTTAATCGTTTTCCAGCTTGATAGAGTCACTCTGATGCGGTGGAAATCTCCCGTCAGTCCGCCAATGTTCGGTCCCGTATGCCCTTTAGCAATCACTTCAACTTGATCGCCGCTCCAGCTTCCAAACCGAGGGGAAGTGGATGTCGGCACATCAAATTCGATAACAGAACCTCCCGTAATCGTGACATCGCTGTTATTGATCAGCTTCATGACCGGGTGGATCGGGTAATTTTGATCTCCTAATGGAAAGTTCGTCAACTCTATGTCTGCATCCAGTGATTCATCAGGCAAAGGCGATGTGCTGAGCCGGTTATCGTATGGTGTTGTATCCGAGAATTTGTGATACAGCGTGCTCGTTAAAGTATTGCCGATATCGTATTCTCCTTTATTGCCGTTTCGTTCGGGATACCAGTCATAATCACCGCTCAAATCCCAAAACATAACACCCCCGATTCCTTTATCAACGACATAATCCGCCTTCGTTTTGATCGATTCCTCATCCTCTGTCGATAGAAACACTTTCTTTTCTGGATTCCAAAGCCAAGGCGCTGCCAGCCACGCGTCATAATGCCTTTGATAAGCGCCTGTCAAATCAGCTTTGCTCAATCCATACCTTTCCAGATAAGAACCGGCAATGCCCTTTTCAAGATTTTTGGCGTGCCACATCGGGTTTGTCCCTGCTCCAATTTCATTCCCCTGCTCATCTTTATCATGCCAAATATTATCGATTCCGGTTGCTCCGTCACCGCATTGCCTGAGTCCTTGAGGACAATCTGCGCTTTTGGATGTTCCCCACAGCCCGTTTACTCCGCCGTTCACATTCTTCCAGCCTCTCGTATAATAAGGAACACCGATATTGATTCGCCCCGATTCCATAGCTCCTCTAAAATAATGGTAAGCCCAGTCAGTATTTAAATATCCGATCCCTTCGTATTCCGGCGTAGTATATATGTTGGAATGCTTGAGTTCGGCATCTTCACCGTTATCGAATAAAGAAGCGTTCGGTCCGACAAACTCATTCCAGGCTCCATGAAGATCGTAAGACATGATATTGACATAATCGACATATCGAAGCGGCTTAAACGTTTCCATCCCTCTCAGTAAATATGCCGATGATGGCGCTGCAATGGTCAGCATGTAGTACTTTCCATCTTCAGCAGACGCTTGATCAAGCTTTTCTCTTAATATTTTCATCAATACCTCAAAGCTTTTATTTAACCCGTTGCGCCTCGGATTGGCAATGTTCCAATCTGCCGGATTCCCTGCATCCTGCATCGATGAAGGGTACTCATAGTCAATATCGATTCCATCGATCTCGTATTTTCTGAGAAACGCAACGACCGATTCCGCAAAGGTGTGAATACCCTTGTGGTTTACAGATCCGTCTCCATTCGTTGTCATCGAATAAAAGCCGCCGCTTGGAATCCGCTTCCCGTCCTTGTCGACATAACCGCCGGTTTCGGCCCAACCGCCGACAGCCGCCAACACTTTTACATTCGGATATTTCTCTTTATATTGATGGATAAGGTTAAAATGCCCCTTATACGGCAAGGTTTGATCCATTTTTACATCGGGATGCTCCGGCCAGGTCATCCCGATGGACGGGTTTTTCTCATCTGTCTCATCTCCGACTGAAATCCGATGATCTTCCCCGATGTGGGCAAACGCATAATTAATGTGGCTCAAGTAATTCCATGGGATATCATTTACTAAATAACGATCTTGATTGCCTTTTCCAGTCCGCCAGCTTGTAAAGTACCCGATGATTCTCCGGTCTAACTGATTGGCAAGCTTTTCACGGCCGTCCCGGTCGTATACATCGCAATACGGCACATGTTCAACGCCTGAGTCCCAAAGCCCTTCAGGACGGCAGTCCGGTTGTTCGTTTGAAGTCTCTGCGGAAATATGCCGGTTCGGGATAAAAAGCGCAAGGAGCAGCACACAGGATAAAATAGATGAAGCGGCTATCTTCATGTTTATTCAGACTCCTTTGTCTATAAAGAGAGACGTGAGAAGCTGTTTCCCAAATCTCTCTTTATCGTTTTCTATCCATTTGACTTTCTCTTATTCGCAGCCTCCGACCAGCCGCCATACGCCCCATTCACCGGATTGATCCGGCCGGTCGCCTTTCGTCCACCATTTCGCTTCATACACTTTTCCGTTAAATGCAACCCGCTCTCCGCCCGTGTATGCGTTCGTCTCTTTCCATTCGTCATATGAACATGCCTGGTCAGAATTCGTCGTGACCTCTACTGTTGGTCCGGTATGGAGCACTCCATCCGAGTCCTTTGCTGAAACTGTAAATGAGTAGGCCGTACCCGGCTTCAAGTTGCCGATTTCCGCTGATGTTTCTTTTACAGATATCGACCGGCTTGCAAATGACACGACATATTCCGTAATGTTTGCTCCGCTGCTCGGCGCATCCCACGCCAGGCTGACACTTGTAGCCGTTTTTCCGGTTACACGCACATTCACAGGTGCCGATGAAGGCGGCTCCGGATTACCTCCGTCCGGCGCAAAATCTAAATCGGCTGCCAATTTATTGAGAAGCGTCCGATTGGAATCGCCGCTGAAATCCCAGAACATCGCTCCGCTTAATCCGTTTGCTTTAATAAAATCCGTTTTGTGGCCGAATGATTGTTCATCATCATAAGTGATGAAATTGCCATTTTCCGCGTTATACAAAAACGGCACTTTCGCTTGATCGTTCCAATACCTTTTATAGCCGTTTTGATTCACATAGTTCTTTTCAAGATCTGAAAAGTCGAATACTCCATTTTCCCATGTCCCTTCTTTCGCCGGTCCGCACTTCTGATATTCTCCGTGGCCGCCGGATTCACAACCGCTCCAGCCCCTTCCGTAGAACGGTGTTCCAAGCACTAATTTGTCCCCTTTGACACCGGCTTCCTTATAGCGTTTCACAGTGTTTTCAATGTTGTAGGTCTCAGCATTTGGAACGCCTGCTTCTTTCGCTTTTGGATCATAGAACAGCGGCGCATTATGGGCGCTTATGCTTTGCCATCCGCCATTAAAGTCATAGGTCATGATGTTAATCCAATCCACGGTTTGAGCGATTTTATCGAGCTCAGTGTTGCTCACATACTCCGGACTTGCGCCGGATGCGATCGTCAGCAAGTATTCCTTGCCGTCCTTTGCTTCTGCAGCGTCAAGT
Organism: Bacillus sp. GM2; assembly: GCF_056155945.1. Taxonomy (NCBI): domain Bacteria; kingdom Bacillati; phylum Bacillota; class Bacilli; order Caryophanales; family Bacillaceae; genus Bacillus; species Bacillus sp. GM2. Next base: position 634,147 of record NZ_JBRKSZ010000008.1, read on the forward strand.
TTTTTACGCACCTCTTGCAGGAGCAGCGTGTAATTTCTTTTATCTTCCGGCCGTGTGCTGTTCCCCGGTAATCCTCCGCTGACCGGATATTCCCAGTCAAGATCGACCCCGTCAAACCCGTATTTCCTTAAAAATTCAACGGCCGAAGCGGCGAAATTTCCCCTTGCCACAGGATCTGCCGCGACATCTGAAAAGCGGTTAGACCAAGTCCATCCGCCGACCGAGATGAACGTTTTCAAATGAGGGTGGCTCTTTTTCAGCTTCAGCAATTGTTTAAAGTTGCCGCGGATCGGTTCATCCCAGACATCCCCGGGATTTGACTTTTGCGCGTCAATCCAGGGATCGCCCATTACGATTGTTCCATTTGGCGCGTCGATCACTCCGTTTTCATCCTGACATGACCATGTTTGGGGATTGGGACCTGTCGGATCGGGGTTCCCATGCCTTCCCTCCCAGCAAATATCAGCAAAAGCATAATTAATGTGGCTGACTTTCGAAACGTCCATATCCCAAACTTGAAAATTCCTTCCGTAAGCCCCCCATGATGGATAGTAACCGATGATTTTATAGTTTTTTCCGGAATCGGCTTTTGCAACTTCCCCATTTACAAATGACAAGCTCAGCAACATGACAAAAATGAAAGAAAAAACGAAAAACTTTTTGCTTTTGTTGACCAACACGATGTTCATCTCCTTTTCATCCAATTTTTTTGATAAACCATAAAACTAGAAATCTCCTATTCCTCACCGCCTTTTTTGCTTGTTTTATATTTTTCCTTGTCATCTGATAGCTGCAGCTGCACAGAAGTCAACAAGGGAAAACGCTTACAAAATCGGGTTTGACATCATTCGGCGTGTTCGTTTGGGAGAGCTGGTTGTGCAGGTGAAACACGTATAGATGTCTATACATTCACATATAAAAGAAGACTTATTCATGGTGAAAGGCTCGCTAAATTTGTCATAACAAATTTATATTAATCAGAATTTTCTGAACTGTCAACCTGAAGAATTGACTACACAACCGCCGCTTTCTACCCCATTTAAGGAATAGAAGCGGCGCCTCAAGCCTCTTCATAGACTAGCGTAAGACGTAAGGCGAATATCCGGACACTGTTGCAAAACCGATTTAAGAGAAGGTTCCGTCAGCAGTGAAAGTTCATATACCCGAGGATAATGGAAAGACGATTTTTCAAGCAGACATGTATCGACGTAAGCCGGATGGCACATCACTTCAATCACTGCTGCGTCTTGATAATCACGAAAGAAGCTCGAAAGATCCTTCAATCGGTCGACTTTCAGCTCAAAAGCATCGTTCGACCTTACACCCTTCCACAGTGAAGGATGATCATGATTGACCTTTCTGCATGGCAGGTCATACTCTTTCGCAAGCTTTACAAACACCTCTGGGAGATTTCCGTATGTATGAATATGATGATGGCTGTCGATATGTGTCGGATTTAAACCGAAAGACAAAGCTTTCTCTATTTGCGCTTTCCACTCTCGGTATACTTCATCAAGGTCAATGTCGAAGAAACCCTGGTAGTACAAAAGCTTGCGAAAATTCCCTTCTTCATCCGTTATCGTATGCAGTCCGCCGAGAATCGGGCGCCCGGCCGTCAATGTCAAGTGGACGCCGACTCCGAGTTTACGATTTTGCCGTGCGAGTTCGACGGCATGCTCCGCTTCTTGCATATTGACCATGAGCGTAGTCGATGTGAGCACCCCGTGCTGGAAAGCTTCAATGATTCCAAGGTTGACTCCCCTTGAAAATCCAAAATCATCCGCATTTATGATTAGAGATTTCATTTTTCATTTCCCCCTTTGTCCATAATCACGTTCAATGAAGAACTCAACACGGTCACCGCGAAAATAGGCCATAGAGTACTCAACGACTTCTTCAGACGCCAAAAATGTTTGCGTCGATATCTGGAAGCAAGGTGTGCCTTGTGTAATATTTAAATGTTGTGCAATCTCCTCATCAGAAATCACAATTTTGATTTGTTCCTCTGTTCTTTTTATGTTGTTTCCTTGCCTGCTGATGCACTGGTAAAGTGAAATATTCGCCATTTCTTCCGTTACTTCTGGGACGAGATCCGTTCTGATATAGGCTGTTTCAAACTGGATTTCTTCATCGTCAGCATAGCGGATTCTTTTGATTTGATAGACCATTTGTTCAGCGTCGATTCCGAGGCGGGTTTGGATTTTTTCAGCCGGCTTTATTTTTTGCAAATCAACAACTTTGATTTTCGGTTTAAAGCCTTGAGCCTTCAATTGCTCTGCATAGCGGAGGCTGCTGGAGCTCAAGATCTGCTTTACTTTTCCTTTGGCGACAAATGTCCCTTTTCCCTGCTTTCTGTAAATGGCCCCTTCCATAAGCAAATGATTCAGCGCGGTCCGCAGCGTCGTCCGGCTGACATCATACAGTTTGCAAAACTCGGACTCCGTCGGCAGCAGGCTGCCAGGCGGATAGTAACCGCTTTCAATCTTATCTACAATATCTTGTTTAATTTGACTGTGGAGTGGTTGGTTCGCCATACATGTTCTCCTTTGGGGTGAGTTCGTAATTATAGAATAACACAAAAGGTTCCCAAAAAAACAATTTGTCATAACAAATATGTATGGACAAATTTGTTATGACATGTTAAGTTTCAATTGTGTGAAGCGCTTTCATAAAAAGAGAATTAAGGAGGGGGATTATGGCGCTGAAAGTAGTTGTTATAGGCGGAGGATCCAGCTACACACCGGAAATCATTGAAGGCATCATCAAACGGCAACATCAATTTCCGGTGAATGAGATTGTACTTGTTGATATCGAGGAGGGCAAAGAAAAGCTTCGCATCGTCTCAGAACTCGCGAAGCGAATGATCAGGCATGCGGGGGTTCCCATCGAACTGAGCCATACAATAGATCGGGCAGAAGCGTTGAAAGGTGCCGATTTCGTCACGGTTCAAATCAGAGTCGGCGGACTGAAGGCGAGAGCTTTAGACGAAAAAATTCCGCTCAGCCACGGTCAGATCGGGCAGGAAACAAACGGAGCCGGCGGCATGTTTAAAGCTTTCCGCACAATCCCCGTCATGCTGGATATCGCTCGCGATATCCAAGAGATTTGTCCCGAAGCATGGCTGATCAACTTTACCAATCCGGCCGGCATCGTGACGGAAGCTTTGCTGAAGCACGGACCTCATCAAAAGGTCGTCGGGGTATGCAATATTCCTTACAACATGAAAAATAGCATTGCAGAAATATTCGGCGTGGATGTGAACCGCGTCATGATTGAATTCGCAGGCCTCAACCATTTTGTTTTCGGAAAAAGGGTATGGATCGACGGCATCGACCGGACGGAAGAGACGATTGAGCATCTGTTGAATGATCACCTCGGCTACTCGCCCTCCAATATTGCGGCGTTGCCGTGGAATCGCCAATTTCTGCGGTCTTTACGTATGCTTCCGAGCCCGTACCATCAGTACTATTATCAACATGAAGATGCGCTCGCAAAAGATATCGAAGCGTACAATAACAACGGAACACGAGCGGAAACCGTCATGGAAGTGGAGCGGCAGCTGTTTGAGAGATACAAAGACGCCGAGATCCATGAGAAGCCTAAAGAACTGGAAGGCCGCGGCGGGGCTTACTATAGTGAATCAGCCTGCTCATTAATGAACTCGCTTTATCATCATTCAATGGATATTCAGACCGTGAACACACTGAATAAAGGAAGCATACCAGACCTTCCCGATGATGCGGTGATCGAAGTCAACAGTGTCATTACAAAAAGCGGACCGATTCCTCTGACCGTCGGAAAACTGCCTGCTGCCATTTGCGGGCCGATCTGCCTGATGAAAAAATTTGAACAATTAGTGATTGAAGCTGCGGTCACCGGCGACTACAATACGGCATATTCAGCCATGATCACCAATCCGTTGGTCTCCTCTGATCACAAAGCTCAAAAGGTACTGGATGAAATGCTCGAGGCGCATAAACGTTACCTCCCGCAATTTTTTGAGGAGGTCTGTGAACATGAAACAAAATAAAATGATGGCATTCATCGAAGCAAACATCATGCCGATCGCCGGAAAGATCGGTTCCCAAAGACACCTGATTGCAATACGCGACGGATTCATCGCCATTATGCCTCTTATTATCATCGGTTCCCTCGCCATCCTGGTTAATAATTTTCCAATACCGGCGTTTCAAAACTTTATGACCGGCCTGTTCGGAGAGGGATGGACTGCTGTCGGCGGGGCGATATGGAATGGCTCTTTTGCTCTGTTGAGCCTTTTAGCCGTTGCGGCTGTCAGCTTTAAGCTGGCCGAGTCCTATCACACAGATGGCCTGTCTGCCGCATTAATCGGGATTGGCGCATTCGCCGTGCTTACGCCGACCACTGAAGACTTTGGCTTTTCAATGACTTGGCTGGGAGCACAAGGCCTGTTCGTCGGCTTAATCGTGGCTTTGCTGTCGACGGAAGTCTTCCGGCTGTTTTCACAAAATGAGAAATGGAAAATCAAAATGCCTGAAGGAGTGCCTGACGGCGTCACAAAATCCTTGAATGCTCTATTGCCGGCTGCCGTCATCTTATCCACTGCCGGGCTATGTAATGCTCTGATTGTTCATTATTCGGGACAAAGCATCCATGAGCTTGTTTTCAGCACGATTCAAGAGCCGCTTCAAGGTCTTTCCAACACGGTTGGGTCAGCCTTGATTTTCACTTTCTTGAATCATTTGCTCTGGTTCTTTGGATTGCATGGAACAAATATCCTCGGGCCGATCATGGAATCCGTCTACCTCCCGCTTATTCAGGAAAATCAACACTTATTCTCGCAAGGAATGAGCGCTTTTGAAGTGCCGTATATTGTGACAAAGCCTTTCTTCGATTCTTACGTATTTATGGGGGGATCGGGAACGACATTGGCTCTGCTTGCCGGCATTTTAATTGCCGTGAAATCGAAGCACTACAAAACGATCGGGAAGGTGTCTCTCGCACCCGGCCTTTTTAACATCAATGAGCCCGTTCTGTTCGGACTTCCTATTGTATTAAACCCGATCATGTTCATTCCGTTTATCTTGATTCCATTAATTTTAACGATTACGTCATATGTCGCTTTGGCTTCCGGTCTCGTCCCGAAAACTGTCGCGATCCTTCCGTGGACAACGCCGCCGATTGTCAGCGGGTATCTCGTCACCGGAGGATCAGTCCGGGGAGTCTTATTGCAAATCTTCAACCTGGTGCTGGCCACCCTGCTCTACCTCCCGTTTATAAAAGCAGCAGAACGTTCCGCCTTGCACCAGACAGAAAACGAATAAGTAAGGAGTGAATGTTATGGCAGATACACTACAATTGGAACAGGTCTCATTTGAAATCATTCTTCACGCCGGAAATGCGCGTTCTTCTGCAATGGAAGCATTGCAGCTTGTGAAACAACACGAATGGGAAACCGGATATCAAAAAATACAAGAAGCAGAATCGGAGCTGAGCCAAGCTCATCAGGCACAAACCCGCCTTCTGCAAAAAGAAGCACAAGGCGAAGGCCTTTCACCCAATCTATTATTAATCCATGCGCAGGACCATTTAATGACAGCCATGACTGTAAAAGATTTGGCGAAAGAATTGATTCATTTATATCAAGAGCTTCAGAAAGGAAGAGAAAAATGAAGATCGCACTTGTATGTTCAGCTGGAATGTCTACGAGTATACTGGTCAAAAAAATGAGGGAAGAAGCGAAAAACCGTTCATTGAAGGCCGAAATTAATGCATATGCGGAGGCAGATTTGCCAAGTCATCTGGATGAAATTGATGTGATACTGATTGGTCCGCAGGTCCGGTATTTAAAAGGGCAAATGACAGAGCGTGCCGAGCCTTATCATACGCCCGTGGCCGTCATTGATCAAATGGCTTATGGAATGATGGACGGTGCAAAAGTGCTGAATCAGGCAATCAGCCTTGCAACCTGATGCCTCCTGCAAAGAACCGCGTTTTCTTTGAAAACGGGTTCTTTTTTTTGAAGTTTAAAAGAATGATTTTTTGAAAGCGTTTGTTTTTGTATAATAATTGGTAAAGGATGTGATCATACATGATTTCCTCACAAGTGAAATCCCAGTTGATTGAAATTGTCGGCTCTGTCAATTATGACGATTCGAACGCCGGACGGCTCGTCTATTCTTATGATGCGACACCCCAGTTTCAATCGATGCCTGACGCGGTCATAGCCCCGCGCAGCACAGAAGAAGTATCGCAAATCGTGAAAATCTGCAACACGCACCGCATTCCGATTGTGCCGAGAGGTTCAGGTACAAATCTTTGCGCCGGCACATGCCCGACTGAAGGAGGAATTGTCCTCCTGTTTAAGCATATGAATCGAATTTTAGAAATCGATGAAGAAAACTTAACGATAACCGTTCAGCCCGGCGTGATCACGCTTGATTTAATTCACGCCGCTGAAGAAAAGGGATTATTTTATCCGCCCGATCCGAGCTCGATGAAGATCTCGACAATCGGCGGCAACATCAATGAAAACTCGGGCGGCCTCCGCGGGCTGAAATACGGAGTGACACGCGATTATGTCATGGCGCTTGAAGTCGTTCTCGCAAACGGGGATATCATCCGCACTGGCGGCAAACTCGCCAAAGACGTTGCCGGCTATGATTTGACGCGTCTTTTCGTCGGTTCTGAAGGAACGCTCGGCATCATTACTGAAGCAACATTGAAACTCATCCCGGCACCCGAAACAAAAAAAACCGTCCTCGCCCTCTATCAAGATATCGACTCTGCAGCCCAAACGGTTTCAAATATCATCGCACACAAAATCATTCCGACGACGCTCGAATTTCTCGATCAGCCCACGATTCAGGTGATCGAAGACTTCGCGAAAATCGGCCTTCCCGTCCATGCCAAAGCGGTTCTCCTGATCGAACAGGACGGCACCGAGGAAGCAGTCCGCCGTGACATTGCCCTGATTGAAGAGATTTGCACAAAAGGAAATGCTGTGTCCGTTCAAACCGCGCAAACAGAAGCTGAAGCGGAAAATCTTCGGGAGGCCCGCCGCACCGCACTTTCCGCTTTAGCCCGTTTAAAGCCGACGACCATTCTGGAGGATGCCACGGTACCGCGCTCTGAAATTGCCGAAATGGTAAAAGCAATTAATACGATCGCCGAAAAGCACAAAATATCGATTTGTACATTCGGGCACGCAGGCGACGGCAACCTTCATCCGACCTGTACGACAGATGTCAGAAACAGTGAAGAAATGAAACGGGTCGAACAGGCTTTTGAAGACATCTTTAAAAAAGCGGTTGAGCTGGGAGGAACAATCACCGGAGAACATGGGGTCGGCGAAATGAAAGCTCCTTATCTGGAACTGAAGCTGGGCAAAGCGGGAATCGCCGCCATGAAGGCGGTAAAACAGGCGCTGGATCCTAACAGCATCATGAATCCCGGGAAGATATTTGCGAAAGACTCCCGCAAGCGGGTGGTGGTGACAAAATGACGACAGCTAACGAAAGAAAGGTCATTGAACAGCAGTTTAAAAAAAGAATGGACGAGGAAGAGCTGCTGAATTGCATGCGCTGCGGCTTTTGTCTGCCGTCATGCCCCACCTATATCGAATCCGGTTTTCAGGAAAGCCATTCACCGCGCGGACGCATCGCGCTCATGAAAGCGGTCGTCGATGGGGCGATTGAGCCTGATGAGGATGTCGAACGGTCACTGGAGCTTTGCCTCGGCTGCCGGGCGTGTGAACCTGTATGTCCTTCAGGCGTAAACTACGGGCGCTTGCTTGAAGAAGCGAGGGATATTATTCAGCAGAACAAAAAACACACCCTTCCGGTTAAAGTGCTTCGCCGCGCGGTATTCAAAGGGCTTTTCCCCCACCAAAACAGAATCAGGGCGCTGACTGGAATACTCGGCGTGTATCAGCGTTCCGGCATGCAAAATGTGATTCGCAAATCGGGCTTACTTCGTCTTTTGCCGGACCATCTCGCGAAAATGGAGGCTGTTTTGCCGAAAGTTCCCGATATGAAACAGCTGAAAAAACGGCCGCACCTGCTCCCTGCGATCGGAGAGAGAAAAAAACGGGCCGCCTTTTTCTCGGGCTGCCTCATGGATACGTTGTTTTTAGATACGAATATGGCAACCATCGAGCTGCTGCGGCTGGCCGGCTGCGAGATCATCATTCCCGAACAGCAGACCTGCTGTGGTGCCCTCCACGGACACAGCGGCGAAAAGTCTGAGGCCGTCCTGCTCGCAAAACGAAATATTCAGGCATTCGAGGATTCAAACGCGGACTTTATCGTGACAAATGCAGGGGGATGCGGAGCATTTTTAAAGGAATATGATCATCTCCTGAAAGATGACTCTGAATGGCGGAAACGGGCAGCGGTTTTTACAGGGAAACTGAAAGACTTTTCTTCCGTCCTGTTGGAGCTGAACTTTGATCAGCGATCCCTTGAACTGCCGCAGCAAATCGTCACCTACCAAGATTCGTGCCATTTGCGAAATGTCATGAACACCTCCGCTGAGCCGAGATACCTTATTCGCAGCATCAACGGCATTGAATTCAAGGAAATGAAAAATGCCGAAAGCTGCTGTGGATCAGCCGGTATTTATAACATTGTCGAATCCGAAATGTCGATGAAAATTCTCGATACAAAAATGGAAGCAGCAGCAGCGACCCGGGCCGCTACGATCGTTACAGCTAATCCCGGATGTCTGCTGCAAATGAAGCTCGGCATTGAACGAGCTGGGCTTACAAACCAAGTGAGAGCTGTTCATCTGGCGGATTTATTGCTGGAAGCCGTCCAGGAGTGACTAGGCGGCTCACATTTGGTATATTTCTCGGGAAATAAATCGAAATATGTCTTCTGCTGCTATTTCCGGACAGCAGGAAATTCTCCATTCGGCTGGATGAAGCGCAAACCTGTTACCTGTCCGGAATCGCCGGCTTCGAACCGGACGCTGAAACCCGGCAGGTTTTTGATTTGAAATGTCAACTCACGGTAAGGCTCAAGTTCGTAATCAGGCTGACCGGGCAATGAAACCCAGAGCGTCCGGTTGTTTCTGAAAGACACAACGACATCTGTTCCGTCTTCCAATGCATATTCGCCCGTTAAAGAAGCAAGAAATTCAGGATCGTACAACCGCTGATCCGGCTTCCTGACAAATTCGATTTCTCCAGCGCCTTCCGCCATTTCAAACGGTACGGAAAGGCGGCTGATATGTCCGTGTATATCAGCGCTGAAAGATGAGAGCATCGCCATCTCCGTGAGCGGCATTTTCATCTCGAATATATTGTAATGATAATGCTTCAAAGGCATCACAAACGAATTGAAGAGCGCCTGTAACATACCGTCTTTACACTCTATTTTGATTTCACCGTAGCCGGGGTGCTCGTATACACCTGTGTAGTCCTTCAGGTCATGAGAAGGCTTCGTTCCTTCAATTTTGGTAAGATCCGCGGTTCGATCCACGCCTAAAGCCGCTTTCATTATTTTTTCCGCTTCGCCTTTCAGCCGGCCGTTCCAATCAATCTCTTCCAATCCAAGCAAGCGGTCAAAAATATTGTACGCCAGAACATTTGGGAGAAAGCTGCCGTTCATATTTGTCAAAATGGCAATCCCGATTTTTTCATAAGGCATGAAAGCAACAAGCGATGAAAAACCGTCAATATTTCCGCCATGATGAATCATATGACGGCCACGGTACGGTTCAACAAACCAGCCGAGCCCATAGCTGCAGACAGGGAGTTCCTTCGCTTTAAGAATGGAGTCGCAGGAAATGCAAGGCGTATGCAGCTCATGAAGGCTTCCCTCTGATAGAACACCGCTGAATTTGTCGCTGCCAAGCTGAAGCAGCACCCAATTTGCCATATCCAAGGCATTGGAATTGATCGATCCAGCCGGCCCGATCACATCGATATTGCGAAAAGGAATTTTTTCAACTGTTCCGTTTTTCTCTTGATATGGAAAGGCAAAATCGGAAAGCTTTTGCATATCTTCGACCGAGAAGCTGCTGGATGTCATATGCAAGGGTTTGAAAATCCGCTCATGAACAAACTCCTCCCATGTCGTTCCCGCTATTCTTCCTGCAAGATAACCGGCCGTCATGTACATCAGGTTCTGATACTGCCATTTTGATCGAAAATCCAGATTCGGCTCAAGGTAGCGGAGCCGTCTGAAAAGCTCTTCCCTTGAAAAGGAGGAATTGTACCACATCATTTCGTGTCTTGGGAGGCCCGAACGATTGCACGCCAGATCACGGGGAGTCATCCGTTCGGTTGCCACCGGATCATACATCTTAAACTCCGGGAGGTATTCCCTTACCGGCTTGTCCCATTCCATTTTCCCTTCATCAGCCAAAACCGCCATCGCCGCCGTTGTAAATGCCTTGGAAGCGGAACCGATCGCAAATACCGTTTCCGGGTTCACTTTTAATTTCCGTTCTTTATCCCTGAATCCAAACCCTTCCGCCATGATGATCTCGTCTTCCTTAATGACTGCAACAGCGGCTCCGGGAACGTTCCACTCCTTCATTTTTTCCAGGGCAAATGCCCGAAAGCCTTTTAATTCCTTTATAGGCTGTCTCATTTTACTCTCCTCTCTTGATCTAAGCGTCTTATGCCTGTTCCAGGTGTCCGTATTCCATACGTTTGTTCGCCCGAATGGTTTCATTTAGAGAAAATTTGTATATTTATTCACGAATTCCAAAAGATAGGTATAAGGCTGAAAATGTCTAAAAAACAAGGAGGTTTTGTTCAATGTTTGGATTTATTTGGTCATTGATCATCGGCGGAATTTTAGGCTGGCTGGCCGGCCTCATTATCAGACGTGATGTACCCGGAGGAATCATTGGAAATATTATCGCGGGATTTATCGGTTCATGGCTCGGCTCCATGATTTTGGGACGCTGGGGTCCGATGATCGGCGGATTTAATATCATTCCGGCTCTGATCGGTGCGATCATTTTGATTTTCATCGTCAGTCTTGTCATGAGAAGTATGGGCGGACGAAACCGCAATGCTCAATAATGGATGATTTACGACGGTTTCATTAGAAACCGTCGTTTTTTATTTCATTCTGCTGCCGTCTTTTATATAATTAATTAGAAACACGAAATATTTTCAAGGGGAGGCTGTACATTGGAAAAAGTGGCAGAAAAAAGACCGAAGCGCTCTGAGGTGCCGCAGGAACTGACTTGGAATCTTACTGATTTATTTCCTTCTTATGAAGCTTGGGAAGACGCACTTGTGAAAATTGAGGAAGATCTCGTATCCATCGGCTCATTTAAAGGAAGGCTTCACGAAGGAGCTGACGTGTTGCTCGATTGTTTAATGCTGCAGGAAAAACTGCTAGAGCGCCTAGTCCGGGCCGCCGCCTATACTCACCTCAGAAAGTCCGAAGATTTGACAAACCCCGTCAACCAAGCCGACGCTTCAAGGATGGCCGCACTTCAAGCAAAACTAAACGCCGGGCTTTCATTTATCCAATCGGAAATTCTCGAATTCCCCGAAAATCAAGTGGAGACGTACATAAAAAATGAGAAAGGACTGGAGCCTTTCAGCAAAATGCTGTCCGAGATAATGGAGCGCAAGCCGTATAAGCTTGCTCCCGAAACAGAGGAAGCGTTAGCCGTTTTAGGCGAAGTGCATGATGCACCGTACAAAATTTTCGGGATGGCGAAGCTTGCAGATATGCAATTTTCACCGATTCAGGACCGGAACGGCAATGAGTTGGCCAATTCGTTCGCGTTATATGAAGGAAAATACATGTTCTCTCCTGATACGCATATTCGCAGAACCGCCTTTGACTCCTTTACAAATACCCTGCAAACATACAAAAATACCATCGCCGCCGTCTATGAAACAGAAGTCAAAAAACAGGTCGGCATGTCAAGGCTTCGCGGATATCAATCCGCCACCGATATGCTTCTTCAGCCGCAAAGCGTCACGCTCGAAATGTACCACAACCAGCTTGATGTGATTAAAAACGAACTTGCACCTCATATGCGCAAGTATGCCGCCTTGAAAAAACGCGTATTAGACCTCGACGACATGCGCTTCTGCGATTTGCAGGCTCCGCTTGATCACGACTTCAGTCCAAAGACGACTTACGAACAGGCCGGCCGGATGATCTTGGACGCTTTACAAGTGATGGGACCCGAGTACGCGGAAGTCATGGAAACCGCATTGACTGAGCGGTGGGTTGATCTCGCTGACAACATCGGCAAATCCACGGGTGCGTTTTGTTCAAGTCCGTACGGAGTGCATCCCTTCATTTTGATGACATGGACGGATACGATGCGGGACGCCTTTACCCTTGCCCATGAACTCGGTCATGCCGGTCATTTCTACTTGGCAAACCGCAAGCAGCGCATCATGAATGTCAGACCGTCTCTATATTTCATCGAAGCGCCTTCTACAATGAACGAAATGCTTCTCGCCCAGCATTTGTTTTCCAAAACAAATGACCCGAAAATGAAGCGCTGGGTCATCAACCAATTGATGGGCACGTATTACCACAATTTTGTCACCCATCTGCTTGAAGGGGAATATCAGCGGAGAGTCTACGAACTCGCCGAACAAGGGTGCGCACTTACCGCTTCCGTACTGTCTGAACAAACCACCGCCGTGCTGTCCGAATTCTGGGGCAGCGGAGTGAAGCTTGATGAAGGGGCAGGTTTAACATGGATGCGTCAGCCGCACTACTACATGGGGTTATACCCTTACACCTATTCAGCCGGGCTGACAGCATCGACAATCGTCTCGCAGCAAATTAAAGAAGAAGGTCGCCCTGCCGTCGAGAGATGGCTGAACGTTTTAAAAACAGGCGGTACAATGAAACCGCTGGACCTGTTGAAACACGCGGGTGTTGACATGTCGACGGATCAACCGATACGCCAGGCAGTTGCGTATGTCGGAACATTGGTTGACGAGCTCGAAAAACTGTATGATCCAAAAGAAGACCGGCCTGATTAACGGGCGGTCCTCTCTTATACGGTTACAGACTGCCGAGCATTGGATTTCCTTTCATTCCGATCCATAAGTCTGATTGCTCTAATAAATGGGCGGTGCGCAGCAGCCAATGTTCCTTTCCTTTCGGAGCCGTCACTTGAACACCCAGCGGCAAACCTTCATTTGTCAGATGGACCGGGACGCTCATTGCAGGCTGTCCGGTTAAGTTGGCAAGCTGTGTGAATGGTGTATATGTCAAGCTTTTCAAAAACATTTGATAAATCAGCGACTGCTGCTCGATTTTTTCCAGCTCACTCACTTTCAGGAGAGCTTCGGCTTCTTTTTCGGTATGGGTGAGCTCGCCGACCTTTGGAGCGGGGTAAGCCGTTGCCGGGGTCACATACAGATCATAGGTCTCATGAAACGCCGCCATTTGTGCAGCTGCTCGATCCCAGGAAGCAAGGCTTGCTGTAAATTCGGCTGCCGACACTTTTTTGCCTGCTTCATTCAGCACCCATGTGACAATTTCAACGTCCTGAACAGTGATCGCTCTTCCAAGCGTTTTTTCCATTCCAAGAATCATCGCGGAAATTTCACCGCTGTTCATTAAGTAGTAGTTCTCCATTAACCGGATTCCGTCAACGCCGTTCGTCTGCTCTTCGACATGGTGTCCCTGCGCTTCCAGCCATCGAACGGTGCGGCGGACGGCTTGTTTGGCTTCATCGCTGACAGGCGTTCCGACGGGTGATTCTACAGAGAATGCGATTTTCAAAGGGCGCTCCAGCCCTTTTTTCATATCCTCTTCATACTGACCTGGAAATAAAGGCGTTTGAAAAGCGGCTTCAGGCTGAATGGTTTGCAGAATATCCAGGAGCGCCGCGCTGTCCCTGACCGTACGGGACAGCACAAAATCGATCGATGCCCCCTGCCACTGCCGTCCGGCGCCCGGTCCTACAGGCGTTCTGCCCCGGGTCGGTTTCAGACCGAATAGTCCGGTAAAGGAAGCCGGTATCCGGATGGAGCCTCCCCCGTCGCTTGCCCCTGCAAGTGGAACGATTCCGGCCGCCACCGCAGCCGCAGAACCGCCGCTTGAACCCCCGGGTGAATAATCAGTGTTCCAAGGATTTCGCGACGGCCCATACAATTCAGGCTCAGAAATATTTTTTAATCCGTATTCGGGTGTATTCGTCTGTCCGAGAAATAAAAAACCGGCGCCGCGCAATTTCGCGACGAAATTCGAATCGCGCTTTGGTTTATAAGATGAAAGCAGCTTGGCGCCGGCTGTGAGAGGCTCCCCTTTCAACGCTTGGGAAATGTCCTTTAAAAGAATCGGCACCCCGGCAAACGGCTGGTGTCTGATGTCAAGCTGTTTGGATTCAATTTTGACCTGCTCTTTTCTTGTCCGAATGACTGCATTCAGTTCTGGATTGACTTCTTCAAGACGGGAAAAAGCAGCGTCGATTAATTCGTTGACCGTTACTTCCCCATGTTTGATAAGCTTAGATAAAGCAACCGCGTCATGCTTTACATAGTCAGATATATTCATATCAGTACCTCACTTTACTGTTCGCTTGTGCTTACTATTGTGCATGAGCCTTTTGGGGATTTCAACGATTTCTGTTTAGATCAAAAGGAGATGAGTGAAATGAACATTCGGAGATTGCATCCAGAACATGAGCCGCCGCTTGATTTGCTGTTGACGGCAGACCCTTCCGAAAAACTGGTTAACGATTACCTCAAACGGGGACAGTGCTATACAGCCGAAATCGACCGCCGGATTGCCGGTGTCTATGTGCTGCTGCCGACGAGGCCTGAAACGGCAGAGCTCGTCAATATCGCCGTCAAAGAAGATCTGCAGGGAAAAGGAATCGGCAGACAATTGGTTATGCATGCGATTGAAACAGCGAAAGCTCAAGGATTTAAGACGATTGAAATCGGAACCGGGAATTCAAGCATCGGTCAGCTGGCGCTCTATCAAAAATGCGGATTTAGAATCACCGGCATCGACCGGAACTTTTTCCTGAGACATTACGAGAAGCCGATATACGAAAACGGCATGCGCTGCATCGATATGATCCGCTTATCGCTCGACCTGTAAACGACTGTTAGTTTTGGGATTTTGTCATCTTTTCAGCGTGAAACGCAATCCTTGCAGTCTAGAACAGCCAATGTTTGTAATTCCTAGGCACCGGCGCGCAGGCCTGACAACGAATGCGAGGGTTTGTCGACACGCTGAAGCCGCCGGGCTCCCCGGCGGCTTCTCGTCAATATTCATCAAAACAGGACTTGATCGTTTTCGGATCATCCGTTTAGGCCAGCGCCTTTAAAAGGTTGAATTCTTCCTTTATTTTTTTCAGCAGCTCTTCATTGATGAGCACATCATATGCGGTGAATGCCATAGATTTTGCGCCGAGCATCAAGCCTTCGAACCCCCGGCTGCTCATGGCCGCTTCACGAAACTCGGGTGTGTGGCACGCATACGGCTCATCGCAAATTTGCACATAAGGATGAATGGAAGGCGCGATCTGGCTGACATTCCCCATATCAACCGAACCTCCTCCGTCCGCTTTTTCATGAATCGAATCCGGATCGACGCCCAACTCGATCATGTTTTGTGTAAAAGCGTCTGACAGCGTTTCATTTGTTTTCAAATCACCGTAAGACAGCTCATAAAAAGAGCTCTCAAGCCGGGCTCCGGTCGCAAGTGCGGCCGCTTTTGCACAATTTTTCACTTTATCGAGCAGTTCATTGACATAAGCGCGTTCCGTTCCTCTGACGTAAAACTGGGCAACCGCGTAATCCGGCACAACATTCGCCGCTTTCCCTCCCTCCGGAATAATCCCGTGAATCCGGGCATCAGGGAGAATGTGCTGTCTGAGCGCATTAATGCCGTTGAATGTCTGAATGACGGCATCGAGCGCATTGATTCCTTCGTGAGGTGCTCCCGCCGCATGCGAGGCCTTTCCGAAGAATTCGAATTGGATCGCATCCATCGCCAGCGATGTCCCGCTTTTTTCATGCCTGCAATACGGATGAACCATCATAGCGGCGTCCAAGTGATCAAAAACCCCTTGTTCGGCCATGGTTACTTTTCCGCCTTTCGTCTCCTCCGCAGGAGTTCCGTAAACATACACTTTTCCTCCGCACGATGCAATCACTTTGCTGACGCCGATTGCGGCGCCGACCGCCATCGTGCCGATCAAATTGTGCCCGCAGGCATGGCCAAGGTCAGGCAATGCATCATATTCAGCCATAAATCCAATGGAAGGACCGGGACGGCCGCTGTCAAACTCGGCCGTAAACGCCGTCGCAAGGCCGCATGTACCTAATTCCACCTGAAAACCGTGTTTTTTCAGCTCCTCGGACAGAATCTTTGAAGCTTTGAATTCTTCGTGCCCCAGTTCAGGATGATTGCCTATATACTGGCTGATATGCAGCAGCTCTTCACGAATATTTTCGATCTCTTTCTCAATTTGTTTTTTCATAACGGTTCTCCCTTCTCGATTACCGAAAGTTTTTTCCAGGGTTGACAAAGTAAAGCTCATATCCTCAAAATGTTTAAATATATAATTATCTGAATATTAATACATTATAAAGGAGACGAACGGAATGAGCAATGGCACCCCACAGAAAACAAAACTGCACTTCCCACATACTTATGCTTTGATTTTTTTCATTATCATTTTAGCTGCACTGGCTTCATACTTCATTCCATCAGGAGAATTTAAGCGGGTTGAAGAAGACGGCCAAACGGTTATCGTACAAGGGAGCTACAAGCAGACTGACGCAGGTCCGGTCGGTTTTTTCGAGATGTTTAAAGCCATACCGGAGGGCATGATTCAATCGGCGGATATTATTTTTTATATCTTTTTAATAGGCGGAGCTTTTGGCATCATCCATCAGACCGGTATGATTCGCGCCGGTGTCCATGTGCTCGTGCAGCGCTTGAAGAAACGCGGCTTCCTCCTGATCCCCGTCACCATGTTCGTCTTTTCCATCGGAGGCGCAACGATCGGTTTGTCTGAAGAGACGATTATTTTTATTCCGATCGGAATCGCTGTTGCGAGAGCGCTTGGCTATGATTCAATGACAGGGCTGGCGATGATTTCTCTAGGCGCGGCTGCAGGGTTCACCGGCGGCATGTTGAATCCGTTCACAGTCGGAATTGCACAGACAATTGCGGAAGTCCCGGTGTTTAGCGCCTTCGGTTATAGACTGGCCGTTTATGCCGCCATGCTCGGTTTCTCCATTTTTTATGTCATGCGTTATGCTCAACAAGTCAAAGCGCACCCGAATACCGGTTTGATGTATGGAAGCGAAACAGAGATAAATGAAGAGACAGCCGCAGGACACGCTGATCTTTCCTTCACCGGAAGACACGGCCTCGTCCTGCTGATTACAGCATTGGGCTTCGGCATCAATATGTTCGGTGTTTTTCAATGGGGATGGTTTTTAAGCGAGCTGTCGGCCGGCTTTCTCATCATCGGCTTTGCCGCCGGTCTTGCGGGAGGACGCGGCATCAACAACACCTTCCATTCGTTTGTCGACGGCATGAAACAGGTTGTATACGGAGCGCTGATCGTCGGCTTCGCCCGTGCCATCGTCATCGTATTGGAAAACGGACATATTATCGATACGATCATCAACAGCCTTGCTTCAGCAATCAGCTCGCTTCCGAATGAAATCAGCGCCATCGGCATGTTCGCCGTACAAATCGCGATTAACACGTTTATTCCATCCGGAAGCGGACAGGCAGCCACAACGATGCCGCTTATGGCGCCTCTGGCCGATTTATTGGGATTCGAACGTCAGATTGCCGTATTCGCTTATCAATACGGAGATGGGATCACCAACTCAATCATCCCGACCTCCGGCGTATTGATGGCTTCACTGTCAATCGCAGGCGTCCCTTATGAACGCTGGGTCAAGTTTGTCTGGAAGCTGATCGCAGGCTGGATTATCATCGGCGCCGCTGCGATTGTTATCGCTATGATAATTGGTATTAAGTAAACATCCGGTCCACAATATGCAGCCGGTGCCCCCGGCTGCATTCCCCCATATATGCCTCCATCTCTCTGACTATAGAAAAGCCTTACACCATCAAAACCGCCGTTTCTAAGACAATTGATCTACTAAATTTTAAGCTCAGGTTAAGGAAACCCGAAAACGGGACTTTTTATTCACTATGGCCCAAATTTGAAATTCACCAACATAAGGGCGTCTCCTAAACAAAATACTTATATTTTTAACCTGATCTGACCAGGATCTAAAGTAAAAAATGGATAAACCTCAATTAAATGCACCGAAGTGCATGTCATTAGTTTTAGTCTCTTCTTACTATCCAAAGTTTGAAAACATGCCTAATCCTGCAAATCATTGACCAAAATTAGTATTTAACACCTATTTATTAATGATTCTTCAAACCTTAAAATGAGTGATGTTGTTTCTGTTTTTTTAAAGAAACTAAGGAAAAAGGAAGAATTATAATCAAATTTTCACTGTTAGATAAATGAAATGACCGGGACTTGAGTAAGATTTGTCCCGATGAAGGGCCTTTATGCCCTGGCCGCCTCATTCTTTTCATTTACATAACATTGAAAAAAATAATAAAAAGGAGACAGACCATGCGAAGTAAAAAGTTTTTTCTGATGATGCTTTTGATGATTGTAGCAGTCGTGTCAACAGCCTGCGGAGGCAGCAAAAGCGCGAGCGGAGAGAAAGAAGATACGAAAAAAGCAGATAATGCAGAAGTTAAAATCCTAAGCTCCGAATATACGCTTCCTGATGATTCATCAACAAACCTGCACGAAAATGAACTTATACTAAAGATCAATGTTTCCGTGAAAAATACAGGGAAAGAACCATTAATGGTTGATAAAAGCCAATTCAGCCTTTACGAAGGCGACTCAAAAATGTCGGACGTCAGCGTATATGATGAAAGAAACAAAAGGCTTCGCTCTTCGACGCTGAATTCTGACAAAGAAGTCGACGGAAATATCTATTACATCGTTGAAAAAGGCAAAAAGTTTCAGCTTGAATACACACCTGACATGTACGGTGAAAATAAAGCCGATCCTGTCAAATTCGAGATCGACGGCGGCAGCGACGAATTACTGAAAACGGCCAAAAAACTTGAAGATCCGGCAAAAGCTTTGCTAGCTTACACAGACGTAACGATTTTCGGCAAAGACAATAATAACTTTGATAAACTGGTCGACGAAAACAAACGTGAAGTCGTTACCGATTACCTTGAAGGCGCTCAAAAATCTATCGTTCGCTCTTTAGGATATTATGATGAAGAAGATGTGGATAAAAAGAAATTGAATAAACTGATCAGCGCCATCCAAAACGCCTATCAAGAAAAATCTCAAGTCAAAGCAGTTACAAAATCAATTTCAGGCGATGAAGCAACTGTTGAGGCAACCGTTACGCCAATCGATAATACAGATGTCCAAAAGAAAGTGAAGAAAAGACTGGAAGACTATGTGAAAGACAGCGGCAAAGACTTCATGTCCAGAGATGAATTGATCAATCCTGCGATTGACATCATGAGTGAAGAAATCAAAAAAGCAGAGGCGACTTCAAGTGAGAAAACCGTTGAAGTCAAACTTGAAAAATCAAAAAATGACAAATGGAAAATTGATGCTGATAATTACAAGACCGAACAATACTTCTCAAGCTTCCTTAAAAGCAACAACTAAAAAAAGCACCCTAGAGGTGCTTTTTTTCAATTACAATAAAACAAGTGCTGTCCGGCAGCGGCACACGCCGGCCGAGCCGGTCTGTCAGCTCGATTTTAGGGTAAAGGTGTTCTTCATATCCTTCCTGCACATAGTGTTCGAACACCAGAATGTTCGCACGTTCCCCTAATTCTTTCTCGATACAGCGGCGGAATTCAGACGGCGTAAAATAGCCGAACTGCTCCTGCACTTCATGCGGATAGGCTTCTTCTCCCCATGTATATGTATAGAGGAATTCCATTGCATCATTCACAAACAGTACAGCCGCGTCCTTCTCAGCCTCAAGCATTTGCACCTTTCTCCCTTTAAAATCATGGACATACCGCTTCAAGAAATCCATTCCATCCGGGTCTTTAAACCGTATCCGCCGCGTTTCCTCTTTGTTTTCGGTCATGATTCCGTCCCTGATGATGATTCTGCCTCCCGGCTTCAGAATGTCAAAGGAGCTTTTTAACGCTTGGGCAATGACGAGATGATTAAATTTTTTCCCTTCATACGGAATGTATGAAAACAATTCGTGCAATATCGATGAGAATACGATGGTGTCGACGCTTTCCTGCTCAAAGTACTCAGGCAGGTTCAATGCATCAGCCTGTTTCACATGCCAGGGCTTATGTTCGCGCACTTTTCTTTTTTGGAGCTCCTCAATGACATTGACGGAAAGGTCGATTCCGATGACCTCTGCTTCTGGATGCTGGTCTGTCAGCAAATCAAGCATCACGCCGCCTCCGGCTCCGATGTCGAGCATTCTTTCTCCAACGGCATAATCGGCAATCTTCTTTTTATAATCTTCAGCACCGTTCATATCAGACAGATAAGCCGCTTCATTTTGCAGCCGGTCAAACGAATCCTTGCGAAACTCAAAAAAATCATAAAGCAGCACGATCGCCCGTTCATATAAAGGCGATTTCTCCGCTTCCTGGCAAAATTCAATCAGCTTCAGTCCTGCCTGCGAAAATGAAAACGTGACGCCGACAATCTCAGAAGCCTGATCAAACGGCTGAACAGCAAGCGAAACGTGTTCATTTACAGGCACCTCGCCGTAAAGCAAATCGCTGATCGACATCTCTTTTAAGCACGCTTCGATAATTCGTTTTTTATAAACATTTATATGCCTCACACCCTGGTAATCACGGTACATGTCCTTCATCAGCGGCTCAAAGCTGATGTGCTTGACTGATAAAGGGTTGACAGAACGAAGCACGAGCAGAAAGATTTTGACAAACTCTTCAAAACTGAATGATGACAAGGCGGATTCCACATACCATAAATCAATCCGCTGAAAGAAGCGTCTCAGCGTATCTTCCGCCGAATGCTCCCTCAAAAACCGCTCGTACCGGCTGCTGTCTTCACCGGAATCGAGCGCTTGTCCCCGCAGTTTTCTGATCCTTTCCGCAAACGGCCAGTCTTTATTTCTTTCTCCTGTGCAGATTTGGCCGATTACCCGGTTCACGTCTCGTTCTATCGAATCCCAAAGCGCCGGCGATACCGCTTCAATGATACATTTGTTCAGCACGTATAGAACCCGCCTGATATCGATGTGCTGAAGTTCAGATGTTTCAATCCAATCGATAAGAGGAGTGAATTGGCGATACCTTGTTTCCCCGCGGATATACTGTCCGACGAGTCCATGCGTCACAATCAAAATATGGATGAGTTCTTCAATATCCTGCCGTTCCGGCATGTACGCCTGTCTTCGATCAGCATAAATCTGCGCCGACCCGATATTATGGATCGCAAGCTGAAAACCTTTTTCACGCCATTCCTTTCTTTTATGAGGCTGGCCGCACTTAGCCGCTTCACTCCATATGAGAACCTCTTCAATGATTTCTTTTTCCAGCTCAGGAATGTCAGCTTTCTCCAAAATGGAGAGCGTCTGTTCAACATAAAGAAAAACGGGATTCTGAGGCATGTTCTCTAGCGAAGAAATCCGCTCCAGGTTGATATTTTGCTCTTCAGTTAAAACGAGATACTTCAGCCATTCGGCATCCCGCAAAACATGATAATCCCCGTTTTTTACTTTTTCAATGGCTTCTAACGATTGTAAACGCCTCATACGTTCTTCCCTCTTTTTTCTATTTCGATATGATTTATCATAAGGTAAATGGTTTCATATAGAAATAGGATAATAGGCTTATAATCGCTATAATGTTTGACCGCAGTCAGCCGTTAAGATTTGGCCTGTAACTGTTTCTTGTTCGAGCAGCGCACAAATGAGCAAGGCGATATCTTCCGGTTCCGCTATCCGCTCAAGCGGGAGCTTTTGGCTGAGCCGCTTCATTTTCTCTTCATTCCCCTCCCACCATCTCGTTGATACCGCGCCCGGTGCCACACAGCTGACTCTAATATCAGGAGCAAGCGCATGCGCCAATGATTTCGTCAGACCGTGGACCGCCGCTTTTGATACGGCATAGGGTAACGAAGAGCCTGAACCGGTAAGCCCGGCGATGCTGCCGACATTTACGATGGCGCCTTGTTTATTTCGCTTCATAAAAGGTGCCGCCGCTCTCGCACAATTAAACATCCCTTTGACATTTACCGCATACAGTTCATCCCAGACTTCTTCAGAAGCCCCTTCCAAGTCATCAAGCTCGATATGCCTGGTGATGCTTGCATTGTTGACGAGCAGATCGACGGTACCGAACTCGCCCACCGCCCGATCAAACATGTCTTGAACTTCACTGATCTTAGAAACATCGGCTTTCACCGCGAGCGCGCGGCCGCCTTGACTTTCAATCATTCCAACCGTCTCTTCAGCCTCCGCTTTGGAACGCGAATAGTTGACAACAACCGCTGCCCCTCGGTTTGCCAAAGAGAGCGATACCGCTCTGCCGATCCCTGTGCCGCCTCCTGTGACAAGGGCTGTTTTATTTTTCATTTCCATTTTTCAACGCTCCCTTTCAACTGATGCAAGCTGTGCTGTTCCATTCCCAAACGACCAGTTCTCTTTCACGTTTTCGGCTGCAATGATCATGACGTCCTCTTGGCGGATGCCGGCGTTTTTTTGCAAACGCTCTGCAATGCGTTGGTACAGAGCCAGCTTTTTTTCGATCGGTCTCTCTTTCATTGTGATGTGAATATAAATCAAATCCTTCGTCCGTTTGATGTTCATATAGCTAGGATCGAAAAAGAACTCTTCCTCATCGTGCTGGGTGATGACCTGAAAATAATCGTCTTCCGGAACATCGATCGCCTCCGTCATCGCCTGGTGAACTGATCTGCTGATCCGGCGAAGCTCTTCCTTTGATCTTCCTTTTAAAAGATCCATCCTGACAAATGGCATATATTCATTCCTCCTTTGTATTGTTTAATAGTGTATAACGGTTATATCATTTTGTATAATTGAATCATTTGAAGGTTTCATTCAATTTTATTGAACTTAGGTGATGGGATGGATTTCAAAACGTTAAAGACGTTTCATAAAATCGTGGCTTGCGGAAGCTTTAACCGCGCGGCTGAAGAACTGAATTATGCGCAGTCCACGGTCACAATGCAAATCAAAAAGCTCGAGGAAGACCTCGGCATTCGTTTGCTCGAGAGGGGGAAAACATTCCGTCTGACTGAAGCCGGCAGGCTTTTTTTTGAAGAAAGCAGACATATTGTCAAGGATATAGATCACCTTCAACATCATATGGCCGACTTATTGCTTGGCGAAGGGGGAAATATCCGCCTTGGAGCGGTCGAACCGATCGCGAGCTGTGAATTGCCCCAGATTTTGGGGAGATTTTTAGCGGATTATCCGAAGATCCGGGTTTCCGTTGATATCGCCAACTCGTCGGTATTGGGGGAACGGCTGGTTCAAGGAAGCCTGGATCTTGCCGTCTGTTCGACTCCGGCAATGGGAACAGATCTTTATTTTGAACCGCTTTATGCTGAAGAACTCGTAGTGCTGCTCCCTGAGGGACACCCCGCCGGAAACAATGAACGCATTCATCTGAAAGATATTAGGGAGCACCGCCTGCTGATTACGGCCAACAATTGCACCTACCGGAAGAAAGTCGAAATCGCGTTTCAAGAGCTGCCGGGGAGCCAAATGAACACGATGGAGATCGGAAGCATGACAGCTTTGAAAAACTATGTTGCCGCAGGACTCGGCGTTGCCCTGATTCCGAAAAGCATCGTTTCCCCTCCTCCTCCCGGAACGATTGTCCGGTTTATCGACGATGACCCGATCAGCGTAACCTTCGGCATCCTTTGCAAAACCGCGGCGTTTCCGCTGAAACAGGCTGATACAAAGCTGTACCAATATTTGAAACAGGAACTTGGAGAACCGTAAAAAACCTTCCCGGCCGATGCCGGAAGGTTTTTGATTATGAGAATGACGAGATATGGAAATGATGATCTGGTCTCAGAGGGGGATGGTCACTTGTACCTGTCCGCCTCCTGCTTCGCTGTTTTTAATCGCCAAATCGCCTTGATGAAGCTTAACAACACGAAGTGCAAAGGTAAGTCCCATCCCGTAATGACCATTCGATGTCCGGGCTTTATCTTCCATATAGAAAAGCTCGGCAGCTTTCTGCAGGCCGTCTTGAGAAAACCCTTTTCCGCTGTCAGTGATTGTGAAAATCAATTGATCAGCCGTACACACAGCTTCAAAATCGATTCTCCCGCCTTCTGGTGTGTGATCTGCGGCGTTCGTCATGATGTTCATCAACGCTCGGTGAAGCAGCTGTTTGTCAAACACTGCTTTTTTTCCTTCAAGGTTCTGCTCCTTCAACACAATGTCAATCGATTTGTTCCCTATATATGCTTCAGTCTCATGGAGAACACTTTCGACTAGCGTTTTCACAGCGCCTTCTCTGTACTCGGTATGTAATGCTTCCTCAGTTTTTGAGAGATGGATTAATTGGTCAATGTACTGATCGATTTTTTGCCCCGCGTCAAGGATGTATCTGATATATTCCGACTGCTCTTGATTTTGCGGAGATAAGCTCAGCAACTCCGCATTTCCTTTGATGATGGTCATTGGAATTTTAATATCATGAGCCAATGCGCCGATCTGTTCTTTTTTCGTTTTCTCTAAATGCCACTGCGCCCGTAGGGAGGCTTGGAGGGCATTCCTCATGTCCATCAGGGAACTGATTACATGATCAAATTCCTTAATATTCGAGAACTCCGGAGTAAAATTTAAATTCTGTTTTTTAATTTGCTCGGCAATGGTGTTTAAAGTTTGAAAATGTTCTTTTAATCTGTTTGCAAATCGGGTTGTCACCGTAAAAACGACCGTAATTAAAAGAAGAACGATGATGCATATGCTTGTCAGCTCATAGTTCGGGAGAAACCGTCTCAGCAGTGGAGACCGAAACTCAGCGCGCAAAGGATACTCCAATACACAATACTCGTCTTTGCGTTCGATAATCATATAGCCTTTTTGACTAAAGCTGACATAAGGCCTGCTCTCTATCTTTTTCCGTACAATCGAAAGATTCGTCTCTTTCATGTTTCCCGCTGTCTTTTGTTTCGACTTTTTGTCCAGTATGGCGTACAGCATTGTATCCGGTATCATGTCTTCCGTTATCTGTTCAGCCGATTGAAGCCTGGGCTTAAGCTTTTCAGCTTCGATTTCATTGTAGTTGGCAGGATAAAACAGCCCTGCATTCATTCCTATCATATTGACCAAAACATATAAAGCCGTGATCGCGATCAGGCTGAAGCTCAAAGTGAGCATATATTTGATCAGTTCTCTGCGCAGTGTCTTTTTTTTGCGGATTATTCCCATCTGTATCCTACGCCCCATACCGTTTTGATCGGATCTCTATTGTGTTCTTTGCATTTTTTCCGAATCGTGCGGATAAATTCGGTTATCGTCGAATATAAAGCATTGCCTTCCAGCCCGTATACATGATCATAAATTTCTTCTCTTGTAAAGGTTCGTCCTTTATGCTGAGCCAATAGCTCACATATTTTAAATTCATTTTTTGTTAAATTCAGCTTTTGATCATGAATAAATACTTCTTTGCTGTCAAAGTGAAATAAAAAACCGGAAATCACCCGTTTAGTCTCGTATTTCTCTCTTCTTTCCCTTCTCAGGTGTGCATTTACTCTTGCACTGAGCTCAAGAACGCCGAAGGGTTTTGAAATATAGTCGTCTCCCCCAGTCAGGAGGCCTTTAACGATGGCCTCTTCCTCCGTCTTAGCGGTGAGAAACAGGATCGGACAATCTACCAGCGGCCGGATTTTCTCGCATAATTCAAACCCGTCCATCCCCGGCATCATCACATCAAGCAAAATTAAATCATACCCTGAAAACACGTCGAGAGATTCGGTGTTAACTTGACTTAGCGTATGAACTTGATGCTGATCGCGGCGCAAAATATTTTGTATGAGTACAAGAATATCTTTCTCATCATCTACTGCCAAAATTTTCGCCACTTGCTGACCACCCTTTTTTCATTATTCAAAAGCTTTTCTTCCTTCCCAGCGGATAAACCAAATGATGCTTAGAGCGAATACAGCTATTATAGCAAACACCATGATGAAAGCCCCCTGCTTGATTTCCCCATCTAGAACAGAGCGGAGAGACGGATCAATTTGGACAAATCGGTCAATCCCCTTATACCCTGTCAGCCTGATTCCCCATGCCCAGGGATTATATTTCCAAATGACATCGCCCAATCCCGTGTTCATCAGCGCTGTCATCAAAAGGCCTGCCCCGCCTGCTAAAATCGAAGCCCCCATTCCGAATGTACAGCTGATCAAAAAGTATATGAAATAAAGTGTGACACTTCCGGCTGCCAGCCATGCCCCAGCCTCTAAAAAAAGGGAGCTTGGCAGGTTCGGCACATGAAAAAGAGCTCTGAGCCCCAATAAGTAGAGTCCAATAGCCAAGAATACCGCAAAAATGTTCATGATCAGAAGCAGCGTGACTTTGCTTAAATAAGCCGTTAATTTGGGAGCCGTGCCGCCCAACAGCACTTGAAAACGGCCTGCCTGCTCCTCTAAGGAAGCCGTCATTCCGCACACAATTCCAATCAGAAGCGGCAATGCAATCGCAATGGCTTCAAAATACGTGCGATATAATTGATATAGATCGGGCTGTCTGTTATAGAAATAAAGCAGAAAAACACCCGCACAGATAACCGGAACACTCAAGTGAAGCCAAATAAAAGACGTACGCTTTGTTTTTTGAAAATCAGCCGCCAGGCATCTGAAAAATAACAACAAATTAAACCGCCTCCCGTTTTATCGATTTGCGATCAACGGCAGGAGAAAAAGACCGCCTAGTCAGACGCGCCAAAATAGCAAATAACAGAACAGATAGAACAACAGCCGGAGGAACGACTGCCCAGCTCGTTAAAGGATCGCCATTCTCAAGAGGCACACCGTTTGGATGGATGCCAATTGTCGGGCACATGACCCTGATCGGCCAGCTCCAAGGATTCAGCCACCAAAAAGGGCTTGATGCCGACATGATGCCCAATATGATAGTGCCCAGCATATTGAACAAAACGGCAGATATAAACCCGTACTTTCGCGCTATCCATAAACAGACGGGGATCTCCCATAGTGTCGTGAGCCAAAGCAGCAGATTCGCGGCAATGACTGTCAAATGAATGCTCGAAAATTGAGGAATGACAAACTGCATCCCAACCATGAATCCTAAAAAAACAGCTTGAGATGCTAAAGAATAGAGCGCAATGACGCTTATTTTTGCATACCAAATCTGATGCAAATCTACAGGAGAAGAAAAAATGCCGTTATAATTCGACGCTTTCTTTTCTTTCTGGTGTGATTGTGCACAAAGCAAGGCGATCATGACCGGCATTAAGATGACAGACCACCAATTATACGTACCTGCTACAAAAAATCCCGGATTCATTAAAAAGGCGAAGCAAATATTAATCAAAGGCACAATGAAGATCATTTTTCTCGAAAATGTTCTTTTAAACTTCAGGTTTTCCGCTTTTACATAATATCCGATCACTTTTCTCCGCCCTCTTTCTCCCGCGTTGATTTGACAACATCCATAAAAAGCCGCTCAAGATCGTCTCCCTTATTGATTTTCCCCTGATATCCGAGATACCCTCCGCTGATAATCCCGATATGGTCTGCGATCTGCTCGACTTCCGATAAAATGTGGCTTGATAAAATGACCGTCATCCCCTGTTCGGGAAATGACCTGATGAGTTCCCTCAACTCTTGTATACCGATCGGATCAAGACCGTTAGTAGGCTCATCAAGTATGAGTAGTTTAGGGCGATTTAAAAGAGCGATGGCGATCCCCAGCCTCTGCCTCATCCCCATAGAAAACTGCCCCGCCTTTTTCTTTCCGGTATGATGCATATCAACAGTTTTAAGCACCTCTGTTATTCTCGCATCTGGAAGGCCCAATAATGCGGCATGCACCTTGGCATTCTCGTAGGCTGTTAAATTATCATACAGAGGCGGGGATTCTATTAAAGAACCGATGTCTTTTAATACGGACCTTTTCCATTGCCGCCCCTCAAACAAAATATCCCCGGCAGTTGGGTTTAAGATTCCGGTTAAAAGTTTTAAAGTCGTTGATTTTCCTGCTCCATTCGGTCCAAGCAATCCGTAAATACTGTTCTTTTCAACTGACAATGAGACGTCTGAGACCGCTTGCGATCTTCCGAACTTTTTTTGAAGATGCCTTGTTTCCAGTAGAATTGTACTCATCATAATCTCTCCTTGTTTGATCTGATCGTACCGATATCTTAAAATATCTTTCTCAAGATTTAATCAGAATCAAACGCAAAAAACCTTCCGGTTCCCCGGAAGGTTTAGCAGTTGTGTGAGCTTTTTTAAGATGGCATAAGCTCAAGATGATGGTCAAGTTCATCCTGCAGGACGGCTTCAATATCTTTAAAACGATTCGATACGGTCGAAGCGCTGACGCCGTATTTTTTTGCAAGCTTTGCTTGGGATATCGATTTTTCCGATTTGGAGATCGTATTGATAAAATACTCCAAAGCAGCTGCAAAGGCTTCTGTTTTTTTGATGACCGGTGCTTTTTTGGCACAATACGATTTCCAAAGGCCGACCGCCCAGGACACAAATGGTTCAGAATGTCCTTCGTCAAGCATACCTTTCTCAAAAACGAGCGCTGTTTCTTTTTCCATCTCATTGGCCCATTCGATGTCTTCGGACACTTGTTCAGACGGTGTACTCTCTTCCTGCCGGCAAAGATGCATTAACACATGATGGAAATCCTCTCTCATCAGCTGCTCTTTCGTCCCGCCTTCTTCTGTAAAACGGTTCAAAGCCTCGCTTAGCCTGTCTTTGAGAGCATCCGCCATTTTTGCAGGATAGATGGTGAATTGCAAGAAGAACTCGGTATGGCTTCCGATCTTGATCGGAAAGCCGAGCACGTACTCGCCTACAAAAGGCCCTTCCCGTTTCACATTCATCCTCACGGTCAGCTCTTCATTCGTTACAGCATCCTCAAAGCGAATGCCGCCATCTGTTATATGTTTCACACGCAGCAACGCAGGGGAGAGGTCTTTCCACGATTGAACGGCTTCCTTTGTCTGCGATCTGAGAATCGAAGATCCTTTTTTCTGTAAAAAGTCTTCAAAAATCGTCAATCCTCCATCTGCCAGCGGGCGGGCAAATACTCCCCACACGCCCAGGTTAAAAACACATATCTTTTGTGCAGACTGTTCCAAGTCTGACAGAAAAGAATACTGATTAAGAAATTGATCGATTGTGTCTTTATGTTCCGTAAAAGCGAATTCCATGACGTCTTTCTGGATTTGTTTCAATTCCTGCACCGCGACAGCCGGAAACGCTCCCTCCGCTTTGCCGCAGCATTTTTTATATTTCAGCCCGCTGCCGCAGGGGCAAGGCATATTTCTCTTTACTTTTCCCACGTTTAAACCTCCGTATCTTATACTACAACTTATTTATTTTATCAAAACTTTCAGGAGGGGGAAATCCGATAATGAAAATCAGTATGATTTAGCTGAAAAGTAAAATTTTATAAAAGAGGACAAATAGAAAAAAAGACTATAAAATGGTTAGTTCTGTGTTTTTATCATCCATTTATGACAGAGGGTGTTATACATTTTGCAATACGCTGGTTTTTGGGTTAGAGCGGGTGCATGGTTGATCGATTGTGTATTGGCGGTCAGATTACACTTTTCATCCGCATTGATTTGGAGACGGATCTCCTGAGGTCGGTGCAACAGCACTGCTGGTATACGTTTTGTATCCGCTTTTGATGCCGCTGACAAAGCTCCGATGCACATTGGAAAAGCACTTTTTAGACTGATGATACAGGCCGACGGATGAAGCTATGGCAGGCTTTCGTGCGCTACTTCGTCTCATGGGTCATGAAAACAGGCGACACTGAGTAAACGATCTTTATGTATTTAAGTGCATACAGAAAAAGGGATATAAATCCCTTTTTCTATTTCCGGTATTCCAGCAGACTGATGGTCAGGAGCACAAGGAAGCACCCCAGCCACTGAATGGATGTTAAACGTTCGTTTAAAAACAAAACACCTCCGAAGATGGTAAGAACGGGGCCGATCATAGAAATGACGGCTCCCCGCTCCGCTCCTATCCGCTTCATGCCTTCCAGCATGAATAAAAAAGGAATGACCGTCGTCACCGCCGCAATGATCATAAAAAAACCATACATTGCGGGAGGATAAGAAAGCAGGATTCCCGGCTGTTTTCCTGTTGCGCGAAACAGCGCATAACCGGCCATCGCAAGACTTGCCGCCGACATTCCATAGGCATTCATCCGAATCCCGCCGATTTGACGGACAAGGCTTCCCGCCACAACAAGATAAACCGCATAGGCGACAGCGGACAATAAGATCAAAAAAGCTCCTGACAGGTTCGCTTCAAATGCTTGCACATCCCATCCGCCGACAGCCAAGAACAGCCCGGCATTCACAAGCAAGATGGCAGCAAACGTTTGACCCGAGATCATTTTTTTATTTACAAAGGCAGTGATGATCAATACGAACATGGGATAGCTCATCACAATCATCCGTTCAACGATTGCCGAAACATCATGAAGGCCGATAAAATCAAGCAATGGCGACAGAAAAAAACAAAGCAATCCGGCCGCATAAGCTTTAAAAATCTCCGCTTTTTCTGGTTTAGCCGGAAGCTTTGAACGATACACAACAAAAATCAACCAAAACAGCGGCGCCGCAAATAATTGCCGGTACAACAGCACCGCTTCCGGCTGTGCACCTTGTTCATAAGCCCATTTGACAAAAATGGATTTTGAAGCAAAACACATCGTCCCAAAGACCATAAAAACGACCCCGGCCGCTTTTCGAACGCCGCTTTGAATATGGCCGCTCTGCTCAGCTGTACTCTTCTCTGCTCGACTCAACTCGTATCACCCGTCCTTTTTATTCGTGGATATGTTTTTTTATAAAATGGAGCAATGTGCTTCCCTGGGCCGTCAAAATCACACCTTTTCCCAAACATTTTGGACAAGGCTCCGGCTCTTCTCTTCCGCTTCCATTGCAATTTGGACATGTCGTTTCCAAATCGTCCGTTGCAATCACCATTTACCATCACACCTCCGTTTCCGTTTAACATGATGCGGCCACTCCGGCCAGCCTTCCTCCATGGCCACCACCTCCTTAAAAATACAAAAAACCCCCGTCACAAAAGGACGAGGGTCTCGCGGTACCACCTTTATTAATCGCATCAACGATTCGCTTGGAACATACGGAAAGGGAACAGTCAGCCCTTTCGATACGCTTCTCTTGATAACGGAGAGAACTATCCCGGCTTCGCCTACTGTCCGTTTCAGCGAAGCGATTCAGAAGCCCATTCGGCGTCAGAAGGGCATCGGTTCACACCAGCCACCGACTCTCTTAAACCCATGCTCTGACACGTACTTGCTCTTCCTCAATATCGTTTAACCGTACATGATTTGTAAAAAATATATTACTCTGAAAATTAGCAAGTGTCAATCAGCATTAAATTCTTGTTTTTTTACGAACCTTTAATATACACACGGTCAACAGACACAAAACAAGGAGATTGAATGCTGCTATCCAATAAAAATATCCAGGGATGCCTATGACGAGAAGCGGTAGTCCCAAGCTGAGAAATACACTGGCAAATGCAGCATACAGCACTTTTAGTAAGCCATTATATTTTTCTGCTTCAGATTCGCGGTCTGTATAAATCGCATTTGTTTGAACTTGACTGGGATCAGCCGCAAAGTAATGCCAATTTAAAAACTGTGTCACATGCTTCCAGCCTGCATCCTCGTATATATGAATATATTCTTCCTGATCCAGGTTTGATGTTGTCTTATAGTCGAGCCGATATACTGTATTGCTTGGTTTTGTCTTTTCAAATATATAGATAAATAAAAAGAAGGACTTTAACATCCACCCCTGTTTTGCCATTTCATTCAGCCAGTTCTCCTCCTTCCGGTCTTGCCAAGCAAGAAAAAAACGGAATTTACGCTTTCTTTTTTTACTCATGACTTGTATCTCCCTCTTTTTGAAAAATAGATTGACTGATCGCCACTAATTTGGATAGGCGTTTAAATTCGAGTTCAATCACCTGCCATCCTTC
Source organism: Bacillus sp. GM2 (assembly GCF_056155945.1). Classification (NCBI taxonomy): domain Bacteria; kingdom Bacillati; phylum Bacillota; class Bacilli; order Caryophanales; family Bacillaceae; genus Bacillus; species Bacillus sp. GM2. The sequence goes on from NZ_JBRKSZ010000008.1 coordinate 666,349, forward strand.
ATTCGTTAAAATATACTGCTTTCGCCGATTATCGCCGGATTCGCCTTCCTTTCTAATGAGCCCCTGCTTTTCGAGTTTGCTTAATGCACCATAAAGAGTGCCAGGCCCTAGTTTGACCTCACCCTCACTCATGCTCTCAACCCTTTGCATAATGCCGTAGCCATGTAGTGGTTGAGTTAATGACAATAATATGTAATACGTAGCCTGCGTAAGCGGTAAATAGCTTTCCACCGTTTTTTTCTTCACTTTTCGCACCTCATTTTAAGTATGGCGTTTTTCATTTATATATCTCATGAGCAGTACAACACCTATTAGATTGAAAATGATGCTGCCGCCAAGAGCTAGTCCCCACCATACACCGTTTATTCCTGATAAAATCGCTAAATTTAATAAAAAAATTCCGCTCAAAACAAATAACATCCCGGTAAAGTGTGTATTCAAATCATTCGCCTCCTTATTTTACATCGCCTTACGATATATCGACTTACGATATAATAACATATTAGAAGATTCGACACAAATCAAACACAGCATTTACCCTGCAAATCAAATAAGTGAGCACAGGCTATTGCCCAAAAGGAATAGCTCACATTAAAATTAAAAAAACCGCCTAAAAGGTCATTTCACAACCTTATCAGGCGGTTTCCAGCGATTATTCCTTATTCCTGTCAGCAAACACCGTCATGGCGTCGCACATGAACTTCGCCAAGCCGGCGCCGTATTGATCGATGTTTTTCGTAAAGCGCTCGTCAGCGACATACATTTGTCCCAGACCTTTGAAAGCTTCAAGCGAATAGCTGTGGCCGGTGTTATTGTTCAGAAAGTCGTACCAATCCTTTATAGCCGCCTGCGCTTCTTCTGAGTCAGGGGCGCCTTCTCTGAGGGCGGCGATTTTTCTGTAAATGGCATCATATTGCTGTTCCATTTTTTTTCGTTCATCTTCGGACATTGATTCGATAAAGGTCTTCGATTTATCGACGGCTTCATCGCCCCAGCGTTCCCGTGCTTCTTCCTCATACGGGTTTTGACTGAAATCAAATCCCGCGAACTTTTCCTCGTTTGTCATGTTGATTTCTCCTTTCGCGAATTGGATCGTTTTATCGATTGTCGCAATCATTTGGTCAAGCCGGCTTCTTTTCTCCAGCAGCGCTTTGCGATGGAGCTGAAGCGCCTCATTCCTGTCAAATGAAGGGTTCTCAAGAATGCTTTTAATCTTTTTTAAAGGGAAGTCAAGCTCTCTGAAAAACAGGATTTGCTGCAGCTTTTCCAGATCGTCATCTGAATACAGCCGATATCCGGCTTCGGTTGTCTCCGATGGAGCTAATAATCCGATTTCATCATAATGATGCAGTGTGCGCACACTGATGCCGACTAAGTCGGCCACTTCCTTTACTTTCATTTTCATTAATCTGACCTCCCTTCGATATTGACTATAAAGTATCCCGCAACGTAAGGGTCAATGCGAAATTTTAAATTTTTTTGCGCAATTTTTTATACAAACAAAAAACCCGGCAAAATCGCTTTGCCAGGTCTTTTAAGAATTGTTCAGCAAGACTTCTTTTAGAAACGGATCATCCAGCCACTCGTTCAGCTGGCCCGCGGAGAATCCTTTTGATACATTGAGATCGATGAGCGTTCCGCCGGCATAGCCGAAAGAAGCCGATCTGTCCGCAATGGTGTCCGGCCCTTTCGCCAGAACATTCTTCAGCTTCTTCAGCATGTTTTGAAAGCTCTTCTCCAAGTCGCTTTTCGGGTCTTTGGCAGATTCAATCACTCTGATGAGCCTCTCATTTCCGCCTTCAAGCTCTCCTTTTTCATCCAAACTGACATCAGCCAAAGACAGACCGGCAATCGTTTTCAAAAACTCATTCACATGCCATTTTTCATAAGCTTCTTTATCCAACGGCGTTCCATTTTGTTCACCGATCAGTTCCGCATGGCTCAACAGACGCGCGCCAAACCGTTTATCACTGTCATTTAAAACGGTTTCGATCCGGGTTCTTTTTTGTTCGTCTTCGATGCCTTCAACTGTAATCCGGTTATGTCCGTCAACATGCAATGTCAGATGCTCACTCTCGGAAAGAGAAATTCCGCTCTCGCGCAGCGTCTCATCGATCTGGCTGTTCAAACGCTGCCTGTCCACATAAAGATTATAGATCTCAAATTGAACGCCGTTCATTTGTGATCGTAATGACGGTGCATTTTTTTGAGCCGCTTCAGCCTGTTTGCTGATGGAGAGGGTGTCTGTTTGACTGGCGGCCATCCTCTTGGAGCCTTTGGTCTTGGCCGGCATCTCTGCGGCGGCAGGCTTCATCAGCTGCTCGGAATAAAGCGAAAGTTTTACCCTGTCTCTAATATTCATGGGAGCTCCTTTCATGCCAATTACATTCTATTACTTTTTATATCGGCCGGAATTTGGATCTGTTTACCAGCCGTGTGTTGAATCGTATTGATAATTGATCTTCAACTGCGGCGATCTCCATGTTGAACTGCTCCAAGCGAGCGAATAGTATCTCACATTCCATGTCGTTTTGACCGGAAGCGCAAGTTCAGGCTTTAGATCCGGAAACAGTGTGCCGCCGGAAACTGATGTGTGCCAAACGCCTTCATCCTTGTTCAGAACTTCCCTGTAAGTGTGTCCAAGGCTCGGAGAAATGGTTCCCTCGGCGGAAACGCTTTTCACAGTCGCTCCTTCGGGAATGGCCGAGACATTGGCAAGATTGACGGCGGCAACCGGAGAAACGACTCCCTGTCCCGGGCTTGAGATGGCTGATGGAGACAAATTCGCCGTATAAGCACCGCTCTTCATTCTGTCGATAAATTCAAGTCTGTAAAATCCCCAACCGTCATATGAACCGTCTTTAGACATAACGACCGCAATGTATCGGCCTGTCTCCGGAACATCCAAGCGGATGATTTCATTTTGGTTTCCCGTTCTTTCAGAAGATCCTACTGCAGGATAGCCGTAAGCATCTTTAAATAAGTAAAGGTCATAATCTGTATTTGCCGGGATGTTCTTTAGGTGAATGGCAAGCTGTTCTCCCTTTGTCGCGTAAAATTTATAATAATCTTTATCGCTTTCGCTGTGAATCGTCGCCGAAATCGTCTTGTATTTCCACAACCCTAAATCATAAGCCTCAGCGAAAGAATTGTTGGGTTCATACTCATCTTCGTAAACATTTGCCGAAGCCGAAAATGCTGGAACCGCCATCAAAAACACACTGAACACGAACAGAAACAAACTTTTTTTCATTTGTCCTTGCCTCCCGTTTATTCATCACCATAAAGGAACTCCCTTCCTAATATCGGTAATAAAACTGGAAGTTTAATGATATTTAATCAAATTATAGAATTTTTAACAGGTTTAATCATCCGCCGGCTCTGCCACACTGCCCACAAAAAGGATCATTCCGGATGTTTCATCAACAATCGCAAAATAAAACGGGCGGTCTGCAGTCATCGTCACTTCAGGGACGGGAGCTGATTCGATGATTTCAACCGCTGTTGCCGCGGATGCTTCGGTACCCGCTTCATCCACTTTGATAAATGTTTTATGTCTGACTTTATCAATTTGAGCGGCACCATGTCCGGAAAACATATTTGAAAAATCCGCGCTGCTAAACACGGTTTTCATTCCAAGCCGTTTAAGCGGTTCATTTAACATATAGTCTGTTTGAAATGAAAAGCGCGGCAGCTTGAGCTCAACCTGTTTCACCGTCCAGTCCTTTTGCAGGGTGCGCCATTGATCATACGTCATGCCAGCCATAAGCTGTTCAAGATTTGCCGCTTTTTTCGGCAGAAAAACAGCTAATGACAGACCTTCGTCTTGAAAGGGAAGCTTGACGGCTTGAAAATGTTTGTTTTCCAGATAAGGAAAGCGGTTTGTCTGCGTCATCATGGGGTGTTTTTTTGCGGAGCCGTCCGCTGAATAAAATGGCTGTTCCGCTGTCATGTGAGGATCAAATGGATGCTTCCAGCTTTCTTTAAAATAGACGGCATTGATGATGTAGGCAATCGTATTCGACGAGACTTTGTCAACGATCTGATCGATGCGGTCTTTCGTTTTCTTTTTGACCCAGCCGTTGATTTCTTCTGCTGCCCGATTTGGATCATCATGAAGCTGATAGGCGTCGCCAAGGCCTTTGATCGCGTCTTGAAAGCTTTCTTTCAGCTCCCTTTTGGACCATATCGAATTGGCCGACGAAAATTCGCCGTGAGGCAGCGTTTCTAGCGAACGGTTCACAGATTGTGACATCCTGTTGATCGATGCCATATCTGTCTGGTTGAGGTTTAAAGTGCCGAGCAGCTCCTTTCTGCTGTCTCCCGCGGCACCGTTTGCCGTCATTACAAGCGCCTGGTGAATACTGTAAGGCGAGAGGAAGATGTTTTTCCGGCTCCCTTCCTCTTTTATCATGTCTTGAAACAATGCAAGCGCAAACCGCTGTTCAGCTTCAGATAACGAGGCGTCCGTTTTTTGCGCGGATCTGACGGGCGGGGGATCGGCCTCCTTGTGCACTCCGCATCCGGTCAGCAATAAAAGACCGGTCCATATCACCATCGCACTCCATTTCGATTTCAATTGTCAACACCTCCTACTGTTGTAGTGGGTTTAGCATTGGAAAACGTTACAAAAAACGGCAGCCGGTGCAAGAAATCCGCAAAAAAAAGCTTATCCACTGCTGAATAAGCTTTCTGTTACTGCGCTCACTGTCCTTTGACAGCCAGTTCGCGCAGATCCTTTTTGACGATTTTGCCGAGCCTGTTTTTCGGAAGGCTGTCGGTAAAGACGATCTCAGGAATTTTATAGTCGGACAGGCGCTCTTTGCAATACGCGATAATGTCCTCCTTCTTGAGGCCGGAGCTTTCGTTTTTCACTACATACGCCCTCGGAACTTCCCCGTACATTTCATCCGGGACGCCGATGACGGCCGATTCAACGACTCCGGGCACTTGATCGATGATTTCCTCCACCTGGTCAGGATAAATGTTGTCGCCTCCGTAGACAATGACGTCTTTATACCGGCCGGTAATATATAAAAATCCGTCTTCATCAAGTTTGCCGGAGTCCCCCATATAAAACCAGCCGTCTTTCAGCACCTTTTGCGTGGCGGAAGGATTTTGGTAATACCCTTCAAAAACATACGGGCTTTTGACGACGACTTCTCCGACTTCGCCTCTTGGCAGCTCTTCATGTGTATCAGGGTCTTCGATTTTTATGCTGACTTGCGGAATCGGCTTGCCGGCTGAATTGACTTTATCCCAGCCCATGTCAGGCCGCCATACGCTGACCGTCCATGCTTCTGTGCTGCCATACCCCTGCACCATCAGGATTCCCATGTCATTGTACTCCTTAATCAGCCGCGCCGGCACCTTGGTGCCGCCGGAGACAAGCATTTTCACTGATGACAGGTCGAATGGATGTCTTTTCATTTCCTCCAGCATGTAAGTGTAGACGGAAGGAAACGCCATCATCATATGAATGCGTTTCTTCTCGATCTCCTGCAGGATTTCAAACGGTTCGGGATCCCATAAGAAATGAAGGCCAATTCCTTCAAAAGCCGCCTGAAAAACATGGTTGAGCGAGCTCATATGATAAAGCGGATGGCTCGCTAAAAAGCGCGTGCCTTTCAGCTGTTTCGATTTCACGTTCACCTCTGTCAAGTATGCGGCCAGACTGCCGTGGTTGACCATGCAGCCTTTCGGATTTCCGGTCGTGCCCGAGGTGAACAGCATTAAAGCCAAATCATGCTCAGTCACCTGGTCGGCCTCCACCTCCAGCGGCCTGTTTTTAAATAAGCTCTCAAACTGTTCAGTCGTGTTCATTCCCGCACCCGCTTCAATCATCAGGCAGAACTGAAGCTGTTCGCGGAGCGGCGTTAGTATATCGGCAAATTCCAAGTCATAAAACATCACCTTCGGCCGGCAGTTGTTCAAGATTCCTTTTAATTCATACGATGTCAGCTGCCAGCTTAACGGCACGACTGTCGCCCCGATTTTAAGAGACGCCAGCAAAATGACGGGAAAATGATGATTATTTTTACATAAAACCGCGATGTGGTCTCCTTTTTGAACACCCTCCTCCAGCAGATAATGAGCCAGCTGGTTCACCCGTTGATGATACGCTTTGAACGTAAACGTTCGATCTCCTCCGGACAATGCTTCCAACCCATCTGACGTTTCCATATGATGATTGATTAATTGCTGAAGTGTACTCAAAATTTTCATCTCCAAATTTTCATTGTTTCTCACAAAACCTGGTGAGATTATGTGACGCACAAATTCATTCTAAAACAAAATATATCCATTGTAAAACTATTTCATAATAGAATTATTATCTTTATGAATTGATAATAAAAGAAATTAAATGGCTCATGTTAAAATTCATAAAATCGTTTTTTGCGGAGCATTCGCTTATGATAAAATGGACCTATGTTTGTTTGGTCAGCATGAAATGGCTGATCTACTACACGATGTCGGAAATGAGGAAACCTTCATGAATCACCATCGGATTGAAGCGAATCTATTGGATCATGCTTTCACGAAATATTTGCGGTCTTCAAAGAAATTGGACGAAGAAACGATTCCGAAAAGTATCACGAGCGGCAAAGGGTTTATTTTGCGTATCATTTACAGACACGGAACATGTACGATAAAGGAAATTTTACAGGAGGTCGCCCTGTCTCCATCAGCAACGACAACAGCTCTGAACCATTTGGAGAAAGAGGGCCTTGTGATCAGATCGAGAAATAACGATGACCGGCGCACCGTCTGGATCGAACTGTCGCAAGAAGGAACGAGGATCGCCGCACAAATGGTGGAAAACCGCCAGGCTTTGATCGACAAGCTCTTCGGCAAGTTGTCAGAAGAAGAAAAAAAGGTTTTTTTTGCTATGATTGAAAAAATTATGATGTGAAAACGGGCCGTCGATCGAAATCGACAGCCCTTTTTTTATTGTCTGACCCCAAGCGCGTCCAGCGCCATCTTCAAGTGCTCTTCTTGCTTTGTCTGCAGGGCGAACATGCCGATTTCAATGCCATAGGCGGCCTGCAATTCTGTAATATGCTCTTTCATCCGCGGCCAGACCCGGCCCCCTTCTTTTTCATAATAAGAGATGAGCCGGGCGGTTTCGGCTTCTCCTAAAATCGTCTCGTATAATAGAAAATCTTTTGCCGGGTCGGCGATTTTCGCTTCCGTCCAATCCAACAGCCCAGTTATGCTCTGATGCTGGTCAATTAAAATATGCGGGGGATGCAAGTCGCCGTGGATAAACGCAGTATGTTCAGGCCAATACGAGTCGTCGGACAGCCACTTTTGCCATCTTTCCCAGAGCTCGCCGCTAACCCCGAGCTCTCTTTTGATCTGTTCCATCTGCTCTGCTTTTGACCGCCTGACGCCATCCGGATTCATCACATGCATGCCCGCTTCTTCTGCGGCTTTATGATCAATGCTGTGCAATAGCGCGAGCGTTTTCGCCAATGACTTGACAAAGGCTTCAGCCGGAGGCTCATGATCCATGTTCCATACGTAATTCTTCACCTCCATGTCAATGACCGCGGCAGGAACCCCCGGAAGCTCCGGATATGCAATCAGTTCGGGAGTATGAATGCGCCAATCCGGCACAGCGGCGGGAAGATGGTTTTGCAGCAGCTTCAGCACTTTCCCTTCATACACTGCTCTTTCAATCACATCGTTGCGCCGCGGTTTTCTCAACACCCATCTCTTGCCTGCTTCATCTTCGGCAAAGACGACTTGAAAATCCATGCCGGACTCGTTGATTTCCGCATGCTTTCGTTTCAGCCGAAGGCCGTGTTTTTCCGCAAGTTTTAATATTTGTTCAATTTGTTCATTTACAATTGTCATATACGATTTTCCCCTTTACTGAAGGTTTTTAATAAAAAAAAAGCACAGGTCGTCTGCCTGCGCTGGAAAGTAAACGGAAAAAGATATGACAAATAAACTTGAAGGCAAGCTTCAGATCAGCTATTTTTAAAGGCAAAAAAAGAGGCGCTGGAATCCGCGCCTCTCCCTCTGTTATTGCATAAAGGGTCCCCTAAAAACAGGCAGACTGATCCCGATTACCCTGCACACAGGCAGAGACTTTGTTCACGATTTAGTTAGCGAGGACAAAGTTCAATCGGAATCTGATGTATGCCATTTGGGAAATCCCTCCGTTCTTTAAAGTTATCCTTATTTTAACAGGTGGCAGGGTGACCCGCAACGCAAAATTCAATTATTAAGAAAATCAACCTGATAGAGGAAACCCATATGTTCCTGCCTAACTAATAATTAACACCCGTTCGGCGCTTTAATTCTCTTAGCCAAGCCGTATCCCCGGTTCCATAGCTTTTCTTTTGCCCTGTATCCCGCAAAGATCCGTTGCTGTAGTCAATAGATAAGATAAAATCCGGAACAGAATCATATCCGGCTTCTGCAAGTCTGTTCAGCTCTGCTCCATAATGAGCGATTGCGAAATGAGCCGTTTTCTTTTGGACAGGGTCCTTCTCCAGCTCTTCTTTATACACATCTAACAAATCACGGCCGTCAGGTGTTACATATCGGCCATCAACCACTTCCAAGTCCTTCAGGTGATAGCCTGTCACCTCATATATCTCGCGAACCGTGTGATATTTTTGCTGCGCTTCTTTGGAATATTGGGCTGAATCGCTGCTCAAGCTTTTCATGATATGCAGAAATAACTGTTTGCTGTTTTCTCCTGATTGCAATATATGTTCAAGTTGATGGATGAGCTGCTCATCATCTGTTCCGCTCACTTTTACTTGATAATCAATCGGTGAAATTGTAAAGGTGAGCGCCGTATCCGCAGGAATGGCAATATGATATTGATCCAGCAGCGCTTGAAGCTGTTTGTTGACTTGGCTGCGCTGATATATTTTCTCATTCTCCGCCTCTACTTCCCCATTAAAATTCACATTTCGAAACGCGGCATCCTGCATATTATAGTTTTGCGCTTTTCCTTTGAACAGCCACTCAGTTTCATTGTCATATGCAGCTTGTCTTTCTGCTGCCGACAGGTCATTTCTGAAATAAGGGGAATTGGAATTTTTGTATTTATCCTTAATATAGCCTAAAGGATCAGGTTTCGTTTTGTTCATTGCATTGATTTTGCTGTATTTTTCATCTAAGATTTTTTTCCTGATATCACTTTCTGACTCATAGGGGTTTTGGGCATTGATCTTCGTTTCTTCCACAGTTTGATCATTTGCTGCTTTGTATGCCCGCCTGAAAGCTTCGGCATGATTCACAATACTGTCCTTTGAGTAGTTCAGCTTACTCAAACTTTCCTTCGATGGTCTTCCCGCTTGACTGCTGGCCTTCTTCGCAAAGGCAGTGATATCGGAAGAGACATTTTTTACAGTTGTATCAGCCGCATTCCTTTTCAACATATTCTGAATCATCAGCTGTGTACGGATGTATTGACGATTGAGACGCATTGGGTACCTCTCCTCAATTCTTTCTATAATCCCTATATCGGCTTGATTATGTTTATATTAACCTTATTAAACAGTAATTTACATAGCACCCTCATCAATTTTGATGAAAAATCAAAAGGCATCCGAAAAAACGGATGCCATTCCTTATTTCTAATCTTCCCTGTCACTTTTATTCCGTATCCGCTCAATCACCTCATGCAGTCCCTCAGGTTTATAAAATTCCACCGGAGAACTGCCCTTTTCAAAGGAAATCGTCTCGGCTTCTATCAGCGCGACATAGCGCCCGTTTACCTTGGCAAGGTGGATCGAATCTCCGAATTCAGCCAGCAGTCCTTTAATCTCGGTTGCTCCCAGCTTCATTTTCAGCTCTGCCTCAGGCATATGCTCAACGATCTGGGCGGAGGCTTCGATGACTTGATGGGTGTCGAGGCGTTCCTGAATCTCCCGCTTTTCGCTCGCTTCCCAGATTTCGAGATCATGTTCAAACTGCTGGAGTTCTTCGCTTTTGTCTTCAAATGCTTCGTACACATGCTCCTGCACCATGTTCATCACTTGGGACTTCATGATTTCCGGCATCGACTCGCCGTACTCGACGAATTTTAAGAAGTCTTCAAAGTAGCGGGCGTGCGAGGCCTGGTGGATTTTCACTTCGCTTTCCTCTGTCATGCCCTCTTCAGGCATGTGCGGATACTGGATCGATTTCATGTTTTTCGTCGTGATCGCCATTTCGACCTTGCGGATCAGCGATGATTCATCGGCGATCGAAGCGACCTTCGGTTCAAAGTCGCACTTCATGACAAAGACAAATGTATCATCGAAGTATTTGCGCGGTACGGCTGTCGCCACCAAAAAAACGCCTCCCCTGACGGCGCTCGTGTCGAGGTATGTGCGGACGAACTGTTCGCTCAGCTCATTGAATTCTTCCTTTGTCTCCGCCAGTTTTGTTTTGTGAAACAGATTGTAGTTCGGATTAGAATCAAGCTCATGCCCCGGCTCTGTGATGAAGCGGCCGATTTTCGTCGGCACCTGCTCTGATTTCGGATGGCGTTCGGCTTTCCGCTTCACGATTTTTTTCAATTCCCCGTCTAAGAAATCCTTCAGTTCGCTGGTTTCAAATTCCTCTGTATCCAGCGTCTGAAAATGTTTATATTGCTTGTTGGCCTGCTCATCCTTGCCGTCGACCTGAATGACGTAAAAAGAAATATAGCGAATTTCAAATTCCATGACATGTTCACCCGTTTTCCTTGTTGTTTCAGTTCTTCAAGTATAGGTAAATGCCTGGAATCCGTCAATTTGCACCTTCACTATATAATTGATCCATTATAATACATCTTCCCGGTCAATTTTTCGGATCGACCAAAACGCAATAACAATCCCGATTACAGCCAATGAAACAGGAATATAAATAATAGATGCAATTGAGAATCCAGGACTTTGCTGACCGATCAGCGCAATCAAAATGCAGGATGTCACAATAGTGGCAGGAACGGATTGTTTGCGCATCCCAAAGTATAATGGAATAAAACTCAACCCTGTCGAAGAAGCAGCGTAAATGAGCATACTGCCAATCTCATTTCCAATGGCTTGCAGCGTCAGTTTTTCCGGGCTGAATTGATAGATATCATTGAGCTGCGAGAAAATAAACGCAAGAATCAGTTCGGACACGATCATTGTCAAGAAGGTCAATCCGCCGGTGAGCAGCAGTTTTGCGGCGATCAGTTTTTTTCGGCTGACCGGATATGTAAACATGACCGTGATGGTTCTGTTTTTATACTCTCCGATGATCAGTTTGGCAATCAGCACGCCTGCAAAGACAATAAACACAGACCTTACAAAAGTTCCGAGAAGCAGCAGCGTGGATCCCGCGTCAGCCATCGCCATTTGGTCTTGAGTAAGATTTTTTTCCTCCGATCCGATCAGGCACAAAAAACCGAGTATACATAGATTTGCAATCACTGCACCTTTGTAATACCACCCTAGTTTCGTTTTTTTAAACTCCAATTTAATTAAATTCAGCATTGAACTTCAACTCCGTTAAAATACATCTATTTTTTCGATCCGCCTTACTGCCAAAAAGGAAAAAATCAGACCGACAGCGGCCAGAGATAAAGGAATATAAACAATTGAAGAAATGGAAAAGTCCGGGCTTGTGGAACTGATCAACATGCTGATCACGACAGACGAAATGATCGTTGCCGCAGCGGAGTGCTTCCGCATTCCGAAAAAGATGGGCACTAAACTCGTTCCTGCGGCGCCAAAAGCAAAAACGATCATTTTCAGAGCCTGCTGAGAAACCATAGAAGCTGTTAATTCGCCGGGGATGACCCCATAGATTGAATTCAGCAGAAAAAAAGCAGCGGCAACGCATGCATTTGATATCAATATCGTAATGAAAGTCAGCCCGGCTGCGATCAGCAGTTTAGCAGCCAGCAGTTTTTTTCGGTTGATCGGGTACGTAAACATCACAAGTATTGTCTTGTTTTTAAACTCTGAAATGATTAATTTTGAAATCAGCACGGCTCCGAAAATGATAAAAACCGCTCTGACGAAAGTGCCGATCACAAGAAATGTTTCATCAATCGTTTGGAACGTATCCTTGCCTTCTGTGAAGGTCACCATCCACAGAAAACCGAGGATGATAAAATTGGCAAAGGCGGCTCCGCGTACATACCAGCCAAGCTTCATCTTTTTCATTTCGATTTTCAATAAATTCAGCAAGCATCTCCGCCTCCTTGTGCGCTGGCCGCATTGCCGTTGATTAAGCTGAGGAAGTAGTCCTCAAGCGAAGTATGCTTTTTATTCATGGACTCAATTTCTATATCATTTAAAATCAGAGCTTTAGAAATGGCTGTTTGAGAAGCTTCGGCATCATAAATTCGGATCGTTTTATCATTTAGTATTTTAAAATTAGCAATCTGAAGCTCATGTTCAAGCACAAAGCAAGCCCGCAATTGATTCGGGGTCACGAGTTCAATGTACTCTGTGTTCCGGCCTCTTACGCTTTCCATCGATACTTCTTCAACAAGCCTGCCGTCCCGAATCACTCCGATTGTATCTGCAATCTGCTCTACTTCGTTCAGGATATGGCTTGAGATGAGCAATGTCATTCCATATTCTTTGCTCAATACTTGAAATAAGTTTCTGATTTCTTTAATCCCGATGGGATCAAGGCCATTAATCGGTTCATCTAAGATGAGCAAGTCGGGTTTGGTAAGAATGGCACGCGCTATTCCAAGACGCTGCTTCATACCAAGCGAGAATGTTTTGACAGGTTTGCTGTCGATATTTTTTAAATTCACCATGTCCAGCACTTCCTGAATCTTGGCTTTATTGTGATATCCCATATACTCACAGTGCAGATTTAAATTTTCATTGGCTGTCAGATTTTCATAAAAAATCGGGTATTCGATCATGCTGCCTATTTTGCCGAGAATCTCGTATGATTGATTTGTCAGCTTATGCCCGAGAATATTGATTTCCCCGCTTGTCGGTTTTACGAGGCTCGTCAGCATCTTCATGACGGTCGTTTTCCCGGCTCCGTTCGGGCCGAGAAAACCGTATATTTCTCCCTTTCGTATATGCATGCTTACATTTGACACAACTTCTTGACCTTTGAATGTCTTGGTAAGCCCGCTTGTTTGTACGATGTAAGTCAACTCTGTTTCCCCTTTCCTGTCTTTGCTATGTGTCTATTGTAGCGATGGACGCTGTCTTTTTTATTTCTTGTTTCTTAAGAAATTCTTACGTTTGCTAATAGGTCATTCGTTTTAGCGTGATGGAAAACGCTGTCCGTTCATACGGCTTGCTTTGGAGAGAGATGCCCCCTCCCATTTTCTCAATGAGCCTTTTTGTAATTGTTAAGCCGAGCCCGCTTCCCTGGAACGCTTTATTTCTCGATTCCTCAAGGGTGTACAGCCTTTCGAACACCCGCTGCTGATCATACTCGCCAATCCCTTTCCCACGGTCCCAAACCGTAATAACAATCTGCGTGTCATCATATGTAAGGGACAATCCGATCAGCTTTCCATCTGCACCATATTGAATCGCATTTGATAAAAGGTTTTGCAGAACCCGGTCAAGCGCTTCTTCATTTCCATGTGCATAAACCGGGGTATCCGGGATGTCGATGACAGCTTTAAAACCTTTTGCCTGAACGGCATCATAGTGTTGGAGAATGTTTTTTCTGCATATTTCGTTGATATGTATTTTCGTGAGCAGTATTTGCTTATCTTCTGATTCGAGTTTGGCCAAGTCGAAGAAAGAATTCATCAGCTGAATGATTTCGCCTGTTTTTTGATAAAGTTTTTCCAGCAGCCTTTCACGCTCTTCTTCCGCCATATCCGAGTCATTTTGAATCGCCTCGATATATCCGAGCACAACAGTCAGCGGGGTTTTCAGATCATGGGACATATTGGTCAGCATTCGTTTCATTGACTGCTCCGTTTTTGCAAAGCGGGCTGTTATGCGTTGACGCTCCTCAACAAACAGGTTCATTTGCACGAGCAGATCCCGCAGTACTTTATCATCCGTTCCTAATAAAATTTGATCAGCCGCCTGCTCATTTAGCATCATACTGAGCTTTTCCGTGATGTACTTCAAGTTTTGGTCCCGCTGTTTTTTCATTTTATATTGAACGATATTGAGAGACGCCAAAATCATCAGCATGCCAATCCATAACATTGTCATGCTAAAACTCTCCTAATTTATAACCGATGCCCCAAAGCGTTTTAATATATTGCGGAGAGGAAGGATCATCCTCTATCTTTTCCCTCAAGCGCCTCATATGGACGTTAATAATATTTTGATCGCCAAAATAATCCTCATTCCAAACCGAACGATAGATTTGTTCTTTTGTGAATACTTTTTTAGGGTTTGTCACAAACAAGGTCAGCATCTTCCATTCCGTTGATGTCAGCTGAAGCGGTTCACCATTTTTTTGTACGGATACATTTTCTATATCAATCGTAAGCTCGTGAATACGTACTAGTTTTTGATTTGCCGGCTCACTGGCGGAATACTGCGTTGCGCGCCGAATGGCGGCTTTTATTCTTGCAGTCAGTTCGATCATCGAAAACGGCTTGGCAATATAATCATCCGCACCAAAACCCAGCCCCAGCGCTTTATCGACATCCCCGTCTTTTGCAGAAATCATTAAAACCGGGACCTTGCTCTGTTCACGGATCAATTTCAGAAAATCCATCCCGTTCAGTTTAGGAAGCATGATGTCGAGCAGAATCACATCATAATTGCCCTGCTGAAACAAGCGAACACCCTCTTCTCCGTCAAAAGCAAGCACGACCTCAAACCCTTCTTTTGTTAAATAATGATCGACCATTTCACTGATCGAATGATCATCTTCAATAAGCAATATGCGCTGCATCTTGTTCACCTATCCTTTTCAACATAAAAACACACGTGCAATTACACTCATTGTAATTGAAAAACGTGTGTTTTTTACAAAAATTATTTATATTTCTAGTTGAATCCTCTTGTAGCTTCCGGATCTATTGACTGATACCAATCTACTTTCCCACTAACACGGATCAAGTCACAGGCGCGGGGTTGTACAAACACAAGTCATTGGAACAAAAAAATGACCTCTGATGTCAGGGGTCATCTTTTATTGATCAAGGGGCTTATTCTTTTTATAGTAAAGTGTTACGTTTTGCTTCCGCAAAGTTTCAATCATGTCATGATAACTGTTTGCAAACTGCTCGTTGTCTGATTTCATCCGGGTGATGACGGTTTTGCGGTTTTCACTTTTGTGATCTAATTCTTCTTTAATTTTCGTGATCATCATACCTTTTTGCCCTTCGATTTCGCTTTTTAGCACTTTATCAAATTCTTTCAGTTCTTTTAAAACGCTTTTCAGCGGCGCGTTCAGCCGGGCCGCTTTATCCTTTGCTGAAATACTGCTTAAAAACATATATGTCGCTGAAACTGTTTCAGTTTCCTCCAATAACGATTTTACCATCTTAATCCCCCTCCCCTATGCCTTAAAATCAAACAGCGCCGAAATTTGCTCATCTTCATCGAACAATTTTTCAATGCTGGCGCGAATGCTTTTTACAAATTTCTTTTTGCTGGAGGTTTGTTTTTTTAATTCGCTGACGACGCCGTCGCACTGAGGAAGCGGGGCCGTGTGGTACGAGTCGTGGACGACGATTTTATTCAGCTTTCCGTTTGATCCGGCGAAGCCTGAGGCGAGCTTGAACTGAATGTCGAATTGGTAGCGGGAAGGATTGGCTTCCATGTCATGAATGGCTTTTGTCAACTCAGATTTTTTAATTGCGAAATGATCGTGGATTTCATGGTGGAAAATACGTTGGTAGCGTTCAATTTCAGCCTCAATCTTTGAAATGGCAGCCATCCCCGCCTGGTAAATCCTGATGGCAGATGACAGATTGACCTTTATCTCTTTTCCGTCCTTGCCTTTCTTAGAAAAATAGATGTCTCCTCCTTTGTAGCTGATGCCTTTCTTTTTGGATAGGGCGTTTAGAAGCGGGGTGATGCTGTGGCCTTCGCCAATAAGATTGAGAAGGTCTTTTGTGTCTTGATCCAGTTTGCCTAAGGCTTCTTCCAATGCTTTATAAGTTGAATAAAATTCGATTAAATTTTTCATTAGTGATTGAGAGAGTTGTCTATTATTTAGAGTAAATATGACAGTCTTCCAGTCGACAAGAAATTTGATCTCTTCATATAAAACGTCAAGCCTTCCTGTCAGTCGCTCTACTTCGGCAATGTCTTTTTGAATGGTCTTTTTTTTCGCTTCATCAATATAACCGTTTGCTTCAAGCTGATTGAGAACAGGGCCGCTGTAGGCCTTGACTTTCGCAAAAAATGCTTTAAACTCTGGCAGCTTTTTATCAAGTGCACCCACCATATTCAAGAGGCGGGCCGGATGTTTCAAGCAATATGCTATTTGCTGAGCTGTACCCTCTTCATTCATTATTCCGTTTAAAAAATCCATATCTACGCCGATTGCTTCCATAGTAAACCCCTGAATGCCGCCCTTTCGATAATCAGCAGCATATTTTTGAAAGTACCCTTTCAGTTTGCTCACATCTTCATCAGGAATATGATCAATGACACTTCGGAATCCTTTTATATCCGGGTGTGTGTTCGTCATCTTCATATCGCCGAACGTAATAAAATCAGCCTTCCCGCTGACACCGTAGAGCGGATCGTCACTGGAAATGCGCTGGGTGATGTTGGCTGTGACGCCTTTGTCGTTGTAGTATTTGATGATGGCTTTTTTTAGATCATTTTTAGGAATTTCACTGATTTTTATTGTGCTGAATTTTCTTTTAAGATAATTAGTAAGTTTATAGTCTGCTTTTAAAATATGGTCAACACTGATTTGCGCTCCATTCACTCCATAAACTTCATCAAATTCACCATCAACCAACTGAACTAGCACTTGGTTATTATTTGCAAGAGAATGTCCCATTGCATAAGTGTTTAGACTTTTTACATCTTGCGTTTTTTTCTTTGTTTCGATGGTAAATTCCTTAGTTGCTTTGTATTGACTATCATCCATTCCCAGAAAAAGACCTGAAAAGTTATATACCCAGTCCTCATTATCAGCACTTCCCTGAGAAATTATTTGAAGCTGATTGGTGTCATGAGTTTTATCTTGAATATATATAGCAGTACCATCATAGCCTGATCTTTTAACAGAAGAATCTTTATTCTGTAAGATCTCCTTTGAGGTATAAATTTTTATATTTTTGGGAAGTTCTTTATTTGTTTCTTCTTTATAGATTCTGCGTACATCAGCGACAAAGTCCTCTTTAGCTTTTTTCACTTCATTTGTATTTTCAGATGCAAATCTTTCTTTATAGCTGTATTCTAAATTTATTAAACGCAGTTTCACATTCTCATTTTCAAATAAATTTTTATTCCTCATTATTCTTCCCCTTCTGTACTGAAGGTTATTGAATTAACAAGTTTCTTTGCGGTTTTTCTCGCTTTTTCTTCTGAGAGGGAACATGGTTGATCTTCTTTATGGCATGCAAATGTAAAGTTATATTCAACACCTAAATAGTCCTCTTCTGTAGACTTTACATAACCAAAATAACTATATGAAAAATTGTATTTTCGATCTATATCATCAAATACCTCTTTCATATGAGCAAAATATATATCTTTTCCGGACTGATCGATTTTTTGGTATTTTCCTTTGTATCCATTCTGTCCGCTAATAATTTCAAGCATCGTTTTGGGTTTATTAACATACGATTGCTGAGAATAATACTTAACTTGAGCATTAAGAACAATATTTGTTTTTTTGTCATAGCTATTAAAGGCGAGGCTCTCTATGTTCTTTCCATTATTTGAGGATAGCTCTGCTTCATACTCCCCATCCTCCGGAAACAACATCGTAAACCCTTTCAGTTTAGACTCAAGCAAATAATAGCCCGGCTCGACTTCCTTTGTTGATGCCATGTATTCTCTTGTTTTCTCATCCTGGAACGCCGGAACCTGCGGGAGGTCTTTCGGGTCCATATCTTTCGGCTTGACCGCTTCTTCTTGATTGCCGTTCTTGCCGTTTTGGCTGTCGTTCATACTGCATCCTCCTGTAAAGATTAGTATTATAGAAAAACACAATATCATCATCTTTTTCATTTTATTAAACCTCCAAGGGCTTTTAAGTTAAGCTGCAAGCACTTCATTTTAATGCGAATGACATGCTTGAAAATGATACTTTTTTATGTTACAACATGGAATAAATTAGATAAATAGGAAATAAGAATCACCACCCTGCAAATCGTATGCCGGCCCTCTGAAAAAACAGGCAGTATGGTTGATGCGCCAAGATTCCGAAAGGTACTGCGGTTTAGTTTACCAAAGAGGAAATATGAAAAAAGAACCACTTTATACTTCTTGTTAAAAACGAGTTCACAATTAAAAAAGCACCTTATCAAGGTGCTTTTCGATCAAGTCACAGGCGCGGGGTTGAACAAACACAAGTCATTGGAGAGCCCCCAATGTTCCGCCCATGTTTTCCTTCCGCTTGCGACGTTAAGGATCGTCCTGAAAATTTCCCAGCCGACTTCTTCTATTGAAGCTTCACCTGTTGCGATCCGTCCGGCGTTAACGTCGATTAAATCGCGCCAATCTTCTGATAATGACTGCCGGGTTGCCACTTTCATAACCGGAGCCATTTCAAGGCCGTACGGCGTTCCTCTTCCGGTTGTAAATACTTGCAAATGCATGCCCGAAGCCAGTTGCAGGGTGCCGCATACAAAATCGCTTGCAGGTGTCGCTGCAAAAGTGAGTCCCTTCTGTACAGCCCTTTCACCTGGCGCGAGTACGGCATTGATCGGGCTGCTTCCCGATTTTGCGATCGAGCCGAGCGATTTCTCAACCACGTTTGCCAGCCCGCCCCTTTTGTTCCCTGGCGACGGATTGGCGCTTCGGTCTGATTCGCCTCTTTCCAGATAGCGGTCATACCAAGCCATTTCCCGAATCAGGGCGCGGCCGACTTCTTCATTGACAGCGCGCGGTGTTAAGAGATGAACGGCATCGCGGACTTCGGTGACTTCCGAAAATAAAACCGTGGCCCCTGCCCGGACGAGTAAGTCGGCCGCATATCCCGCCGCGGGGTTTGCGGTCACTCCTGAGAAAGCGTCGCTGCCACCGCACTGAAGGCCAATCACCAGGTCTGAAGCGGGACATGTTGTCCGCTTCCGTTCATTCAGCCTTTTTAAGCGCTCTTCGGCCATTTCCATAATCGATTGTATCATTTGCTCAAACCCTCGCCGTTCCTGCAATGAAAGAATGTTTTCAGCGTCTCCTTCCGGCTCTATCCTCGTCGGAAGGAGCTTCTCGCAGCCGAGTCCGATCACCATCGCTTCCCCGCCGAAATTAGGGTGTCTGGCGATATTTTGAATCGTTCGGATCGGGATTTTGGCTTCCGGCGCATTAATCGCCACACCGCAGCCGTACTGATGATTTAATGCAGCGACACCGTCAACGTTCGGATATTTTGGAAGCAGTTCCTCTTTAATTCGTTTAACTGCGTAATCGAGAACGCCTGCGACGCATTGCACGCTTGTCATAATGCCAAGCACGTTTCTCGTGCCGACGCTCCCGTCTTCATTCCGGTATCCTTCAAATGTGTACCCTTCAAGAGGGGGAGCGGGTTTTGGAACTTTGTTGGCGATGGGCAGTTCATCGAGCGGCGGAGCTTCCGGAAGCATGATATGCGACTCGGAAATCCCCCCGCCTTTTTCGATTGGTTTGACGGCATAGCCGATAACCTCACCGTAGCGAATAACGGCTCCGCCCTGTGTAATGTTCGTTAAAGCCACTTTATGACCTTGAGGTATCCGCTCCTGCAGTTTAAGCCCGCAAGGAAACACCGTCCCTTTCGGCAGTCCGCCGGCATTGACGATGATTGCGGTATTGTCTTTTTCGTTCACCTTAATGTACAGCGGGGTTTCAGTTTGATTGACAAGCATAAGTATTGATCAACTCCCCTTTTCGATCAGCGCCTTTCCACAGCCCTTCTCCCGCTGCGGCACATGTTAGAAAGCGCTGTCAAACAACTTAATGATTGTTTTTTTCATCACGAAGACCATTCAGTATTTTGTCACGTACAAATTTTAAGTGCTCATACATATGGTGATAGGCTTGATATGGGTCCCTTTGTTGAAGGGCTTTCAAAATATTCGTATGATATTCGACAGTCCGGTCCCTTTCCCTGTATGGAATCTGGCTGTCGATTTTGGCGTGTGTGATCAAGAGTGATTGAATCATGCCCTCAAGCACCGGGTTGTTCGCGCTCAAAGCGATAATCCGGTGAAATTCTTTATCTGCTTCTCCATAATGATTATCCGTGCTGTTTGCAATGATATCGATCGTTTCCTGCAGCCTTTCGAGCTGACTGTCATTGATCTTTTCTGCGGCGATCGTGACAAGCCCGAGTTCCAGCGCCATCCTCGCTTCAATAATGGCCGGCAAATTATCAACCGCCAAAGCCAGCATGACAGAAAACGGCTGGATGCCAATTTTATCATTAAAATACGTGCCGTCCCGGGTTTTTCTTTTAATAATTCCGAGCGTTTCGAGTGATATTAAAGCTTCGCGGAGAACGGGTCTGCTCACATTCAGTTTTTCCATGAGCTCGATCTCCGTCGGCAGTTTGTCCCCCGGTTTCAATTGGCCGCTTGATAATAAATGGACGATTCGTTCTACAACCTGTTTCGCCAATGTCTTGCGATTGACTGATTCGACCTGCAATGTTTCCATATCTTCTTCCACGACTGTGGGCCCCCTTTCAGTTGTTCATATTGTAAGACAAAATATCGCGTATGACAATGTCGGCTAGGGGCCTCTCAAACCGCTGTTTCCGCAATTAACGAACAAGACAAGGACGTTTAGGGTCGAAACGCCAATTTTCAATCAAAAACTGCATGGCAACGGCATCATTCCGCTCGCCTGCTTTCATTTTCTCATACCGTTCATTTGCTTTTTCCACCTGTTCCATGTCGATTTCAATGCCGAGCCCCGGCTGATCAGGAACTTGGACATATCCGTCAGCAATTGAAAAAGGCTGTTTTGTCAGACGCTGTCCATCCTGCCAAATCCAATGCGTATCAATCGCCGTGATGTCACCGGGAGCTGCTGCGGCAACGTGGGTGAACATGGCCAATGAGACGTCAAAATGGTTATTGGAGTGAGAACCCCACGTCAGCCCCCATTCATGGCACATTTGGGCAACGCGGACAGATCCCTGCATCGTCCAGAAATGCGGATCTGCCAGCGGTATATCAACAGCGTGCAGTTGTATCGCGTGCCCCATTTGCCGCCAGTCTGTCGCAATCATATTCGTCGCTGTCGGAATGCTTGTCGCACGGCGGAATTCGGCCATGATTTCCCGACCCGAGTATCCGGCTTCCGCTCCGCAAGGGTCTTCCGCGTAGGCGAGCACATCCCGTTTTCCCTTACAAAGCGCAATCGCTTCTTCCAATGACCACGCGCCATTCGGGTCAAGGGTGATTCTCGCCTCGGGAAACCGTTTTGCCAAAGCGGATGCCGCCTCGATTTCTTCTTCTCCCGAAAGGACGCCGCCTTTTAATTTAAAATCATGAAAACCGTATCGTTCTTGAGCTGCTTCAGCAAGACGGACGATCGCCCCGGGTGTCAACGCTTCTTCGCGGCGGAGGCGGAACCAATCGTCACTTGCCTCTTGCTCACTAATATAGGGAAGCGTTGTGCGCTTTCGGTCGCCGATGTAAAACAAATAGCCGAGCATCTTCACTTTTTCCCTCTGCTGGCCTTCCCCCAAGAGCGACGCTACAGGGACGCCGAGAAATTTCCCGAGCAAATCGAGCAAAGCCGCTTCCAATGCGGTCACTGCGTGTATTGTCGTCCGCTGGTCAAAGGTCTGCATCCCGCGTCCTCCGGCATCCCGGTCTTTAAAACGACGCCTGACAGACTGCAAAATCGATTGAACAGCGCCGAGCGGCTGACCGATGACAAGCGGCTTCGCCTGCTCCAGCGTCTGGCGGATCCGTTCGCCGCCCGGAACTTCGCCGACACCGAGAGCGCCTGATGAATCTTTTAAAATCACGATATTCCGTGTGAAAAAGGGGCCGTGAGCTCCGCTTAAATTCAAAAGCATACTGTCGCGCCCTGCCACGGGTATGACCTTCATATCAGCAATTGACGGTGTTTGCGATGCTTGCTCCTCTTTTACATGGATGTTTGTATTCATATCGATTTAGCCTCCCTCTTGTTAAAGCGCTTACATTTCATATGGATAAAGTGGTGTCCGCAGGGTCTTCCTCTTTCTGCAGTTCGATGCGCTTGATCGGCCCGACGAGAAACAGATAACTTAATACCGCGGCAATCGCGTTGGCACCGACAAACACAAGCGCTCCGTTAAATGAGCCTGTCGCATTCACGATATATCCGATGATAATCGGCGTCGTGATGGACGCAATATTTCCAAAGGTGTTGAAGATGCCGCCGCTCAAGCCGGCACACTCCTTTGGCGAGGTATCTGACACAACCGCCCAGCCCAGCGCGCCAAATCCTTTTCCGAAAAAGGCAAGCGACATGATGGAAACGACCAGCCAAGATGAATCTGCATAGTTGCATACGATCATCGAGCAGGACATCAGCATGCCGAGGATGATCGGTGTTTTTCTGGCAACCGTTATCGAGCAGCCCTTTTTCAAAAGGAAGTCTGACACGAACCCGCCCAGCAATCCTCCTAAAAATCCGCAGATTGCAGGAAGCGATGCGACAAAACCCGCTTCAAGGATCGACATACCGCGTGCCTGAACGAGATAGACCGGAAACCAGGTCAGAAAGAAATAGGTCAACGTTGTGATGCAGTATTGGGCGATATACACCCCGAGCAGCATCCTGCTTCTTAAAAGCTGCTTAATGTAAGGCCATTGCGACTCCTTTTCCTTCTTTTCCGCGTTCTTTCCCTCATCCATCGAGACAAGCGCGCCGCCTTCTTCGATGTACGCCAGTTCGGCGGCATTGATTCTCGGGTGTTTTTTGGGTTCGTAAATCGTTTTCAGCCAAATAAACGACATCGCAATCCCCAGAGCACCCATAATGACAAAAACCGTATGCCAGCTGAATGAGTGGGCGAGCCACCCCATCAGCGGTGAAAAAATGACAAGTGCAAAGTACTGCGCCGAGTTGAAGATCGCCGATGCTGTTCCGCGTTCAGAGCTTGGAAACCAGGAAGCCACCACCCGGCCGTTGCCCGGGAAGGACGGCGCTTCTGACAGACCGACGAGAAACCGGAGCGCAAATAAAAGGATAACGGCCGTTCCCGCGGCGAAAAAGCCAAGCGTTCCCTGCAAAAGGGTAAACAATGACCAAAAGAAGATGCTGGCGGCGATGATGATTTTCGACCCAAAGCGGTCAAGCAGCCAGCCTCCGGGAATTTGGCCGACAACATACGCCCAGCCAAATGCGGAAAAGACATACCCCATCGCCACCGAACTCAGCCCAAGCTCATGCTGCACAGAATCGCCGACGATCGAGAGTGTCGCACGGTCGGCATAATTAATGGATGTGACGAGAAACAGCATAGACACGACAAACCAGCGGACAGAACTTCTTTTCCCCGCGGTATGGGGGGAGGCTGCACGATTTTTTTTCATAGCATCTTCTCCTTTATTCATTTGTACCGAAACGATTGATTTACGGTTTGACAAATACGGTTTTCACGGCTGTAAAAAATTCTTTTGCTGCCTCCCCCTGTTCCCGTGAATGCGAGCTCGATTGTTTAACACCTCCGAATGGCGCCTGCAGTTCGACACCGGCGCTTTCGGCGTTGACGCGAATGAGCCCCGCTTCGATTTCATCTATGAATGACAGCATCCGGCCGATGTTTTGCGTAAAAATGGAAGCGCTCAGGCCAAATTTGACGTCATTGGCCGTCTCCAAAGCTTCGTCAAGTGTATCCGCCTTGATTAAAGCGATGACCGGGCCGAAAATTTCTTCTTGGGCAATCGTCATGCCGGAAGTGACGTTGTCAAAAATGGCCGGCCTGATATAATAGCCGTTTTCGTATTTTCCATCTGCCAGCCTCTCGCCGCCGAAAATGAGGTCCGCGCCTTCTTTCTTTCCTTTTTCAATATAGGACAGGCAGTTGTCAAGCTGCTGTTTGTTCGCAATCGGTCCCATCCAGACATCTTCTTTTAAGCTGTCGCCGATTGTAATTTCTTTCGTTTGTTGAAGCAGCTTTTCTTTAAACCGGTTATAAACACCGTTTAAGACGATGACGCGGCTTGTCGCCGTACACTTTTGACCCGTCGACCGGAACGCTCCGCTGATGACCGCTTCAACCGCACTATCAAGGTCGGCGTCATCTGCTATGATCACCGGGTTTTTGCCGCCCATCTCAAGCTGGTACTTCGCCCCTCTTTCAAACGCCGTCCGGCCGATGATTTTTCCGGTTTGGTTCGACCCTGTAAACGTAATTCCGTTCACATCCGGGTGTTCAGCAAGCCTTTGGCCGGCCGATGATCCCGGTCCTGTCACCGCATTGACCACGCCTGACGGAATCCCTGCTTCCTCAAAGCACGAGATAATTTTAAGGCAGGTGACTGCGGTTTCTGTAGCCGGCTTGATGACGACCGTGTTTCCATAGATGAGGGCAGGCGCCATTTTCCAAATCGGGATGGCAACGGGAAAATTCCACGGCGAGATGACGCCGACGACGCCGAGCGGCACTCTGTCGGTGTACATGAAAGCGGATGTGTCGGTCGAGGGAATCACATCGCCTGTTTTCCGCATCCCCTCTCCGGCATAGTATCTGAGAATCGCGATTCCCCGCGCTGTTTCCCCTTTTGCTTCAGGCAGTGTTTTCCCCATTTCACGCGTCGCACACTCGGCAATTTCATCGAGGCGCTGTTCCATGATATCAGCAGCCTTGTAAAGAAATTGACCGCGCTCCGCTCCCGACAGCTTTCTCCAAGCCTTTTTGGCCTGCTTGGCCGCTTCAACCGCCCAGTCTACATCCGCAATCGAAGACTTTTGCACAAGCCCGACGATATCCCGTGTATCTGCCGGGTTCAAGCACTGTTCCATCCCGCCCGATTCAGCCTTCACCCAGCGGCCGTTGATAAAGTTAAAATACGTTTTATTTTCAGCTGCAACAGACATCTTCAAATTCCTCCTTTTGTTTATAGGGCAGCGGTCGTTTTCGGATAACGCGCCATCGCGTTTTTCAGAATGTTTTCGAGCTGCCGGCAATGTTCTTTTTCCACCGGAACGATCGGCGGTCTCGCCGTGTTTTTCACATGAAGGCCCATGATTTCCATACCGGCTTTGATCAAAGACACGGCATAGCCCTTCCGAAGTTTGCGGATCTCGTTAATCGGCATGATGACATGCTCATAAATCTCTTTGACAAGCTGGTCGTTGCCGTTTAATAATGCCTCATAAAACATCCTTGAAATATGAGGAATATAATTGGATATCGCCGAAGAATACGACGTAAAGCCAATTGGAGCATAAGCCGGCATCGTGACTTCAGCCATCGGCATTCCGTTGAGCCAGCCCAGCCTGTCTCCTATCGTATACGACAAACTGATATTCAACGCCATATCCCCTATGCCGTCTTTGAGTCCGACAAGCTGCTCGAGATCGGTCAGCCGCTGAATCTGTTCAAGCGTCAAAACCGCATTGTCTCGCTGATAAATGATGGCGTTTAAATCCGTGCTTTCAATGATTGTTTTCGTATACTGATAGAGGCCTTCCTGCTCTCCGTGTATCAAGTATGGCGGGAGAATCAGATAGCCGTCGGCCCCTTTTTCCTCGGAAATCCGCGCCCATTCCAAAGCGGTGCTCAAGTTGCTGCCCACTCCTGTGTAAACAGGCACCTTCCCGCCCGCCGCCGAGACGGCAATTTCGACCATTTGCTCATATTCCTTTGCGCTGAGAGACTGAAATTCTCCTGAGCCGCAAGCGATAAAAACCGCCTCAAGCCCTTCATCCAATAAAAAGCGGATGTTTTCGTAAAGTGCTTCTTCCTCCAGTTTTCCTTCCCTGTTGAAGGGTGCCACCGGGAAACCTAATATGCCTTCCGGCGCCTTCCGTAATTGACTCATCTCCGTCATCCCCCTGTCGTTCATTTCCTGAGAAAGCGTTGTCATTCAGTTGAAATGCGATGTTTCTGTTTTTAGAAAATCCCTCCATTCATCTTTTTGTTTAATTGTAAGACAAATAAACAAATTGTCAATATCATTATTTTCTGATTTTTTTATTTCAAGCAAAAAAAAGAGACTGAAGACACGGTCCGTCTTCAGCCTTAGGCCTCAGCCCCTGGTTGCGCAGCAGTTTTTTTCCGGTAAATAAACGCCGATAAAGAGATGCTTAATTCGTATAATACAAGCAGCGGGACGATCACCAACACATCCGAGATAAAATCGGGCGGCGTGATCACAACTGATACGACAATCAGCGCAAAATAAGAAATTTTTCTCATTTTACTGAGCTTGGCCGGATTTAAAATCCCGAGGCTCGTTAAAAACATCACGATGAGGGGCATTTCGAACAAAAACCCGAATGGCAGTGTCAGGTTCATCATAAAGCGAAAATAATGCTCTGCCGTAAACATCGTTTGAAAATGGCCGGCGGATAATCCGATCAAAAACTGAAGAACGAGCGGAAAGAGCACAACATAACCGAATACAATCCCCAAAATAAAAAAAGTGAAAAGACCCGGAATATAAAATAATGCCATCCTCCGTTCGCGGTCGGTCAGCGCAGGCGCCACAAACCGCCATGTCTGAAAAGCTGCCACCGGTATGGTGGCAGCGACCGCCAGCACCCCCGCAATCATCATATAAACCCAAAGAATATCCCCCGGCCCCAGTACAGCAAGCTTTTCATCGAGGTCTTTAATCAGCCAGTCGTAGATATCCTGAACAAACAAAAAGCCGGTGATGAGAAACAGAATAAACGTAAGAAGCGTTTTAATGATTCGCTGGCGCAGCTCTTCAAGATGGGCAATCAAATGTGTTTCCCTTTTTTTCACCTTCGCCTTCCTCCCCTTCACATGCTAAACAGAAAAAAGAACAGACGGGTTCACCCGCCCGCTCTATTGATCATCGTGCCGATGGATCGTTTTGCTTCTTCGCATCAGACCCCTGTCCGATCTCATTGTCATCGGCAGATACTAAAGACTTTGTCGCGCTTTTGAATTCGGTCAGCGTTTTTCCAAAAGCCCGGCCGATTTCCGGAAGCTTTGAAGGCCCGAAAATGATCAGCGCAATTACCAGAACCAGGATGAGACCCGGAATACCGATATTTGAAAGCATTTTGCTGTCATCCTTTCATTGATTACTGGGTTACTTTTTTCTCCTTTTGCTTCACTTGCTTCTGATGGGCTCTTGTATGTGCGAGGAAGCGGTCTTCTTCGACTTCGTTTGACTTCTTCACGCCTCCAGGCACAATGTTGGAAGCGGTCCGTTTCAGCCCTGTGTAGTCTTTATGATAAACATAGGAAGCTCTTGTCGAAATCGCGGCACCCGGTTCTGTCACATATGGGACCACGCGGTAATCTGTCCGCCATTCTTCCGGTGTGACCGTACAGCGCACATAGCCGCGGTAATCATTGAAAAACTTTATATGAGGATTGTTCGATAAAATCTTATCTGTATCCGCTCTTTTATCAGCGCCGTTTCCTCCAGATGTAATCGACGTCCCGACGAATTCCACGCCGAAGATGTCCGATTTTGGATTGTCAAAGTCAACGAGCAGATTATTTGCCCAGCTGGCATGCACATCACCGGTGAGGACGACGATGTTGTTCAGTTTTTGAGATTTGATGAAGTCGATCACCCGCTTTCGCTGAGCGGGATATCCGTCCCACGAATCCATGCTGTAAATCGGCGCCGCGCTTGTCCCAAAGTTCCATTGCGCAAAGAAAATCTGCTGTGCGATGATGTTCCAGTGTGCTCCGGAACGACTCAGGTTGTCAAACAGCCAAGCCTCCTGTTCGGCTCCAAGCAGCGTCCGCTTCGGATCATTCGACTCATCAGAAGGAGGCTTATTGCCATCTCCGTTGGCTTGGTCATCGCGATACTGACGGGTATCAAGCACGCTAATGTCCGCCAGATTGCCGTAGGAAAAATTCCGGTACAATTGCATATCAGGACCGTTCGGCAGGGATTTGCGGCGGAGCGGCATATGCTCGTAATAAGCTTGGTATGCGGCGGCGCGCCGTTTAATAAACGCTTCTACTGACTGGCCTTTTTCAGGGATGACATTCGCGTAGTTGTTCTCCACTTCATGGTCGTCCCATGTGACAACCCACGGGAAGGCGGCATGTGCGGCTTTCAAGTTTGCATCTGAACGATATTGGGCATGGCGGTTTCGGTAATCAAGCAGCGACATGATTTCAGGACCGCTGTGTGTTCTGACATTGCCTGTTTTTGAAACATATTCATTCGGACCGTACTCATAAATATAGTCGCCGAGATGAAAAACAAGATCGAGCTTTTCCTTCGCCATATGCTGATAGGCGGTATAATAGCCGTGTTCGTACTGCTGACATGAAGCAAAAGCGAATGTGAATTTAGCCACATCTGCCCCTGCCGCCGGAAGCGTTTTTGTCTTGCCGACGGGGCTCAGCTGGTTGCCGCATTTAAAGCGGTAATAGTACACATGATTCGGTTTCAGTCCGGATACCTCGGCATGTACCGAATGTGCAAGGTGAGGTGTCGCTTTTTCGGTTCCCCGTTTGACGATACGGCGGAAGCGTTCGTCTTCCGCGATCTCCCATTTCACGGATACAGCTTCATTCGGCATCCCGCCCCCGTTTAGCGGATCGGGAGCCAACCTCGTCCACAATACGACGCTGTCAGAAAGCGGATCTCCCGATGCAACGCCAAGTGTAAACGGATATTCGGAGAATGTCGGTGCTGCATTGACTTCCATTGCCCCCATCGATTGCGCGATTGCAAGTCCGAGCGAAAGCCCGGCTATTTTGCCGGCCCCTTGAATAAAACGGCGGCGGTCAAACGTATTGTCCTTGAGGCTTTCCTCGCTCAGCTTTTTCATCCATTCCTCCAGCGGTCCTTCATGTGTCATTCGTATTACCCCTCTCTATACAAATGATTGATCGGGTTCTATTATAGGCAGAGTTTATTAACGAACTGTAAAGTATTGTAAACAAGAGGAGAGGCGCGGTTGATGGTCCATCAAGTCGCACCGCCTGTAGATGTGTCGAATTTTGTCACAATCCAACCCATTCGCCTATGATTTCGACAAAAACCCGGTCCTTTCCCGCAGACCGATTTTCCCGTTTTTCTTCACATGATCTTTAAAGAGAGAAAACAAAAAAAGCCCACACCATTGCCGGACAATGATATGAGCTTGTTCACCAAGTGACTTTATGTAAGATGATGTTTTGACGGAATTCATCGCAATTGTTTTTATTTGCCGTTCATGTTTAAGGCTTTCATGACCACCTTTGTTGCTTCTGCAATAAGCTTATCATCATACTTGGCATCCTTTTTATCCCTGCTGGATAATACTGCAAGAACGACAGGATCTCCTTTTGGCGGCCAAATGATGGCAATGTCATTCCGGGTTCCATATGATGCCGCTCCAGTTTTATCAGCCACTTCCCAACCGTCCGGCACACCGGCACGGATTAAGGCATCTCCAGTGGTATTTCGTTT
Source organism: Bacillus sp. GM2 (assembly GCF_056155945.1). Lineage (NCBI taxonomy): Bacteria > Bacillati > Bacillota > Bacilli > Caryophanales > Bacillaceae > Bacillus > Bacillus sp. GM2. Next base: position 695,972 of record NZ_JBRKSZ010000008.1, read on the forward strand.
CATCCAATCGATTAAAAGCTCGCGTTTTTCACTTGGAAGTTTATCTTCAAGAGCAAAAGCTCGAAGGCTTGTGACAAGTGCTCTTGCTGTACTGGTATCCTGAGTTTCACCCGGATTCACTTCATTTAACTCTGGTTCGAATCGTTCGGGATTTGTAACCTCATCACCAATCTTCCTCAGTTCCTTTTTCAAACTTTCAGGTCCGCCAATTTGTTTTAGAATCAGATTCTGTGCGGTATTGTCACTGTATCGAAGCGAAGCATCCGCAAGCTCTTTAAGCGTCATTCCCGTATCAACGTGCTTTTCGGTAATCGGGTTGTAGTTTACAAGATCATCACGTGTATATGTTATTCTCTGGTTCAGATCTTCTATTGATTTCTGTTGTAAAAGCACCCCTACAGTTAAAGCCTTAATCGTCGAAGCAAAAGCAAAACGCTCATCCGGCCGATACGCTACCGTCTGGTTGGTACCTGTATCTAATGCAAAGATCCCGAGTTTTGCATCAAATTGCTCCTCAAGTTTTGCAAAATCATCTTTCATCTCCGTCTTTTCATTCTTCTCGGCAGGTTGCGAGGCATTCGATTGATTGTTAGCGCATCCTGCAAGCGCGACGCAAGAGAAAATCAACACTGCTGCAGCCTTTTTCAGTTTTAAAGTACTGAACGATAATTTCATCAAAATCGTCTCCCTTCGATTGAATATTTGATTGATCGTAACCAGCTGTGCCCATTACACCTAAAACATAGACAAATGAAGCAGTCTTTCCGCCATGCCTGCTGTGTTATGACTTGAATGAACACGAAAGAATAATTGGTACGTACGATCTTTCAGCCGACTCAAACATCAAATCTTACAAATGTAGTCTTTGAAAGTATTACACATGTAAGATTTAAATGCAACCGTTTTTTCGGAACGAATAAAAATCGAAAAGGACATAAATACCGGCGGAATGATGACCTCGTTTCCACCAGGGACAAATGAACGGACGGGAAGTGATGGAATTAAAAATGCAGAAACAGCATGTTCACTCCAGTTAAATTGACTTCTTAAAATGGCAAACCTATAATGAGAGTATTACATTTGTAAGTATAGGATGATTAAAATGAAAAAAATACCTCAAATCTCTGATGCGGAATTAGAAGTGATGAAAGTCATCTGGAAGCATTCTTCGATCAATACCAATGAGGTGATTAAAGAGTTATCCAAAACCAGTGAATGGAGCCCTAAAACCATCCAAACTATGCTGCTGCGCCTCATTAAAAAAGGAGCATTAAACCACCATAAAGAAGGACGGGTTTTCGTTTACACACCAAATATAGACGAAAGTGATTATATAGAGGTGAAGAGTCACAGTTTTTTAAACCGGTTTTACAATGGCACTCTTAATTCGATGGTATTAAACTTTTTGGAGAATGATCAGCTGTCAGGTGAAGAAATTAATGAGTTGTATCAAATATTAGAAGAACATAAGAACAGAAAGAAGGAATGAAATGAGCAGTTCTTTCTTTATTCCCTTTTTAGTTAGTCAAATTCTATTGTCTCTGTTTTTTTCTATCATCATACTCATTAAAAAACTGCTCAAGGCTCAAATCACTGTAGGCACCCACTATCATCTTAGCGTGATTTCTCTTTTGGCTTTGATCGCTCCTTTTATCCCCTTTCATTTTCTAAAAAGCCATCATTTTGACTGGATTCTGAATTTAGGAGGAGCTCAATCGGCATTATCCCAAACCCACTCCACAGACAAGACGACAGAAGCAATCGGCCAACATGTAAACTGGGTGCAGGACTTTTCGATGTCGATTGAACAATCGTCTTTCAAAATGATAGATTCAGCCTTTTTCGCAGTTTGGATATTGGGTATTGCTGTTATGCTTATAGCTACTCTTTATAGCAATCTAAAAATCGGCAAAATAAAAAAGAGCCTGCAAATTGTTAACAGCAAAGAGCTATTAACCCTTTTTCGTACATGTAAAGAGGAAATACGCTTTCATCAAAAAGTCATTTTGGGCAGTTCCCCATTGATAAAATCCCCCATTACATTTGGGGTCATTCGTCCATATATTATCTTGCCAAAAGATATTTCAATGTTTTCTGCCGACGAAATGAAATGTGTTTTGCTTCATGAACTGTACCATTGCAAACGAAAAGATATGCTCATCAACTATTTTCTTTGCCTGTTGAAAATCGTCTATTGGTTTAATCCTCTCGTGTGGTATTTATCAAAGGAAGCGAAAACGGAGATGGAGATTTCTTGCGACTTTGCCGTATTAAAAACGCTTGATAAAAAATTGCACATCAAATATGGCGAGGTGATTTTAAAATTCACTTCACTTAAGCAAAGAACATCGTCTTTGTTAGCCGCTTCTGAATTCAGCAGTTCATACAAACATATCAAAAGACGGATTGTTACAGTTGTCAACTTCCAGACGGCATCACCTTTGCTAAAGGCGAAAAGCGCCTTAGTGTTCACCCTTGTTCTTGGAGCCATATTAGCCGGTACTCCTTCTGTGTCTATATTGGCCATGCAAAAAGAAACACGCTTTTTACCCGGCACCAATGTAGAATACGAAGATTACAGCACCTTTTTTGATAAATTCTCAGCCTCAGGGGGCTTTGTCCTGTTTGATTCTAATAGGAAAAAGTATACAATATACAATAGGAAAGAAAGCACCTCCAGATTCGCACCTGCTTCCACCTACAAGGTGTTTAGCGCATTGCTCGCACTGGAATCCGGGATCATCACGAAGAACGACTCTCACATGACTTGGGACGGGACTCAATATCCGTATAAAGAATGGAATCAAGACCAGGATTTATTCTCTGCGATGAGCAGCTCCGCAACATGGTATTTTCAAAAACTGGACCGGCAAATTGGGGAGGATCATTTACGTCATTATCTCAAATCTATACATTATGGAAATGAGGATTTTTCAGACCCGGCCGATTATTGGCTGGATGGCTCTCTTCAAATTTCCCCACTTGAACAGGTCAATATATTAAAAAAGTTTTATGATAACGAATTTGATTTTAAACAGTCTAATATTCAAACTGTGAAAGATTCGATACGTTTAGAAGAATCAAATGGCAGGGTTTTATCTGGTAAAACCGGAACCTCGGTTATCAACGGGGAACTCCATGCCGGTTGGTTTATCGGGTATGTAGAAGCTGCCGATAATACTTTTTTCTTTGCTGTTCATATTCAAGGTGAAAAACGGGCCGCCGGAAGCTCTGCTGCCGAAATTGCACTTTCCATTTTAGATAAAAAAGGGATTTATCCCTCCGTTTCCCGATAACAGTTTACATTTTATTCTATGAACATGAATGATGCGCAGATCGATGAATGGTTCTTTCACCTTCCTAAATAAAACGGAACTTGGAGGCAAGATCATGGAAACCCTTTATACAGAAAGATTGACTTTGAGAAAAATGGAATTTGAGGATGCAGATGTCCTCTGTCAATACTGGTCAGACCCGGAAGTCACAAAGCATATGAATATCACGCCTTTTACAGACGTCTCACAAGCGCGGGACATGATCCAAATGATCAATGATTTAAGCCTTGAAGGGCAGGCAAACCGCTTTTCGATCGTTGTAAAAGAAACGGATGAAGTCATCGGGACGTGCGGCTTTAATATGATCGACCAGGAAAACGGGAGAGCTGAAATCGGCTATGACTTAGGGAGAAATCATTGGGGAAAAGGCTTTGCTTCCGAAGCTGTTCAAAAGCTGATCGATTACGGCTTTACAAGCTTGAATCTCAACCGAATCGAAGCGAAGGTAGAGCCCGAAAACACGCCTTCAATCAAACTCCTCAACTCGTTATCCTTTCAAAAGGAAGGACTGTTAAGAGATTACGAGAAAGCGAAAGGAAGACTGATTGACGTATACATGTTTTCGCTGCTGAAAAGAGAATACGCTGGGTAACCGGCATGCAGAAGAGCTTCCTCTTAGGTGAGGAAGCTCTTTTTAACCCCTTTTTCCGGCGCTTTCGCTCAACCGCTTGGCTTCCAAAAAGAAAACCTGAATGAATTTCTTCGTGTTGACGCGGGCGGACGGCAAGGCGGCGGCAGAGTCTTTCTGCAGCTCTTTCATTTTTTTGCTGATGACGGTAAAGTCAAAAAAACGGGACGCATAGCTTTCAAATCGCGGATTTGAAAAGTCTGTTAAACCGAGTGATGCGAAATGGTTTAGCGAATGGCTGACCGCCCGCCGTATCCGCTGCTCGGACGCTTTAATCTCCCTGTTGACCTCTACGGGTGAAGCAGCCGGCCCGAGCTTTTGCTCGGCAATCTGATGAAAAATCTGTTTGAGCGGCGGAAAGTCCTTTTCATATAGTGAGGTCTGTTCATCATCAAACAAATACTGAAGGATGGCCAGTAAATCCTGGGATCCGCTCTCCCCGACGATTCCGAGTTCAGAAAGGAGAAATTCACCCGTTTCCTGAATGCTTTTTTCCCTAAAGCCGTTTTTTCGTCCGCCGCCGAGACTCACAAGCCGGTTCAGCGAAGATTGTATATCATGGATCGACCTTTCCAGTTCGATGCGTTCCTTGACTTTTTGAATGACGTTCAGGATTTCAATGCGGTTAATCGGTTTATGTATATAATATTCAATCCCCAAAGAATAGGCTTCACCGATCATTTCCTTCGATTCCACCTGGGAAATCATGATGATCTTCCCTGAGAAAGCGCCATGCAGATGACGAACCGTCTCAATTCCGTCGCGGAGCGGCATTAAAAGATCGACAAATAAAATATCAATTTGCTGCAAATTCAGGACGTGGCCTTCCAAATCGCAGCCGTCTTCCACTTCTCCGGCCACTTCTCCCAAATCTTCGTCTTCAATGATTTGTTTTAAAATCGATCGCACAGCACGGTCATCATCTGCAATAAAAAAACGCACAGGCCTTCACCCTTTCTGAATCAATTGTTGAACCGGAAGTCTGATCGTAAACACAACACCGCTTGCATCACTCCGAAATCGAATGCTCCCCCCGAGCTCCTCGACAGTTTCCTTCACATAAGACAAACCGATTCCGGTTGAAGGGGTTCCGAATTCATCATATTTTGACGTGTATCCCGGCTCAAACACCACATCCCCGACTTTCTCGGGAATGCCAGGTCCGTCATCTTCCACGCGGCATTCCAGCATGTCATCGGCGCGCCTATAGAGGCTGAGGCGGATGGAGCCCTGTTTTTGAATCGCTTCCACCGCATTCGCCATAATATTATTAATCACGGATAATACGGTATACACGTGGTATTTCGGATGTTCTCCGCCTATCGAATAGTGAAAGTCAATGTCTTTTTCGAGCGATTCGGCATACTTTCGATTAATGCCGGTCACAAGCTGGACCAGGTCTTCTGCCGCCATGTAGTCTCTGAAGCTTTCTTTCGAAATTAGTTTTGAAAGTCCGGCGAAAATGCGCTGGTTGTCTTTTTTGACCTCGTGGATTTCACCGGCGAGGCGCAGCACCTTCTGGCTGATCTGCCGGACAGAGGAATTGTTATCGCTCTGTCTATTTAAGAGCCTGTACAGCTGATAGGATTCGTTCGTAATCTCTTCAGTATTCTTCAGCGTCTTTTTCAAATGAACGGTTTCTTCATATAAATTTGAAACGATCATCAGCATGTGCTCATTTTGTTCGCGGATCTGCTTTTCCCGCGATTGCGTTTCATACAGCTTCATGACATTAAAAAAGCTCAGCACAATAAAGCTGTGGGAAAAAGCAATCGCCATCATGTCGCGGATCTTTCCCGGGGTGACGGTAGATTCGAACATCATATATTGAACGGCCAGTTCGGCTCCATCGGCGATCAGTTCGATTCCGAAGCCCAGAAACCCGATGTAGAGCGGGCGAAATTGAAATCGCTTCACTTTTGCCAAGTAGAATAGAAACGCATATGTGAAATAAAAGAAAAAAGTCGGATAATGGTGATAAAAGGATGACAACCAATCGATCTGCCCCGGGCCGAATGCATCAAGCAGCACCCGAAACCCGACGACGGCCGCTCCCGTTAAAAAGCCGGACAGCACAGTCGGGACATTCCGCAGCAGCAGCAAAAAAAAGAAAAAAGTCGGAACGCCGAAGCTGACCCGGAAGGTCTCGTTCAACGGATAAAACTTCAGCTCTCCTGCGAGCGGAACCGTTAACATCATCACTGTTAAGATATAGCCGTCTTTCTTTACAAGCCGGGCCGCCTTTTTCATCACGCTTCCCCAATTTCCACCTATCATGCTGATCCTCCATTAAAAGCGTGTTGCTTTATTTTGACTTTAACCGCACGTTTTCCGCAACTCCCATTTTACCCACAGTCGATTTGATTTTTAAATCAATTGGCTTATTTTTTAATTATTTTTGTCGCTTTTTGTAGGTTTATGTAGGTTCTATTATAAATTGAATGTATATTTTCTCTATTTGAAAACGCTTATATTTTCCCGCAACTCACTCCCTTGTGCAACCCAAACCCCTTTTTCCCAGGAAAGAAAAGGCTTTAAAACAACTTGTGCGGCAAAGGCTTATACCCCTTTGCCTTCTGCCGCCATGCCCAAATCACCGCTTTTTAGAGCCTCGTATTTTTTCAGCAAACCTGCAAGCTTTAACAGGTCAGATTGGAGGAAATTCGATGAATGAAGTATTGGAAGAACGCTATGACGCCCGCTTCTGGCAATCCCGCCTTGAAGATTTGGTCGAACATTACCGTCCTTTTTCCGCAAGCGGACGCAACGCCGAATACATTCCCGCTTTAGGAAAAATCGACTCTAACCAGCTCGGCATCTGTGTGATCGGTTCTGATCAAACGGTGATCAAAGCAGGAACTTGGGACGTATCATTCACACTCCAGAGCATCTCAAAGGTGATCAGCTTTATCGCAGCGTGTTTGACGAAAGGGATTTCTTACGTATTAGACCGTGTTGATGTAGAACCGACGGGAGACGCGTTCAATTCAATCATCCGCCTTGAAATGCACAAGCCGGGAAAGCCGTTTAACCCGATGATCAACGCCGGAGCGCTGACCGTTGCGTCGATCCTACCCGGTGAATCGGCACTGGAAAAAATGGAGTCGCTTCATGAAGTCATTGAAAAAATGATTGGAAAACGGCTTGAAATCAATGAGGAAGTATTTCGGTCAGAGTGGCAAACCGCCCATCGGAACAGAGCATTGGCCCATTATTTAAAGGAAACCGGCTTTCTCGAAGCAAACGTGGAAGAAACGCTTGAAGTCTATCTGAAGCAATGCTCCATGGAAGGAAGCACTGAAGACATCGCCTTGATCGGCATGATTCTCGCAAATGACGGATATCACCCTCTCCGCCAGGAGCAGGTGATCCCGAAGGATGTTGCCAGGCTGACAAAAGCTTTAATGCTGACATGCGGAATGTACAATGCTTCAGGAAAATTCGCGGCCTTTGTCGGCATTCCGGCAAAAAGCGGCGTCTCCGGCGGAATCATGTGCGCGGTGCCCGCCAGCATGAAAAGGGAACAGCCTTTTCAGCATGGATGCGGCATCGGCATCTACGGTCCGGCGATTGACGATTACGGCAACAGCATGACGGGCGGAATGCTTTTGAAACAATTGGCACAGGAGTGGGATCTGAGTATTTTTTGAAGATAATGAATTAAGAGGTGAGAACATGCAGGAAGTTCTTCAGTATGTCATTGGAATTATAAACGATTTTCTTTGGTCAAAACTATTAATCGTGCTGCTTCTGTCGGTCGGAGTATACTTTACGTTCAGATTGAAATTTTTGCAGGTTCGGATGCTGAAAGAGATGGTCCGCGTTTTAAAGGAAGGCGCGGCAAACCGTTCCAAAAACGATATATCGCCATTCCAGGCGTTTTGCATCAGCATGGCGGCCCGGGTCGGCACCGGAAATATTACGGGAATCGCGATTGCGATTGCACTCGGCGGCCCCGGAGCGATCTTCTGGATGTGGATCATTGCTATTATCGGCTCAGCTTCAAGCTTTGTCGAAAGCACGCTGGCGCAAATTTATAAAGTGAAAGATGTAAACGGATTCCGCGGCGGCCCCGCCTACTACATGGAAAAAGGGCTGAAAAAACGCTGGATGGGCGCCCTGTTTGCGGTTTTAATCACCCTGTCATTCGGGATCGTGTTCAACTCCGTTCAATCGAATACGATCAGCGTCGCGTTCAATAATGCATTTGGAACGGACCGTTTCATGCTCGGCGTCATTTTGATCACTGTTTTTGGAACGATCATTTTCGGCGGCGTGAAGCGGATTGCGAAGCTGTCCGAATATATCGTCATGTTTTTAGCTGTTCTCTATATCGGCGTCGCTTTTTTCGTCATTTTGACAAACATTTCGCAGCTGCCCGACGTTTTTGCACTGATCGTGAAAAATGCGTTCGGATTTGAGCAGGCAGCGGGCGGAGCATTAGGCGCGGCACTGATGCACGGGATCAAACGCGGAATTTTCTCAAACGAAGCGGGTATGGGAAGCGCGCCAAATGCTGCTGCAACGGCAACGACAAGCCATCCCGTCAAGCAGGGGCTGATCCAGGCGTTCGGCGTATTAACGGACACATTAATCATTTGTACGAGCACCGCCCTGATCATTTTGTTCTCTGATGCTTATAAGCAGCCGGGACTGAGCGGAATTCCGCTGACGCAAGCCGCTCTGAGCGAACACGTCGGACCGTGGGCGTCGGGATTTCTTGCAATTTTAATCCTGTTATTCGGTTTCTGCGCGCTGATCGGAAACTATTACTACGGAGAGACAAACATCGGTTTCTTAAACAAAAGCAAAGCAGTCTTATTACTATACAGAATCGGTGTGCTCGGAATGGTGATCTTCGGCTGTGTTGCAAAAGTACAGCTTGTCTGGGATATGGCCGACCTGTTCATGGGCTTGATGGTCATCGTCAATTTAATCGCGATCTTCCTGCTGTCAAAAGTGGCATTTGCCGCCTTGAAAGACTATGTGAAACAGCGAAAAGCGGGCAAAGATCCGGTCTTTTATAAAGATGTTCTTGAAAACCATGAAGGCGTCGAATGCTGGGAACGCTCCGGCACCGAACAAAAAGCCGAAAGCAAAAATGCGATATAACACAAGCCGCCGGGTACGGCGGCTTTTTTCGTTCATTTTAAACCGCCCAAAATAATAAAACGTTTAACCTCTTGTATCCGTCATGTCTCCGAAGTTTACTTAAATCTGCTTTGGCAGAAACGGGGTTCAGTCATGAATATGAAAAGAAGCCGTATCCGCCGGCTTGCGCTGATATTCGCAGCGATGGCGGCGGGGCTTGCTTCAAGAAAGACGGCCGATATGCTGCCGGACATCGTGAATGCCTATTTAGGGGATGCGCTGTGGGCGCTGATGATTTTCTTCGGCGCAGGCTTTCTGTTCAAAAACACGAAGACAGCTTCAGTGGCGCTGATTGCGCTGGCGTTTTGTATTTTAATCGAATGCAGCCAGCTGTATCACGCTCCATGGATTGACGATATCAGAGCCGTTCCGCTCGGCGGACTCATTCTCGGTTATGGATTTTTGTGGAGCGATTTATTGGCTTATATGCTCGGCGTTTCCGCAGGCGCCGCGGGCGAAATGCTGTTCTGCAAACGAAAAAGACAGCCGTAACGCTGTCTGTTGAGGAATATTTACGCACTTTGATTTTGAGTCTTTTTGCGGTTTAAAACAAACATAGCAAGTCCGATAATAAGAAGGATGGGTCCAATGAGTAAAGCACGGTACAGGCCGTTATTTCCTGTATTCGGCAGCGGGTTGCCTCCTGTTTTTTGACATGTCCAATGTCTCTATCCTTTTTGGCAGGAGGAGCTGCGGTATTTGTCTCTTCCTTATGATTTTCTACCGCATGCTTTACGATTTGCCCATCTTTTTTGAGTTTCAAATTCGAACGTCTCTTCATTTAAAATAGATCCCTTCGGGGCAATCGTTTCCTTGTGTGCCAAAGCGAGCGATCCCGTTTTCATCGGTTTTTCTCCTTGCAATTTCTGCGCATTTTTCGTTATGACTGTGGCAATAATAAAAAGCCGGCAGCAGAAGAGAAGCATTCAGATGCGCCGCTAATATTATTCGTTAAGCTGTATGATAACGGTTACTAATGCAGCCAACATCAAAAGAATGATAATGGCGAAATAAGTCCAAAGGATGGCAGTAAAGGGGTTGAGCGGCCTTTTTGTACTCTCATTCCAATTTACGTTTTTACGGTTGTTGAATTTGAGCTGTGCCAGCTGAAATATATTTAAAAACACAGATATAACTAATGCAACTGCCAAAGATAGGTTCAAAGTTTCAACCTCCCTTAAAATAGAGCTCTGGCGAGGAGTCAGCCAGGGCAAGCTGACCGCGAATTTCCTTTGTTTTTTCAGAGATGAAAATGGTAATCGTCTTGAACGCTTCCTAAAACCTATTCCATTGCTTTATTAGCCGTTATCTCCCCATATCCTCTTTTTTAGTTTCAGACCGCCGCCCATAAATATTATCCCGTTTTTTAGACAGACTACCTGAATAAAGGAGGCAGGTCATATGAAATTAAGCAACAAACTCATCCTCGGGTTAACGGTTTCGTCACTCGCCGGGAAGTTTCTTGAAAAGCTGCTGATCCAAGACAATGTCAGCCCCAATATTACCGCGTCATTTAATCAAGAAGCAGATATTCCGGATATTGATGCGTCCTCATACATCCATCATTTCGCCTCGGTCATCGGCAGTGTGGTCATCGGACGCAACGTTTTCATCGGGCCCTTCTCTTCGATCAGAGGAGACACGGGATTAAAAATCTTCATCAGCCATGATTGCAATATCCAGGACGGTGTTGTTTTGCACGGTATGAAAAACTATGAATACAACAACCCTGTTACTGAACATTCCGTTTTTAAGGATCGTGAATCGTATTCCATTTACATAGGCGAGAAAGTATCACTCGCCCCGCAATGTCAAATTCACGGCCCCGTACGAATAGACAACAATGTTTTTGTCGGAATGCAAAGCCTTGTTTTTGATGCCTATATCCAAGAGAATACGGTGATCGAACCGGGAGCAAAAGTAATCGGTGTTACAATTCCCCCAAAACGGTTTGTTTCGGCGGGTCGTGTGATTTCAAACCAGGAGGATGCCAACCGGCTTCCTGAAATAAGCGATTCTTATCCATATCATGACCTCAACTCGAAAATGACGGCCGTCAACCTTGAATTGGCAAAAGGCTACAAAAAGGAAGAAAGAAAATGGAAACTGTGAAAGAAATTTTGGTTGTCTACGGGCGAATCTTCACCATCCTCCCGCTTTTATTAATTGTCACACTGTTTATGGGAAAACGCTCAATCGGGGAAATGCCTGTGTTTGATTTTTTAATTATTATTACATTGGGAGCCGTCGTCGGAGCGGACATAGCCGATCCGAGGATTGAACATTTGCATACCGCCGCTGCGGTGGCTGCGATTGCACTATTGCAGAGGATCGCTTCAAAAATCATGATCAAAAACAGAAAGCTGGGACGTCTGATTACATTTGAACCGACCATCGTCATCAAAAATGGAACGTTTATTGTTGGCAATTTGAAACGAATCAAATATTCGGTGGATAATATTCTGCAGATGCTTCGTGAAAAAGATGTTTTCAATGTCAGCGACGTAGAAATGGCGTTTGTAGAGGCGAACGGAAATTTAACGGTATACAAAAAGCCAAATAAAATGGAAGTCACGGCTGAAGATATGGGAATTCAAAAAAGCAGCGGCAAATTTTCATATCCGGTCATCGTTGAAGGGAAAGTGTACACATCTGTCCTTCACCAATTGAATGTAACGGAAAGCTGGCTCAAAAACCAGCTGAAAAAGAAAGGGCTTGAACGAATGGATGAAATCTTTTTCGCTTCGGTTAATCAAAACCATGAACTGCATGTTTCGCTTGATAATGAAACGGCGAAAATTGAGCCGGAGCTTTTGCATTAAAAGCTCCGACGGATTTTTTTCATCGGCCGTTTTCGGGACAGAAATCGTTGTGAATCATGTAATATTCGAACACCTGCTGCAGCCACTCTTCCTCTTCTTTTGTAAAAGGTGAAGAAAACTTCTCTGCCAGCTGCTGCGATTCGATTGTCTCCATCTGTCCTAAAGCCGACAGCACGTCCTCTCCGACAAATTCCAAACTCGTCTTCATATATCGGTCCGCCATTTTCTGCACTTCGGGGTCATCAACCGGTTTTCCCATGAGCCGCTTGGCTTCTTTAGATAAACGAACATACTCTTGATCCAATTTGGCCATCTCATCTTCTGATTTGCCGAATACATCATCGGCAAAACGTTTGGACACCTGCTGTTCAAGCCATATGCGCTGCTCCTTCTCAGTCTGGATGCTGTTCAGCAGGCTCATGAAAACAGAACTGTCGATTTCCTCTTCCTCCTCCAGAAGACCGATTGTCCTGTTGATCGCTTTCAGCCCTGTTTCAATATGCTCCTTTTTCTCCTCCAGCACCTTTTTCTGCTCCTGCAGCGCCTCAATCAGACCGGCATCGAAGCATGCATCCTTCATGAAAGCGCGAATTTGTTCAAGACTGTACCCCAGAAACTTAAAACATGTGATTTTCTGCAAATCTCTCGCATCTCTGTCTGTGTAGAAACGGCGGCCTGTTTCCGGCTGTTTTTCAGGCTTCAACAGGCCGATTTCATCGTAATAATGGAGCGTCCGAATGGATGTCCCTGTCATTTCTGAAAAAACACCGATTGAATAATACCCATCTTTTCCCATGAATTTCCCCTCCAACTGACGATTTATACACATCATAAAGCCTCACGCTGCTGGAGGTGCAAGCTTATTTTTCGCAGATTCGAGATTTTCCCCAAAAGGTACGGAACAATCAACTCCAGTTTTTAATCCGGCGGAGTCTCCCCGATCAAGTTCTGCAAGTCTTTTTTTACATCCCCAGCAGCCGTTCCGATCACAATCTGGATATGATGCCGGTCAATTTTGACCACACCGTGCGCTCCTAATTGCTTTAATTGCGCTTCATCCGCCAAGGATGTGTCTTTTAATTTCATTCGCAAACGGGTTATACAGTTTTCGCAAGTCACGACATTCTCACGGCCGCCGATATGCTTAAGTATGCCTGCAGCCATAGACTGATGCAGCCGGTTTCCTTCAGGCGTTTCCTGTTCCCTTCCGATCACCGGAACGTTTCGCTTTATAATCACAAAGTAAAATGTAACATAATAGAGAGCAAAAAAGGCAAGGCCGACCGGTATGATCCATAATCCGCCGTCTGATAAATTAAGATTCAGCAAATAATCGATGGCGCCCGCTCCCCATGAGAAGCCGTGACGAATCCCCAGCAAACAGAGCACCGCTCCGGCAAGTCCCGTATAGACCGAGTGAAGAAAGTACAATAAAGGCGAAGTAAATAAAAACGTGAATTCAACCGGTTCCGTAATCCCGGTGATCAGCGATGTGGCTGCTCCGGAAGACATGAGCGCTTTCGTTTCTTTTTTTCTCGTTCTGGCTGCATGCGCGATTGCCAAAGCGATCGCCGGAATGCCAAACATCATCGTGATAAAAAAGCCGCCGAGAAAGTAGCCGGCTGTCGGGTCTCCATTCAAAAACCGCGTAATTTCCCCTGTCACCGCTTCTCCGGATGCCGCCTCATAGCGCCCAAGCCCAAAATAAATATACGTATTCATGACATGGTGAAGGCCGAACGGCAGCAAAAACCGATTCAGAAATCCGAACACAAACACCCCGAAAGCGCCAAGATCTACAAGCGACTGGCTAAAAGTGTCGATCGCCGCTTCTGCATAAGGCCAGACGACCGAAAAAAAGCCGGCCACCGGAATCGTCACCAATACGATCATCGTAATCGGAAACTTCTCTCCGCCAAAAAATGAAAACATGCTTGGCAGTTTCGTATGTTGAAACCGGTTATAAATGAAAGCCGCCATCAGGCCGGCGAGCACCCCGCCGAAGACGCTCATATCAAGGTCGGGATTCAGGATGCCGAGCCCCTCTTTTAATACGGTAATCGCCAAATATCCTGTCAGCGCAGGAATCCCTTTATCTTTTGAACGGGCAAAGCCCATGGCGATGCCGATCGCGATCAGGACATCCATATTGTTCAATATCACACCTGACGCTTGAAAAAGCGGTATATTCAGCATATCTTCCGCAGAAAGCCGCAGCAGCAGGCCGGCGATCGGAAGAACGGTAATCGGAATCAGCAAAGACTTTCCCAGCAGCTGAAGAATATGTTTCATTCCGGCATTCTCCTTATGTCAAATTCCTAAATGATACGAGCTGGACATCAGTAAGCTTATTCAAACGGATGACAACGTCCGGATCGGTTAAAAATTCAAGTTCATCCACTCTCGGATAAGTATAAGAAGAATTCGTCAAAAGCTCCTTATCGAGGTATGCCGGGTGGGTCATGACCTCCACGGTATCATGCTCTTCAAACAGTTCAGAGACGGCTTCTTCGTCCTTTAAAGCCGCTTCGAGGACAGGTGAAAAAGAGTCTGTTGTTTTCACTCCTTTTTCCGTGATCATGGCACTCTCCATATTGCGTCTGACAGGCAGGCTATACTCTTTGGCGAGCGTCAAAAATGCGTCTGAGATGTCTGGATAAGCGTTGATGTGATGGTGGCTGTCCACATGATCGGGTTCCAAGCCCATGTTGATGCATGTTTCAATCTGCGCTTTCCACTCGCGGTATACTTCATCAGTATCAATTGTAAAAGCACCTTGGTAAAATGCGAGATTGCGAAAATTCCCCTTTGCATCGACGATCGTCCGGTGGTCAGACAAAAGCGGCCTTCCGCAGGTCAGCACCAAATGTACGCCGATCCCAAGTCCGGGCGATTCGCGAGCCAGCCGGGCCGCGTGACCTGTGCCCGGCATATTTGTCATGAACGTCGCTGATGTTAAAATCCCCAGCTTATAGGCATCAATAATTCCGTAGTTCACGCCTCTTGAATATCCAAAATCATCAGCATTGATAATCAGTTTTTTCATCCATCTGATACCCCTTATCTGTTTTTTTAAAAAAAATATGCGGCGGCGGACGGTTTTACCCTAAATAGAAAACGACAAAAGCTACTAGTAAAAATTGATTTTTGGTAGATTGACAAAAGCTACTGAAGTCTTTTAAACTATTTTTCATATATTTTTAAAAACTCTAAAAAAGGAGGCCGGGGTCTCAAACGACAGATCCTCAACAATGAGATGACAAATCCGATCCAATCGATTTTAGAACAATTTCCTATCATCACACTTGACGGCGCGATGGCCACCGAGCTTGAACGGTACGGCTGTGATTTGAACGACAGCCTGTGGTCTGCGAAAATGCTCATCGAAAACCCCGAGCTTATCAAACAAGTGCATCTGGATTATTTCCATGCGGGCGCCGATTGCGCGATTACAGCCAGCTATCAGTCGACGGTTGAGGGTTTCACAAAACGCGGCCTCAGTGAACAAGAAGCGCTCCACCTCATCCGGGAGTCTGTACGTCTTGCTGTAGTAGCACGCGATGAATTTTGGGCAGTGCCGGAAAACCGCGAAGGCCGGCCTAAACCGTTTGTAGCCGCTTCAGTAGGCCCTTACGGCGCTTTTTTAGCGGATGGTTCCGAATATCGGGGGGATTATGACGTCACAGAAGACGAATTGGCCGATTTTCACAGGCGGCGAATGAGCGCTTTAATCGAAGCGGGCGCCGATATTTTGGCCTGTGAAACAATACCGTGCCTTTCAGAAGCAAAAGCAATCGTTCATTTATTGAAAGAATTCCCTGACACACATGCGTGGATCAGTTTCAGCGCTAAAGACGGACGCCATATCAGCGACGGCACGAAAGCCGGCGAATGCGCGAAATGGCTCGATCAGCATGACCAGGTTGCGGCAGTTGGCGTAAACTGTACGCGGCTGGAGTATGTCTCTTCGCTCATCGGCGGCATCAAAAAGCATACAGCTAAACCGATTATCGTCTATCCGAATTCCGGTGAACAGTATGATCCGGAGACAAAAACATGGCATGGTGCGGCATGCAAAGCTTCCTTCGGAGAAAGCGCCCGCAGCTGGTACAACCAAGGGGCGAAGCTGATCGGCGGCTGCTGCAGAACAACACCTGAAGACATAAAAGCCGTCGCCGACTGGGCGAGAAAGCTGGAGGTATGATGGAACAGTCAAACAGCAATCGTCAGAACTTTCAAAGAAAAATGCAAACGAGACACCTGATCATGCTCTCCTTGGGAGGCGTTATCGGCACGGGTCTTTTCTTAAGTTCCGGTTATACGATCTCACAGGCGGGTCCTGCCGGAACGATTTTAGCCTACTTAGTCGGGGCTCTGATCGTTTACCTTGTCATGCTCTGCCTCGGCGAATTAGCGGTCGCCATGCCTGTCACCGGATCGTTTCATATGTACGCCTCCAAATTCATCGGGCCGGGGACCGGATTCACCGTCGCCTGGCTTTACTGGCTGACCTGGGCTGTCGCGCTGGGTTCGGAATTTACCGCTGCCGGGTTATTAATGCAGCGCTGGTTCCCCGATACTTCGGTGTGGATGTGGAGCGCGGTTTTCGCTGCACTGATTTTCGTGTTCAATGCTGTCTCAGTGAGATTTTTTGCCGAATCTGAATTTTGGTTTTCGAGCATTAAAGTGCTTGCCATTATATTGTTTATTATTTTAGGGGGAGCGGCGATATTCGGCATTATCCCGATACAAAATACAGACTCCGCACCGCTTCTTTCAAACTTTGCAGGAGAAGGCGGGCTCTTTCCGAACGGTTTCCTTCCAATTTTTATGGCGATGCTCTCCGTGAATTTTGCGTTTTCGGGTACGGAGCTGATCGGGATTGCCGCCGGAGAAAGCGCCGAACCGGAAAAGAACATTCCAAAAGCGATCAAGACAACACTCTGGAGACTGGTGCTTTTCTTCATCGGAACGATTTTCGTGCTCTCATGCCTCATTCCGGTCAAAGAAGCCGGTGTGATCAAAAGCCCGTTCGTCGTCGTTTTTGACCGTATCGGTGTTCCATACGCGGCCGATATTATGAATTTTGTAATTCTGACGGCTCTGCTTTCCGCGGCCAACTCAGGCTTATATGCTTGCTCCCGGATGCTCTGGTCACTGTCAAAAGAAAAAACATTACACCCCGTTTTTCAAAAGCTGACTTCACGGGGAATCCCGTTGAACGCGCTGATTTTCAGCATGATCGGCGGCATTCTGTCGCTGCTCTCCAGCGTTTTTGCGCCTGATTCCGTCTATATTGTTCTTGTATCGATTTCAGGCTTTGCCGTTGTTGCCGTCTGGATGAGCATTGCAGCCTCGCAGTTCATGTTCCGCAGACGCTTTTTGGCTGAAGGAAACACCGCAGACGGCTTAAAATACCGGACACCGTTTTATCCGGCAGTACCGATTGCCGCTTTTTTATTATGTCTGGCATCATGCATCGGCATTGCCTTTGATCCGAACCAAAGAATAGCCCTTTTTTGCGGCGTTCCATTTATGGCGTTATGCTATATCATCTACTATGCAAGAAACAGAAAGAATAGCGGAAAAACGTCTGAGCCCGTTAAAAAAGCAAGTTTGCATGTTTCATTTTCTGAATACGAGGAAAAGAAAAACTAAAATCCCGTATAAAGGAGCGAATTGTTATGGAACATGTGAAAGCCCTTGCCATTAAAGGCATCATGACAATTGTGATTCTGTACCTTGTTCTCGGGCTCGGGTTTAGTTTCAGTTTTGAAAACACCCTCTTCATCACGATTGTTCTTGGCGCGGTATCCTATTTGCTGGGTGATTTGTTTATTTTGCCGAAGACCAATAACATCACGGCCACTTTAGCCGATTTAGGCGTCGCTTTTCTTATCGTTTGGCTGATGGCTCTTGCGATGGGAACGGCTGCAAGCAGCGCTGCATTGGCCGCGTTTTTTTCAGCAGTCGCTATGGCAATCGGTGAATACATTTTCCATTTTTACTTGATGAATAAAGGCCTTGGCTCGCCCAACCGCAGAATGGAAACGAGAACGGAATAATTTATAAAAAAAACGTCCAGCAAACTGGACGTTTTTTAATCAAGAATAGAGATTTTCCCAATACGGCCGCACTCTTCTGCAAACCAGATCGATTGGGCTGGTCCGGCCGCTATCCCGTGCGGTTCAGAATCGGCCGTCGGGATTGGATATTCCGTAATATCTCCGTTGACTGTAATGCGGCCGATTTGACCCGCACCCCATTCCGTAAACCACAGGGCACCATCGCCGCCGGGGGTAATCGCGTGCGGGCGGGCATTGGCTGTCGGAAGCGGGTATTCGCTGATCTTACCTGAGACCGTTATTCGCCCAATTTGATTTTCGTTTATTTCTGTAAACCACAAAGCTCCGTCCGGGCCAGCAGTGATTCCGACCGGTCCGGATTGTTCTCCAGGAAGCGGATACTCGCTGATGTCTCCATCTGCCGTTATTCGTCCGATGAAGCCGCTTTGATTTTGTGTAAACCAGAGGGCATCGTCTGCTCCCCTTGTAATAAATGACGGGAAGGCTCCCGGTTTGGGCAGTTTATATTCCGTTATTTTGCCTGAAGATGACAGCCTGCCGATTTGATGTCCGGCCATATCGGTATACCACATGGCATCGTCACAGCCTACGGCGATCCCAAACGGGGCAGTACCTGGAGGAAGGGCATACTCGGTTATTTCCCCTTGAGGCGTCATTTTTCCGATTTTCCCCGCTTTATACTCCGTAAACCATAGCTCGCCTCCAATCCCGGAAGTGATAATCGAGGCGCCCGCGCTCTCCGTCGGGATCGTATATTCGGTGAAATCTCCGGACTCTGTGAGCATACCGATCCGGTTTCCCTTTTGTTCAGTAAACCAAATGCGCCCGTTTGTACATACGGCGATCCCGTACGGACCCGATTCGGGGTCGGGAACGTGATATTCAGACATGCGAATCTGCATGAGCGACCCTCCCTTTATTCTATTTTCCTTGAGCATCTGATCTTTCAGAACGCTCCCAGGCATTTCTCATTTTCATGTTACCTCAGGCGGAGCATGCAGTGAAACAGAAAGTTCCATTAAATATAACTGTACAGGCATGCTCTAGTATCATAAGATTGTTTTAAATCATAAACTTATTTTTCTATATATGGGTCAATAAGGAACCATCTGTCGGATCTTATCATTTTGAAATATATTCATATTATCGCCCTATCAATTCATTGGTGACGGCATACTTTGTGTATAAAGGCAACCGCTGTCTCAGGCGGACCAAAACAAAGAAAGAAGTGGATGTGTTCTGCATGTTTGAAGATGAGAGACTGAATCGCTTGATTTACCTTTATACCCCTCTTTTTGCGAAAGATTTTCCGATCATTCTGTTCTGGATTCCAAAAAGCGGCTGCACGACGCTGAATCGTTGGTTCTTTTTCCAAAACGGATTGCTTGAAGATGTTGGCCAAAGATGCGCGGGGGAGGTTCATCACTACAGAAATACGATCTATACGCAGCAGCCGGATTATGTGAAGGATCTTCTGGCAGAATTAAGAGAGGGAAAAAAGGACACTTACAAGCTTGTGCGCAATCCTTTCCGGAGAGCAGTCAGTTCCTTTCTGGCGGCGATTTGCTCCCCGAATTTTATCTGTCTGTTCAACAGTGACATGAATACAGGGCTGTCTTTCACCCAATTCTTGCATCATTTAAAAGATTTGGGGCCGGATATCAGCGCCATTGACCGGCACCTTGGTCCTCAGTATCTCGAAGGAGAAGAAGAGTTTGTCACCAATTATATTTACCTCGAGCAATTCAGCGCGCACATCAGAGAGATTGAAAACAAATACAAATTATTGAAATCTCCGATAACCCAGCTGTCGAAATCACCGCACCATCTTTCCGATACTATGCTTAAAAAAGGAAAGTTCGCGGACACCGTTTTGACCATATCAACCTTCGACTGGGTGTTACCGACTTTTGATAGCTTTTACAATGACGAAACAAAAGAGTTGGTGCAGGAGATTTTTGCGAAGGACTTCGAAGTCTACGGCTTTGATCCGAAGCATATCAAGTAAACCGGAACTCGGCCATTACATTACGATCTCCTTTCAATTCGATTACATTTTGGAAAATTGATTCCAAATGGTTTCTTTTTCAGAGACGATCGTTTAGAATGCCCACTAAAGGTCATTTTAAGAATCACTTCTGTTTGAAGAAAGGAGATATATTATGAAAAAAGGCATATCATCTCTCATGATTGGATTATTGGCTGTCGTATTGGGCGCCTGCGCTTCAAATCATGATGATCAACAATCCCAGACAAAAGATCAAGCAAAAACAGCTCAAAGCGGGCAGCAGGATCAAGAAAAGCAAATGAAAGCCATGCAGAAAAAGCTTGATCAGCAAAAGGTCGATGAAACAAAAACAGTGGCTGTCGTTAACGATGAAAAGATCACAGGCAAGGACTATAACAGTGTATTATCAACCGCACAAATGCAGTATCAGCAAACAGGACAGGATCCGACTTCAAAAGATGCGGCACAGCAAATCAAAAAGCAGGCGATCGACAGCCTCGTCGGACAGGCTTTAATTACTCAAGAAGCGGACAAAAAAGGCTACAAAGCATCTGAGAAAGAAATTGAAAAACAGCTGGACGAAAGCAAAAAGCAGTATAAAAACGATCAAGATTTTGAGGAAGCGGTCAAAAAAGCCGGCTTAAACATGAACACGCTGAAAAGCGACATTGCCGACAGCATCAAAACAGAAAAATATATTGACAAAGAACTGCCGGCAGATCAGGTCACAGACAAAGAAATCAAAGATTACTATGATCAATTTGCCGCACAGCAAAAAGACAGCGGACAGAAAAACACACCTGCGTTTGACGACGTCAAGAAGCAAATCCAAGACATGCTCAAACAGCAAAAACGACAGGAAAAACTCGGACAGCAGGTTGAAAAACTGAAGAAAAACGCCGATGTGAAAGTTGAAATTTAACAAAATCAGCCATCCTGTAACGGATGGCTGATTTTGTTTTATTTATCAGGTTTATTCAAGCGACTCTATCGCCGCCATCACATCAGCTTCATGAAAAGAACCCATCAAACATAAAGATTCATCCGGAAGCACGGCATGGGCGGCGATGGTCCGTTTTGCCTCTTCAACGTTTTCTAAAATGCCTAAATCGCTAAGTCTTTTCGGAAAACCGAGCCCTTCATAAAAGGGAACGAGTTCGGCGATTTCATCTGTCCGCCCTTCTAAAGCAAGCTGCACAAGTATCCCGTAGGCTACCTTTTGGCCGTGCAGTACACGATGGGTTTCAGGGATGAACGTTAAGCCGTTGTGAATGGCATGGGCTCCGGCCATTCTTCCGTAGCGGCCCGCATATCCGCCTACTGTGCCAGCCAGCGCGATGACCGCTTCGAGGACATTTGCGAAAGATGAGGAGGATTCGCCTTTTTCAAGACTTTCTATGGCTTTCAGGCTTTCTGTCAACAAAATATCCCGAATATAGACAGACTGCCTCAGCCCTGTCTGAACCATGATGGAAAGCGAATCGGCCGTATTTCTGATGATCGCTTCGGCCTCATACCATTTCGCAAGCGTATCACCGATTCCGCTTTTCACATAAGCGACCGGCGAAGAGAGGAGAAGAAGCGGATCGACCAGCGTCAAATAGCTGGAGCGCTTATGATATTGGACGCCCGAAAAGTTGCCGTCATCATCATAGATGACGCTTAACGGCGTGCTTGCCGCGCATGTTCCCGGGATCGTCGGAATCGTCATGACTTCAATGTCCAACAAATCGGCGGCTGCCTTCGCCGTATCTAAGACGGTTCCCCCGCCTATCCCAATGATGACATCTGCCGATTCTGCTTCTTCTGCTGCTTTTTTAATCTTATTTAGGGAACTGCAGCCCGTATGCTGAACGACTTTCCAATTGTTTGGAGGCGTCGTATAACTCGTAAAAGCTTTAAACGATTTGACCCCAGTAATGATGACGGGACGTTCGAATGTATTCGCAAATGACGGCAGTTCTTTCGCGATCCCCTCTCTGCAAACGTATTGGTTCGGACCGCTTCTGACAATATCTTCAGGCTGCATATTTCCCCACTCCTTCTATTATTTTCTAATATTTATCATCTCACTTTCTAACAAGATGTCAAACGATATCACAAATCGCTCACCGGTTTCTTTCTCCTTTAAGCAAGACTCTCTTCCTTCCCATTCAAGCTCAAACACCTTACCCTGTTGAGGAAAAGAGGACAGCCGCTGTTTACAGAAAAGGATAAGAGCTTGCTTGCTTCACTCGCACCGCTTATCGGCCGGTACCTTCAGCAATTCAGACACCATCTGTCAAAAAAAGACATGTTTCACATGAAACATGTCGGAGGCATTCTGATTTTGTCGGAAGACCTGCAGCCCTTGCCATGCAACCGAGCAGCCCTCCATTGGCTGAACATCTTGCGCGGCTGGGTAAGCATCGGCAGCGATGCCGTGCCGAGACCTGTCCGGGCCGTCTGCACGCGGGCAGCGGCCGAAACTGCCGATCCGGCAAAAACAGTCATCTCGATTCCGGGTCATTCCTGCCTATCCATTAAAGCGAGCCGTTTAGACGGCTTTGGCCCGTCAGGCCAGATCGCCGTTTCATTCGAGCCTGCTTCACCGGCAGAAACCATACCGCTGATAGCAGAAGCCTACAGCCTGTCCGACCGGGAAAAAGACATCGTTTACCGGGTCATCCGCGGACTTTCAACAAAAGCCATCGGAGACGAATTGCATATATCGGCTTACACCGTTCAAGACCACTTGAAATCGATTTTTTTGAAGACGGGCGCAGGAAACCGGAGGGAGCTGATGTGGAAGCTGCTTGATGATGTGCTGGAGTGAGAATAAGGCGGATGGAAAACTGTTCTCACGTCCGATTCCGCAGACAAGACACGCAGTGTTTTTCACTATGTCTTGTCTTGGAGGAATGAAGACCGGCAAATTCAGAGGACTTAACTTTTTCTTCATTCCACCCCGTCCTGTTCATTTAACAGCTCGTCCAAACGCGCAACAGCATCCTGTTTTTCAAACGTGCTGAACCATAGGTCGTCATACGAATCCAAAATGCGGTAATGGTGAGAAATCAAGTTTTGCTGAAGGCGAAACTCGCCTTTTTTCTCAATGTCCCGCCACCACACTTTTCCGCCAAGCGTCTTCCCTTTTGGTCTGTCGATGCTTCGATGAGCGACAGTCTCCACCACCTCAAGGGGCTCATCCCCGAGCACGGCCTGCAGCACTTCACTGTTCCGAAAAAGCGCGCATACCGCGACAACATGCGCCCACCCCGCTGCCGACCTGCCCTTTTCAATTTGCACGAGCGTTTTCTTCGACATCCCGAGCACGTTCGCCATTTTCTCCTGCGTATAGCCGCTTTCCGCACGGATTAATCTTAACTTGGAAGAAATGAGTTCGGTTATGTATTCTTTATCCATGGAGGAACCTCCGACGTTCTTTTTGGTGTAATATTACACTAAAAGTTACAATGGTTCAATTTTTATGCCCCTGTAGTTGCTGTCAGTTTCACCCTCTCCTTATGATCTTCACCATTCTGATTCCATTCCACGACAGCTTCAAATTGCTCATTCTTTTCACAAAAAATACGATTTTTTCATTAAGCAACATCATACAAGAAATCTCCCAAAAACATGATAAACTTAAACATCATCACACCAAGGAGGCCCGACATGCGAAATGAAACCCGCACGCTTTTTCTGGACCCTGATCTGAATGTTGAAGCCTACCGCTTTAAAGGCATTATGCAGAAGTTTCCGAATCACTTTCACGAGTATTTTGTGATTGGTTTTATCGAGAAGGGGCAGCGCTATTTGCTTTGCAAGGGAGAAGAATACATCATTAATCAGGGCGATCTCGTGCTTTTCAATCCTTATGACACGCACAGTTGCGAGCAGATTGACGGAAAGGCGCTCGATTATCGCTGCATAAATGTGATGCCTGATGTTATGAGAAGATTTGTGAAGGAGATCACCGGGACCGACAGCCTCCCATATTTCACGGAGAATGTCTTGTTCCGTCATGAGCTGAACGCCAGCTTGAAGGAGCTTCACATTCAAATATTGCAGAAAGTAAAAGCCTTGAAAAAAGAGGAGCTTTTTCTCAACCTTCTCGAGGAGTTGATTCGGACGTATTCTGATGTCGCGTTTCTCGAAAATACGCCTGAACCGTCCGACGAAGTCAAAGCGGTGTGCGGTTATTTGGAATCCCATTACCAGGAAAACATTACGCTTGAACATTTAAGCAAGCTGGCAGGCTGGAGCAAGTACCACCTCCTGCGGTCGTTTACGAAGCAGAAAGGAATTTCCCCCTACAGCTACTTGGAAACCGTCCGTATCAATCATGCGAAAAAGCTGTTGGAAGAAGGCGTCAAACCAATCGATGCCGCTTTCCAAACAGGCTTCAGCGATCAGAGCCATATGACGAAATTTTTCAAGCGGCAGGTCGGGCTGACGCCGAAACAATATATGAAAATCTTTGAATATGACAGGCAGGAGATCAAAGGATGAAGACAAGACGCGAAACCGCCGGACACCTCGCAGCTGTCATCACAATCATCATCTGGGGTACCACTTTTGTCTCGACAAAGGTGCTGCTCGAGGATTTTGCGCCCATAGATATATTGTTTTACCGGTTTCTCATCGGATTGATCGTGCTGATTATGGTGCATCCGCATGTGCTCACATTCCGGAGCTGGAGGCAGGAAGCGCTGTTTGCGGGAGCAGGCTTATGCGGGGTGACGCTTTATTTTCTGTTGGAAAACATCGCGCTTACCCTTACCTACGCCTCAAACGCCGGCATAATCGTCGCGGTTATTCCGATGATCACCGCGGTTTTGGCGCATTTTTTCCTTTCGGGCGAAAAGCTGGAACCCCGCTTCTTCATTGGATCCGCCGCCGCTTTTACAGGACTTGCGCTCATTTTCTTTAACGGACAAATCATGCTCAAGCTGAATCCGCTCGGCGACATTCTTGCTGCTGCCTCCGCATTCGTCTGGGCGGCATATGCCATTTTAATGAAAAAAATCAGCACATTCGGTTACCATACAATCCAATGCACACAGCGGATCTTTCTGTACGGCTTGCTATTCATGGTTCCCGCTCTGTTTCTATTTGATTTCCGCTTCGACGCAAGCCCTTTCGCCTCCCCCGCCAATTGGCTGAATATCCTGTTCTTAGGCGCAGGCGCATCTGCGCTTTGCTTTGTGACATGGAACTGGTCGGTCGGTGTGCTTGGGGCGGTAAAAACGAGCGCTTATATCTATATGGTACCCGTCATCACCATTGCCGCATCCGTCGTCATTCTGCAAGAAAAACTGACATGGGTTGCTTTTTGCGGAGGAGCGCTCACATTGGCCGGTCTTTATATTTCTGAAACAAAACCAAAACCGCAGCTGAAGGAGGAACAAATTTGATAGAAGAAACAAAATGCGCACTGATTATCGATGAAAATCTGCCGCTCGGGCTAATTGCCAATACAGCTGCAATCCTGGGGGCTGCACTCGGCAAAAACAAACCCGGCCTGCTCGGAGAAAATGTAACGGACGGCTCGGGAATCGACCATTTGGGTATCGTCAAACTTCCAATCCCCATTTTAAAAGGCAACGCCGAGCTGCTTCATCAATTAAGACAAAAGCTGTTGACCGACGAATTCAACGATATTCTGACGGTCGATTTCACCGATGTAGCGCAAGGCATTCATACATATGAAGCATATATTGAAACATTTCAAAGCACCGCAGCTTCCGATTACCACTATTTTGGAATCGGCGTTTGCGGCGATAAGAAAAAAGTTGCGCGGCTGACAGGAAGCTTGGGGCTGTTGAGATAAACAAGATACGGAAATTGACTTCGCTATGAAGGAGTCAATTTCCGTATTTTTTTATGTCAATAGTAAAAAGAGGAACAATTGGGGTTACAGTTGGAAGAAATATCATAACAACAGCTGGTGTAATTAGCTGGAACTCAGCATCTGAAATCGCTATTGGCGCGGCAGTGTCTGCTGTGATATTTAGATAACTAATATCTCATTAATTTCCTTATTTAATGAAAGCTGAATAAATACATAATATAATGTATTTATTCAGTTTTTCAAAATTAAAGTATCGTGGAGGTATCAACATTGAACACAGACAAACAAGTATTCATTGAAACGCAAAAAACAGCCAAAACCCTTAAAACTTACCGCGATAAGAGCGACGAAGAGTTATTATTCTTTCTCGCTAAACAAGATTCATTAACCTTAAATCAACTGAAAGTCTATTACTCAGATCCTTCATTTGCACTTCATTATTTCATCAGTGCAGCATTTTTCAGTATAATATTGGCTACCTTCATAACTGCAATTCTTTCTGGTCAAGCAGCTTCGATATTCCCTTTCGTTTCCGGCATCTCCATTCTAATATTAGCTGTCATATTTGCGGGGTGTATATTTTGGGTGCTTAAACAGCTTGTCACCTTGAAAAAAAAGCCGATTCAATTTATTACACACTTTTCCAAGAAAGCCGAGTTTGCACGTAACGTAAAAATGATTGATTATGTTTTACAACAAAAATACAAAAAGGCATTGAAAAATATACCGCACCAATAAAATTCTCATGTTTTTTTATGAAGTAGGAGTGACACTCCAATGATAAAAGAAAAACAATTATTTGAAAAAGCTGAACAAACAGCCAAACTCCTTGAGTCTCACAAAAGTGACGAAGAACTGATTACATACCTTGCAAATCAAGATTCTGTTACATTAAATCAGCTAAAAATCTATTTTTCAAATCCAAGTTTTACATTAACGTATTTTATTAAGGGCATTTTTTTTAGCAGTATGACTGCTGTAATTATGGCGGCCTTTTTATCTGGTCAAGTCTCCACCTTCACCCATGATCTTTCAAGGTTTTTTTCATTCTGCTTCATGTTCTATCTGATGTTCTCTTTGGTTTGGATCGTCAAGATGCTGATCTCCTCGCGAAAAGGACCAGTGCAAACAATTCTGCACTTTCAAAAAAGAGCGGAATATTCCAGAATCACGGGTATGATTGATTTTATTTTAGATGAACGTTTTAAAAAAGAATTTAATTAGAAAGCAGAGGAACATTCACCTCTGCCTGGATTCTCTATCAATCTAATAAAAAAGAAGGGCAAAAGACATGCAAACAGACAAACAATTATTCGAAGAAACAAAACAAACGGCTGAAACTCTATTGTTATCGAAATCTGAAAACGATGAAGAGCTGATGGCATACCTCGAAAAACAAGATTTATCCACGTTAAACCGGTTGAAAGTTTATTTTTCGGGTCCTACGCTAAAAATCAGCCATGTGATCAAAGCTTCGCTTTACAGCTCCTTCACCGCCAGCATTATAACTGCTATATTTTCTGGTCAAGTCGTTTCCATTTCATATGACATCGAGCATAATTTTTTTCCTTTGATATTAACAATATTACTTTTAGCCAGCTCCATCTGGGTGTTCGGCACGATCACTAAATCGCAAAGAAACAAAGATCAAAACTTCTTACACTTTAGAAAAAAATCGAACCATACAAAAATTATTGGAATGATTGACTTCGTTTTGGAAAACAAATATAAAAATATTTCAAATTAAAAAAGGTATCCCTAAAGATGCCTTTTTTTTATACTTACTCACCACTAGACAAATTCTGTCTTCTCTCCTGCTCCGCAATGATTTCATTGTCCTCGGCGTTGTCTCTCGTCACTTTCTGCGTCAAAATCGCGCCGACCGCCACTAAAATCATCACAGCTAAGTAATAGCCTTTTTCATTGAGCTGCAGGTTGTCCGCATTATAAAGGCCGATACCGAACAAAAAGACCCCCGCAAAAAATGTGAAATATGACATAACCGTAAAGGCCGTTGTGTTTCTTCTTCTGTATTTCTGCATCTTAATACCTCCTAAAGAATAAAACTATTATACTTGATTTGCGTCTCCAGAAGAAGAATGTTCTTCCTTTTTGCTCACAATTTAGTAAATATGTCATACCGTAATAAAAAAGGCCTACAAAATAAAAAACCGGGAATGACTCCCGGTTTTTTAATGCTTTTCTTCGCCTAAAACAGCTTCAGCAATATTGACGGCATGGTCGCCGATCCTTTCCAGGTTGCTGGTGATATCGACGAAGATCACGCCGGCTTGTCCGCTGCATAATCCGTCGTTTAAGCGAAGAATGTGCTTTTTGCGAAGCTTGCGTTCCATTTTATCAATCTGATTTTCTTTTTCGACTACGCGTCTTGCGGCATCTTCGTTATTTTCCCCAAGAGCGGTGATGGACTCCTTAACAGTGGAAATGGTCAGGTCAAGCATTTCCGTTAAATCAGCCATTGCCGCTTCGGAAATTTTCACCCTGTTGGATTGCTGGTACTCACCAAGCTCAACCAAGTTTTCAAAGTGATCGCCGATTCTTTCAATGTCTCTGACAGTATCCATTAACATATGATGTTCTTCAGATTCTTGTTCAGAAAGCGTAGTGGCGGACAATTCGATCAAGTAATCGGTTATCTTCCTGTCCAAATTGTTGATCGCATCTTCTATTTGAAAAGCGCTTTGCGCATGTTTTGCCTGTTTTGTATTAAAAAACTCTTTTGTTTCCTCAAGTCCCTTTACCGCAAATTCACCCATGCGCAATACTTCTTCTTTCGCCTGTCCCAGCGCAATTGAAGGAGACTGCTGAATGAACAGCGGATCAAGATGTGTTGCTTTATAGTCCACAACCGAATCTTTGCCTGGAATCAGCTTCGTAACGATCAAAGCCAATATGCCGACAAACGGAAGCTGAATCAGCGTATTCGACGTATTAAAGATCCCGTGGGCAAACGCAATCACCATCTTAGGGTCCAGCCCTAAAGAGGATTGAAGCATTAAAATCAAAGCTGTGAACGGCTTCAGCAAGATCAGGAAAATCGCTGTTCCAATCAGGTTGAACAATACGTGAACGGCCGCGGCCCGTTTGGCTGCCACTGAGGCGCCAAGAGATGCCAGTACAGCGGTAATCGTCGTACCGATATTGTCTCCGAATAATACAGGCAGAGCGCCGTTTAGATCTATTAATGAATCGGCAAAC
This sequence comes from Bacillus sp. GM2, assembly GCF_056155945.1. Taxonomy (NCBI): domain Bacteria; kingdom Bacillati; phylum Bacillota; class Bacilli; order Caryophanales; family Bacillaceae; genus Bacillus; species Bacillus sp. GM2. Next base: position 725,057 of record NZ_JBRKSZ010000008.1, read on the forward strand.
AGCCCTTGCAGGATCCCGATCGTTGCACTTGAGCTTTGGACGAGAACGGTGAAAAGGGTGCCGACGAGCACGCCGAGAATAGGATTCGCACTCATGCTGACTGTTAAATCATGAAAAGCTTCAACCGTCCGGAGCGGCTTCATCCCGCTGCTCATTAATTCCAAGCCGTAGAAAAGCGCACCAAATCCAAACAGAATTTGTCCGATGTTCTGAAATTTTTTGCTCTTTAAGAAAAACAGCAAAAATGAACCAATGGCGATGATCGGAAGCGCATATGCCCCAACGTCAAAGCCGATAATAAAGGCTGTGGCCGTCGTTCCGATGTTCGCACCCATAATGACGCCGATCGCCTGGCGGAGGGTCATAAAGCCGGCGCTGACAAGACCGACAGTGATAACGGTCGTGCCGGAACTGCTTTGAATTAAAACCGTGACAATCATACCTGCCAAAACACCCATCAGAGGGTTGCTTGTAAAACGATCTAATATGTCTCTCAGCTTATCTCCGGCTGATTTTTGAAGTCCTTCTCCCATAAACTTAATACCGAGAAGAAAGATCCCGAGACCTCCAATGAATTCAAAAAGCAATTTCTGCACATCTATTTCCAAAGTCGTGCCCCCCTAATTCGACATAAATCTACAAACCAAACACTATGATTATGATGGAGATTAAAGCCTATGTAAACGATTCAAATCGAAAATTTACAATAACTTAACATTGCCGGCTGATGATTTACATTCCCTTAACATTGCCTGGACTCACCGCAAATATACCCCATTCCAGCTGGCGAAAATCCCGAACTTTTTCATAGGTCAAACCGTATTTAAAACTAAGGAGGGGTACATATGCAGAACAGAGCCGACGGTTCTAAGATCAACATTCAAAAGACAAAAGGGGAACGGGTTTGGAACGCATTTGGCTATTTCTTTTACCTGGGATCGATCATTCTATTGGCCGCTGTCTGGGGATCGCTCCCCGAAAAGGTGCCTGCACATTACAACGCACTCGGTGAAGTGGATCGCTGGGGGTCAAAATGGGAGCTTTTCATATTGCCGGGAATCGGATTAATTATCCTTCTGTTCATGCAGTTCCTAGAAAAGCACCCTGAGATTCACAATCATCCAAAGCGCCTGAATGAAACAAACGCTGAACACTTCTACCTGCTCAGCCGAAAGTTGATCAACCGCTTAAAAAATGCATGCTTAATCATTTTTTCTCTCATATTAATTGAATCCGTGTCAATCGCTTTAGACTGGGGAAGCGGATTTGGCGGGTGGTTTCTTCCGATTGCCTTACTCGGCACTGTCATGCTTGTGGCCATAGGTTTAATACAGCAAAGGAAAATCAAATAACGGTCAGGTGCATATTTGTGAGTTTTAATAGTGAAACTGTCGCGGGGGATGATGGATGAGCCGCAATCCAAACAGAGGCTACTATCGAGGCTCTTTACAAGTTAATACACACTGCAAATTCATGCGCTGCCATCAGCTTTCAGTTTTTCTTCTCAAGCAGCCGCACATGCCTGTCTTTTTATTCCTTCATCATTAGCTCTGGAATTCAGTCGATATTTTACTTATTTTAATAAAAGTAACTTAGGCTATAAAGTATGTGCGGTGATTGTGGCGAGTCTTTTTTGATCTATCTTTTAAAAAAAGAGTGATGAACACTGTAATTCTGTTCATCACTCTTTCGAATCCTATTGATCATTATTTCGCTTCTGAGATTCTTGCAACGATTTGAGCCAATCCTTCTTTAATTGGCGTGAGCGGACGGCCGAGCACTTTTTCAAAATCATCGCTTTCGACTTCAAGTGTGCCTTCACGAATGCCTTTTTGGATATCGACAACCATCGGAATCAGAAAATCCGGCACACCCGCATTTTTCATGATATCGCGATAGGCAGCATCGTCAACATGCTGAACGGGAACTTCTTTGCCCAATACTTCCCCAAGGGCTGAAGCGATTTCTTCCTGAGTTAATAGTTTGCCTGAAAGTTCGTAAACGGTGTTTTCGTGGCCTTCGCCGGACAGAACCGCTGCCGCTGCATCCGCGTAATCCTGCTGCAGCGCCCAGCCCACTTTGCCATTCTCTGCTGATGTCACCCAAGGGGCTCCCGCCAAAACGCCTTGAATACTCGACATTTCATTTTCCAAGTACCAGTTATTGCGCAAGAAGGAGTATGGAATCCCCGTTTGCAAAATCGCTTCTTCAGTTGCTTTGTGAGTCGGCGCAAGGAAGTTTTTGCTTTCGCGGGCATTCGCAATGCTCGTATAAGCGATAAACCGAACTCCGGCGCGCTCTGCGGCAGCTACCGCATTGCCGTGCTGACGGATTCTCGTCTCATTGTCTCCATCGGCAGAGATAATCAGCAGACGGTCAATGCCTCGAAATGCGGATTCCAATGTTTCCGGGCGGTCAAAATCCCCGTGGCGCACATCGACCCCGCGCGCCCGCAGCGCTTCCGCTTTTTCCGGATTGCGCACGCTGACCGCCAGCTGATCCGCCGGTACAGTTTCCAGCAGCTTTTCCACAATTTTCGATCCTAATTTTCCGGTTGCCCCCGTTACTAGCATTTTCATATTCGAATTCCTCCTGAATGTTTTAATCTTGATCTGTAACAAATTTCGTTACACTTGATGTAACTATCATAATTACAAATAGGCTGCTTTGTCAACAGGAATGTCCTTTAACCTGGCTAAAACGTAATATGGTTTGTGGTATGATCATGTCAAAAGGAGGAAGTGATATGAGAAAAAACGCTGCCACTGAAGAAGCCATTCAAAGATGGAACCGGTTTGCAGATAGCTATGCTGCAAACCATACTGAACAAGGCGATATACATAAAGAAGTCTTTTTGAACCCCGTCATCTTTTCTCTCATTGAAACGGTGAAAAATCAAAAAGTGCTGGATGCCGGGTGCGGAGAAGGATATTTAAGCAGAATGCTGGCCGCCCGCGAAGCAGTTGTAACGGCGGTTGACTATTCGACAAGAATGCTTGAGATCGCCAAGGAAAGAACGCCGGACGGATTGCACATTCATTATCGGCACGGCAATTGTGAGGACTTGCATTTTTTAGATGAGCAAAGCTTTGATATCATCATATCGAATATGGTCATCCAAGACCTCGCAAATGATGAAAAAGCGTTTCAGGAAATGCACAGGTTATTAAAAGATGGAGGATGCTTTATTTTTTCAATATTACACCCTTGTTTCGTCACCCCGGAAAGCGGATGGGAAAGAACCAAAGACGGCCAAAAGCTCCATTGGAACGTTGATCGGTATTTTTACGAAGGCGCATATGAGCAGCCGCTGGGCGGCGAGGAGAAAATGTTTCTTTTTCACAGAACACTGACAAGCTATATCAATACGATCATCAAAGCCGGCTTTCAATTAGAAGCGGTCGAGGAACCGAGACCGTCAAAAGAGATGCTGAAAAAATACCCTTCATTTGAAGAAGATCTCAGGTGCCCCGATTTCATCGTTTTTAAATTAAGAAAGCCCGGCGGCGATGTCCGATAGGCCCCGAATCCGATAGACCTTTTCCTACCCTTTTTGAGTATTTGTTTTTCTTCGCGGCCAAATGACGGCTGGAATCAGAGCCAAGGATAACAGCCCGCCCGCCAAGGATAACACGGCATAGCTTGAATGAGCGACAACCATTCCGGAAAGAGCCCCGCCGGAAGCCCCCGCCAATGCGATCAAAACATCAAGCGTTCCCTGCACTTTCGCACGTGTTGAAGGCTCGGTCGAATCGATAATTTGTGCAGTTCCGCTGATTAATCCAAAGTTCCATCCCAATCCAAGCAGCGAAAGGGCAACGATCAATAAAACGAGCGAATCGCTGGGAGCCAGCGCCGCCACTGCACCAGCGAGCAGCAGGGTCACCCCTGAGGCGATGCTTATGGCTGTCCGGCCAATTTTATCAACAAGAATCCCTGTGACAAGTGACGGAAGATACATTGAACCGATATGAAAACCTATCACGATCCCGACATCTCCCAAGCTGTGTCCGTGGTGCTGCATATGAACGGGCGTCATGGTCATAATCGCAACCATCACAATTTGGGTAAGCACCATAACAGCGGCACCAATTGTAATCCCCTTTTGATCGTCCGAAGCACCGGCAGACTTCGATTCGTCTGCTAATTTATTTTCTTGTCTATAGGTTTCGATTTTTTTGGCGATCTCCAACGGATCCGGCCGAAGCAAAATATAAAGCACAAGCCCTGCCAGAATAAAAGCTGCCGCCGATAAAATAAACGGTCCCGCAAGTGGCGGAACGCCGATGATCGAAGCAAATTTCCCCATGACATCCACCAAATTGGGGCCCGCAACCGCTCCAAATGTTGTCATCACCATTGTGACGCTGATCGCTTTAGCCCGCTGCTTTTTATCAGCCAAGTCAGTGCCGGCATACCGCGCCTGCAAGTTTGTCGCTGTGCCCGCTCCGTAAATAAGCAGGGAAACGAACAACAATATGATGCTGTTGATCACGGCCGCAGCAACGACCCCGATTGCGCCGATCCCGCCGACCATAAAGCCGGCGGTTAAGCCCGTGCGGCGCCCGTAACGCTGAGAAAGTCTCCCGACGCCGAAAGCGGCTCCTGCCGATCCTAAAGTAAATAAGGCAGAAGGGACTCCTGAAAACGCATCCGTCCCAAGCATTTGCTTTGCTAACAGGGCGCCTACCGTAATCCCGGCAGCCAGCCCCGCACCGCCGAAAATCTGCGACAGACTCACGATGAATAATACTCTTTTGTACAATCTCTTTAATCGATCCGGAGAATCTATGTAACTCTCAACCGTTCGTTCAGAATACCCCGCCACCTCAACACCTTCTTATTTAAAATTTGTCCCCGCTTTCAATCACGGCGGTTCCTTTCGTTTATGAATAGTTTGAATTTTACTACAAAAGAACCTTTTGTCAATTTGCTAAGGGCATGTCCCCTTCAACATTTTATGAACTGAATTTATCATATTCCGATTTTAGATTGTGGCGGCATTGCGGGCATTAAAAAAACTAGTCACCGAATCAGTAACTAGTCAGATGATGTGCTTTTATTTCTTGACTTGCGACACGGTCAGTCCGTCACCGATCGGAATCAGCAGGGATTCTAATTGGGGTGGGCGGCGACGCCTTGATTGAATTTTTTCATTGATTCGGTATGTCGCTTCGGCATAGCATTATCGTCCGTGCACTACCGCATGCAAGTACGTTATCGGCAACGATTAACAACCAAAATGGCAAACAAGACGCTTCGGCGCGAGGGGTTCTTCTGCTTTTCTATTTCTCCGTCAATATATAGCCCCAATTTGTCTCATTCCTTTGTTTTGAATAATTTATAATCATACTTTAAATTCAAAACCTGAAGAAAGAGGGGCGAAAAATCTTAAGAATTAACTGAGCTCTTTTAATAACAGTTGGTCTGCTTCTCTTTCCATAAAATAAAATAGAAGAAGTTAACCTTAGAAACCTCTTCTTTTGATATTTGGTATATTAAATCATGTAAAGACAATAATGAATAAAAATTCGTTTATAAAGCAGGTGATCCCATGCCAACGAACAGATTAATCAACGAGAAGTCGCCATACCTACTCCAGCATGCACACAACCCCGTCGACTGGTACCCGTGGGGCGAAGAAGCCTTTGAAAAAGCAAAGCGCGAAAACAAGCCGGTACTTGTCAGCATCGGCTATTCGACTTGTCATTGGTGCCATGTCTCTTAAAATAACCACAAAAAGCAACCAGTTTCGGCTGCCTTTTAATAAATTTAATGCAAATTTTTAGAAACCTTAGTTTGAAAACTTTTTTCTAACCTATGACCCTTAATATCTTCCTCAGACATGTCGAAACCCACGCTCAGGATAACGTTCAAGTGGGACCACTGCTTAAACTTCAAACATCATATATGTGTCATTCACTTGTGGTGTTTCAATTGCGGTTAGATCTGAAATACATAGTAGGTCTAATGTTGTCCGCTTTAAATAGAAGGTGGGAAAGAAATGTCCCTGCTTCCTTACTGTATAGGAATTAATATTTCACACAAATGATTATCAATCATTTGTGGAGTATATCTTTCTATAATTGGTTGTTCTCTTATTGATAGATTATTTCTTTCTATCTCAGAAGAAATATTGCCCCAAAAGTCTCTGACTGCCTCTTTTGTATGGTCAAGCAAGAAAACAGCATATTTCCCACCAGAAAATTCTCCAACATGAGCTGGTTTTTTCACATTCAAATCTTTATTTATAACAACACAAACATCATAACGACATTCCTCTTTAGGAGTAATCTCTGGGTTATCTTGCGGTATGCCTAAAATTGTAGAATTATCAAATACATCATTCAATTTTGCCCACTTTTTAAAAGTCTCCATTAATTCTTTGTTTTGCTTTTCACCGTACTCCCCAACATTTCTGAAATAAGCAATCCTTGATTCAGGTAATTCTTCAATAGTTATTTTCAAATTTTAGTCCTCCTTTCTTAGATAAGGTAATTCGATTTAAAATGTTTTTCAAGTTATTTTTTAAAAATATTCTGATTATAATATAGTTTAATTAAGCCATTAGCCACTGTATATTCCGAAGATCCATAAAAAAAAGAAGAGATTACCTCAAAAGCTTCTTGTTTTTTGGTATATTAAATAATGTATAGACAATACTGAATAAAAATTTGTATAGAAAGAAGGTGATTCCATGCCAACTAACAACAAACCCAATAGACTAATCGCTGAGAAGTCTCCTTACTTACTTCAACACGCTCACAATCCTGTTGACTGGCACCCGTGGGGAGAAGAAGCCTTCAACAAAGCAAAAAAAGAAAACAAACCGATATTGGTAAGTATTGGATACAGCTGTTGTCATTGGTGCCATGACTCTTAAAATAACCAATAAACAATTCATGTTAAATCATTTCATTTTAATCTTACATATCATAGCAAACTAAAAAATTATATCCCCTGATTTACATTATCAATACCTAAAACGCAAAAAGTCATAAAAAATAAAGGGTGATACATATTAGTCATGTGTAATATGTATCACCCTTGTAATTCTTTTCAACAATCGCGCCCGATTGTTGAAGATCGTTTTTCTTATTGAACTAACGCATCTGTTCGTTAAGTGTAACTCTTCCCAATTAATTGATATTATATAGGTTAATAGAAATATAAAACAAATTTAGTTTAGTATTTGTAAAAGTAGGTTATTTATATTATTCTATTATAATTTTTCGGAAAGGAGAGTTTATGAAAAAGATTATTGTTTTTGTATTAACGATATTTATATTATTCTCAGGATTCGCAACACAAAGTTATGCGTTGTCTGATTCGAAATCTGCGGCAATACAAGCGTTGCTAGATGATGCCTCTCGTATATCAGGTGTGCCGGGAATGTCAATCTCAATACTTGCTGATGATGAAGTGTTCTACTTTTCTTCAGGGTATGCTGACCGTGAAAAGGGGTTGTCTGCAAGTGAAAATACACTCTATGAGTTAGCCTCGGTCAGTAAAGCTTTTACCGGTATGGGTATTATGCTGTTGGAAGAGCAAGGGCTGCTCTCAATGACTGACCCTGTCCAAAAATATTTACCTTGGTTTACGTTAAAGTATCAAGGGAAACCTGTTGATATGCAAAGCCTTACACTAAATAACTTTCTTCACCATACCAGTGGTCTAACAAATATTAGGCATACTCAAAGTATTCCACAAGGCAATACACCGGATATGTTGCAAAAGACTGTGGAAATGCTCGTAGATGCTGAATTGGCGTTCCCTCCCGGTGAACAGTATAACTATGGAACCGTTAATTATGACGTATTGGGCTTGGTTATTGAGATTGTGTCGCGACAAAGCTATGAAGACTTTATGAGGGAACAGGTATTTCAGCGGTTAGGTCTTCACCAGACGTATGTTTATAAAGAAGATGCTCAAGCCACTGGACAGTTGGCACAGGGCTACCGTTCTTCCTTTTTTATGACAACTCCATTTAAAGCTCCGGATTATGCTGGGAATAAGCCCGCAGGCTACATCATTTCTAATACAAAAGATATGGCGCGTTGGATGGGCATACAGATGGGTATTGTGCAGGACATACCCGAAATATTTCACACGGTTATCGAAAAATCACATAGGGGTGATAGGTCTGTTTCGGCTGTCAACGATATGTATTATGCGGCAGGCTGGTCGGTAAACGCCGACCAAACGATTATAGAACACACTGGGGGCAATCCAAATTTCAGAACCGAAGTAGTCATACTGCTAAATGAACAAACAGCCGTCTGCTTGCTGAGCAACGGCGCAAATACCAATATAAACCTGGTACTAAAAATTAAAGATATATTAGACGGTAATCTAACTCAGTCATATGAAATAAGCGGCACACAGCTTTTGGATATCATTTTGTCGTCTATCACTATTATTCTTTGCCTATTGGCCGTTCTCCTATTTCTCTTAGGATTACACAGAAGGAAAACGAATGAGCGGCAGCCAATGACAAAAAAGAGAATAATCGTAACAGTTATTTTCCTGATCGCTACGATTGCCCTAGGTATACTGTGCTGTGCTTTCGATTGGTCAACGATACTTATTTGGCAAACATATAGTGTTCTTACAGCTTTGATTTCGTCAGCATTATTAACAGCAAGCATTACATGGTTTGTATACACTCACCGATAAAATACCTCGCTCCCATGATAAGCATAATGTTAAGTAATTAAATTTCAATTTATCGGTATGCTTAATTTGAAAAACATAAGACACTTCGGTGTCTTTTTTAATATCATCGACAATTTTCCCAGTCAAACCTAAATTACTATTGCTTCCACTAACCTGCTCCGTTCGTGGAATAAGGATTTTTAAACAACTAATATTATTTTTTAAATGACTTTATTGTAAATTAAACAACAATATTATTTTTGCACAAGCGTCGTTAGATAACATTTCTTAAAAGACCCGTTTGCTGAACAATTAGGACTCTTCGACTAAACACAGAAAACGCTTGTACGTTCAATGGTTCTCCCCCCGATGATATAGGTATTCATCTATTATAAGCGTGTAAATTGCAAAAGATACAGGTTAGTTGAAAAGGTTTAAAAGTTAGTCCTTAAAAGGTCTAACTTTACTAAAACAATTGAAATATGACATATATTGCAACTTCAGCTACAAACAAATAAATCATATATCTAGCATAACTAAAAACAACATCATCATTAACACTTTTTTGCCTTTTAAAAGTACATGAAAATAACCCCAATACTGTTATCACACTAAGATAATTTCAATTATTGTAATAAAAGACATTCTTACCCCCTTACCATTTACCTTCGACATTGCCACCCATAAAAACCTAACTCGATTGCAATAGATGCCGCGTAACTTAATTCATCTCTTAACTAAATAACACGGCAATTACTTACTTTGTCCTGTTTGTATTCTTTTGTTTTTTTATTGCTAAAATTGAGGAAAAAATAACAAATATGATCTGTAAGATGATTCCAATCACCAATGAATAATCAAGGACATTCTCTAATGCAAAACCTGCTATAAAGAACCCTTCAGATTACATAATGAATAATACTACATAGTTTATTCTTAACTTCATAATTTATATTACCTTCCTTTTCATTATTGTTCTATTGACAACACTCACCTTAAAATTAACTACAGAACAAAGATGAGGAAAGTCGTTAAAAATAAAAAAATTCATTTGCAACGCAATTATATTCTTATGATGTGCGAGTAAAATTTTCAAACCGAATTATTATCATTATCTGTCTCTCCTATTTATTTTTTAATATCCTGATACACTTTCTCAAAAGTCTCAATTGGTAGCGAAAACTTAGTTGTTTTCTCGTTACGATAATTGATTACTATATCAATTTGATTACCTTTTTCCTCAAATTCAATAAGAGCATTCTCCCATTTATCTCTGATTGATATTATACGATTGCCATTTTTCTTTTCCTTATAGATGTAATCCATTTTAATTCTCCTTCCAGAATCAATAACAAAACCTTATGTTATTAAAAGTCTACGTTATCGACCGAAAAAGGGTTTCAAAATAAGGAATCCTCAAAATAAGAAGTAAATTATACCTGCGTTTGGTGCCATGTCATGGCTCATGAAAGCTTCGAAGATGAAGAAGTTGCGAAGCTTCTGAATGAGAAATTCGTCTCCATTAAAGTGGACCGCGAGGAGCGGCCTGATGTGGATTCGATTTATATGACGATCCGCCAGATGATGACGGGGCAGGGCGGCTGGCCGCTGAATGTGTTTTTAACCCCTGATCAGAAGCCGTTTTATGCGGGTACATATTTTCCGAAGACGAGCCGTTTTAACCGTCCGGGGTTTGTTGAGGTGGTGAAGCAGCTTTCCGATACCTTCGCGAAAAACCGGGAGCATGTTGAAGATATTGCCGAAAAAGCGGCCAACAACCTGAGAATCAAAGCGAAAAGCGATGCCGGCGATTCGCTCGGCGAAGACATATTGAGGCGGACGTATCAGCAGCTGATCAACAGCTTTGATGCGGCGTACGGCGGTTTCGGCAGCGCGCCGAAATTTCCAATCCCCCATATGCTGACATTTCTGCTTCGCTATCATCAATACAGCGGCGAGGAGAACGCGCTGTACAGCGTGATGAAAACGTTGGACAGCATGGCGAACGGCGGCATTTACGACCATGTCGGCTACGGGTTTGCCCGCTATTCGACAGATGACGAATGGCTTGTTCCCCACTTTGAAAAAATGCTTTACGATAATGCTTTATTGCTGATCGCATATACTGAAGCCTATCAAATCACGAAAAACGAACGGTATAAACAGATTTCCGAGCAGATCATCACATTTGTCCGCCGCGAAATGACCGATGAGAAAGGCGCTTTTTATTCAGCGCTTGATGCCGACACGGAAGGCGTAGAGGGCAAATATTATGTGTGGTCAAAAGAAGAAGTCCTTGAAACGCTTGGAGATGAACTTGGCGAATTGTATTGCGCGGTCTACAACATCACGCAAGAAGGGAATTTTGAAGGCCATAATATTCCAAACTTGATCTACACCAGGCTGGAAGACATCAAGGATGAATTCGCGCTGACAGATGAAGAGCTTCAGAACAAGCTTGAAGAAGCGAGAACAAAGCTTTTTGAAAAACGTCAGGAAAGAACGTATCCTCATGTCGACGATAAAGTGCTGACTTCTTGGAACGCTCTGATGATCGCGGGTCTTGCCAAAGCGGCGAAAGTCTACAATGCGCCCGAATACCTGGAGATGGCGCGAGCTGCAGCCGAGTTTATCGAGAATAAATTGATTCAAGACGGTCGCATCATGGTCCGCTACCGTGACGGCGAGGTGAAAAATAAAGGATTTATCGATGACTACGCCTTCCTGCTGTGGGCCTACATCGAATTGTATGAAGCATCACTTGATTTAACCGATTTGCGAAAAGCCAAAAAGCTCGAAGCAGACATGAAGGGGCTGTTCTGGGATGAAGAGCACGGCGGTTTTTATTTTACGGGAAGCGATGCCGAGGCTTTGATCGTGCGGGATAAAGAAGTATACGACGGCGCCCTCCCGTCCGGAAACGGCGTCCTGGCCGTGCAGCTGTCCCGGCTGGGCAGGCTGACTGGCGACTTGTCGCTCCATGATCAAGCGGCAAAAATGTTTGCTGCCTTCCATGGAGACGTCTCTGCTTATCCGAGCGGCCATACAAACTTTCTCCAAGGTTTGCTGAGCCAATTCATGCCGCAAAAGGAAATCGTTGTGCTCGGAAAACGGAATGATCCGGACAGACAGAAGATCGTAAGCGCTTTGCAGCAGGCCTTCCAGCCGAATTATGCCGTCCTCGCCGCAGAATCGCCTGACGATTTCAAAGGGATTGCCGACTTTGCGGCCGAATACAAAGCAGTCGATAACAAAACGACTGTCTATATTTGTGAAAATTTCGCCTGCAGGCAGCCGACGACGAATATAGACGAAGCGCTCGATCAGCTGGTTTAACCGGCGGCAATCATGGGAATAACATTTGCAAACACCTAATCGAAAGGGGTTATGACCATGAAGCAAAAGAATCTGATCTCAGGTCTCGCCGTTGTCGCCGGAGTCACCGCATATATGCTCAAAGACGAAACAAACAGACAAAAACTGAAATCGTACTTGCAAAACGTCAAAGAAAAGATCCCTTACTTTTCGGAAAAACACAACGTAGATTCATTCCCGGTTGAAAAAGCAGGACACCCGTCTCCGCATGATATCGAAGATAACAAAATGGTATCGGAAGGATCCATGTACCCTGTTCAATACTACGACGAAAAGAAAAAATAGCGATGCATGAGCTGTCATATTTATGGCAGCTTTTCTGCTGCCGTTCTAAAAAACTGCAAGCGGATTATAGATATAAAAATCCAAAAATAAAAGCCGCCCGGTCGGCAGCCTCTTCAAGCCTTATATTTTATTTTCATAACAATAATGATTGACAAGCTCTTCAATTAAATCATGCTCTGGAAACTCCCCGTGAAACTCAAAGGGAATCTCCTCGACAAACCGGCCGCGCCGGTATACATGGATCGCACCGTTTTGTCTGGTCACGCTGTATTCCGGTTCAAACGTGTATCCGTTCCGCTCTATTGCACCCATTGATCATTCCCGCCTTTCAAAACAGCAGTTCATACACTTCGTTTAATTCTCTTGTCCGTTTATGGTCCTGTTCATTCAGCGCATATTTCATCTCATGTTCAAGCACTTGATTCAGAAATTCCATTTCCCGCTCCTCCAAGTGCTCGACAAACTCTTCCTCATTGGCATATCGCCCGGAAACGATTTTTCTGTAAATGTTTTGTCCTATGCCGTGTTCAAGGTGATTCGACAGTGACTCACGGAGGTAGCCCAATGTTGTGTCCATGATTCATACTCCTTTTTTACCTTTTAGGTTGGGTAATTCTTAATGATTCATGCATAAGCGGCCTAAATTTTCAATAAGAAAAAGGCGATACACCATAATGCTGTGCAGATAAAAACTTTCTCCTTCCCACATGGTAAGCGCCTAAAGCCAAAAAGACTGAACACGCAGCAATAAGAAAGACGGCTTTTCCCCCGTACAAGGCAAGCATCATCCCCCCCAGCCAAGGCCCTAAAAACTCACCGATGTTGTATAAGTTTTGCATGCCGTAATACGCGCCCTTCATATGATCCGGAGCCAGCTCGTCCAAAAGGACATTCATTGAAGGAAAACATAAAATTTCGCCGATTGTCAGAACAAACATCGAAAGCATAAAAACAATCCAGCCATTTGCGATAGAAAAACCGATATTCCCCAAAATGCAAAAAACGGTTCCAATTGATATTGTTGTTAAGGATTTATACCTCTCAAATAAACGGGTGAGCGGCACTTGTAAAAGGATGACCGTCACCGCGTTTAACGTGATTAAAGTCGAAAATATTTTAACTCCGTTTGCAAAGTCGTTATTTAAATACTGCAGCAAAGTGCTTTCCATTTGCGAATAGCTGAACAAAAAAAGGATGCCGCCGGCTATGTATAATCGAAGAGCCTTGTCTTGCTTTAACGTCTTCAAAACTGAACCTGCCTGGACTTTTTCAGGAGCGATTTTTGTCTCTTTCACCGTGGTCAGCCGAATCATCATCAAGCTCAAAAGTATGGCATAGCCAAAATAGACCAGCCCTGTGATGATAAACGGCGTTCCGGTTTTGGCAAGACCAAAATAAGCGCCCAGTAAAGGGCCGACAGCAGCTCCAACATTGATGGCCAAATACCGCAAAGAGAAAATGCGGAATCTCATCTCCCGTTCTGATAACTCAGCCATCAAAGCCTTTGACACAGGTTCAAAACACGAATGGCAAAGCCCGCTTAAAATATTCAGCAATAAAAACCACATGAAATCATGAACAAGTCCAAAAAGAATGAATACAAAGCTCCAGATGAAAATGGATGAAAGCATCACTTTTTTTCTGCCGATTTTATCTGAAAGCGCTCCTCCGACTACCCCTCCTACAGTGCTTGAAAAATAGCCTAAACCGATGACAAGCCCGATGGTTCCAAAATCGGCTCCCGTTTTCATATGGAGATAGAGCGCCAAAAACGGGGTTGTCATCGACTTAGCCGCCTTCGTGACAAGCGTGCCTATCAGCAAAAATCGGATCAACGGATGAAGGCGGCTGAATGCTTTAAATTGCGCAAACATCCGAATTCTTTTCCCATACGGTATGATCATGGAACCACGTTGCAAGCCGGCTGATACGGCCTCTCAATTCGGCTTCTGTGCGTCCGATAATTAAACAGCTTGCAATTGCGTCTACACTGGAAGACGAGCCGTGGAACCTGTCTCCGGCTTGAGCGGATATATTTTGTTTCGCTATCCAGTCTGCGGCTGGCGCAGGCTTGATTTCTTTCAGCACGCCGTCTTTCGGCGGAATCAACAGCCAGCCGCTTAGGCGGTCCGGATTGTTGTCCACCTCCGGTATATGAAATTCCAGGCCGCATTGCGCTTTAACACACACTTCATTGATATCAAAACCGAAAGTCTGCGCAGTTGCTTCACGGACCATAGCGCCGCCGGTTCTACTGGCCACTTCACAAAACACCAGTTCATCATCTGGTGTATGAAACACTTCAGCATGGAATGTTGTGGTATTCGGAACAGGAAGGGCAGCAAGCGCTTTTTGAACAAAATCAGTCAACCGCCGGGTAAGCGGATTTTTCAATTCAAGCTGGAGGCTGCCTAAAAACTGATGATCTTGAAACGCCAGACACCCGTTGATATAACGCGACGGCCAGCTGAGGACAATTTCTTCATCAAGGATGAGGCCGTCTATATGATACATATCCCCTTCGATAAACGACTCAACTTCCAGATGATCGGGAAGACCTTTCGCAAGAAAATTCCACACGTCCTGCCGATTCCTTAAAACGGTTGTATCAACAGACCCCGATCCGTAAATAGGCTTAACGACCACAGGAAAACCGAAAGTTTGAACAAACTTATATAAGTCGGCCGCCGAGTCGATTTTCTTAAAATCTGGAACCTTCACACCGGCTTTTCTTACTTGCTCTTTCATTAATATTTTGTTGCGGAACAGCAGAGCACTTTTGTAAGACTGCCCTTTTATCCCCAAAAGCGACCTCAGCTTCCCCGCCCTCAGCATATCAAATTCCGAGGATGCAATAATCGTTTTAAAGTGATACGTTTCATTCAGCTCCAAAGCGCGCATTTCGATGCATCCATTAACCGGATAATCGTCAAATGCTTCGATCACATCATAATTCCTGCATTCATCCGCACGATCGGTTGAGGTCAGCATCGCCACCGGTTCATCCAGTCCCTTCAGCCATACATCATACGGAGACTTGCTATAAGCTGTTTTATTTAAGATAAGCGTACTCATAACAATTTCTCCTTTCTTGTAATACATGTTTTTCAACTTTATAATAGTAAAAGTATTTAGATAACTCTAATATATCTTTATCTAGTATTAATAACTTTTATTTATAAATAGAGGTGTGAAATATGAATCTCCATGCACTGCGATTGTTCTATTCGGTCGCTGAAACAGGCAGTGTCACTCAAGCCGCCAAACAGTTAAGTATCAGCCAGCCCGCCGTCACCTCGCAAATTAAGAAATTAGAACGCGAGATCGACTGCACCTTATTCGTTCCTAAAGGCAGAGGGATCCTGCTGACACAGTCCGGCGCAGAGCTTGCAAAACAGGCCAAGCGGCTGTTTTCACTTGAAAAAGAAATTGAATCGTACGTGGAGCAGTTAAGGGAAGGGTCAATTGGAAAACTGCGTATTGCCTCCACCTTCCTCCCCGCCAATTATTTGCTGCCAAGATGGCTCAGCCGATTTAAACAGCAATTTCCGAAAACGGAAGTTGAAATCACGACAACGAATTTTCAAAAAGCTTGTGAACAGCTGATCAACTACGAAGCGGACATTGGCCTGATCGGCGGGACAACGGAATTCGGCCCCTTCTTAAAAGGAACGCTGCTTTTGGAAGATGACATGTTATTCGTAGTCAATCAAAAACATAAATTCGCCTCAAAACACGTGGCATTAGAGGAGATTGTAAAAGAACCTTTCGTCTTTCGCGAGGAAGGAAGTTTTTCGCGGGAAAAATTGATTTCGCTGTGCAACCTGCATAACGCGGGAAAACCAAATATGGGTGTACAAATAAACGGATTAAACGAAACAATCAGAACGGTTATGGAAGGATACGGTGTAACATTCGTATCCGCTCTTGAAGTAAACGAATATATCGCCCGCGGAGACATCGCAAAGGTTCATGTTGATAAAGCCGTAATAAAGAACCCGATTTCGCTATGTGTAAGGACGGAAGACCATCTATCTCCATCTGCCCTTAACTTTATTCAAATGATCGATTCGACCGATGAATATCCTCTATAACGGACGTCATCTCGATTTCCATTAAATGGGTTCTTTACAAAGCTCGACCGGCTGTGGAACGCCGTAAACTGCCGGGGGTTGTACTGTTGAATATTATTGAGCGCATGTTTGGTGAGGTGTTTTAGTAGTCAACAGCAGCAGACGGGCCGTCTCAATGTGTGAATCAATGGTTTTTCAATTTATGACAACAACACAAGGAGCCAGCAGCTATTCTCGGGGCGGTGTTCGCGAGGACAGCTGCTTCCTTCAATCGTCATGCGAAGCTCCGTCTTGTGGCCGGAGGCAGACTTTCTTCTGGATTTAGACCTATATGTGGAATAAAACCGGATCCCAGCTTAAGAAACTAACAGCACACTGTCCTACGCCTGATCCTGCATTATGAAATCATCACTTATAAGATATACTTGGGCTTTTTCGTTATCTTGCAAAGGATATTTTTAAAAATGCCAAAATTTCCGAATAAAAAGTGGTATGATTTTTGGTAGAAAGGACGGCTGGTGCCTGTGGTCAAAAAACGGGTAAATTTTTCTCTGCAAACAAAAATTATGGGCTTGATTGCAGCACTGCTTATCTTAGTAATCGGCTTGCTGACAGTCACGTTTGCCGTTCAGCAAACAAAAGAAGGAAGAAAACAGTCCGAACAGCTTGCCGTTCAGACTGCAAAAACCATTTCTTATATGCCTCCGGTAAAAGAGCTCTTTCAAGAGAAGCGCGGGCATAAGGAAGAGGCGCAAGAAGTCATTGAACAGATGAAAGAACAGACTGACGCCTATACTATTTATGTCCTCGACGAAAAGGGAGAGATTAAAATCGCCTCGGAAAAGAGAGGAGAAAAGAAGCTGACAAGAAGCAGAAAGATCTTGTTCGGCGGCTCTCACATCTCTGAAACAAAAAACGATGGCCGCATAGTGATCAGAGGAAGTGCGCCGATTATCCAGGAACAAAGTGGTTACAGCAAGGTCATCGGCAGTGTGTCTGTTGATTTTCTATTAAACGAGACAGAACAAGGCATTAAAGAGAATGTAAGAAAATTGAGCTTCATGGCTGTTCTCGTTTTGCTTTTAGGATTTGCGGGTGCCGCCGCTCTTGCCAAAAGCATTAGAAGGGATACGCTTGGCCTTGACCCCCAAGAGATCGCATCTCTTTACCGTGAACGAAATGCGATGCTGCGTGCGATTAAAGAAGGGATCATTGCCACCAACCGCGAAGGAGTCGTCACAATGATGAACGTATCGGCATCAGAAATGCTTAAGCTTCCCGAACCTGTGGTCAACCGGCCAATTGATGACATCATGCCCGGAGCCGGACTAATGTCTGTCCTTCATCAGGAGCAGATGTTGCTGAATCAGGAGGTCTGCGTCAACGATCAAGTCTTTATTTTAAATACAAAAATGATGCTCCAAAACGGGCAAACTTACGGAATTGTCGTAAGTTTCCGTCAAAAGACCGAATTAAAAAGGCTCATTGACACGCTGACAGAGGTGCAAAAATACTCTGAAGATCTCCGCGCGCAAACACATGAATTCTCAAATAAGCTTTATGTGATCCTAGGTCTGCTTGAGCTAGGTGAGTATGAAGCAGCGATCGACCTGATTAAAGAGGAATACGCCATTCAAAATGAACAGCACGACATTTTATTCAAAAACATTCATTCACAGCAGGTGCAGGCTATCCTGTTGGGCAAAATGGGAAAGGCCTCAGAGAAAAAAGTTAAGTTGTCCATTGATGAAAACAGCACGCTTGAGCCGCTTCCTGAGCATATCGGGATGTCTCATCTCATTACGATTATCGGGAATTTAATTGATAACGCTTTCGAAGCCGTAGCTGAGCAAAATGTGCGGCTTGTTTCATTTTTCATCACGGACATCGGCCGCGATATTGTCATAGAAGTGTCTGACACAGGATGCGGCGTGGCGCCTGATAAGATGAAAGCCATCTTTGAAAGAGGATATTCTTCAAAGGGAATGAAGAGAGGCTACGGGCTGGCCAACGTAAAGGAATCTTTACGTGAACTCGGCGGTTGGATAGAAGTGTCCAATCAAAAAGGCGGCGGAGCGGTGTTTACCGTTTTTATACCGAAGGAGAAGCAAACACGAAAGGGGGAATCCATTTGATTGATATCCTGATCGCAGAGGATGATTTCCGTGTAGCGCAAATTCATGAAAGATTGATCGAACAGCTTGATGGATTCAACATTATCGGTAAAGCGGCCAATGCCAAAGAAACAATGGAAATTCTCGAGGTCCAAAAGGCCGACTTGCTGCTATTGGATATTTACATGCCGGATGAGATAGGCACAGAATTGATTCCTGTCATCCGAAACCGCTTTCCGGAAGTGGATATCATGATCATCACAGCAGCAACCGAAACATGTCATTTACAGGAATCGCTCCGGGCAGGAATTGCGCACTATTTGATTAAGCCTGTGACTGCCGAAAAATTCAAACAGGTGCTGCTTCAATATAAGAAAAAAAGGCAAACACTGCTTTCTCAGCCACAGGTCAGCCAATCAATGATTGACCAAATCTTCGGAGGCTGCTCCAGCGGATCCCGTCAAGCTGAGGATTTGCCGACAGGTATCAATTCGATTACACTGCAAAAAATCAGGGATGTTCTGCAAGACGCAGCCAAAGGAATGACAGCCGAAGAACTCGGTGAAAAAATGGGGGCTTCACGTACAACAGCCCGCCGCTATGCCGAATATCTCGTGTCAAAAGAAGAAGCGTGCGCTGAGCTGGAATATGGAATTATCGGCAGACCGGAGAGAAAATACTATTTGGCGGATGAATAAACATGAAAAACTTTGCGATCATATTGATATGTCTATCGATCTTAATTTCGGGAGATGAAAGACAATCGTCCGCCCCGCGTCCCCCGGAAGGGCCGGTTGAAATCGTCGTACCTGCTGAGCCTTCCGGCGGCTGGGATTTAACGGCTCAGGCGATACAATCAGTCCTTAAACAAAAACAAGTGATAAAAAGCGACGTGAAGATCGTTTATAAACCCGGAAGCGGAGGTGACAAAGGCTGGAAGTATATAAATAACAGCGATACGTACACCATCGGCATGACATCCAGCTTAATGCTCAGCAATTACATTCTCGGACAGAGCAAACTGAAAACAGACGATTTCACCCCGCTGGCGATTCTTGCAAAAGAATGGCAGACGATCGCTCTTCCAAAAGGAGCGGAAATAAAGAGCGGAAAGGGTTTGCTGAATGAGATCAAAAAGAATCCCGGCAAGGTAAAAATCGGTTTTTCCCCCGGACTTGGAAATGATGACCAGCTGTCATTCGTCAGGGCGGCCGATATGTACGGAGTTGACCCTTTTAACATTCAATATTTACAGTATGAAAGCAGCGAAGAGCTCATTCAGGCGCTTATCAGACATGAAATTGACGCCGCTTCAATGACTCTATCAGAAGCTAAAACATATGAACGGAGCGGCAGCATCACACTTGGGGCTGTTACTTCAGACAAAAGGCTTCCCGCTTATCCGCATGTACCGACGTGGAAAGAGCAGGGCATCCCGTTTGTATTTTCCCATTGGAGAGGTGTATTAGGCCCGAAAAATATGACCAAAGAAGAAATCTCCTACTGGGATCAAGTGTTTAAAAAGATCACATCTTCGCCGGAATGGAAGCAGAAAATAAATGAACAGGAATGGGAAAGCTATTATTTAAACAGCAAGGAGACGAAACGATTCCTTGAGGAGCAATCAGCATTTTATCAAAACATCATGGCTGGGGATTAACCGGGTATTTCGCGTCTGCGGAATACTTTTTTTATGTACTTAAAAATGGTCAAAAAGAACAAAATGGTTTTAAAAAATTAAAAATACATAAAAACCAAATTATTTACTTCAGAAAGTTCTTCTCATATGATGACAAAAAGGCAAGGCTTAAGGGGAACCGGAGAGAAAAAAATGTAAGCGGATTCATATGAGAGGGGGATAACTGTGTTAGCAATTTTAGGTTTTTTCATGATGCTTGTGTTTATGGTATTGATCATGACAAAACGGCTTTCTGTTCTGACGGCATTGGTCTTGACACCGATAGTGTTTGCGCTGATCGCCGGATTCGGATTCAGCGATGTCGGCGACATGATGGTTTCTGGGATTCAGCAAGTCGCGCCAACCGCAGTTATGATTATGTTTGCAATTTTATATTTCGGGATTATGATTGATACTGGCCTGTTTGATCCAATGGTCACAAAAATATTAAAAATGGTCAAAGGCGATCCGTTAAAAATCGTCGTCGGCACTGCGGTGCTCACGATGCTAGTCGCATTGGACGGAGACGGATCAACAACATATATGATTACAACGAGCGCGATGCTCCCGCTCTATTTGCTGCTTGGCATCCGCCCGATTATATTAGCGGGAATCGCAGGAGTCGGCATGGGGATTATGAATACGATTCCATGGGGAGGCGCAACACCGCGGGCAGCGAGTGCGCTCGGAGTTGACCCGGCTGAATTGACCGGCCCGATGATACCTGTCATCGCAAGCGGCATGCTTTGTATGATCGGAGTTGCGTATATGCTCGGAAAAGCGGAGCGAAAACGCCTCGGCGTGATTGAACTCAAACATCCGGCTGGTGCCAATGAAACGGCCGCTGCTGCGGAGGATGAGTGGAAGCGTCCGAAGCTTTGGTGGTTCAACTTATTGTTGACGCTGTCATTGATAGGGCTTCTTATATCAGGAAAAGTAAGCTTGACCGTTCTGTTTATTATCGCGTTCTGCCTCGCATTGATTGTCAATTATCCAAACCTCGATCATCAGAGACAGCGAATTTCGGCGCATTCGAGCAATGTATTGGCTATCGGCTCCATGATATTTGCCGCAGGGGTCTTTACCGGAATACTAACAGGCACAAAAATGGTAGATGAAATGGCGATTTCGCTTGCATCTATGATTCCTGAACAAATGGGCGGCTTTATTCCGATGATTGTAGCCTTAACAAGCGGCATTTTCACTTTTCTAATGCCAAATGACGCGTATTTTTACGGAGTGCTCCCGATTTTATCAGAAACCGCTGTCGCATACGGTGTTAATAAGGTCGAAATTGCAAGAGCCTCCATCATCGGCCAGCCGATTCACATGCTGAGCCCGCTTGTGCCTTCAACACATTTGCTTGTTGGGCTTGTCGGGGTTTCCATCGACGATCATCAAAAATTTGCGATAAAGTGGGCGGTGCTCGCTGTCATCGTGATGACAGGATGCGCGCTTCTCATAGGATCCATATCAATTTATTGATTGTGTTGATCGCTTCAATGTCCTTATGAGGGCGATACACGTATCGCGTCAAACCTTTTCACATAGCAGCTTTTTTTCAGCTTGCAGAGACACTCCTGTTTTCTGCGGGCTTTTTCTTTTGGAGGGAAAAAGATCTCCCTTATACCTTTTCATAAGACTTTACTGTGTGGCTTGGCGTCTTCATGAATCACAACATCTTTCGGACCCGGTGTTGGATATGCCGTTGCTTGAAATGGCACCCAGAGGCGCGCCGGAGTGGGCGGGTTTCCGCCCATCATTGACGCCCGTATTGAAACACAGCCAAGCTTATAAAAAAAGAACCAGGAGCTGGTTCTTGAGCATAGCGCCTGAGAAGGCTGCCAATAACATCTCGACAGCCCCAAGCCCTTAAAAATTTCATTATTTATTCCCATCAGCTGAGGCACGCTTGCCAATTCCAAACACATAATAGCTGGCGGCAACAACCGCAAGGAAAATAACCCCGACAATCAGAGACACGCGTGTGTCATTGTTGAACCACATGCCCACCAGTACCATAAGCAGGAAACCAATCGTCAAATAGTTCGTCACTGGGGCGAAAGGCATTTTGAACGGATGTTTGTCAATTTCAGCTCCTTTTGCTTTTCTGAATCCGATATGGCTGAGCAGAATGACAAACCACGGAATCATCCCCGGGAGCACGCTCGCACTGTATACATACACAAAAATATTAGGCGGCGCAATATAATTTAAAACGACGCCGATTGCCAAACCGATCAGGACGGCAATCGTCCCGTATAACGGCACGCCATTTCTGGAAATCTTCGTAAAGAATTTTGGCGCTTGGCCGTTTACTCCCAATGTATAAAGCATGCGGCCCGCACTGAAAATGCCGCTGTTGCAGCCGGACATTGCCGCCGTAATGACGACGAAGTTAATAATGCCGGCTGCCGCCGTAATTCCGACTTTCGAAAAAGTGGATACAAACGGACTTCCAATTGCATTCAGCTCATCCCAAGGATAGACTGTGACAATCACGAAGATGGCGCCAATATAGAAAATTAAAATACGCCAAATAATACTTTGGATCGCGTGTCTCAGCGTGTTTTGCGGATCTTTTGCCTCCCCCGCCGTAATTCCTATCAGTTCGACCCCTTGATAAGCGGCGATGACCAGTGACAGCGCAAAGAAGAATCCTGAGAAGCCGCCTGTAAAGAAACCGCCGTGCGACCAAAGGTTTGAAAACCCGATCGCTTGTCCGCCGTAGCCGAATCCAAAGAAAATAATCCCGAGCCCCGCTGCAATCATTAATACAATTGTAACGATTTTAATCATCGCAAACCAAAATTCAAACTCACCAAATGATTTAACAGAGACAAGGTTTGCTCCACCGAGAATCGCCATTGCGATAATGCCCGGTATCCAAGCGGGCAGATCCGGAAACCAGTACTTCATGTACTCCCCGACGGCGATGATCTCGGACATCCCAACAATCACCCACTGAAACCAGTTGCTCCACGCGGTCATATATCCAGCCAACGGATGTATATATTGATGGCCGAATGTCGCAAATGAACCGGTGCTTGGCTCTATATATAGCATTTCCCCCATTGCACGCATAATAAAAAAAATAAAAATTCCGCAAATGGCATAAGCAAGCAGGACGGAAGGTCCCGTCCACTTTATCGTGCTAGAAGATCCCATAAATAAACCGACGCCGATAGTGCCGCCAAGCGCAATCATTTGGATGTGGCGCGCGCCCAGGCCTCTCTTCAATTCTTTGTTCGCCACTTCTTTTCCTCCTCTTACACGGCTGATGTCACCCAAAAACTATATGATGACAAAGCATCTTCCTCGTATTAAGTAGTAATAAAAATCTGATAATTCCAATTAAGTATATATCTCAAAATTCACTTATTCCATCATAATAAATTCCCTCCAAAAATACAATTGTTTTTTCCAGGAAAACAAATTTTACTCTATCTATTTATTAAGAAACAACTATCCCAATATAAAGAATATTCTTACAATATAAAAAAGCAGTACGCATCTTGAATAACCAATCAAAATGCGCCCGTTTTCCCTTATAAACAATGGCCGGCGGCCGATTCTTTTTCAATGTTTAAAATATAATACAACTCATCAAGTTTTTGTATTTGATAGGTTGGTACAATACCAGTGTCATTTGCTATCATGCCCGGATTCATCCAGCATGTATCCAATCCGGCCAGCCGCCCCCCTTTTATGTCCGCTGTCAATGAATCCCCGATGATCAGCCCTTGATCGGCAGAAAAATGAGGAATTCGTTCAAAAACGTAATCAAAGTATTCTCTCATCGGTTTTTGAAAACCGGTGTCCTCTGAAACAAAAATCCCTTTAAACATCGGGTATAATCCTGAAGCTTGCAGACGCTTATACTGCGTTTTTGAAATACCGTTCGTTACGATATATAAATCATATTGATCCTGCAGGCTTTCAATTAATTCAAAAGCGCCGTCTATCAGCTGATGCCCTTCTTCAAGGAAGCTGCGATACTTCTCCTCAAGCAAAACGCCGTCAGCCTCTAGACCATATTCTTTGAATAAAAGGGAGAAGCGTGTGTTCACCACATGGCCGCGGTCTATCTCCCCTTTTTCAAACGACCTCCATAAACCTTGATTGATACGTCTATAATTCGCTTCTATTTCATCTGTTAAAGGAATTTGCTGTTCCTGAAAAAGATTCCGCAGTGCTGACTTTTCCGCCGCACCGAAGTCTAGTAGTGTATCATCCACATCAAAAAATAAAGTACGATAATTTTTCACAGGGGTTCCTCCGTTTAGCTTTTTAGTAGTTGATCTTGCTGTCCTCTATGGCCTCAAGCTCGTTTTTCAGCAAGCTCATCGTCTCTGCCTTTTCTTTCTCTGTCTGAATGTCAAACGCCAGCTGCTCTGTAAACTCCCATATGTCCTCCAGTCTTCGCCTGATCTGATAAAACCGCAAAGCGTTCTGATCAATTTCAAACCCTTTATGAATCTCGCGATAAACCCGCAAAAACTCTTGTACATACGGCTGATTGGCAAAAAACATCAGATCTGCTTCAACAGGGGCCAGTTTCAAGCCCTCCCAATCGATCAGAATCAATTCCCCGCCCGTTTTCATCATCAAATTCCAGCCATGAACATCTGTATGGCACAAAGCCAATCTTCTGCCGCTGCATTTCAAATCATCCGCCAGAGATAAGGCTGACTCCATCATCTCGCGGATTGCTCCGCTGTAGGGTTGAATGAGTGTCGCCAGCTCACAAGGGAGGTGATCAAGCCATTGTTTCATCTTGCCTAAAAACGAAATATCATAGTTTTCTTTGATTCCTTCTGTCTTCAGCGGGATCGTCTCGTCATATCGGTGCAGCTCCGCTATGATGCTGGCGAGCTTCTCCGCGCAGCCTTTGTCGAGCGGCCGGCCTCCAATGGTTTCCCCGGCGATGTATTCATAAAGCACATAAACCGCATCATCATCTTCGCACTTGTATTCTCCAGTTGTTGTTAAAAGCGGCACAGGCAGCTTCCCGTTGAGAGCGGTGTGATCCCCCAGCCACTTGAGAACGGGGATGTAATCATCGATTAGATCTGTCCATTTCGCTGTCGATGCCCTATTTTTATCATACACTTTTAAAAAGAAAGCCGCTTCACCGTCGGTTACTTGATAAGCAAGTGCTGTCCACCCGCCTTGCTCGGGAGAAATGTTCACACTGTCGATTCCATAATGGTTCTGCAGCATTTTTTTAATACTGAACATTCCGTTCACCTCCGCAAAAAACACACTCCCGGCTCACCTGCCGGGAGTGCGGCCATCATCTGATTAGTCAATTACCTTTGCATCAGGTTTCAGCTGCTAAACGCGTCTCACGTACTGTTTGACTTTCTCGGCTTCTGCAAAAAGATATTGTTCAGCCAGATGTTCAGCGACTGCTGCCGCTGTCTCTTCAAACAGATCCCACATCTTAAACAAACTGTTCCATACACGCTCATAATCAGCTGGCGGATACGTCTCCAAAAGCCTTTCCCACGTATTTTGATCAACATAGCGATCAAGAAACTTTGCATTCTTGCCTATGCTCAGCGAAAAGCCCGTTTCAAAACCGACCTTCCATTCGAGCATTTTCAGCAGCATGGCCCTGACAAGGTTTAAATGATCGAGTGCATAAAGAATTTCCTGCCGCCACAACCCTTTGGCTACATATGTCGATGTCCACCAAAATTCATTGCAGCAGTCGGCGAAGCATTGCGGGGACGGTTTTTGCACCCAATATTCCCGATCCGTCGGCGGCGGGATAACGGGCAGGTCCTGATCCTTATCAAGCAGGATTACGGTCAATCCGTCTTCCCGGCAGTATTCCAGCTTTTCTTCAAGAGGCACAAGAATCAAATCAATGCGGCTGCCGTCAGTAAATAACATCAAATACGAAAAGCGGTTGCCAAGCTCATTCGGAAACAGCTCCATCGCTTCCGGCGTCTGCATGATGATCCGCTCCCCAAAAACGTCCACCCAGCCCGGCTGATCGAGAAAAGACTTCATATCTGTTACAACATAGACTATATCATAATCGCGAAAAGGGTCTTTCGGGACGTTCGGATTCGTCCGCGAACCGTTCATGCCGACCGTTCTGACACGGCTGTCCTCCCGTGCGACCTTCAGCACCAAATCGATGATTTCCTGCTCTGTACGCATGTATATAAACCTCCTCTTTTTAATGGTTATAGAAAAAGGTGATGAGGAGGTCCGCGAATACACGGTTATATGAAATGCTCTAGAAACGCCATCAATATATCCTCCCTCTTTTAGCGAATGGCTTTCAGGTAGTCTTCAAGGCGATCCAGCTGTGAAGAAAAGCCTTCGGCCATCCCTTTATCATGATTTGTTGAAGATCTTCCTCTCAAGAAACGGGGAACTCGTTACCAGTTTTGCATACCTTTGGAGTTCTTCAAATTTCTCCTCAACCACCATCTCCGGCATCTCGGGAACAGCATTCCCTTCCTCATCTGCCGAACATATCTTTTCATGGGTGTCCTGATAAACGCCTTTACCAAAAGTTATACGTCCAGGAAATTATCCTGGGTCTGACTTGTGCACTCCATGCAATAATCCCATTCACCATTCGATGAAAACCAAAAAAACAGCTTTCAGTTTGCCTCCCTTTGGCCGCCACCAGCTATAACGAAAAAGTTCTTTTCCCAACAAGGCAGAGATCTTCACCTTAGAGGTTATGCTTATCCCCTCAACATCCTATTCAACATTAACAACTGCTGGGGTTACTTTTTTAAAGAATAAAACCCCGTCATACTGTTGAACCGGCTTGAAAGAAATACGAAGGCCCCCTCCCTCAAAAGCCTTCCACTTTTTTCCCCCCCACCTTGAAGTGCATGGTATAAAAAAATTGGGATGGGGTGAATTGCTGAGCAGCCACTCCATGTGCTTTTTGTTAACTTTTTTGATAGGATGATCGCCCCCTTGGTTGTCACCCATTCTTCCTTCTCCCGCGTAAAGACCAATAACAAAACTGTCCTCTTTCATAAATTGCGGAAGGTTTTCTACAAATGATCGATATGGTGAAAACCGATTGACGCTGCTTTGTTTTTTGATGTGAAGGTTGTGAGCCCAAATGATAAATTTCTCATCAGGATAAACATGCTGAGATAAAAATTCAAGATTCTTCGCCATTAATTCATCACGATATTCAAACAATTTTGAAAAACCTTTTGTAAAATTCGCCTTAAAATAATTGAGTCTGTTTTTCATCGTCTGTAACACGACATCACGAAGCATAGCAGAGGGGAAAGTCTGTTTTTCAAGCTCCCTTATCAGTTCTTGGCCTATGCTTTCAATTTCTTCTACTGTTTTCCTAAAACGCCGCTTTAACATATAATCTTTATCGAGCATCTCATTTGTGCGCGTATCAAATGTTACAAACATTTTCCTGAGATCCCCTGTCAAATGCGAACGCATGTAGGAGGAAAAGTGCTTATCCATGCTCTGCTGAACATCAACGCCTGTTAAATGCAAAGGCTGCAGCTGTCGAGTTTCCTTCATATACTCAAACAAATCAAGCATAAATTCGTTTTGCCAAACTTTCCCGATGGAACCGGACATATTTTCTTTGGCACTAAGTTCTTCTGAAAGATAATTTCCTATGCTGCAATCTCCCAATTCACTTTCGAAAGCAAGAATACGAAATCCTAATTCCTGATGCAGATATTTGATCAAGCTTGCCTTCGCCTCAATGTACTCCTTGACGCAATGGCTGCTTTCACCAAGAAATACAAATCTTTTATTTCGCAATATCTCTTTTAAGAAGCCGAATTTATAACCATCAATCCCCCCAATATTAATCGACTCATCTCTTATTTCATCAAATAAATCATTCACTGTTTTAGCCTCCTCCCACAATCGCTTGGTCATTGTTTGAATTGTACAATTTGGTGTAAAATCCTTGGTTGCGAATTAATTGTAAATGGTTGCCCATCTCTTGAATCTCTCCGTCTTTTAGCACTAATATGAGATCTGCATCCTTAATCGTACTTAGCCTGTGAGCTATGACAATGCGCGTGCACTTTAATTCATTTAAATGTTGTTCTATGACCTTTTCATTTAAGTTATCAAGAGAACTGGTTGCTTCATCCAGCAATAATATTGAAGGGCTTTGCAATAAAGCCCTCGCCAGCATGATTCTCTGTTTTTGACCACCTGAAATATTCATCGACATTTCTGATACGGGAGTGTGGTAACCCATTGGCATTTCCATAATCTCGTCGTGTATTTGTGCAATTTTAGCCACCTTAACAACTTTATCCATAGAAGGATTCTTATCATAAACAGATATGTTATGAAGAATGGATTTATTAAAAAGAGTCGCATCTTGTGGTACGACACCAATATTTCTACGCAGCCATTGCTTGTCTAAGTCGAATAAATTGATTCCATCATAAAAGATTTTGCCGGCAGTAGGTTCATATAAACCAAGCAGCATACGTGCCAAAGTACTTTTGCCAGAACCTGAAGGACCAACGATAGCGACTTTTTGCCCCGCTTTTATTTCCACACTAATATGTTTAAGTACAGGTTTACTATACTGGGTATATGAAAAGCTTACATTTTCCAGTTTAATATTTCCAGTTAATTCTTTTGGTCTAATTGAGTTTTTTGGTGTTTTTTCCACTGGCGCTTCCAACACATCGTTAATTCTTTGCAAATAGGTGTCCATAGTGATCATGCTTTTTGCTGTTTCAACTAAAGAAGAAACCAAACCAAAAAATACTCCTGTCAATGAGTAGATCGCCACCATTGAGCCGGTGGTTATGTTTCCAAGTTGAACCTGATGTAATGACAATCCTAAAATAACCAAAGGTGCAGCCAGCTCTAAACTAACTATGTACGAATTTATGGTATTAGAAAAATATTCATTTTTTTTGAATGCATACAATACCTTTTTAAACAAATGCTCCCATTGATGTAAAACTTGTTTTTCAACTCCGGCCATTTTAATTCCGAAAATTCCATAGAGCGTTTCTACCTGAACTTCTTGGAATTTGGACTGCTCAGAGAGTTCTTCCTCAGCGCGTTGTTTAATTGCGTTTTGAGTAAAAGTCAACAATAATATGTTTACTATACCAAAGGCAATCACCCAACCTGCTAACCAAGGCGAAGTCATCGCCATGTATCCCAGTATAATAAGAACGAGAGTTGAATCTAGTACACTCATGATGGTCTGCTGAGAAAAAAGCTCTCGTATCATAATATGGGAGTTGGCTCGATAAACAATTTCGCCAAATGACCTTAACTGAAAATATTGAAACGGCAGATGAATTAAATGTCTAAAAAACCTGCTCATCAACCTCCAATCCAGATGCAACCTTAAATTAGTTAAAAAGCGGCCTCGCATGTAAGAAATAATCCCCTTAAATATAACCAAACCAAAAATACTAATGAAAAAAACAGTTAGAAATTCGTAATGATTCGGAATGGCAATTTCATCTATTGCAATTTTAGTGATAATCGGCATGGAAACAGTCAACAATTGAATAGACAGGGACCATACCAAAATAGAAAAAAGTAATTTTGGTTTTTCCAAAGTTATTTTTAAATAGGGAAGCCATACACTTTTAGGCTTTACTTGTATAAAGTTTTCATTAGGTTCAAGAGCTAGATAATAACCTGAAAAATGTTCAAGAAAAGCCTCTTCTGAATACGTGCATCGTCCTAATGCGGGATCAAGCACATGGTAGCCCTTTTTGTTTATTTTCTCCAATACAACGTAGTGGAAATGATCCCAATACACAATAACTGGTGAAGTAATCGAACTGATACGATCAGCTTTTAGTACATTTGCGGAAAATCCAATCCCGGTGGCCGTATTGGATAGAGCGAAGAGGGTAACTCCGTCGCGTCCGCCGCCCAGCCTTTCTTTCAGTTCATGAAAACCAACATGGCTTTTGTAATAAGACACTATCATGGTTAGGCAACATAAAGCACAATCAGTTTGAGCAATTTGTCTTTTAAGCGGCACTCTTATTCTGGTTTTCAATTATAGTCCCCCCCGTTCATTTGAAGGGTTAATATTGAAGGGACCTTTTCCGGGAAAGCAAGCCTTAATAAACCATAGCCTATACCTGCTTGTCCAAGCATTAAACCTAGATTTTTGACACCTGAAACAGTCCCAAACCTCACATTCCCTTCGGTAATGCTGCAGGCGACATCGCTGCCAATTTTTAATGCTGTTTCTTTTAAATTTTCACTTTGGAATTTATTCGCTGCCAAAAGAAGTAAATCTAAATTACCTAAATCTCCATGGCATAAGCTATGTGTTATGCCAAATCCACTTTTTAATGTTTGATTGACTGCCGCATCAATTTCATCCAGCAACTCAACATTATTCGTATAATCGCCCATCATAATTCGGCTCATTCCAATTCCAGCCGCTCCATGGCACCACATGGAATTTCCATTACGCTCGGTATTATCCCGTAAATCCAACCAGTTCTTTTCCTTTTTATTAAATAAGGATTTTTCATAATTCATGGAATCCATGAATGCTTTTTTGAAATCCTCATTTTTTGTAAACTTATATAATGCCATTAGGGCCCATGTAAATCCTGAAGAACCATGAGAAAGTCCTGAAAGTGGCTTGTCAAGCTGATTTGAACGCCATCCGGCACCATTCATTTGCTGCTCTTTTTTGTTCACAAGCAGCTTCCCGCACCTATTCGCAATATCCAATAAATAAGGTTCTCCTGTTCTTTTATAAAGGTGTATACATACTATGATCAGGCCGGCAGAACCACCTAGATAATCAAGCGATTGATCTTCTTCTATTGAGCCTAAAACTCTATTCAGCATTTTTTTTGCTTGTGTTAAATAGTCGCGGCAATGGAAAATAAAAGAGAAATTACTTAGTACATATGCGTATGCTCCATAACCGTAAAAGGCCGATAACGGAAATTCTAATGGATAGTTTTCCGCGTAATTTAAGGCTGAATTCAATGCTTTGTCAGCAATATTCTTATAGTCCTCTTTCTTAGTAACATGATATAAGTTCGCATAGAACAGTCCTACTCCAAGCAAACCATCATATAAATCAAATTCAAGCGGACTAAAAGCCAGTTGATCATTATAATTTTGATTGATCCCCAGCCATGTAACATCATCTTCCTTTCCGAAAATGGCGTGTTTTTTCATCTCATCGCCTATTATTTCTGCAACATCTAAAAATTGTTCAGGAGAATAGCCTGTTGTTTGATCATGAAAAGCATAGGTTTTATTGTTCGTGTTGTTATGGGAGTCATTATAGTGCGGGTATTGGGCAGCGAGAGAGTTTTGAATAAATTCGATTTGCATTTCCATATCACTTTTATTTAACGATTTTGCTTTTTTCATTAGACATTCAAAATTCGACTTTTCAAAAAAATTGCTTTTCACTTTACCCAATGGATGATACAAATCCACTGAATTAGTTTGACAATAAAAATAAGGAATATCTCCTTTTATGATATCTCTGCATTCATACATGATGACATCTTGATGTACCGGCCGGCTTTTCCCGCCAACCCATAGAATATTTATAAGCCGTTCTCTGCTGTATCCATCTTTTAAGTAATCCGGGTGATAACTCGAGTCTAAAAAGGTAGAATAAACTTGTGTACTTCTTAAAATGACCCTTACTCGATCATTTTTAAAGCAGCTCAACGGACTGTTTGAAGACAATAGCTCTTTTTTATGGTGAAGAAATAATGAATAGATGTCTCGAAAACCTTTAATAATTTCAGAAGAAAACTGCGAAGCTGATGCCACTTTCTCACTATCAAGAAAGGGCTTATTTTTACTGCCTTCCGAAAAAGCCTCAGCCTTAACTAACTTGATCTCATCTGTTTGAACATTTTTCACAGTAAAAGTATGTTGTCCAGTCGGCTGACCTTCATCTCCGCCAAGGCCGCTAATATCAAACCCTAATATACTTGATTTAATATATGTAACAGGTAGCATCCCTGTAGATAATACTGAGTCTATTAACTTATTGAATGCAATATTATATGCTGAAGATTCGTCCTGCAAGTCTTTTTCCGTATTTTGCACTAATCCTTCAAGGTCAATCAATACAGGATGTTCCCCGCATGCAATTAAATTTTCAAAATGAAAATCGGTGGCATTAAGCAAATATAATATTGCGATATATTCACCTTGCCTTTCATAAAAACGGGAAATTTCACTATTAGATTGACAGGGTTTATACTCTACATACTCCTGCCACCCATACTCGTTTTTACTTAAAATTTTTAATGTTCTTAAATTCCTGCATCCCCCCTTATTATTTATCCAATGCAAAAGCTCCTGAAAGTGTAAATCAACTGAGAGGGGCCTAGGTTTATAAACGATTTTTTTATTTGATTCAAAGTGAAGCACCATGACACTTCTGCCATCGTTATGGGAGTCGCCTAATTGCAAAGATAAAGATGCTAGCTTGTCTTCCCCTTTAAAATTGAATTTTTCCAATATTTCGTTCCTATCATTTGAAAAACGCATAACAGCTTCAGTAATGCTGTCTATATGATTTAATATAAATTCGCACAAAACTCTTGTTAGGACAGGAAATTGGCAAAGTATTTCGAGCCTTTTTTCCTTGGTTGACAACAAATGATTTACGTAATATTCATATCGTTCCTTGGGATTTTCTCCTTCAAGTCTTCCTTTTTCTCTTTCTTCATTTATATCTTGTATTAAAGCTCTAATGCCTAAATACCCTACATGCTCTTGTATATACGACATGATATTCTTTTTTAAATTTGCGATATCGCATATCATAGACAAATCACATTGTTTACTGAGTTGGTCTAATTTAGATTCCAAATAATCAAAAGACAGCTTAAAAAAATCCGAATAGAAGGATTGAAATTCACTGAACATATTTTCTTCATCTAAATATGACTTAAAACATTCTTCATGACCCCCATACTGTTGCCACAGATGAACCCATTCGCCTGATTTTTCATTTAAAAGTAGCTCGTTAACGGGTGTATCGGCATCGGTCTTTTTTCTTCTTTCTGAAGGATACAATGATTTGCTTTGAACGGTTTCTTTAATATCAAGATCAAATATTTTTCCCATATAACCAATCCCTTCTTAGAAAAATTCACTGACCAAATAGAGAGTTATCTCTAACTCTCTATATTGGCAGTGATATGATAGAATATTCAGAACTTTACATCCAGCATTTTCTCTTAAAACTTGGACAGTACTTTATACTCCATTTGCAAATTCTTAAGCTAACACAAACAACAGTGCTTTGCGGAGTAATCTCATCATTTCCTCCAGCTAAGTTCTTTAATTCCTCTTCAGATACTTTGCTTACAAAGTCCTTATTTTTCGTTTCCATCTTTATAACCTCCTTTCCTGAAAAATGATGAAATTCTAATATATGTAATAACACTGATGTCAATATAATCTATACCATATTTAATAATATATGTAAATGATTTGATCCTATTTTCATATTTTCATATGTGATTTTTCACCTTTATTTAAACTTGTCTTAACTTTATTTTTTCCCTCTTTATTCTGATTCAAATTCCCCCCTTTTGCACCAATCAATGATTTGTCCACCTGCGAAAAAAACCCTTTAGACTGTTTTTATCTAAAGGGTTCCAAGTATGCTGGTGTTTGTTAACAAGACTTCTCGTCAATGTCGCATTGCAAAACATCAGCAGAAATGTTTCGTCTTTCCTCTTCAATCACCTGTTCAAACACTTCCCTTGCCGCGGCTCCGGCTATCCGTTCATTGCCAATGATAAATGTCGGAACGGCCGTGATGCCGGCTTCTTCGTAAGCGTGTTGGAGCGCCGTCCGCTGCACGTCCTGATATGTTCTGGAGTTTAAAGCTTCTTTAAAAGCCTGCTCATCCAGTCCGGCTTCTTTAGCCAGCGCTGTTAATACGTCGATGTCGCCAATATTTTGATCTTCCTGGAAAAAGGCTTGATAAACCCGGTCATTGTACGCTTTCGCTTTACCGTGTTCTTTTGCAAAGTGATAGCCTTCATGAGCCAAATCTGTATAAGGATGCGGAGAGACATTCGGCAGCTTCATGTTGACGCCCCAAGCCTCGATTCGCGGCTTAATAGCGCCGTCCCACATTGCCAATTTTGATGGATCATTTAACGGATCAAGCTGCTCAGATGGACGCGGCCTCAGTTCGAATGGCAGCCACTCGACTTCCACATCTTTGCCTTCGATCGCTTTTTCGAATTGGTCTTTTCCGAGGAAACAAAATGGACAGACATAATCGGAGTATACTTTAATATTTATCGTCATGTTTTTCTTCCTTTCTTATATTCCATCAACCATATGTAACAATAATAGTTACAATCATCTCTCCTGTCAATCTTTTTAGCATGAAGCTAAAATCGGCAATGATCGGGAACTTTCTGCTGTTTAAATCGTAATATGATGAGTTACAGCTTGCGCCATCCACTTCTTTGACATTATATCGATAAGGAGTTTATCAAATGAAAACAGAAAACAACAATAGCATGAAACCGTTTTTCTCCATGATTCTCACATCCGGCGTACCCAGGCTGGCTTTAACCGTCGGTTTGACCGCAAGCCTCGTCACTACATTGGTCGGCCTGTCCATTCCGCTGTTGACAAGAGAAATGGTTGACGGCTTTTCCGCCAATTCGATCAATCTGGCCTTAGCGGGAATCCTTGCGCTCGTTTTTATCGTTCAAGCGGTCTGCGACGGGTTTTCGACCTATTTTCTTTCCTACGCCGGGCAAAAAGTGGTCGCTTCCCTGCGCGAGCGCATGTGGTTCAAGCTGCTGCGCCTGCCTGTCCGCTACTTTGACGAAAAGACGAGCGGTGAAACCGTCAGCCGCGTTGTCAATGACACCGGCATTGTTGAAAGCTTGATTTCCGACCATTTTCCGCAGTTTGTTTCCGGGATCATCACCATTGTCGGATCGGTAATCATTTTGCTGATCATGGATTGGAAAATGACACTGCTCATGCTGATCTCCGTTCCGATCACGACCTTCATCATGATCCCGCTCGGCATGAAAATGCAGCGCATCTCCAAAACGCTGCAGGATGAAACAGCTTCCTTCACAGGACATGTCCAGCAGACATTAAGCGAAATCAGATTAATGAAAGCATCAAACGCCGAGCATACAGAAAAAATGAAAGGGTTATCAGGCATTTCGAAGCTCTTTCAATACGGCCTCAAGGAAGCCCGTATATTTGCGCTCGTCTCCCCGTTTATGCACCTTGTCATTATGATTGTGATCGTCGCCATCATCGGCTACGGCGGCATCCGCGTCTCTGAGGGGACGATGTCGGCAGGCTCGCTGATCGCCTTTTTGCTTTATCTGTTTCAAATCATCTTCCCGATCACATCGTTCACAATGTTTTTCACTCAGCTGCAAAAAGCAAAAGGAGCAACAGAGCGGATCATCGAGATTTTGCATACTGAAGAGGAAGAAGGCTAGGAAGGACTTGAGATGGATATCTCCAATCTGCCGATACGTGTCGAGAATGTATCTTTCTCTTACGGCGATGACGAGCCTGTCTTGCGGGAGGTATCTTTCGACGTCGATCCCGGGCAGATGATTGCATTTGTCGGTCCGAGCGGCGGCGGAAAAACGACGATGTTCGGCCTCTTGGAACGATTTTACGAACCGGACTCAGGGGCCATTAACATCGGGGAAACACCGATCAACAAGCTGTCGATGAAATCGTGGCGCAGCCAGATCGGCTACGTATCTCAAGACAGCCCGATGATGTCCGGCACCATCCGTGAGAACTTGTGCTACGGCTTGGATCACGCCGACAGCATTGACGATCAAGAACTGTGGAAAGTCGCGGAAATGGCGTATGCCGACACATTTATTAAACAATTTCCAGAGCAGCTTGATACGGAAGTCGGTGAACGCGGCGTCAAGCTGTCCGGCGGCCAGAGACAGCGGATCGCCATCGCCCGCGCCTTCCTGCGCGACCCGAAAATTTTAATGATGGACGAAGCGACAGCCAGCCTCGACAGCCAATCAGAAGCCATCGTCCAGCAGGCGCTTGCCCGCCTCATGGAAGGCCGCACCACCTTCGTCATCGCCCACCGGCTATCGACAATCGTGAACGCGGACCAAATTATATTTATCGAAAAAGGCGAGATTACAGGGCGGGGGCGGCACCACGAGCTGATTGCTTCGCATGCGCTGTATCGGGAGTTTGCTGAGCGGCAGTTGACGTGAACTTTTATGAAAGGAGGTCATTCACATGAACTTTCAACTCGAGGAAGCAATCGAAATCCTAGAGCGCACACCACAAACGTTGAGTCAGCTGCTGACCGGATTATCAAACCCCTGGATCAGCTGCGATGAAGGCGAAGACACGTGGAACGCCTTTGATGTCGTCGGCCATCTGATTGAAGGAGAAAAAAACAATTGGTTGCCGCGGATCAAAATGATCGTGACAAAAGGAGCAACGGAACCTTTTCCGACGTTCGACCGCTTCAGCCAGTTGAATCAAAACGACGGGAAAACGATGGAACAGCTGCTTAACGAATTTGCTGAAATCAGACGGGCGAATCTGAAAACATTGCGGCAGATCATTAATCCTGAAACCGACTTCGAACAAACGGGGGTGCACCCCGAATTCGGAATCGTTAAGCTGAGAGAGCAGATCTCAACATGGGTTGCCCACGATCTCACTCACATCTCGCAAATCGCAAGAGTGCTGGCGAAGCGATATCAGGACGATGTCGGGCCTTGGAAGGCTTATTTGGGGATTTTAAACAGCTAAACGATACTCATTAACGTTGTTAGACTATAACAAACTAGGCGAACATATGGCTGAACCCTCGATTTGTCATATATTCCAAAACCTGGGCAACGGCATTTAATGTTAGGAAGTTCTTCTGGATATAAAAATTCCCCTTTGGCTGCCTACACCAAAGGGGCTTTCTCATTTTTACTGGTCTGACTATCCATGTTGTTTAAATATTCACTTTGCAACTGACCCATATGCACAATATCATGCCATACCCCTTCCCTGAAAAGCGCCTCCCGGCTGATTCCCTCATGGCTAAATCCTAGTTTCTCATATAAACGAATCGCTTTTTTATTGAATGAAAACACTCTAAGATAAACCCGGTGCAGATTCATTTCTAAAAATGCGTAGTTCAACAGCAAGGTCAAAGCTTCTCTTCCGTAGCCTTTACCCCAAAAATCCTTCTCTCCAATGTCGATAATACATTCAGCATTTCTGTTCTTATGATCAATATTTATTAATGATGTAATGCCAATCGGTTTTTCATTTACCCTCTCGAGAATCATATAGCTTTTGGCTGTGTTGGAGCCCAGAATCACTTGTTCAATAAAGTCTCTCGTTGCTTCAATGGAATAGATATCTAAAAAAGGATTTGTATTTCGCATCACTTCTATATCATTTCTCCATATATGATAAAGCTCTGCATCCTCTACCGTAACTTTTCTCAGCCTAACTTTGGAAGATTCGAATAGCATGACGATTCACTCCTTTTCCAGCGGGTTAATCATTTGTTCAAGAGAAAAAAGCAATACAGACAGTTGCTCCTTTACTTTTGTTTTTTCATTCCCCAATTGAAAGGTATCCAGCATTAAACCGTTAATGAACGAAATGAGGTATCGCGAAATCAATGACGGGGGCAGCTTAGGTTGACATTCACCCAGTTCCGCCCCTTTATGAATAGCTTCTTCAACAGCATCAGCTGTTTGCTGATAGCGTTCAGATATGTAAGGAAAATCACCTTTATTTTTCATAAACTTTGACGATAAGAAAAATTCGGCCCTAGCAAATATTAACGATTGATCGACTGCTTCAATTTGAGTCTGCATCTCTCCAATCCAGCGTTTAAATGCCGGCCACAACGGACCCTCATCTAAAAACAGATCAATTTGATCCTTATCGTCTAATTTAAGAACTTCCATAAAAATATGGTCAATATTATCAAAGTAATTATAAAGGGTTCCTCTGGAAACATTGGCCTCATCCATAATATCCTGCATCGTAGTGTGAATATAGCCGTTTTTTGTAAATACTTTTGTTGCCGCTTTTAATAGTGTTCTTTTCTTTTCCTCCCTATATTCTTCATCGACTTTCGGAGCCATAAAGATGTCACCTTCCTTTTAGAACACAAACAAAAACTATACACATGTGTCATTTTTATATTCCAATTATAAATGACACGAGTGTATAGTTTCAACCTTAAAATTGAGAATGTTACGGCCTTAGCTTGGAAGAACATTCTTTACCCTATGTGTGTTAATACCCTCAACTAAACCATGGAACCTTCAAAGCTGATCAAGGCATCGTTATTGATTTATTTCTTTTAAATTCGAAGCCCTTTGATTAGCATGCGAACTGAAAGTCACCAAAACAACAACAATCGCAATCGTAACCTCCAGTGCCCCAAACCATGTAATAGAAGCCAGCGATATTTTTTCTACAAAAATCCCTCCGATTCCTGCACCTGCGGCCATGGCGAATTGCATCATCGATTGATTGATGCCGAGCAATACACCTGACAATTCGGGTTCGAGCGTCGCTAAGTGATATTGCTGTGTCGGGCCGGTAGACCATGCGGCAAACGACCATAATATGAGAATCAACAGTACTCCGACATAGGAATGGGTGACAAGCGACAGCAAAATCAGTGCGATGATATGCAGTGTCATCCCGCCAATGAGTGTAAAGGGAACGCCCCATTTATCGGTGCTATATCCGCCAAACTTCGATCCAACCAAGCTGGCGATTCCAAATATAAGCAAAAAGCCGCTTAGCAAATTGCCGCTTATCCCTGAAACGGACAGAAGGTAAGGAGACAGATAAGTATATGCTACGGAATATCCTCCGAGCCAGAAAAAAGTGATTGATAACCCCATTGCTACTTTCCGGTTCTTTAAAAGAGAAAGCTGTTGAAGCAAAGGGACGGGCTTATCGCCTTCAGTATGCGGCAAGATTAAGAATATAACAATCATTGCGATGAATCCCAATAAAGCAATTCCTCCAAATACAGACTTCCAGCCTAATGCTTCTGCCGTCATTCTTCCGAGTGGAACACCTATGATCAAAGAAGCGGTAAACCCCATGACCACTGTAGCAATTGCACTGCCCTGTTTACCCGCCGGTGCGATTTTGGCGGCAATCGTTAATGCCGTGACCACAACCATGCCTGCCCCCAATGCCATAATGACCCGCGCTGCAACAAACCAGCCATAGCCAGGCAGGGTAAAGGCCAGAATATTTCCTATCACAAACAAACCGAGAGCATACATCATTAACTTGCGCCTATCCATACTTGCCGTCAACGCCATGAGAACCGGTGTGAAAACTGCATACACAAGTGAAAAGATCGTAATCAGCTGGCCCGCGGCAGCTAAAGTTATCCCGAGTGTGTGGGCGATCTGATCCAAAATCCCGGAAATAATATACTCTGAGGTCCCTACCAAAAAACTGATGATCGCTAAAATATAAATTTTCCAAGCACTAAACATAATCGTTCGCTCCTTCATCGCTTTATATATTTACATATCACGAAATAACGATATGTAAATCAAAAAAAATAAACACATCGGAATATGTCGATATGTATGGCGTAAAAATAAACACCTCTTGATGATGTTTATTTTTTGAATGCTCATATCTCTGTTTTAAGAAAGTCAGCAAGCTTTCTGATGGCCTCTTCGTCTCTTTTGTAGTACGTATACTTTCCGATTCGTTCCGCCTTAATCAAGCCGGCTCTTAAAAGAATGGCGAGATATTGGGAAGCCGTTGATTGCGTCATTTTCAATTTGTCTGTGATTTGGCTGACACATACCCCGATTGTGTTCATATCAATCCCTTCATGGGGTTCAAAATGACGATCAGGCTCCTTCAGCCATTGCAAAATTTGCAGCCTTGATTCATTTGATAAAGCTTTGAAAATTTCAATAGGTTCCATACCAATCATTATATCTTCATATCGCAAATTGTCAATATGTATGGTGCCCTTTTATCCTTCATATCATTTCCTGGCTGACAGTTCACTCCCGTTATTCAAAGAGTACATAAAAAAATCGTTGCCATTCAGTCAATCTTTGTGTATATTGTACATAT
Source organism: Bacillus sp. GM2 (assembly GCF_056155945.1). Classification (NCBI taxonomy): domain Bacteria; kingdom Bacillati; phylum Bacillota; class Bacilli; order Caryophanales; family Bacillaceae; genus Bacillus; species Bacillus sp. GM2. Next base: position 765,349 of record NZ_JBRKSZ010000008.1, read on the forward strand.
TGTACATATTGTATATATTGTATATAATCAAAAGAGGTTTTGAAATGAAAATTATAATTTCGAATAGTTCAAAGCAACCCATTTATGAACAAATTTACACCCAAATTAAAGATCATATTCTTGCGAATGAATTGAAACCGGGACAGCCGCTGCCTTCTATGCGCCAATTGGCAAAGGACATGAATGTTAGTCTTATTACGTCAAAGCGCGCCTATGAAGAACTTGAGAAGAATGGCTTCATTTATTCCGTAGTCGGGAAAGGCTCTTTTGTATCAGATCAGAATGACGAAATGATGAAAGAAGGAAAAATGAAAGCAATTGAAGAGCAGTTGACAGCAGCGATAAAAAACAGCAAAGACATTGGCGTTCCCCTTACAGAATTAAAAGATTTGCTTACCATTTTATATCAGGAGGAAGAATGATGGACAATGTAATTGAACTCCGGCATGTTCATAAATCGTTCGATGGTTTTCAACTAAAGGACTTTTCAATGAATGTAAAAAAAGGTTTTGTCACCGGATTTATCGGCGGAAATGGCGTGGGGAAATCGACAACGATTAAACTGATCATGAACTTATTGCAGCCTGACAGCGGAACGATTACGGTATTTGGCTTGAATTACAAGGAGCATGAGAAGGAAATTAAACAACGAATTGGCTTTGTATTTGATTCCAACATATTTTATGAACATTTAACGTTGGCTGAAATGAAGGATATTGTGAAAAGATCCTATGTCAATTGGGATGAACATGTATTTAATGATTATGTGAACACATTTAACTTGCCGCTCACTAATAAAATCAAGACATTCTCAAAAGGGATGATGATGAAAGCATCATTAGCCGTCGCTTTGTCCCATCGTGCGGAATTAATTATTATGGATGAACCGACGTCCGGACTGGACCCGATTTTCCGCCGGGAGCTGTTGGATATCTTGCATCAGCTCATGCAAGATGGGGATAAGACGATCTTTTTTTCGACTCATATTACAACTGATTTAGATAAGATTGCAGATTATATCACGTTCATTCATAAAGGAGAGCATATCTTTACAAAGGACTTTTACGAGATTGAAGAACAATATGCAATTGTAAAAGGCGGCATGGAGTTGTTAGACCAGGAGACCGAACAGGAGTTTATAGCGGTTCGAAAATCAACTCATGGATTTGAAGCATTGACTGCGAATAAATCACGAACAGAAAACATTTTTGGGGATATGGTGTTAATTGAAAAACCGACTCTGGAAGATATTATGTTTTATACGAAGAAAGGAGCTAAAGCAGCATGTTCAACTTAATACGTAAGGACATTGTCTTACAGAAAAAAACATTGGCGGCTTCGTTTTTGGTATTATGTGTTTATTTAATGTTAGATATTTCTCCAATCTGGGTTGGGGTTGTATTTAGTATCGTTATATCGATGTATGCCTTTTCAATAGATGAAAAGTCTTCTATACATATCCTTCTCAATTCTTTGCCTTATACACGGAAGGAGATTGTCAGTTCAAAGTATATTGTCGTCGTTCTCTTTACATCTATGGTGGCTGCAGCCATATTTATCGTACACTTCATCATTCACCGGGAATTTACGATCTGGAAAGACATCTTGCTAATGGTTGCCATTGTGATGACAGCTGCTTCATTCATGCTGCCATTCTGTTATAAATTCAAAAGCAACTATCTCGTGATTGCTTCTATTGCTGCATTTGGCTTATATATGCTAACGATTAACTTTTTCGTCCAAAATTTGAACGATCAAATTAGAGAGTTCATTCACATGCTTCTAACCTTACAAAATACTTTTCTCTATCTGATCGTTGCCATATCAATTATTACGCTGTATGGGTGTTCATGGCTTCTGTCGATTCGGATTTATAGAAATAAAGTGTTTTAAATAGGATAGGGCTTTTTTCCATCATTGACACCGCTTCATATTCATCCTCGGATAAAAAAACTGCACCGTCACACTCCTAGTCAGGTTGTTACGGTGCAGCGTTTGATAGGGATGATGAAGACCAAGGCCGTCTTTCAATCGCCTATTCTTCCAGTTCAATAAACGAGTATTTCTCTGGATCGGCCAATACATAAAAAAGTCCGAAGAACATCTTCCACCCACGAACCGGACTTCCGCATCTAAACTTTAACACTTCTCCTTCATCTAAAGTAAACCTCAAAGCTTGGCTTACACACCAATCAATTTTCACTTGGATCTCATGTTCGCCAGGCTCCAAATCAATTCGCAGTCTCCCGCCATCTTTGATTTTTCCAGCCTCGACACCATCAATCAGCACTGTAAATTTTCTCATTTTATTCATAAGCTGCGATGTTCTGTTAACTTCAATGTACGTTTCATTGTTCATGGTTACACTTCCTTAAAAGATAAGTATATATACGAGCATCGTCCAAACCGCCCCGGCATTCCGCTGTGCGCTTCACTTACAATCTAGCGCACTTCGATTTTTGATAAGACTTATTCCTCTTTCAAACATAAAAATACCCCTCCAGATCATCCAATCCAAGAGGGGTACAAATTTTTATTTCAAACGACTCCTACTCCACCGTCACACTCTTCGCCAAGTTCCTCGGCTTATCAACATCACAGCCGCGGTGCAGCGCAGCATAGTATGCGATCAACTGCAGCGGGATGACGGAGACGAGCGGCGCAAGCTCCGGATGCACTTCCGGAAGGACGAAGCGGTCGTCTGCTTCTTCCAGGCCTTTCAGCGAGATCACGCAAGGGTTGGCGCCGCGGGCTGTCACTTCTTTGACGTTTCCGCGGATGCTTAAGTTGACGTGCTCTTGTGTCGCAAGGGCAATGACCGGTGTGCCGTCTTCGATCAATGCGATTGTACCGTGCTTCAATTCGCCGCCGGCGAAGCCTTCAGCTTGAATGTAAGAAATCTCTTTCAGCTTCAGGGATCCTTCGAGGCAGACGAAATAGTCGAGACCGCGGCCGATGAAGAAAGCATTGCGTGTTACCGTCAAGTATTCGCGTGCGATCATTTCCATTTCGTCTTTTTGGTCGCAAAGGGCTTCCATCGCGTTTCCGATGATGCCGAGCTCTTTGACAAGATCAAAGCCGAGTGCTTTTCCGCGGCTCTCCGCAGTCACGGCTGCCAAAATAGCGAGAACTGCGATTTGCGCCGTATATGCTTTTGTTGACGCAACCGCGATTTCCGGGCCGGCATTCAGTAAAAGCGTGTAGTCCGCTTCACGGGAAAGCGTGGATCCCGGTACGTTGGTCAATGTCAGCGCTTTGTGTCCGAGCTTTTTCACCTGTACGAGAACCGCGCGGCTGTCAGCCGTTTCTCCGCTTTGAGAAATAAAGATAAACAGCGGCTTCTCAGAAAGCAATGGCATATTGTAAGAGAATTCGCTTGCGACATGGACTTCAGCCGGAACTTTCGCCCATGTTTCAATAAATTGCTTGCCGACAAGACCTGCATGGTAGCTAGTTCCGCAGGCGATGATATAGACGCGGTCGGCTTCAGCAACAGCGTTTGAAATGTCTCCAGGAATGGAGAGCTTGCCGTTTTCATCTTGGTACGTCTGAATGATTTTCCGCATGACAAGCGGCTGTTCATCGATTTCTTTTAACATGTAGTGAGGGTATGTGCCTTTTTCGATATCGCTCGCATCAAGCTCTGCAATATATGAGGCACGTGACATCAATTCTCCGTCGAGGTTTTTGATCACGACTTTTTTGTCTGTGACAATCACCATTTCTTTATCCATAAGCTCCACGTATTCGTTTGTCACTTGAAGCATCGCCATCGCATCAGACGCGACAACATTGAAATTGTCTCCAAGGCCGACAAGAAGCGGGCTTTTATTTTTCGCAACATAGATTGTTTCTTTGTTTTCATGATCGAATAATGCAATCGCATAAGAGCCTTTGAGCAGCATGAGCGTTTGGCGGAACGCTTCTTCTGTGTCAAGGCCGTTATTGACGAATTGCTCGATCACTTGAACGACAACCTCTGTATCCGTATCGCTTTTAAGGGTTACATCGTGTAAATATTCGCGCGTCAGTTGAACATAGTTTTCGATGACGCCGTTATGAACAAGTGTAAAACGGCCTGATGCGCTTTGATGCGGATGAGCGTTTAGACGGCTCGGTTTTCCGTGAGTCGCCCAGCGCGTGTGTCCGATTCCCGCTTGTGACTTCACGTTTGCATCAACGGCTGCGCGAAGATCGGCGATCCGTCCTTTTTCTTTAAACACGTGTACGCCGTCTTCGTTCGCTACAGCGATTCCAGCTGAATCGTAGCCGCGATACTCCAGCTTCTCCAAACCTTTAAGTAAAATTTCCTTTGCATCAAGCTGGCCAATATAACCTACAATACCACACATAATTTTCTTCCTCCTAAAGTCGCAGGCAGGAGACGAAGAAAGTCTGCTTGTCAGGCGGGGACTTTCAATCGTCCCCTCCTACATGTTTTTTATGGAAGATCATGCAATTTCCCTTTGTTCAAAGAGTCGCCTCTTTGGTTTGAGGAAATCCTTGCGGCTGTGATCTTTGAGGTCAGCCGGGAGGCATCCGCCGAAAATTCGATAAACCTCCATCCTCGTCAACTAAGCTGTTTCATCCGTACGCTTAGTCCGGGCGCTATAACTATAAAAATTTTTCTGCCCTGCCTTTCCTTATAAATTAAACAAGACAAGCTGATTTTACTATACGCTAAAGGAACCGTCAAACATTTTTCAAAATGGTTCACATTTTTTCCAAGATTGAACGGTTCCCTTTATCTTATGTGAAATCAGCATGTCTCGTTCTTCAGTCTTCTGCGGAAAATTACTCTGCTCCCATTTCAGCTTTCACGACATCTGCAATGCGGCCTACGTACTTCTCGCAAAGCTCCTTCGTTTTCGCTTCAGCCATGACACGGACAAGCGGCTCGGTGCCGGATGGGCGCACAAGGATGCGGCCGTCACCGTTCATTTCCTTCTCAACTTCTTCGATGACCGCTTTTACCTTTTCGTTTTCCGTTACTTTATGTTTATCGGTTACTTTCACATTCAAGAGGAGCTGCGGAAACTTCTGCATCTCTGCCGCAAGCTCAGACAGCGGCTTGCCTGTCATTTTAATCGTGTTCATCAGCATGATCGCAGAAAGCAGTCCGTCGCCTGTCGTATTGTAATCAAGGAAAATCAAGTGTCCCGACTGTTCTCCGCCGAGGGTAAATCCGCCCTTTTTCATCGCCTCCACTACATAGCGGTCGCCGACCGCTGTCTGAACGCTTTTAATGCCTTCCGCTTCAAGCGCTTTGTAGAAACCGAGGTTGCTCATCACCGTGGAGACAACGGTATTGTCCGTCAGGCGCCCCTCGCTCTTCAAGTACTTCGCGCATATGTACATGATTTGATCGCCGTCTACGATATTCCCTTTTTCGTCGACAGCGATTAAGCGGTCGCCATCCCCGTCAAACGCCATGCCGACGTCAGCTCCCTTTTCCTTCACAAATTCTGCCAGGGCTTCAGGGTGGGTTGATCCGACTCCGTCATTGATGTTTAATCCGTTCGGAGAAGTCCCCATCGTCGATACATCTGCGTCAAGATCGGCAAACAGGTGGGTCGCCAGCGAAGATGTCGCCCCGTGCGCACAGTCAAGCGCGACATGAATGCCTGTGAAGTCTTCATCAGCAGACTGCTTAAGAAACTGCAAATATTTCTGTCCGCCTTCAAAGTAGTCGTTCACCATGCCCAGATCAGCGCCTACAGGCCTTGGCAGGTGATCTTCCGGCTGATCCATCAGACGCTCGATTTCAAGCTCCTGTTCATCGGAAAGCTTAAAGCCGTCGCCGCCGAAAAACTTAATTCCGTTGTCCTGGACAGGGTTGTGGGAAGCGGAAATCATCACACCCGCCTCCGCGTCCATAGCCTTCGTCAAATATGCGACTCCGGGCGTCGAAATCACGCCGAGACGCATGACTTCTGCTCCTATCGAAAGAAGGCCTGCTACAAGGGCCCCTTCCAGCATATGCCCTGAAATGCGCGTGTCACGGCCGATCAGAACCTTGGGACGCTCCTTATCTTTTGTTAGGACATATCCGCCAAAGCGTCCGACTTTAAAGGCCAGCTCAGGTGTAAGTTCACTGTTTGCCACGCCTCTTACACCGTCTGTACCAAAATACTTGCCCATTAATATCGCTCCTTTTTGATTCATGAAGGTTGTGAATCCTTTTCAGAATGATTCTCTTCTTTTTCATCCTGACCATTATTTTTTTCGTTTTGGGTTGTTTGAGATGAGATTTTCACTCGAATGCTCTGCCGCGGCAGCGACCATGTCATGTTCTGCGGACCGTTTACTTCCAGCTTTATATTGTGCTCGCCGTCATCGAGATCCGCCACATTGACATAGAGCTCGACGTCGGAAGGCTGGAGTTTTTCGATCGCGGCTGTCGAGCCCTTTGCCGTGATATCCAGCTTGCCTGACTTCGGATCGAGAAATTCAAGATCCCGGCTGTCATTCAGCCCCGCGGTTTTAATTGAAACGTTTTTCAGTTTTTTCTCTTCTTCCTTGTCAACTTTCACCTTGATTTTCACTTTTTCGGGTGACACCTTTTTAGCGCCGTCCGGCACTTTAATGCCGGCTTCCAATTCAGTATCATCCTTTATTTTACTTAAATCAATCTCGTCGGCCTCGACAAATTCTAACGAATCAAGAACATTTTGCGGCCCGTAGACGGTCACCTCTCCCGGACTTATATCGAGGCTGGAAATGCTGATGCCGTCCGGAAGGCTGCCTTTCCGGTCAACTTTGACCGGAATCTTTTTGCTCGGGCTCGTCACCGGAACGGTGATTTTAACGACGGAAGGGCTGACTTCAACCGGCAGGACATTTCCGTCCTTGTCGTATACTGTAAGCTTGGCTTCTTTTTCAACCGTCTGGTCGACGCCCTCTAAATTGATCGTCGCCTTGATGTTCTGGATTCTGTCGATCACGGCTTTTGAGCCGGTGACGCTGACGTTTTTCGGGTTGATGATCGGCAGCTCCGGCGTGTAGCCGTCTTTCATTTTGTTTTTATTATAAAAATCAACCTCGACCGGGAATTCCTTCGTCGTTTTTTCTTCGATCGTCACGGTTGTCACCGATGGATTGATGGTCAGAGTGAGGCCGTCGGCAACATTTCTGGCCTTCAGCTCGACTTTATGCCTGCCTGTTTTCAGGTTTTGCATGTCGGCATAAATCTCAAAATCCTTCACTTGTCTGACCTTCTTGACGGTTCCGGTCGGCCCTTTAATCGTGACATTCACCGTCTGCGGCACGCCTGTTACGACGTAGTTTTCATCATCATAAAACGATTTGACCGGTATATCGGTGAGCGTCGCTTCGTCTGTTGTCGATGTCGGGAAAAACGATTCACCTGGTTTCTTCGGAGTCGGCGCCTGAGCGCTGTGGACCGCAAAGTAAAGAAGAAACGCGAACAATAACGCGACAACTTTGACAGCCCAGGGATTGTTTAAGAACTTATCCATTTTTCTTCGCCCTCCAATACCAGCGATTTGAGGAAGTTTCCCGCGAATTTTTCTTAAATTCCGCTTCAAGCATATTTTTCAATGCCTCTTCCGATAAATCACGGTGAAGGTCTCCGTTTTTGGCGACGCTGATGCCGCCCGTCTCTTCGGATACAACAACCGTCAGACTGTCGGTCACTTCACTGATTCCCACTGCTGCTCTGTGCCTCGTTCCAAGCTCTTTTGAAATAAAAGGGCTTTCAGAAAGCGGAAGGTAGCAGGCAGCTGCAGCAACCTCATCGTTTTTCATAATCACGGCTCCGTCATGAAGCGGAGTGTTCGGAATAAAGATGTTGATCAATAGCTCAGAGCTGACCTTTGCATTCAAAGGGATCCCCGTTTCTATGTAATCGCCCATTCCCGTCTCCCGTTCAATTGTCAGAAGCGCGCCAATCCGGCGTTTCGCCATATATTTAATCGCTTTTGTAATCGCATCAATCGTTTTCTGCTGCTGCTCTTCCTCAGGTGTTCCGCTCCTCGAAAAAAAGCGCCCCCGCCCCAGCTGTTCCAGCGCTCTCCTCAATTCAGGCTGGAAGATGATAATAATCGCCAGGAACCCCCATGTGATCGCCTGGTCAACCAGCCACTGCAGGGTGCTTAATCCTAAATATTGACTGGCCAGCCTGACGAGAACAATTACCACGATTCCCTTTAAAAGCTGAACCGCCTTTGTCCCGCGGATGACCATCATTAATTTATATATTACGTACCAAACAAGGAGAATATCAACGGCATCGCCGAGGTACTGCAAGAAAGGGATATCCTCAAAAGCCATTTCCTCGTCCTCCAAGAATTCAGTCATTAGTAAGGTTAATATGTTTCAAAATGGTATGATCTATTATTTTTATATATACAGGGGCTATTATAGCACAAATTGATTTTCCAAGTGAAATGGCGGCCCCTCATAAAAAAAGAGCAAAGCTCATTCGCCCGCTTTGCTCTATTCTTTAGACTCCTTCATGCCCAAAACCGATTTTCCGGTCGATTTGATCTTATACCACATCCAGTCGAACATCTCGTTGATCTCATGGATCTGACCGGTGACTTGTCCTGCTGAAGCCGTATATTTTTCGCCATTAACAATCGTGACATCGCCGTCGACTTTGCCCTCTATAATCAGCTTTCCGTTTTTCACGGTCACATCGCCTTTGACAACTTCGCCTTCAGGTACGATGACCGTGTTGTTTTTTACTACGAGATTGGGCTGGCTGGATACGCTGAAATCCTGATCGTTTTTCCAGCTGGAGAAAAAGCTGCCGCCCATCAAAATTGTAAATAAAGCTGCCGCCACTAAAAACGGATGGGCTTTAAGCCACCTGTTGATCGATGCCGTCCGCTTTTCCTTCGGCAGGTTCGCCAGCACATCGGCTGTAAAGTTCGCCGGAGCTGTAAGATGCGACGTGCTCTGGACAAGAGCGATGGATTTTTCCATTTCATGAAGGTGCTTTTTGCAGCCTTCACATGATTGGAGGTGCTCTTTTAATTGCGATTCATCTTCCGGCAGTATGTCTCCGTCAAGGTATTTATGCATAAGCTGAACAATATCCTCCGGACAGCTCATTTCATCACCCCACTTAAAGATCCCTTAATTGTTTTCTGAGAGCCTCTCTGCCCCTGTGTATCCTCGTTTTTACCGTACCTACGGGAATATTAAGGATTTCACTGATCTCAATGAGTGAGAGCTCATCAATGTACTTTAATACGATGACCGTCCTGTATTTATCGGGAAGCCTTAAGATTTTTTCCTGGATGGTGCTGTGCAGCTCCAAAGAAACCACTTCATCCTCTGGAAGCGCAACATCCGCCGCAACCTGGGAATACATCGTCAGTCCTTCAGTCCCCGCCACCTCTGCATCCAAGTAATAGTCCGGCTTTTTTTTACGGATACGATCGATGGTCAAATTGGTTGCGATTCGATAAAGCCATGTGGAAAATTTCCGGTTGATATCAAAACTGTCGATATTCACGTATGCTCTGATAAACGCTTCCTGCGCAATATCTTCCGCCTCATGCGCATTGCCGAGCATACGGTAGCAAAGCTGATAAATTTTGTCTTTGTAAATATCCACAATGTCTGCAAATGCGTTACGATCGCCTTTTTTCACCTGTTTGATTCTTTTTTTAATCATTGTTTCCATATTTATCTAACCTCTGCCTTCACCGGTCTTTATGTATACGAATTGGTTTTTATAAGGTTTCATTAAATTCATAAAAATAGTTTATCAAATTTTTGGCAGGGTGTAGATGCTTTGACAGGGTTCATGCGCTTAATATTAGCTTAAAATTATTATACATCATAAATATTATGAAGTTGAGACTTCTATCATAAAAAAGAGCAGCCTGAAGCCGCTCTTCAACTGCACCTAAAGCAGCTTTTCGCCAAACAGCGATCCCATTAAGGCTACAGCCGCTTCCGCCGTCCTGTTTTTCTCATCCAATATTGGGTTTACTTCGACAAACTCGGCGGACGTAATCAGCTTCGATTCCTCAAGCATTTCCATAGCCAGATGGCTTTCCCTGTAGCTGATGCCTCCTGCTACCGGAGTTCCGACACCCGGTGCATCGTTCGGATCAAGCGCGTCCAAATCGAGTGACAGATGGACACCGTCCGTCCTGCCTCGCAAATAGTCTATCGTTTCTTCCATCACCCTTGTCATGCCGAGGCGGTCGATTTCATGCATCGTATATACTTTGATCCCTTTGTCGCGAATCAATTCTTTTTCCCCGTCATCAAGTGACCTCGCACCGATGATGACGATGTTCTCCGCTTTAATTTTAGCTTCTTTTCCATAGATGGCGGTCAGCCCTTCGTGGCCGATTCCCAGGCTGATGGCGAGCGGCATGCCGTGAATGTTGCCTGAGGGAGACGTTTCTTTTGTATTTAAATCGGCATGGGCGTCATACCAGATCACACCCAGGTTTTGATAATGCTTCGCAAGGCCGGCAAGCGTTCCGATCGCAATGCTGTGGTCACCGCCCAGCACGAGCGGAAAAGCGCCAGAAGCTACGATATTACCGACAGTCTCAGCAAGTTTTACACTCGTTTTTGTAATCGCTTTCAAATTTCTTAGCTCTTCAGATGCCGGCTCCCCGCCTTCTTTCTCATCCTCTCTTTGCCCGATCGTCATATCGCCGAGGTCTTCAATATCCTGACAAAGACATTCCAGCCGTTCATTAACACCTGCACAGCGAATCGCGCTCGGTCCCATATCGACTCCCCGCCTCAGCTGTCCAAGATCCATCGGCACGCCGATCATTGAAATCTGCTGTTTTAACATATGATATCCCCCTTTCAGACCTTCATTGTACCTTCCGATTCGGAATTGACTCAACAAGACATTTTTTTGAATAGTTATACAAAAAAGACAAAATAAAAAGGACATCCGAACAGGATGTCCAAAAACTGGGCTAGCTGGATTCGAACCAGCGCATGACGGAGTCAAAGTCCGTTGCCTTACCGCTTGGCTATAGCCCAATAATGGTGGAGGGGGACGGATTCGAACCGCCGAACCCTGAGGGAGCGGATTTACAGTCCGCCGCGTTTAGCCACTTCGCTACCCCTCCAAAAACAGTGCCGGCCAGAGGACTTGAACCCCCAACCTACTGATTACAAGTCAGTTGCTCTACCAATTGAGCTAGACCGGCATGATACGGTATCTTATGCAGTTACCGGCGCGGTTGTGTCTAAAACCGCTTCGAAAAATGGTGGAGGATGACGGGATCGAACCGCCGACCCTCTGCTTGTAAGGCAGATGCTCTCCCAGCTGAGCTAATCCTCCGAAGTACAGGACGTACAAGTGCATGCGTTGCAACAGGACGTTGCGCTTTTAGCATGCCTTCCTTGCCTTTGAAGTACAAGTGCGCGTTGCAACAGAATGTTGCGCCCTTTAGCATGCCTTCCTTTTCCCAGCGTGCCGTCCAAAAAAGAATGGTGACCCGTACGGGATTCGAACCCGTGTTACCGCCGTGAAAGGGCGGTGTCTTAACCACTTGACCAACGGGCCATCACCGTGTTTCAAGCAGCTCTCGTAAAGCTGACAAAAGTTATTATATACAGGTTCCTCCCCATTTGTAAAGAGGTAAATTAAAATTTTTATTTTCAAATTTTTTATTCATAGAGATTGAGAAAAGCGCGGAAATTTTGTTTAAAATAGGGCTATCTGATGTGCAAGAGAGGGGACCGAATAATGATACTGGTAAGTTCATGTCTGGCCGGAGTGGAATGCCGCTATAACGGTTCGCACAGCTATGTCGAAAAAATCAATAAGCTCGTTGAAGAAAAAAAAGCGGTGATGGCTTGTCCCGAGCTGCTCGGCGGATTTCAAACACCAAGGGAACCGGCCGAAATTATAGGCGGGACGGGAGAAGACGTTTTAGACGGCAAAGCGGTGATCAAGACACAATCGGGAAATGACGTAACAGACCTATATATAAAAGGGGCATATCAAACATTGGAGATGGCAAGGCAAATCAAGGCTGATACGATCGTGCTGAAGGAAAACAGCCCGTCTTGCGGCAGCAGCCATATATACGATGGAAGTTTCTCAAGCAAAAAAATAGCCGGCAACGGCCTTACGTCGGCACTTCTGAAAAAAGAAGGCTTCCGTGTGATTTCCGAACATCAAATAGACGAGCTGTAGTACCAGGACATAAGCGCAGTTCATCTGCGCTTTATTTTATTTCGGCGTTCAGATGTTTAGAACCTAATTGAAACAAAATTTTAATATTTATCTTTTGTCATTGAAATTATATTCCAGCCATAATATACTGAAAATTAAGAAATATATGCATTTTATGATCAGGAGGATTTGTCGATGGAAAACAGCCATTTAGGTTCCTTAACAACCGAACGCCGCAATGAAAGATCCAAGCGCATTCACCAGGCAGAAACGATCGATATGTTGAAAATCATGAATGATGAAGATAAAACGGTAGCCGAAGCTGTACAAGAAGTCTTGCCCGATGTTAAGACCGCCGTTGACTACGCCGTCGGGTCGTTAAAGAAAGGGGGACGGATCATCTACATCGGTGCCGGTACAAGCGGGAGGCTCGGCGTACTTGATGCAGCTGAATGCCCGCCGACATTCAGCATATCTCCCGAGTCGGTCATAGGCATCATTGCAGGGGGAGAAAAAGCTTTGTACAATGCCGTCGAAGGCGCTGAAGATCATGAGGCTTTTGGCAGACGGGATTTAGAAGCCGTTAACCTCTCAAACAATGATACCGTAATCGGAATCGCCGCCAGCGGCCGAACTCCGTACGTCCTAGGCGCCCTGAAGTATGCCAAGAAAACAGGTGCCAAGGCCATATCGCTGACATGCAATGAAAACTCGGCGATCAGCCAGGCGGCAGATCACAGCATAGAAGTAGTCGTCGGCCCTGAAGTCATTGCCGGATCGACGAGAATGAAAGCCGCAACCGCTCATAAAATGATTTTAAACATGATCTCAACGGCGGCCATGATCAAAATGGGGAAAGTCTATGAAAACCTCATGGTAGATGTAAAAGTAAGCAATGACAAATTAAAGGAGCGGGCGATCCGCATCATCCAAACGGTCACAGGTATGCCAAAAGAAACAGCGGCGCAAGCATTGGAAATGTCCAATAACCAAGTCAAAACCGCCATCATCATGCTGAAAACAAACGAAGATGCAGCCGCTGCAGAAAAACTGCTGGAGAAATCAGAAGGCGATATTGAAAAGGCCCTATCCATTTATGAAAAATCTTAAATAAGAAAGGAAGAAACAATGGCTGCAGGAGGATTGGAAATCATTCAGAATATGCTTCACAAATTGCCGCAATCTGAACGAAAACTTGCCGAATACATTTTGAAAAACCCACACGAGGTCGTAAACGGCACCATTCAAGAGGTGAGCTCTTCGGCAAAGACAAGCGGGGCGGCGGCAATACGGCTCTGCAAATCTCTGGGGCTGAAAGGCTTTCAAGATTTAAAAATGAGGGTCGCCGGCGATTTAATGAAACCGTCTGATCAGGGATACCGCGATATCGAACCGCAGGAGCCGCTCCATTCAATCGTTCAAAAAACAACCAGCAATTCGATTCAGGCGATTCGCGATACCTTTGAAAACATTGACCACGAAGATCTTCAAAAAGCGATTCAAATACTGATCAACGCAGAAACGGTTCATTTTTGCGGGATCGGGGCTTCAGGAATCGTCGCACAAGATGCCCAGCAGAAATTTTTGCGCATCAATAAAAAAGCTACCGCTTTTAGTGATATGCATCTTGTCGCGACATTAATCGCCAATGCCGGCGAGAATGACGTTCTGTTTGCCATATCTCATTCAGGAGAAACGCATGAAATCGCCAATGCAGTCAGACTCGCCAAAAAACATGGCATTAAAACCATTGGACTGACGCGGTTTGGACAGTCTGCTGTCTCTTCATTAAGCGATATCGCCCTGTATACGTCATGCTCAAATGAAGCGCCGTTTCGCAGCGCCGCCACCTCCTCTCGTTTAACTCAGCTTTACATGATTGACATTCTGTTTTTAGGCATGGCCGCGGAGCGCTACGAGGACATCATTCAATATATTGATCAAACAAAAGCGGCCATCCGCATGATGGGAATGAGCGAATTGTAAAAAAGGGGGATATAAAATGAGCGATGAGAAAAAATATGCCGGCCTGGCAAAACTGATCTTACAACACATCGGCGGTCCGTCTAACGTCGCAGATTATACCCATTGTATGACGCGCCTGCGCATCACGCCTGTCAACAGTCAAAAAACCGACATCGGCTCAATCAAAGCGCTTGAAGGCGTGATTGGCGTCGTTGAGGAGGAAACGCTTCAGATTATCCTCGGCACTGGCGTCGTACAGCACGTATCAGACGAGTTCGGGAAGCTGCTTCAATCTGCGGAACACGTTGACTTAAAACAATCCGCAGCCAAACATAAAGCGGAGGTTTCCAAGAAAAATGCGACGCCTTTTAAGTTGTTTCTTCGGCGGATCGCAAGCATTTTTATACCGCTGATCCCCGCTTTGGTCGCCTCAGGCTTGATTACCGGAATCACCAAAGCCGTTATCCAAGCAGGCTGGCTTGCTGAAACGTCACAAACCGCCATTATTTTAACGGTAATAGGCTCAGGTTTATTTACGTATTTGGGCATCCTGGTCGGGGTCAATACGGCGAAAGAATTCGGCGGCTCCCCCGCACTCGGTGGATTAGCCGGTATTTTAATCATTAACCCGGCCGTTGGTGATATTTCGCTTTTCGGTGAAGCGCTTTTGCCGGGACGCGGCGGTTTAATCGGTATTTTATTCGCAGCTGCTTTTATCGCTTTTCTCGAAAAACGGGTCAGGCGCCTTGTACCCCATTCACTCGACATCATCATCACACCTACAGTCTCCCTTCTCATCACAGGAATCGTCACTTACGTTGTCTTCATGCCTGTCGGCGGCTTGATATCCGACGCCATAACGTCAGGACTTCTCGCCATTTTAGATCTCGGCGGCATTATCGCCGGCTTTGTACTGGGGGCCACCTTCCTTCCGCTCGTCGTAACCGGACTGCACCAAGGATTGACACCCGTTCATATGGAATTAATCCATTCAATCGGCGATGACCCGCTGCTGCCGATTTTGGCCATGGGGGGCGCAGGTCAAGTAGGCGCCGCTTTTGCGATCTAATTCAAAACAAAAAAAGCAAAGCTCAAAAGAGCCATTGCCGGCGGACTGCCGTCAGGCCTGCTCGGAATCGGTGAACCGCTCATATTCGGTGTGACTCTTCCACTCGGACGTCCGTTTTTAACCGCGTGCCTCGGCGCCGGAGTAGGTGGAGCCTTTCAAGCGTATTTCAAAATCGCGACCGAATCGATAGGCGTATCAGGTCTTCCTTTGTCATTTTTAGTCCATACCCACCAAGTTCTTTTGTATATTCTCGGTTTGTTTATTTCCTATGCTGCCGGCTTTGCCTTAACATATCTCTTTGGTTTTAAAGACGATATGGCAGTTGAATTTGATTAAACGTTTGTTTAAAATTCCCACTATGCATTTTTTGACAGAAAGGAGTGAAGCAAGCTGAAAAAGTTTATGATCAGCGCTGCAGCATCGTCCCTATTGTTGCTGACATGCTTTTTCCCGCTTCCGTCATCAGCACAGACTGCAATTGCGAACGAGACAACAGGGTTGCTGACATATCCCGTATTAACGAAGGCGAAAACGCCTGAAGAAGCCGGTTTTTCTTCGGAAAAGCTTAAAGCCGTGGACCGTCTGATCGAACAGGATGTCAAAGCGGGCTTTCCCGGGGCTGCCTTGATTTTGATAAAAGACGGAAAAATCGTCAAAAAAGAAGCATACGGCTACAAGCAGAAATACAACGGCCTCTCGACGCTCAAACATCCAAAAAAAATGAAAGCAAACACGATGTTTGACCTCGCCTCCAATACAAAAATGTATGCCGTCAATTTTGCCTTGCAGCATTTAGTGAGCACCGGAAAGCTTGACTTGAACAAAAACATTTCACATTATCTTCCTGATTTCAAAGATCACCCGGAAGACGATGTAAAGGGAAAAAACCGGCTCCGCGTCATTGATTTGCTCCACCATAACGCAGGCTTCCCTGCAAGCTGGAACTATTACGACCCGAAAGCAGCCGGACACCTCTACTCTCAGTCACGGAGCAAAACGCTTGAATATCTTGTCAAAACCCCCTTGTCATATGAACCCGGCACAAAACAAATTTACAGTGACATCGACTATATGCTCCTCGGGCTGATCATAGAAAAAGTCACAAACGAGCGTTTAGATACCTTTGTTGAAAACCAATTTTACCGGCCTCTCGGGTTGCGGCATACTTTGTTTAATCCGCTCCAAAAGGGCTTTAAACCATCGCATTTTGCAGCTACGGAACGAATGGGAAACACTAGAGACGGCACCATCTCGTTTCCAAATATCAGAACTTACACGCTTCAAGGGGAAGTCCACGATGAAAAAGCGTTCTATTCAATGGAAGGCGTCTCTGGGCATGCCGGCCTGTTTTCCACTGTTGACGACACAGCAGTGCTCCTTCAAGTCATGCTGAACGGCGGCGGTTACGAGAAACAGCAGCTATTCAGCCGTTCGGTCATTTCACAATTTACTGAGCCGTCAAAAACAAATCCCACATATGGACTAGGATGGCGGCTTAACGGCAATACCGATATGGAGTGGATGTTCGGCAAGCACGCCAGCAGCAAGGCATACGGCCATACCGGCTGGACGGGAACCGTTACTATCATCGATCCCGTGTATCAAATCGGCATTGTGTTGTTAACCAATAAAAAACACTCTCCTGTCATCGATCCTAAAGAAAACCCGAATCAATTCGAAGGTGATGCATTTGCAACCGGAAAGTACGGCAGCGTCATTACAGCTATTTACGAGGCGTTACATCACCAATAGGAGGCGACCCCTTATATGAAAAGATTTCTTCAATGCGCGTTGATTGCATTGCTATTATCGTCTCTCGCTTTGCAGCCCGCCACTCGCGAAGCAGAAGCGAAACAGCAGCCTGAACAACACCTCAAACAAATGGTCAGCAGCATGTCGCTTGAAGAGAAAATCGGACAAATGCTGATGCCTGATTTTAGAAACTGGAAGAAAAAAGGGGAATCGAACGCCAAAGGATTAACGAAAATGAATGACGAAGTCGCGGGAATCATTGAAAAATACCGGCTCGGCGGCGTCATTCTTTTTGCTGAAAACGTCACAGGCACAGAGCAGACTGTACGGTTAACAGACGGCCTGCAAAAAGCGAGTCCTGACATTCCGCTCTTTATCACGATCGATCAGGAAGGCGGGATTGTCACCAGACTCGAATCAGGCACAAACCTGCCCGGCAATATGGCAGTCGGAGCATCGAGAAGCAGCAAAAACGCCTTCAGATCAGGAAAAATCATCGGAAAAGAATTATCATCACTGGGCATCAATGTGAACTTCAGTCCTGTACTTGATGTTAACAACAATCCCGGCAACCCTGTCATCGGTGTTCGTTCTTTCAGTTCCAAGCCTGAGCTGACTTCAAAGCTCGGCATCCAGATGATGAAAGGCCTGCAGGACGAGCAAATGATCGCTACAGCAAAGCACTTTCCCGGACACGGCGATACAGTGGTTGACAGTCATTACGGATTGCCGCTTGTTCCGCATGATGAAAAAAGGCTGAGAAGTGTTGAACTTGTGCCATTTCAAAAAGCGATCGATGCAGGAATTGACATGATCATGACAGCGCATGTCCAGTTCCCCGCCTTTGACAATACAACCTATAAAAGCAAAAAAGACGGCGAGGACATCATGGTGCCTGCAACACTTTCCAAAAAAGTCATGACAGACCTTCTCCGCAAAGATCTCGGCTTTAAGGGCGTTGTCGTAACAGACGCTTTAAATATGAAAGCCATTTCTGATAATTTCGGACAGGAGGAAGCCGTCGTCATGGCTGTCAAAGCAGGAGTCGACATCGCCCTCATGCCCGCGCAAGTCACATCGCTTGAGACTGAAAAAAATCTGGCGCGTGTATTCGAAGCTCTTCTGGCAGCCGTTAAAAAAGGTGAGATCCCTATCGAACAAATCGATCAGTCGGTGGAGCGAATCCTTCAATTAAAAATAAACCGGGGTATCATCGATCACACCGGCTCAGAACCGCTTCAGAAAAAAATCAAATACGCCTTGAAAACAGTCGGCAGCAACAAACACGTGAAATCCGAAAGGAAAATGGCAAGAGAAAGCGTCACCATCCTTAAAAACGACAAAAGCACCTTGCCATTCAAACCGAAAAAAGGAGACACCGTCCTCATTCTCGCCCCATACGAAGAGCAAACAGCAGCAATCGCCAAAACCATCAGCAAAATAAAGAAAAACATTAAGGTGGTCGAATATCGATTTGCAGAAAAAACGTTTGATGAAGAGATTCAAAAGAAAATTGACGAAGCCGATTATGTCATCACAGGATCATATGTCATCAAAAACGATCCTGTTGTAAATGACGGTGTCATTGATGACAGCATTCAAGACTCAAGCAAGTGGGCAACTGCTTTTCCGCGCGCCGCCATGAAATACGCTCAGGCAAACGGGAAAAAATTTGTCTTAATGAGCTTGCGAAACCCTTATGACACGGCAAATTTTGAAGAAGCTTCTGCCGTGATCGCAGTATACGGCTTTAAAGGCTATGTAAACGGGCGCTTCAGGCAGCCGAATATCCCGGCCGGGGTGGAAGTTATCTTCGGAAAGGCAAAGCCTAAAGGAACATTGCCCGTAGACATTCCTTCGGTCACACGCCCCGGAGAAACCCTTTACCCGTTCGGCTACGGGTTGAATATTAAAAACGGCAAGCCGCTTCACAAAGGAGGGTCATGATGAGAAAAAAAGCGATCTGGCTGCTTGCGGGAATGTTTGTCTTCAGTACATTAACCGCAGCAGCGGCCTTTCCGGACAAAGAAAAGAGGGCAAAGGTCTCACCGGGTATTGAAGTGATCATGAAAAAGAAAAGCATATTAAAAGGAAAAAGGGTCGGTCTCATCACAAATCCAACCGGTGTCAATTCAGCATTAATAAGCAGCATCGATTTGCTTCAACAAGCCCCCGGTATTGAACTGACCGCTCTCTATGGTCCAGAGCACGGTGTAAGGGGAGACGCTCAAGCCGGCGATAAGGTTGACTCTTATATTGATGAAAAAACCGGTCTCCCCGTCTACAGCCTTTACGGAGATACGAGAAAACCGACACCGGAGATGTTGAAAAACGTTGACGTCCTGCTATTTGACATCCAGGATGTCGGAACGCAGTTTTACACTTACATTTACACAATGGCATATGCGATGGAGGCGGCAAAAGAAAACGGCATTCCATTCATGGTTCTTGACCGGCCAAACCCGCAAAGCGGCTTAAAAGTTGAAGGACCTGTCCTTGATCCGGATTATTCTTCATTTGTCGGAATGTATCCCATTCCTTTAAAGCACGGAATGACCGCAGGAGAACTGGCAAAGCTGTTTAATGATGAATTTAACATCGGCGCCGATTTAACCGTCATTAAAATGAAAGGGTGGAAGCGGCAGATGTTCTTTGAAGACACTGGTCTTCCTTTCGTCCTGCCGTCCCCGAACATGCCGACCCCGGATACGAGCATCGTCTACCCGGGCACAGGTTTAATTGAAGGAACCAATATGTCAGAAGGAAGGGGCACGACAAAGCCATTTGAATTAATTGGTGCGCCCTACATGAAAAGTACGGAGCTCGCCGAAAAGTTAAACGGTCTGAAGCTTCCTGGCGTCCGATTCAGAGCCGCCTCGTTCACTCCGACATTTTCCAAGCATCAAAATAAACTGTGCCACGGGGTGGAACTTTACGTGACCAACAGGTCCGCTTTTAAGCCTGTAAATACCGGTATCGCGATCATCAAAACCGTCCATGACCTCTACCCGGACGACTTTGAATTCCTCCCTTCTGGAAATTTCAACCGTCTAATCGGGAACGGATGGGTCAAAACCATGATTGAACAAGGCGCTTCAATTGATGAAATCGTCAAAAAATACGAAGCAGAGCAAAAACGGTTTATGAATATCAGAAAGAAATATTTGCTTTATTAGGAAGAGCGGGATCCGCTCTTCTTTATTTTTTTAGACTGTTCAATGATTCTCATCTCATGTAAGATATGTAAAACTGCCTTTAGGGCGGGAAGGTCATTTTAAAGGGGAGAGACATCAGATGGAATTTTACCTTGTGGATGTGTTTGCAGAAAGAAAATATACAGGAAACCAGCTCGCTGTTTTTAAAACAGAAAAAAACCTATCAAGTGATGAAATGCAAAAAATAGCCAGGGAAATCAATTTTTCCGAGACAACATTTATATTAGGAAAACAGGAAAACGGCGGGTATGATGTCCGATTCTTCACCCCGGAAAAAGAAATTCCGTTTGCAGGACATCCGACGCTGGGCACAGCGTTTATCATTAAAAATGAAATCGAAACTGAACCATCTTCAAACGTCATTTTAAATGTACGAGCAGGCGCAATACCGGTGACGTTTGACAAAGGTGAAGATCAGATCATTTGGATGAAGCAAAATCCGCCTGTATTTAAACGAACTTTTAATAAAGAAATGATGGCAGAGGTACTCGGAATCGACACATGTGATATGGATTCGAATTTCCCGATACAAGAGGTTTCCACAGGTCTGCCAGCAGTTATCGTCCCGTTAAATTCGCTAAGTGCAGTAAAAAAATGCAAAATCAACAAGGAGCAGTTTGAAGCTTTTATGAAAGAAACAGAAGCCAGTCTGCTCGTTTTTTCTACGGAAACCTATCATGAACAAAGTCACATCAATACACGAGTTTTTTGCGACTGTCTCAGCGTTCCCGAAGATCCGGCAACAGGCAGCGCAATCGGGGATCTCGCAGGATATTTACTGCATCACGGTTATTTTAATCAAAATGAGCTCAGTATAAGGGCTGAACAAGGGTTTGAAATAAACCGGCCTTCCCTCCTTTTTATTGAAGCGCACACAACGGAAAACAGCACAGAGATTCACGTCGGGGGCAACGTCCACCTGATCGCAAAAGGAACTTGGCGAACTTGAACACAACGCGGGAAAGCGGTTTTTAAATATTAAAAGAAGAAACCGCTGACGGCCTGCGAAAAGCGGCGACTAACCAAATCACATTCACGATCGCTAACAGAATGCAAAGGCCTGCGACGCCCAATAAAGCAGAAGCATATCCGCCAACAGCGCCAATCAACATAACCACTGGAATCATGGTCAGCATGATGATTAATCCAATTACGCAAAGAACAGCCATTACAAACTTCATCGCATCAAACCCGGCCATATAAACAGCGAGGGGCAGGATATAAAAGAGCAAAACGGTTCCGATTGCCGCCCACATCCCCAAAGTGCCAAACTCATTAGCATGAGGGCCTGAATGAGCGAGCGGAGAAAGTGAAGCTGTCACTAATAAAGAACAAAACAAAAATGCGGAAATTAAAGTCCAAATCATCACACTTACTCTATTGGTTTTCATTGTTTTTCACTCCTGTAAGGTTTGAGTCTGCCAACTATGAGGGCAGACCCGTTTTTTTGTCCAAATGATACGTTTTTTTCAGCTCGCTTCTTGCAAGCAAATGCCCAAATAGCGCAGCCAGGATCTGCTGAAACAGCATGCCGATGACAACGGGCACCGCCACTTGCGGCGGAAAAAACCCGGTGGCCAAAACAGCACCCGCGCTAATATTCCGCATTCCTCCGGTAAAAATTAAAGCCACGATCTCCTCCTGGGGCCGTTTCATCAGCCGACCGATCAGCCAAGCTGTCAGGTAGCCTGTAAATGCCACCAAAAAAACCGTAACGGCTATCGTTAAAAACTTTAAATCGACGTTTTTCAGGTAAGGAGCGACCACTGAACTGTTAATCGCCACCACGGCGGCTAACCCGATTTTCGAAAATGGAGCGCAATTTGCGCTTAAACGCGCTGTCCGCTCCGGTATTGAAAATTGATTGACGAGCATTCCTAATAAAGAAGGAATCACAATCATTCCGACTAAACCTTTCATCATACCGATTACATCCATTTCAACATGCGCCCCGGCCAGGATGGAAAGACTGAACGGAACGATGAAAGGCGAAAGAATCGTGTCCACTAAAATAATCGATAGGGTTAAGCCGATGTTTCCTTTATACATGGCAGCCCAAATCATACTCGTAATCCCCGTCGGAATGACAACACCGAGGGTAAGCCCTGTAATCGTCAATGAATCTCCGCTAAACACAAGATGCCCCGTGCTCCATGCCAGAACAGGCATAAATAAGTGTAAAACAAATAAAGCGAGAAGCATCGGCAAGGGATGAACCATCGCTGTTTTCAGCGACTGAAAATTTGCCCCAAGGCTGCCGGCAAACGTCATGAATGCAAAAATCCACGGCACAAGACCCGCCAGCCCATTTAAGTAATCCGCAAGCAACACCCCGCTGACAACACTTAAAGGCGTCAGTAAAGGCATAATCTTACCAAGTGTTTTATTGATCGTCTGAAGCATAGATGTAAAACGCCCGCTCTCTTTAAATCGAATTTACATTCATTATAACAAAAGATGGAATATCAAAACAGGAAGGGAATACAGAAGAAGACAGCAAGATGAAGAAGCAGCTTTTAGGCATAATGAGCTGAGCTTTTTTTATAGGGGAACACGGTTAAAATGGCCTCCATCTTAAATATTCTAACCTGCTGTTTTTGGAAGCAAAATGCTTTCACATAACCGTTTTTAATTTCTTTCACGAGAATCGCCCGTTTAGAAAAACTGCTTTCTTTCATGTAAATGATTTCTACCGGAAAACCGTCTTCCATTGAACGATACAACAGCTTATTCATCGTCTCACCTCTCATCTTTATTTTATACGAACGTTTGTTCCTAATCAAGTGTAAACAATATGTAAATTTTGGCATTATTCGAGTCCATGTATGAAAATATTAGCATTTTGAAGAAACTTTTTAAGGGGTTATTGCGTCAGTAAATACGTCACATATAAAAGAAGGAGTACCCGCCATGGCAAGAACATACAGAACGCGAATAAAGAAAAGAAAAAAGCAGAAAACAAAAAGAAGGCTCATCATATTTTCCTTTCTGCTTGTTTGTGGATTAATTTATCTTGCACTTCCAAGCGGTATGCGAGATCACCAGGAAAACCAACTGCAGGCAACTGAAAAAAAAGAACAGCCTGAAGCAAAGAAGAAGACAAATCAAAACGAAACAAAAAAGAACCCTATCATCACAAAAAATGATAATGCTCAATTGGATCAATATTTAAAAAGCATTGGATTCAGCGGCACAGCATTAATTGTAGAAGACGGAAAAGTTGTGACAAGCAAAGGGTATTTATATGCAAACCGCGAGGAAATGGTCCCCAATACACCGGACACCGTCTTTTATGTAGGGTCATCACAAAAAGCAATTATTGCAACGGCAATTTTACAGCTTGAGGAAAAAAGATTGCTGTCAGTAAATGACCCTGTTTCTAAGTATCTTCCTGACTTTCCAAACGGTTCAAAGATCACCCTTTATCATTTCTTGACACATACATCAGGGATTAGGGGACACAAAGAAGGTCACGGATATATTTCACCGGAAGATTTAATTAAAGATATCGAAAAACGGGGCGTAAAATACCCAACTGGGAAATGGGATTATAGAGACTCCAATTACTCGGTTCTGGCATACATTGTGTCCATGGTAAGCGGTGAACCAGTCGACCAATACATCAAAAAGCACGTTTTTAAACCTGCCGGTATGAAACACGCAGGCTTTTATAAAACATTTGCTAAAGAGTCAAATCCGTCGACAGGGTATAAATTAAACCCGAAAAAAGAGCTTTATACGCCTGACATGCCGGATTTATCACAGCTTTACGGGGCCGGTGATATTTATATGACCGCTTATGATATGTATTTGTTTGATAAGGCGCTTTACGAAAGAAAAATCATTTCCAATGAAAGTTTTATGAAAATGTTTACACCGAATAAAGCAACATACGGCATGGGCTTTTATGTGTCGCCGGGAAGCTATTCAAGCCACGGTGTCATGCCCGGCTATAACATATTAAACAGCTTCAGTCTGACAGGAAGCAGGTACGTCATCCTATTTTCAAACATCCAAAACAACATTAAGTCTTTTGGCAGTGTGAATAATCGGATCTTCTCTATTTTAAATGGATTTTAAACATGTTCAAAAAAGCTCTCTGACTCGGATGACAGAGGGCTTGTTTGAATAGCAGAGAAAGTTTTTACAGCTAAAAGGGATCTTAATTATAAATGTAGAAGATAGATGATAAATGAATTTTCAATATAAAGGAAGGTCGTCATGTCATTATTAACGCTTAGCAAAATCGTGGCCATTATAGGCGTTGCAGCATTATTTATATGGACTTTTAAAGACTCAAAACAGCATGAACCTGATACGTTAAAGTACGGGAGTTATATGTTGTTCCTTCTTGTCTTAGAAGTCGCAATTAACGTTTTATATGAGTGGGTATAGCAGTAAAAGCAGGCGTTAAGCCTGCTTTTATACATTTCAATAAGTCAGAAGCAAAATATCGCAAAACCAAATCCAGTAAAACGTATTCTAACTGACCAAAACCAACTAGTCCGCCTCCGA